>JYOD01000066.1:0-160 GCA_000955785.1 Burkholderiaceae bacterium 16
CGAGGACAGCACCTTGCCGCCGGTGATCTTGGTGCCCGGGCACAACCCCAGCCAGGAACAGAAGTGCTTGACGCTGGTGAAGCGGCTCAGGTCCGGGCCAATCTCCGACAGCAGCTTCATCACCGCCGTCACCCCCAACCCGTTGATGCGCGTGAGGTCC
>JYOD01000066.1:299-66181 GCA_000955785.1 Burkholderiaceae bacterium 16
TGGCCTTGATGCGGCTGTGGCGATGCCGGGCCAATACCTTCGGGTCGCGCTCGCCGGCCACGATGGCGCGGATGATCGCCTGGCCGGTCTGCCCCATCACGTCGGTGAGCACCTCGGTGAGCTGGAGGTTCATCTGCACCAGGGACTTCTGCATGCGCTGCACCCAGCTCGCCTGCTCGGTGATCAACACCTCGCGCTGACGGGCCACCGCCCGCACCACGCAGACTTCGCCGTCGGGGCGCCAGGCCGCGCGCAGCAGCCCCAGGCTCATCAGCTTTTGCAGCCACTGGCAGTCCTGCACGTCGCTCTTGCGCCCGGGCACGTACTTCATCTGCCGTGCATCGACCAGCCAGACCTTAAGCCCGCGTTGCTCCAGCACCTCGTACACCGGGATCCAGTACACCCCGGTCGACTCCAGCGCCACCGTGTCCACCCCGCAGCCCAGCAGCCAGTCGGCCAGGGCGTTGAGGTCGTCCGTCATCGCCCCGACTTCGCGCACCGGCTCGCAGCCGGCTTGCTCGGCCAGATGCTGCGGTACCGCCACCCAGTGACTTGACGCCCCGATGTCGATGCCCGCCGCGTTCGGGAATACCTCGTCGTCTCGCTTGCGCATTGCCATGGCTTGCTCCACCATCGTTAGTGAACGGCAGCGCCATGGGAAGCGTCGAATTCGACTCGATCTCTCAAACGGGATGCGGCTCACGCCGCTCGCCACTGTCGCCGACGATTCCCGGACCAGGCTCGTTAGCGGGCTCACCCAGCAGCGAGGCCGATCGCCGCGAGCTCGCACCAATGGCTTGTCGGTCATCGCAGCGCTGCCGTTCCCCTTTATAGTCGTTTCTTCGCGAACGCCGGGCACAGGCATGGGCTTGGACAGCTCGTTAGTCTTCTTTGCCGACGCAATGAAGAGTGACCGGCGTCCCCCGCAGGGGGATGTCGTACGCTGTTGGGTCCAAAAACCAACACCGAACAGCAAACAGCGAGAACCCCAGAAAGCCCCACCCTTGACAACCCTCCCCACCCCTCCTATCCTCTCGTCTAAATTCCCTAAGTAAGATCAATGTTCTATCTTACAGAACACAAAAAATAACCCAGCGGTGCAGAGCACCACCCAAAACCGGAGACAAAATTGACCCACTTCCCCTCCCCCATCCGTGCCCTGCTCCTCCTAGCCGTCCCCGCCATCCTCGCCACCGGCGCCACCCCCGCGGCAGCGGACAGCTACCCAACCCAACCTGTGCGCCTGGTAGTGCCCTTCCCCCCCGCCGGCGGCACCGACGTCATGGCCCGGCTGGTGTTCAACAAGGTAGGCATGACCACCCACTGGAACGTGGTAGTGGAAAACCGCGCCGGAGCGGGCGGCAATATCGGCATGGACGCGGTAGCTAAAGCCCGTCCGGACGGCTACACGCTGGGCATGGGCCAGACCGCCAACCTGGCGATCAATCCCACCCTGTATCCCAAGATGCCCTACGACGCGATCAAGGATTTCACGCCAGTGGCGCTGGTTTCCGCGCAACCGCTGGTGCTGATCGTGCGCAAGGATGCGCCATACAAGAACGTGGCTGACCTCGTTGCCGCTGGCAAGGGCAAGCAGCTCTCGATGGCCTCGGCCGGCACCGGCACCGTGGGCCACCTCACCGGCGAGATGTTTGCCCGCCGTACCGGCATCAAGATGTTGCATGTGCCGTACAAGGGCGCCTCCCCGGCACTGACCGACCTGCTTGGCGGCCAGACCGATTTCTACTTCGCCACGCCGCCCATCGCGCTGCCCATGATCAAGGCCGGCAAGCTGCGTGCCCTGGCGGTGACTTCGGCCAAGCGCCTGCCGCTGCTGGCCGATGTGCCCACCGTGATCGAAGGCGGCTACGCCGGCTTCCAGGCGGAGGACTGGAAGGCGCTGGTGGCGCCGGCCGGCACGCCGGCGGACGTGGTCAAGCGCGTCAACGAGGAAATCAACAAGGCCATCACCCAGCCCGACACCATCGCCAAGATGCGCGAGGAAGGCAGCGAGCCGCGCGGCGGCAGCCCTGCCGACCTGGCCGCGTTCATGAAGGCGGAAAACACCCGTTGGGGCACCATCGTGCGCCAGTCCGGCGCCAAGGTAGAGTAAAGCCTCCCGGTCTTTACCGCCCCGACCGCTCCGCACCCCGGGGCCGGCTTCGCTGCCACGAAGCCGGCCCCGGCACTGATACCTGGAATCCGCGCCATGCAAAAACCGCTACGCCACATCCGCGTCCTCGATCTCACCAATGTGCTGGCCGGCCCTTTCTGCTGCCACCAGCTGGCCCATATGGGCGCTGAAGTCATCAAGGTGGAAACGCCGGGCACCGGCGACCTCGCCCGCCAGCTCGGTGCCGACGCCGAACTCAACCGCCGGCTGATGGGTGTGTCCTTCCTGGCGCAGAACCCCGGCAAGCGCTCCATTACCGTCAACCTCAAGCACGCACGCGGCAAGGAAGTGTTCCGCAAGCTGGTGGAGAGCGCCGACGTGCTGGTGGAGAACTTCCGCCCCGGCGTGATGGACCGGCTGGGGCTGGGCTTTGACGCGCTCAAGGTGATCAATCCCAAGCTGATCTACTGCGCGATCTCCGGCTTCGGGCAGGATGGCCCGCTCTCGGACCTGCCGGCGTACGACCAGATCATCCAGGGCATGTCCGGCGTGATGAGCATCACCGGCGACCCGCAGACCGCGCCTTACCGCGTGGGATATCCGGTCTCGGACACCATCGGCGGCATCACCGCGGCCTTTGCCGTGGCCGCCGCGCTGGCCGACCACCAGCGTACCGACGGCTATTTCATCGATGTGTCGATGCTCGAGGCCACCCTCGCCACCATGGGCTGGGTGGTCTCCAACTACCTGATCGCCGGCAAGACTCCGGCGCCGATGGGCAACGAGAACATGACGGCCAGCCCGTCGGGAGCCTTCCACACTGGCGAGGGCCTGATCAATATCGCCGCCAACAAGCAGGAACAGTTCGAAGCGGTATGCCGCGTGGTGGGCCGCCCGGAACTCGCCACCGACGCGCGCTTCGCGGAGCGCCAGGCGCGGCTGGCCAATCGCGCCGAGCTGACGCGCGAGCTGGAAGCCGAGCTGGCGAAGAAGTCCGCCGACGCATGGTGGCAGTTGTTCAACGAGGCCGGCGTGCCGGCCGGCCCGGTCTACAGCGTGCCGCAAACGCTGGACCACCCGCAGGTCAGCGGGCGCGGCATGATCGGCGACTTTGCCGACGTGCCCGGCGTGGGCCGCGATATCCGGCTGGTGCGCACGGGCTTCAAGCTCAATGGCGAGGCGCCGTCGGTCGATACGCCGCCGCCGGAACTCGGCCAGCACACCCGCGAAATCCTCGCCCAGCTCGGCTATGGCGAGGCTGAAATCGAAACCCTGCAACAGGAGCGTGCGGTATGAGCGAACCCATCAACGAAGGCCAGCGGCTGTCCCAGGACTGGTGGCGCACGGAAATCATCGACATGCAGCCCGGCGAGATCCGCTACCGCGGCTATCCCATCGAGCAGCTGATCGGGCAGGTGTCGTTCGCGCAGATGATCTGGCTGATGCTGCGGGGCGATCTGCCGGGCCGCGGTCAGGGCGAGTTGCTGGATGCCGCGCTGATGTCGGCGGTGGACCACGGCCCGCAGGCGCCCAGCATCGCCATCGCACGCATGGCTGCCACTTGCGGTGTGGGGCTGAACAACGCCATGGCGTCGGCCGTCAACGTGCTGGGCGACGTGCACGGCGGCGCCGGCGAGCAGGCGGTGGAGTTGTACCAGGATGTGGCGCGGCGCGTCGACGGCGGAAAAACGCAAGAAGAAGCGGTCAAGGGTGCGCTGGCGGATTACCGCGACAACCACGGCAAGTTCGTGTCCGGCTTCGGCCACCGCTTCCATCCGCTGGACCCGCGCGCCCCGCGCCTGCTGGCACTGGTGGACAAGGCCGCGGCCGAAGGCGTGGTTTCGGGCCGCTTCGCCGGCATCGCGCGCGCGGTGGAGGCCGAACTGGGCGCCGGCCGCAGCAAACCCATCCCCATGAATATCGACGGCGCCACGGCCGTGATCTATGCCGAACTGGGTTTCCCTGCCCCCCTGGCGCGCGGGCTGTTCTGCCTGTCGCGCTCCGTCGGCATCCTGGCCCACGCATGGGAGCAAACCCAGCAAGGCGGCCGCAACAAGGGCCCGATCCCGCGCCAGTACATCTGGACCTATGACGGCCATCCGCCGCGGGACGTGCCGCCCGTGCAGGACTGAGCGGAAGAACTACCGGCTCGGCACGTGGGCGGAGTCGCCCACGTCGCCAGGTACCGGCCGCGTGGCCGGCGCCATCCAGGACGCCAGCGCATAGCGGTCCCGGCCGAACTCCTTGGCCGCATAGAGGGCACGGTCGGCCGCAGCGAACAGCGCCCGCCACAGGCCTTCCACCCCCGCCGCCCCGCCCCGCAGCTCGGCCACGCCGATGCTCACGCTGGCGAAGGCCGTCCCGTCGCCGGGCAGCGGGATGGCACGCACTTTCTTCAGGATGCGGTTGGCCAGCGCCGTGGCCTGGCCTTCATCGGTATGCGGGCAGAGGATGCAGAACTCCTCGCCGCCGTAGCGGCCGGCCACATCGGAGGCGCGCCGCGAATTGTCGATGGCCTCCGCAATCAGCTTGAGCACGCTGTCGCCGGCATGGTGGCCGTTACGGTCGTTGACCTGCTTGAAATGATCGACGTCGATCACCAGGCACGACAAGGGCTGGCCGTGGCGCTCCCATGCCGCCACCAGGCTGGTAGCCGCCTTGTCGAGCGCGCCGCGGTTGAGCAGGCGCGTCAGCGCGTCCAGCCGGGCGCCGTCTTCCTTGGCGGCGATAACCTGCTCCATCGCCATCAGCGTGAAGCCGAACAACCCCAGCAAGGTAGCCACAAGCGGCGTCAGCAGCAGGAATCCGTCCGCACTGCTGGCGTAGAACGGCCCCGAGGCCACCGCGCCGTTCACACCGGCGGCGAAGCCGGCCAGTTGCGTCGTCAAGTGCATCAGGCTGGCGACCACCACCAGCGGCGTGCCGATGCTGCGCCGGCCGCCGTGGGCGCGCAGCAGGGTGCCGGCAGTCAGCGCGGCCACCAGGGCCAGGCAGCCATAGCCGATGACGTGCATGCGCGCCTGGCTGTTGGCCATGCCGGCGACCCCGAGCAGCGCCAGCCCGGCCACCGTCACGCCCACTGCCAGCGAGCGGTCCCACGAGGCCAGGCCGCAGTAGATCCGCACGCCGCGGTAGATCAGCAGCCTGCCGGCGATAAACGTCGCCGCGCCCGCGGCGCTGACATAAACCAGGCGCGCCGACGCATTGGCGGCCAGCACCAGTCCGGCCACCGACACCAACAAGTGCCCCCATGCCCACAGGCGCCCGGCGGCACTGGGACGCAAGGCCGCCAGGAGGCCCGCCGAAATGGCCAGCGCGCTGGCGTACACAACCACCATGACGACGACGATCGTTTGCTGGTCTAACTGCACGGGATTCCTTTGAAGATACCGTGTTGCCGGTGACGTTGACGGGAAGGTACGGGGGCGGGGGCGGCCTGGATACCGGGTCAATTTCGCAAAGGCGCATGATAACGTCACGGGGCCCCACCGGGCACCCCCGACAAGCCGGGCATGGTTGTCCCTGACAAACATCGTTGGTTTCGTGTCAGGTTCGGACGGAGGAAGTGACGCCGCGCTAACAACGAACCGGCGTGCGACCGGCGACCGTGGCAAGCGCCAGCGAGGCCTGGATCCCGGGTATCAGACAGGAAACGGGAAAGTGCCCCCCAGCGCCACGGTCAGGTCACGCGCCGCAAGCAGCACATGCGGGCGAAACCCCTCGTCAAAGCGCGGCGTGGGGCAAGTCAGCGTCAGCGCGCCCTTGAGCTGGCCGTCCGGACCGAACACGGGCGATGACACGCCGGCAATGTCCGGGATCCGGTCGCCGACCAGCGCGGCAACGCCCTCCTCCCGGATCTTCTGGTAGATCTCTCCCCGCGCGCCGCTGAATGCGCGCAGCACACGGCCGCCGGCGCCGCGGTTGCGCGGCAGCAGCTCGCCCGCCTTGGCGTGGTCGCGCACCGGCTGCGGCGAATCGACACGGTACAGGCACAGGCGATGCTCGCCCTGCTCGACGTGGAAGGCGGCGCTTTCGCGCGTGGCCTGCACCAGCTGGCGCAGCACGGGCATCACCACCATCTCCAGCGAGAAGGAGGCGGAATACACCGAGTGCAGGCGCGCCACTTCGGGCCCCAGCCCATAGCGGCCATCGGTATGGCGCAGGATCAGCCGCGCATGTTCGAGCGACGCCAGCAAACGCAGCAGCGTGCTTTTGTAGAGGCCCGTACGCTGTGCCAGTTCGACCAGGCTCAGCGTGGTGTCCCCAAGATGAAACGCGGAGAGCACATAGAGGGCCCGGTCCACGGCTACGGCGCCGCCTTCCGCGGCATGCTTGTCGGCTTCGGATAGCTGGGCAGCTTTACGTGGCATGTATGTAGAAACAGGAAAGAGGAAACAGGACTGGAAAGATTGGGCGTGGCAGCCGAAGGAACGGCTTTTCCGCACACGGTTCCACGGTATAGAACGGTACCTGCCTTGTCAATTGCCCCCGCCAGCCTGCGCGCGGGGACGCCGCCCGCGTGGCCAGATGCCCTGCTTCCCCGGCGCCAGCATGCCCGCCGGGTCGAGCGCATCCTTGACCCGCTCGACCAGCCGCAGCATGGCATGCCCGTTGAAATCCTGCTGTGCGGCCACGCGGTCCATCAGGTCCAGATGGGCACGGTACAGGCCGTAGCCTGCGGCGCCAAGTTCGCCCGCCAGCCGGTGCGCAAGCGCGCGCGCCTGGCTGCGCTGATGCGGGTCGGCACGATCGAAGATGGCGGAGAAGATGTGATGGAGGCACCGTGGCGCCGCGGTGAAGCCACCGTAGTAGTCGAAGCCATGCGCCGCCGCGCGATCGCGCACCAGCAGGTATTGCCGCATGGCATCGGCACCGGTGGCCGGGCACAGTGGCGAGATATCGAGGTGCGCGCCGTCGCCGCCGCACCACGCCAGCATGCGCATGGCCGACAGGCCGGGCACGCCGAGCAGGCCCAGCGCGCCTGCGCTGTCCGGCGGCGCGCTGGCCACGCCGGCGGCGTCGTACGGCCAGGCCCGCAGGCGCGCGCCGGGGATCGCGCCGAATGCCTTGCGCGCGATGCGCCAGCGCGCCTGCACCAGCGCGGCCGGTCCGTACAGGCCGAAACGCAGGTTCCACCAGCCGATGTCCAGCGTGCGGATCATGGCTTGCAGTGCCGCTGCCGGCATGGGGCCGGCACCGTCATACCAGTCGCTGCGCGCCGACACGCCGGCGGCCCAGCGCACGGCGCTTTCGATCACCGCCGGCCCGTGCACAACCTCGGCCAGCCGCAGCGGGCGCAGCGTCTCGACCACTGTCTCCAGGTCGGATTCGCGGGCAAAACTGGCCTGGCACAGCAAGACCGTCTCCGGCGCGGGCATCAGCCAGATGCCCATCTTGGTGACAATGCCGAGATTGGACTGCATGAACAGGCCATCGATGCCAGGGCCATAGCCGTCCCGGTGCAATTGCCAGGCCGTGCCGCCGGACAGCGCGCCCATGCCGGTGCGCACGATCTCCCCGCTAGCCAGCACCACTTCCATGCCACACTGCATGGCGGCGTGATCGCCATAGGGCGTGACGCCAAACCCGCGCTCCAGCGTATTGCCGATCACACTGCCCCAGCCGACCGCCGGCGGATCGATCCACAGCGCAATGCCTTCGCGGCGCAAATGCGCGTGGAGATCGAAATAGCTGACGCCCGGCTCCACCAGCGCATAGGCCAGCGCCGGGTTCACTTCGAGAATGCGGTTCATGCGCCGCAGGTCGAGCACCAGCGTGCCGCGCTGCCGCGGCGCGGCGCCGCCGTAGCCCAGGTTGCGGCCGATGGAAACCGGCCAGAGCGCAAGGCCCGCGGCGCTTGCCACGCGCAGCGCGTCCTGCACTTGGGCAACGCTGGCCGGCAGCAGCACGGCGGAGGGGGCGAAGGCCCCTGGACCTTCATCGGGCAGTGGCGAGTAGGGATCGAGATAGGCGGCGAAGTCGGAGGGCGCGGACAATACCGCGCCCTCCCCGAGCACCGAGGCGAAATCATCCAGGGCCCGCGCAAACCGCGCCGCGGAACAATCCGGCGGAAGCACCTGTTTCGCATTCACGTCCGGCGCCGGCCTCCCTCCTTAATGGTGGTGGCCACCGCCACCGCCGCCCCCATGGAATCCACCCTGGAATCCACCGCGGAACCCGCCCTGAAAGCCACCGCGCATGCCGCCATGGAAGCCGCCATGGAAGCCACCCCCCGCGTGCGCGAAGGACATGTGGTGCATATGGTGAAAGTGATGAAAGCGGTCAACGAAGATAAAGCTCGCGCCAAAGCCGACACCGACCGGCGCCCAGTACCACGGATCGACGTAGTAAGCCGGCTGTGTATAGATCATCGTGCCGCCGGAGCTTTCCACCATCTGCCAGGAACCGTCCGGTTGCAGGCAGGCCAGCCCGACCACTTGCTGCAGGTAGCCATCGATCTCCACCTGTCCCGCCATCTGCTGGCAGGGCGACGAATAGCCGTTCCATGCGTCAGTGGCCATCTGCGCTGCGGCCGGCACGCTCAAGCCGAGGCCGGCAAGCAATGCCGCCACGGCACCCAGAGCTTTTCCCATGATGTCATCCCAGGGAACGAACGCCCGACGTTTGCGACGCGCCAGGGCAACGCCCTGGGCACATCCCGCGGCACATCGGTTTGCCTGCAGGACCCGCTGGCGCGGCTGGCACACGCGCGCCTGCGCGCCTGCATTACGTAAACGGATTGGCTCCCCCGTTTATTCCCCTGTTCATGCCACGCTGCCTGCGTCGTCAAAGCGCGCCGCGGATCGCTATCGCCACGCCTCCGGATGCCCTCCCAGGCTGGCGCAGACATCGCCGGCGATGCTGCGCAGGCGAGCTTCGCCCAGTTGGCCTGACAGCGCATAGCCGGCCCCGCCGCTGACCCAGTAATAGGTGCGGCGGTCCGCCTGGCGCAGCAGGCCGAGCGAGGCCGAAGCCGGCGCGGCCGGCGTGATGTACAGCGTGAGCCGCTCGCCGGCCGCGTTCTGGTACATCAGTTGAGCAGCCGGGCCGGCGTCGCCCACAAGCAGCCGGCCGCCCAGCAGCGCGAATCCGTATTCGTCCAGCGACGGGATGGTCACCGTGCGCGCGAGCCGGCGCGACAACCAGGTCTGCAAGTGTGGCTGGTCGGCAGCCGCCACCTCGACCGGATGGCGCTGTTCGGGCACGAACACCGCGTAGGCGGCATCGGCGTGGCGCGCGAACTCGCGGGGATCGGCGCTCGCACCGGGAAGCCAGGCCACGCCAAGGGCCAGTGCCAGTCCGGCCAGCGCCCAGCCCATCGCGGCAAGGGCACGGCGCCACCAGCGCGGCCGCGCCCTGACCAGCACATAACGCAGGTTGGCTGGCAGCGGAAACAAGGCCTTGAGCGCGGCATTCTGCTGGCGATAGTGCTCTGCCAGCATTGACGCCTGCGCGTCATGCGCCAGCGCCGCACGGGCGGCCGCCGCTTCGGACTCCGGCAGTTCGCCGTCCACCAGCGCGCACAAGCGCGCTATCGCCTCGATATCCGGTGCGGGTTGGCTGGAGCCAGTTTCCCGATCGTCGTTCATGGCGTATTTCTCACCACCCTGAGCGGCACGTGCCGCTCGCTGTTTCCGCCTGCGCCACCGGTGCCATCGCCAAGCCATGCGCGCAAGTGCTCCCGCGCCCGCGACAGGCGCGACATCACGGTGCCAGGCGGCACCTGCAATACTGCGGCGGCCTCCTGGTAGCTCAAGCCCTCCAGCACGATCAGCAGCAGCACTTCACGCTGCTCTGCCGGCAGCCGGTACAGCGCGCGTTGCACATCGCGCAGCAAGAGCCCGTCGATTTCGCCTGCCGCAGCCTCCTGCCGCTGCCACAGCGGGTCGGCCTCGTCCACGGCCACTTCGCGGCGGCGGCGCAACTGATCGATATAGAGGTGGCGCAGCACGGTCAGCATCCAGGCCCTGACGTTGCTGCCCGCGCGCAGGCGGCTGCCCTGGGCGATCGCGCGCTCCGCTGTGTCCTGCACCAGGTCGTCCGCCCACGCGGCGTCGCCGGTGAGGGCGCGCGCATAGCGCCGCAGTTGCGGAAGCCAGACTGCTATGTCATCGCCAAAGCTCACAGCTGACAAGACATGGGGCGCGCATCCCGATGCATCCGCGCGGATCTCAGTACCCGCCGCCGCCCATGCCGCCGGTGCCGCTCGTGCTACGGCTGCCGTCGCGCGAGGCCGATGACTGGCCGGACCCGCCGCCATCCGAAGAGCAGGCCGCCACCGCCATCAACGCCAGCAGCAATGCTGAAACCAGTCGGAGCGCTTTCATGTTGGTCTCCTTGGTGGCAGGCCACGCGGCGGCGGCATCGGCCGATGCCACATGCGCCACGTCCGGCTGCGCGCATGCCGCCGGTCCTGCCCAACGGGTAAACGCATGGCGCCCCGGTTTTATTCCACCGCAGGGGGGGCGTCGCTGTCCGCCGCCGCAATCGCGGCGTATCGCCGACTTCCGCGCCAGGCTCGTGCGGCCCGCGATACTTCGCGACGTTCCTTGCATTGTCATGCAAGTGATCTAGAGTGATGTGATGCGCCATTTCGCCCCGCCGTTCCGCCCCATCCTGCCCTGCTGTGACGGTGAATAAATAGTCACAACGCTTCACGGCATGACGGCATGACGGCACGACGTCACGATGATGTGATCGAGCAATGGCTGGATTGAGTGCACTGACACAGGCTCGCATTCAGTTTGCGGAAATCACCTTCCTCCACCTCGTTCGCCCTGCCATTTCCCATGGCCAGGTCAGGCATCAAAGCTCTCACGGCCTTTCCCGCGCGCCGTGCGAGGCCTCCGGCCATCGCCGCCGTCCTGATCCCGGCCACGACCGATAGCCGAACCTTCAACGATGGCCTTGCGCCGCGCAAGGCCGGAATGGCTGCCGCCTTGCTTCCCCGGCGCCGGCCGGCGCCCCGCCGCGCCGCATCCGTCACCGTGCCGTCAAGCCGCGCTGCCGGCCCGGTCCGGCGGGCATCCGGCGCATGCATGTATTCGTGTCTCCAGTCCCCTACTACCGATTCCGAGGTTCTTTCATGCGCATCGAGCGGGTTCCATTTCGCCATATCAGTGCGGTGACGATTGCCTTAGTGCTTGCTGCGTGCGGACAGAAGCCAGCTGCGCCGCCGCCCCCGCCGCTTGAAGTCGGCGTCATCACCGTCAAGCCGGCCTCCGTGCCTGTCACGACCGAATTGCCCGGCCGCACCAGCGCGTTCCTGGTAGCGCAGGTGCGCGCGCGGGTCGATGGCATCGTGCAGCGCCGGGAATTTACCGAGGGCTCCGACGTCAAGGCCGGACAGCGCCTCTACAAGATCGACCCGATGCCCTACATTGCCGCGCTCAACAATGCCAAGGCAGCGCTGGCGAAGGCGCAGGCCAACGTCGGGACGCAGGAAGCGCTGGTCCAGCGCTACAAGATACTGGTCGGGGCAAACGCCGTGAGCAAGCAGGACTACGACAACGCCGTTGCCGCACTGGGCCAGGCGGTGGCCGACGCGGCAGCGGGCAAGGCGGGCGTGGAAACGGCGCAGATCAACCTGGGCTACACCGATGTCACCTCGCCGATCACCGGGCGCAGCGGCGTGTCGCAGGTCACGCCGGGCGCTTACGTGCAGACCAGCCAGGCCACCCTGCTGACCACCGTGCAGCAAATGGACCCGATCTACGTCAACCTGACGCAATCGAGCGTGGACGGCCTGCGGCTGCGCCGCCAGATCCAGGAAGGCCGGCTGCAGACCAGCGGCGCCAACGCCGCCAAGGTCACACTGCTGCTCGAAGACGGCCGCACCTACCCGCAGACAGGCCAGATCCAGTTCACCGACGTGAGCGTCGACCAGAGCACGGGCTCCGTCACGGTGCGCGCGATCTTTCCGAACCAGGACCGGGTGCTGCTGCCGGGCATGTTCGTGCGCGCACGCATCGACGAGGGCATAAACGACAAGGCCGTCGTCGTGCCCCAGATCGGTGTCACGCATGACCAGAAGGGACAGGCGATAGTGCTCGTCGTCGGCCAGGACAACAAGGTGGCGCAACGCCAGATCGCCACTTCGGGCACGTTCGGCAATGCCTGGGTGGTGGACAGCGGCCTGCAGCCGGGCGATCGTGTGATCGTGAACGGCGTGGAAAAGGCAAAACCCGGCATGACGGTCAAGCCAGTCGAGGCCCAGGTGCCGGCGCAGCCGGCCTCCGCCGCGCAGGCAATGCCACCCGCGAGCGCACCCGCGGGATCCGCTTCAGCGGCGCCATCGACGGCGCCATCCCCGTCTTCCGCCCCGGCCGCGCGATAAAAGGGAGCCGCCTTCATGGCAAATTTCTTTATTGACCGGCCGATCTTTGCATGGGTGATCGCCATCATCCTGATGCTGGCCGGCCTGGCCGCCACCGTCACGCTGCCGATTGCCCAGTACCCGACGATTGCCCCGCCCGCCGTCCAGATCAGCGCCACCTATCCCGGCGCTTCCGCGAAAACCGTCGAAGATACCGTCACGCAGGTGATCGAGCAGCAGATGAGCGGCCTCGATCACCTGCTCTACCTGTCCTCCACCAGCGACGACTCCGGCACGGCCACCATCACGCTGACTTTCGCGGCCGGCACCAATCCGGACATTGCGCAGGTCCAGGTACAGAACAAGCTGCAACTCGCGACGCCCCTCTTGCCGCAGGCCGTGCAGCAGCTGGGCACCAAGGTCACGAAATCGAGCAGCAGCTTCTTGCTGATCCTCGCCTTTGTGTCCAGGGACGGCAGCATGGGACGCTACGACCTCGCCAACTACGTGGCTTCGAAGGTGCTGGACCCGGTCAGCCGGATCGACGGCGTCGGTACGGTGACGCTGTTCGGCACGCAATACGCGATGCGCATCTGGCTGGACGCTACCAAGCTGAACAACTACAGCCTGACACCGATCGATGTCAGGAACGCGGTCGCGGCACAGAACGTGCAGGTAGCCGGCGGCAGCCTGGGCGGCACGCCGTCGGTGCCTGGCCAGATGCTGCAGGCCACCATCACGGAAGCCACGCTGCTGCAAACCCCTGCGCAGTTCGGCAATATCCTGCTGAAAGTGAATACCGACGGCTCGCAGGTGCGCCTGAAGGATGTGGCGCGGATCGATCTTGGCGGCGAGAACTTCAACTTCGACACCAAGTACAACGGCCAGCCGACCGCGGCCTTCGGTATCCAGCTCGCCACCGGCGCCAACGCAATCAGCACGGCAAACGCGGTACGCGCCAAGATGACCGAGCTGCTGCGGTACGCGCCGCAGGGCGTGGTGGTGGAGTATCCGTACGACATCACGCCGTTCATTACGCAGTCGATCGAGGAAGTGATCAAGACCCTGATCGAAGGCATCGTGCTGGTGTTCCTGGTCATGTACCTGTTCCTGCAGAACCTGCGCGCCACGCTGATCCCGACGATCGCGGTGCCGGTGGTGCTGCTGGGGACGTTCGCGGTGATGTCGGTGGTGGGGTTTTCAATCAACACGCTGTCGATGTTCGGCATGGTGCTGGCCATCGGCCTGCTGGTGGACGATGCTATCGTGGTGGTCGAGAACGTCGAGCGGATCATGGCCGAGGAAGGCCTGTCGCCGCGCGACGCGACGCGCAAGGCCATGGAGCAGATCACCGGCGCGCTGGTCGGCGTGGCCCTGGTGCTGTCCGCGGTGTTCGTGCCGGTGGCCTTCTCCGGCGGCTCGGTGGGCGCGATCTACCGGCAGTTCTCGCTGACCATCGTCTCCGCCATGGTGCTGTCCGTGATGGTCGCGCTGATCCTGACGCCGGCGCTGTGCGCGAGCATGCTCGAGCCGATCCCGAAGGGCCATCACGATGAAAAGACTGGCTTCTTCGGCTGGTTCAACCGTACGTTCGCGAAGAGCCAGCAAAAATACCGTGGCGGCGTGGTGCTCGTGATCCGGCGCTCCGGCCGCTGGCTGATCATCTACCTGATGGTGATCCTGATAGTGGGCTTCCTGTTCGTGCGGCTGCCCAAGGCGTTCCTGCCGGAGGAGGACCAGGGCACGATGTTCGTGCTCGTGCAGGCGCCGGTGGGCTCCACGCAGGAGCGCACCGCCAAGGTGCTGCTGGATGTGCAGCAGTACCTGCTTACCAGCGAGAAAGACGCGGTCGAGGCAGTGCTGACGGTGAACGGCTTCAGCTTCGCCGGCCGGGGGCAGAACTCCGGCCTGGTGTTCGTGCGGCTGAAGGACTACACGCAGCGCCAGTCCGCGAACCTCAAAGCCCCCGCCCTGGTCAAGCGGATCTTCGGACATTTCGCCGGGTACAAGGACGCCAACGTGTTCCCGTTGAATCCACCGTCGATCCCGGAGCTCGGCACGGCCGCGGGTTTTGACTTCGAGTTGCAGGATCGCGCCGGCCTGGGCCACGAAAAACTGATGCAGGCGCGCGGCATGCTGCTCGGCATGACGGCGCAGGACCCGATGCTCGCGCAGGTTCGCCCGAACGGCCTGAACGACACACCACAGTTCAAGGTCAACATCGACCGCGAAAAAGCCAATGCGCTCGGTGTCAGCGCCGCGGACATCGACCAGACTTTCTCGTCGGCATGGGCTTCGCTGTACATCAACAACTTCCTCGATACCGACAACCGCATCAAGAAGGTATACGTGCAGGGGGAGCCAAGGTTCCGCATGAATCCCGAGGACCTGAACAGCTGGTACGTGCGCAACGCGTCCGGCGGGATGGTGCCGTTCGGGGCATTCGGTTCGGGGGCCTGGATCTATGGCTCTCCCAAGCTGGAACGCTTCAACGGCATTCCGGCGATCGAGATCCAGGGTGCGGCCGCTTCCGGCAAATCCACCGGCCAGGCGATGAACGCCGTGGAAGCCATCGCCGCCAAACTGCCGCCCGGCATCGGTTACGAATGGACTGGCCTGTCGTACCAGGAGCGCCAGTCCGGTTCACAGGCGCCGATCCTCTATGGCATTTCGATTCTGTTCGTGTTCCTGTGCCTGGCCGCGCTGTATGAAAGCTGGTCGATCCCGTTCTCTGTGATCATGGTCGTGCCGCTCGGCGTCCTGGGCGCGCTGCTGGCCGCCACCCTGCGCGGGCTGGAGAACGATGTGTTCTTCCAGGTCGGCCTGCTGACCACGGTGGGCCTGTCGGCCAAGAACGCCATCCTGATCGTGGAATTCGCCCGCGACCTGCGCGACCAGGGCATGAGCACCATCAATGCGGCGGTGGAGGCATCCCGCCTGCGCCTGCGCCCGATCCTGATGACATCGCTCGCCTTCATCCTTGGCGTGTTGCCGCTTGCGCTCAGCAACGGCGCGGGCTCGGGCAGCCAGCATGCGATCGGCACCGGCGTGATCGGCGGGATGCTGACGGCGACCTTCCTGGCCATCTTCATGATCCCGATGTTCTTCGTCGTGATCGGCAAGTTCAGCAAGACCAAGGCAACGCCGGGTACGCCTCCCCCGCCATCGCCGTCGTCCGGCCAGCCTGACCAGCCGGACAGCAACGGCGACACCGGCATGCACAGGGAAGGACACTGAGATGCCCAGACTCGCCTCGATCACGATCGCCGTGGCCATACTGGCCGCCGGCTGCACGCTCCAGCCACGCTACGAGCGCCCGGCTGCCCCTGTTGCGCCGGCCTTCCCCGCCGGCGGCGCCTACGGCCAGCAGCCCGCCGAGAGCGGCACGGAGAGTGCCACGGCGGCCGCGCCGGCGACCGATATCGGCTGGCGGGATTTCTTTGCCGATCCGCGTCTCCAGCGCCTGCTCGAACTGGCGCTGAAGAACAACCGCGACCTGCGCGTGTCGGTACTGAACATAGAAGCGGCGCGGGCGCAGTACCAGATCACGCGCGCTGCGTTGTTCCCCTCGGTCAACGCGGTGGCGTCGGAAACCCGGGCGCGCACGCCGGCGAACCTGACGGCCGCGGGCAGGACCATTGTGGCCCAATATTCGGTCGGCCTAAACGCGTCGTGGGAAATCGACTTCTTCGGCCGTATCCGCAGCCTGTCGGACCAGGCGCTCGCGCAGTACCTGTCGCTGGCGGAAAGCCGCAAGGCGGCGGAGCTTGCCCTGTTGTCTTCGGTGGCGAACCAGTATCTCGCCATGCTCGCCTTCGACGATGCGCTCGCCGTCACGCGCGCCACGCTGGTGACGGCCGAGGAGTCGTTGCGCATCACCAGCCTGAAGTTTGATGTCGGGACCGGCTCGGAGCTTGACCTGCGGCAGTCCGAAGGCGTCGTCGAGCAGGCGCGCGCCAACCTGGAAACGGAAGCCCGGCTGCGCGCGCAGGCGGAGAACGGGCTGGTGCTGCTGGTGGGAGAGCCATTGCCGGAGGACCTGCCGCCGGGCCTGCCGCTCAACAGTCAGGCCCTGCTCGCCGATATCCCGGCGGGCCTGCCGTCCGACCTGCTGACGCGGCGCCCCGACATTGCCGCCGCCGAGCAATTGCTGCTGGCCGCCAACGCGAACATCGGCGCGGCGCGCGCGGCGTTTTTCCCGCGCGTGACGCTCACGGGCAATGCTGGCACGCTCTCGCCAACGCTCGGCGGCTTGTTCAAGCCCGGTTCCGGTGCGTGGTCGTTCGCGCCGCAGATTACCCTGCCGATCTTCCAGGGCGGCCAGAACGTGGCGGCCCTGGACCTGGCGCAGGTACAGAAACGCATCGAGATCGCCAGCTACGAGAAAGCCATCCAGACCGCCTTTCGCGAAGTGTCCGATGGCCTGGCCGCGCGCGGCACCTTCGACAACCAGATCAAGTCACTGGAACGCTTCACCGGCTCGCAGGAGCGCCGGCTGGTGCTGTCGGACCTGCGCTATCGCAACGGGGTGGACAGCTACCTGAGCGTGCTGACCGCGCAAAACGACCTCTACAGCGCGCAGTTGCTGCTGATCAACGCGCGGCTGCAGCGGTTGACGAACCTGGTCGATCTCTACCAGTTCCTCGGCGGCGGCTGGATCGAACGTGCGGGCGACACGCCGCGCCCGGCCGACGCGCCGGCCGACTACAGCATGACCGCACCGGCCCCGGCGCCAGGGGCGGCCGCCCCGTAAGCTACCCTGGCCCGCGACCGGCCCGCGCCTGCTACCCCAGCCGCTGGCAGCTATACGCCTCGGTCCGGTAGGGAAACGCCACGCTCGGCTTGCCGGCCAGCGCCGGGCTGCCGTCGATCACGGCCTGCAGCCGTGCGCGCACCGCATCCTGCTGCGCCGGCGGCAGCGAGGCAATGAAACTGACCGACATCACGCGGTCCACGACCACCTGCTGCGCGGGACCAACATGCTCGTAGGGGAAGGCGGACAGGGCCAGTTCGCCGAAGCCGGGCGCCGGGAACACCGCCTTCCAGTCGCCTTTGTAGAAGCGCGGCGCATCGCCCTCGAACGGCGTCATGATGGCGGTGAGCCGCGCCACCCAGTCGACCGATTCGTCGCGTACGTTCCAGACCAGGCCGAGCTTGCCGCCCGGGCGCAGCACGCGGCCGATCTCGGCCATGGCGGCGCTGTTGGCGAACCAGTGGAAGGCTTGCGCGCAGACCACCGCGTCGACGCTGGCGCCGGGCAGCGGGATGGCCTCGGCGGTGCCCTCTAGCGCCTGCACCGAGGGCAGCGCGGCGCTGAGCCTGGCACGCATGGCCGCAACCGGCTCGACCGCGATCACAGTGGCGCCGGTAGCCAGCAGCAGGCGGCTGAACTTGCCAGTGCCCGCGCCCAGGTCCAGCACGGTCTTGCCGGCCCGCAGGCCAAGTTGCTGTTCCAGCCAGGCGCCAAGCGCGGGCGGATAGTCGGGGCGGCCACGGGCGTAGGTATCGGCCTGGCTGGAAAAACCCTGGGCGGCGGCGTGATGGATGTCGGTCATGGGTGCGCGATTCTCTGAGTGCGTGGGACGGGCACTCCGGAGCCGGCAAGCGTGCAGGCGCGGCTCGGGAAGTGGCGGCACCGGGCGGCACGCGGTCAGGACCGTGGGAGTCTTGCCGTCGCGGCGGCGGCAAGCCGACAAGCTACGCCTTCCGCGCCCCGCCCGCAAGCACCGGTGCGCACCGGCTTGGGATGCTCAGAAAGAGGGAACCGGGTTCTGGCCCTGGCTCACCAGGTACCTGCCGTCCTGGAAGCGATAGCGCACCACCGCGTCCAGCGAGCGGCGCCGGGGCTTGGCCGCGCCGCCGGGCACCTTGACCTCCTCGCCCTGGAACGTCAGCGTGAGCTCCCCCGGCGCATCCGTGCCGAGCGCGAAGGCCGGCTTGCCCTCCACCTCGTAGCAGACCTGCTCGCCATCGTCCTGGCTGTCCGTGCCGCGTTCGGCGGGCGCGAGCGGCTTGCCGGCGAGCGCGTCCGCGCAAGGTTCAAGCGCACCGCTGTTTTCCGCGCTCATTGCCACGCTGCCCAGCAAGGTCGATATCTGCCCCGGCGCCAGGCGATAGACGGAGGCCCAGCTGCCGCAATAGCCCTGCCAGCAACTGCCCCAGGTCTGGGTCAGCGCGAAATCCGTGGCTGAGATCTTCGTGACGGATGACTGTCCCAGCGAGCCTTCCACGCCGGTGTAGTCATAGCCGTCGACACGCCGCTCCAGTTGCCAGGCCTCACCGTTGCGCGTGAAAAAATACGCGCCCAGCCAGGCGCCCGCGGCGTGGCTGTCGTTGCGCGTGCCGCCTTCATCCACGGTCACGCCTTCGGTCAGCATCACGGCGTGGGTGTCGTCCAGCCGGATTACCTGGATCGGCTTGACGTCGATGGTGTCATCCACCAGCGGCGCCTCGCCCTTGCCCTTGTACTCCTGGTCCGGCAACCGGGCGCGCACCACGCGGCTCTTGTCGTCGTCGCGCCAGCCGGGAAAGGCGAGCCGGATCAGGGCCTCGCGCTTGAGGCTGTCGGCCCGGGCAACGTCCGCGGAAGCCGGCCTGGCCTCCGCGGACGAGGCGCCGGCCGCCTCGGGCGGGGTGTCGTGCCGGGAGCACGCGGGCAAGCCGAGGCAAAGTGCCAGGGCTGGCGCCAGCATCAGCCGGGCAAGGGTTGGGCATGCCGGAAAGACAGCGGGAGGGCGAAGATTCATGGTGACGGCGAACGCGAGGGCCGCGGCTGCACGGCCTGAAACAAGGGAGGAAAAGCTGGGACGACACCGGCGCCGCGCTGAGCACGGGATGCCGCGAACCGCACTATCCGCGAGCAGATCCGTGCCGTCAAGCCGGTGCGCGCATCGCCGTGCAGGTCGCCACGGGCGTCACGCCGGCGACTTAGGCGGGCTGGCCATGGCCGCTTCCAGCGCTGGCAGGTTGCCCTCGCCGAAACCGTGGTAGCCGTCACGCTGGACGATCTCGAAGAAAAACTCGCCGGCCTCGCGCCGGGCGAAGGCTTGCAGGAAGCGCTCGCGCGTCCCGTCGTCGCGCTGCGCGCCGTCCACCAGGATGCCGTAGCGCCGCAACGCGGCCAGATCCAGCCCGTGGCCAGGCACGCGCGCATCCACGGTTTCGTAATAGGCCGGCGGCGGCTCGACGAAACGCACGCCGTTGCGCTCCAGCGCGGCCGCGCTGGCCACCAGGTCATCGGTCGCCAGCGCAATATGCTGGATGCCCTCGCCGTGATGGCCGGACAGGTAGTGCTCCATCTGGTCGTGGCGCTGCGTGCCCTTCTCGTAGATCGGGATGCGGATCAGGCCGCAGGGCGAAAGCAGTACGCGTGAATCGCTGGCGACATGCCAGCCGGCGTTGACTTCGTGGATCTCGCGAAACCCGAGCACGTTGCGGTAGAAATCGAGCCACTCGTCCAGGTGGCCCGGATCGACCGCCTGCGTCAGATGGTCCACCCGCGTCAGGCCGGCTGCGGTGGAGGACGCGGCGGCGTCCGCGGCCCCATAGGACAGTGAGCGGAAATCGACGTCGTAGATGGAGATGTCGCCGACGTCGCCGGGCCGGCCTTCCTTGCCGCGCCAGCGGTCGATGAAGTAGATGATCGACTGTCCGATGCCCTGCATGGCGGGAATGTTCAGTTCCATGGGCCCCACCGTCCCGCCCTCGAACGGCCATGCGCCCGCATCGATCGCGCGCGCGAAGGCCGTTGCCGCATCGTGCACGCGAATGCCGACCGCGCAGATCGACAGGCCGTATTCGGACGCATAGCGGGTGGCGAAGGAATCCGGTTCCGCGTCGACGATGAAGTTCATCTCACCTTGGCGGAACAGCTTCACGTTCTTGTGCCGGTGCTGGGCAATGGCATGGAAGCCGAACCGCTCGAAGGTACGCCCGAGCGCCACGGGGTCGGGAGACGCGAACTCGATGAACTCATAACCCATGATGCCCAGCGGATTCTCCCAAGGCTGGAAATCGTCGCCGCGCGGGGAAAAAGCGTCTGCCGACAGGCTCATGTCTGTGCTCCTTTCTGTAATCCGTGGTGGCTGCGGGTGTGGCGTCACTCATCATAGCAAGGGCCCCGGCTTCGCTCTAGCCCGGCCGCAAGACCCGCGCGCGCCGGACCGGGTGGGCACGGCGGCAGCCGAAGCGTATCCGCCGCCCCCGCCGCCAACAATGGCAACAGCCCCGGCCCGCCACGCTAGTCGTGCGCGGGCGAACGATGAACGCACGAAACTGGTGTAAACCCTTGCCTCGCCATGCCTCTTTGCCTGGGTGAGCGGGGCACTGGGGGCAAACCCGAATTTCGATCCATAAGCGCGCACATTCGTCCATTTATCGCGCATTGTGCCGATTGACCCTCTTGGAACAAGCCACCTGAGCCCCTAAGCTTCGGCTATCGACATCGAACCCGGTCCACATCATGATCAACGGCAAGACCACCCTCATCGCCCATATCGGCTACCCCACCGAGTCCTTCAAGGCGCCGATGATCTACAACCCGTGGTTCGAGCAGCGCGGCATCAATGCCGTGGTGGTGCCCATGGGCCTGAAAGCCGAGGACTTCGCGAGCGGATTCCGCGCGCTGTTCCGGCTGACCAATATCCGCGGCGCGCTGATCACCATGCCGCACAAGGTCGCCACCCTGGAACTGGTGGACGCGCTCACCCCGACCGCGCGCATCGCCGGCGCCTGCAACGCCGTGCTGCTGCGCGAGGATGGCACCTTGCTGGGCGACCAGTTCGATGGCACCGGATTCGTGCGCGGCATCCAGCGCAAGGGCTGCCGGCTGGAGGGCGCCAGCGTGCTGGTCTCGGGCTGCGGCGGCGTCGGCTCGGCCATCGCCGCGTCGCTGGCTGCCGCCGGTGTGGCGCGGCTGGGGCTGTTCGACGCGCGCGAAGCGTCCGCGCAAGCGCTGGCGGCACGCCTGCAGTCGCACTATCCGGGCCTGCAGGTCAGCGTGGGCGCCAACGACCCCGCCGGCTACGAGGTGGTGGTCAACGCCACGCCGCTGGGCATGAACGAGACCGATCCCCTCCCCTTCGACGTATCGCGCATCGATCCGCAGGCATGGGTTGGCGAGGTGGTGATGAAGACCGAATACACGCCCTTGCTGCGCGCGGCCATGTCGCGCGGCTGCAAGGTCCAGGTCGGCACCGACATGCTGTTCGAAATGATTCCGGCCTACCTGGAATTCTTCGGCTTCGGCACGGCAACGGCCGATGCGTTACGCGCCGTCGCCAGGATCGCCTATTGAGCGGCGCGCTCGCCGGCCACGCAGCGGGCACGCTGCCGCAAAAGCACAGACGCCATGCCACGGCAAGGGCGCAAGACAGAATGGAAATCCCCGGAGACACCCCCATGACTACGACACATAAGGACCTTGCCACGCCACTCGCCGTGCATGGCACGATTGGCGACAAGATACGCTCGGCCTTCGCCGTCGGGCGCATGCGCTGGGGCATGCTGGCCCTGGTGTTCTTTGCCACCACGCTGAACTACATCGACCGCGCGGCGCTGGGCGTGATGCAGCCGGTGCTGGCCAAGGCCATGAACTGGACAGCCCAGGACTACGCCAATATCAACTTCTGGTTCCAGGTTGGCTATGCCGTGGGCTTTGGGGCGCAGGGGCGCTTTATCGACAAGGTCGGCGTGAAGCGCGCGTTCCTGATCGCGGTGCTGCTGTGGAGCGTCGCCGCCGGCGCGCACGGCCTGGCGGTGTCGGCCGTCGGCTTCATGGTTTGCCGCTTCTTCCTGGGCCTGACCGAAGCCGCCAACTATCCCGCCTGCGTCAAGACCACGCGGCTGTGGTTTCCGGCGGGCGAGCGTGCCGTGGCCACGGGCCTGTTCAATGCCGGCACCAACGTCGGCGCCATGGTCGCGCCGGTCATGCTGCCGCTGATCCTCGTGGCCTGGGGCTGGCAGGCCGCCTTCTTCTGCATCGGCGCGCTCGGCATCATCTGGGTGGTGTTCTGGGTGCGCAACTACTACGACCCCGAGCAGCACCCGCGCGTCTGCCAGGGCGAGCTGCGCTACGTACAGCAAGGCGTGGAACCCGCGCCGCAGAAGGTGCCGTACTCGCGCATCCTGCGCATGCGCGGCACCTGGGCCTTCGCGCTGGCCTATACCATCACGGCCCCCGTATTCTGGTTCTATCTCTACTGGCTGCCGCCGTTTCTCAACCAGCAGTACAACCTCGGCATCAACGTGACGCAGATGGGCATTCCGCTGATCGTCATCTACCTCGCCGCCGATCTCGGCAGCGTTGGCGGCGGCGCGCTGTCGTCGCTGCTGATCGGCCGGGGCATGGCGCCGGTGAAGGCACGACTGCTGTCGATGCTGCTCTTCGCCGCCTGCATCACCATGATCGTGTTCGCCGCCGGCGCCAGCAGCCTGTGGATGGCGGTGGCCGCGATCTCGATCGCCATCGGCGCGCACCAGGCCTGGACCGCGAACATCTGGAGCATGGTGATGGACTACACGCCCAAGGAAGTCATCAGCTCCGTGTTCGGCTTCGGCGGCATGATGGGCGCCGTCGGCGGCATGTTCATGAC
This sequence comes from Burkholderiaceae bacterium 16, assembly GCA_000955785.1. Classification (GTDB taxonomy): domain Bacteria; phylum Pseudomonadota; class Gammaproteobacteria; order Burkholderiales; family Burkholderiaceae; genus Cupriavidus. The sequence continues at coordinate 23,320 of JYOD01000066.1, forward strand.
CCAGCTCGTCGGCTACGTGCTGACCAGGACGCACAACAACTACTCGGTGCTGTTCACCATGATTCCCTGCGCGTACTTCCTCGCGCTGGCCTGGATGTACTTCATGGCGCCGCGCGCTGTCCCTGGCGCGATCGAGGGCCAGTCCCCCGCTCACTGAAACGCATGACGGCGCGAGGCGCGGCCCGGCGGTTTTCCGCCGGGCCGCGCCGCTTTCATTTAACCGGCTTGGCTCTCAGCTTCGCGCCGATGAACTGCAGCGCGAGGCCATAGCCCTGCGTGCCGAAGCCTGCCATCACAGCCTCCGCGATATCGGACAGGTAGGAATGGTGGCGGAACGCCTCGCGCTTGTGCACATTCGAGATATGCACCTCCACGAAGGGAATCGCCACGCCGGCGAAGGCGTCGCGGATCGCCACGCTGGTGTGCGTGAACGCGCCGGGATTGATCAGGATGTAGCTGACGCCCTCGGTGCGCGCCGCGTGGATGCGGTCGACGATGGCGCCTTCGTGGTTGCTCTGGAAGCAGTCCAGCGACAAGCCCATTCCGGCAGCCTGCTGCTTCAGGGCCGCCTCGACGTCCGCCAGCGTGGTCGAGCCATAGATCTGCGGCTCGCGCGTGCCCAGCAGGTTCAGGTTGGGGCCGTTGATGACGAGTACGGATGGCATGTTGTTTCCTCTTTCCTGGTGTTCTTGACGGTTGTTTGATCGTTGCCGCCTTCCTGGCGGATGCCCTGCTCAGGCGTCCACTGTTCCGACGATGCGGCCTGTACGCGCAGCCTCGGCGATGGCCTCGGTGACGCGCAGATTCTGCAGCCCATCCTGCACGGTGACAAGAGGCTTTGCGGTGCCGCGGATCACGTCGCAGAAATGCGCGAGCTGCCGTTCGAGCGGGTCCTCGCGCACCAGTCCGGCCACGCTGGCCTGGAACGGTTTTAACCATGAGCGGTCCTCGTCTCGCGCGTAGGTCTTGAGGCGCATGGTCGGCACGGCCAGCGATCCGTGCGTGCCGGCGATCAGGTAGCAGTCCTCGTCCGGATAACTGGCGTAGACCTCGTTCTCGCGCGAAGTCTGCTCCCAACTGCGCGCCGAAGCCGCGCAGTCGGACAGCATGAACGTGCCAAGCGCACCGTTGGCAAAGCGCAGGCTGATAGCCACCGTATCCTCGACCGGGTAGTGCCGCGTGGCGCTCGAGGCCATCGCCTGCACGGCTACGATCTCGCCGCACAGGCTGCGCAGGTTGCCGATCTCGTGAATCATGTTGATCAGGATCGGGCCGCCGCCGGGCTCGCGGCGCCAGGCCGCCTCGAAGTATGCGTCCGGCTTGCAGAACATCGCGCTACCGACCACGGCGACCGGCGTGCCCAGCACGCCTTCCCGCACGATCTCGAGCGCGCGGGCCAGCAGCGGACTGTGCGCGCGGTGATGCCCGACCAGCAGCGTTGCGCCCGCCGCGTCGGCCACCTGGCGCAGCCGCGTGCCCTCCTCCAGGCTATGTGCCACGGGCTTCTCGATCAGCGCCGGCACGCCAGCGCGCACGCAGGCCAGCGCATCTTGCACATGCAGGTGATTGGGCGTGGCGATGATCACGCCGTCGAGCCGCCGCGCCGCAAGAAGCGCATCGAGCGAAGCGTACAAAGGCACGCCCGCGGCGCGCGCCACATCGGCCGCCGCCGGCGCGGGGTCCGCAATGGCGGCCGGTTCGCAGTCCGGACTGGCTTGCACCAGTTCCAAATGGCGCCGGCCGATCAGGCCTGCGCCGGCAATTCCAATTCTGAGCTTCGTCATATTGCTGTGCCGTTGGGGGATCAGAGTGGCGTCCAGCCGTCTGGACAATGGCCACAAGCACAGCGTACTGTTATACGTCGATACGATAATCAGGCGTCATGGAAACTCACAATGTCCAGGCAGCGAACAATGATCCCTTCCTCCGGGATCTGCGCCTGTTCTGCACCGTGGCGCGGCGCGCCAGCTTCATCGCCGGCGCCAACGAGATGGGCCTGTCCGCCGCCCACGTCAGCAAGCGCATCGCCACGCTGGAAACCATGCTCGGCGTCAAGCTCTTCCACCGCACCACGCGCCGCGTCAGCGTCACTGCCGACGGCGAAGCGGCATTCCTGTGGGCACAGAAGATCCTCGACGACGTCGAGGGCATGCTGGAAGCGGTGGGCGGCGCCGGTGGCGAGCCGCGCGGCTTGCTGCGCATCAGCACCAGCCTGCGGCTGGGGCGCGACCATCTCTGCCCGGCGCTGTCCCTGCTGCGCCAGCGCTATCCCGCGCTCGAAGTCTGGCTGGAACTGATGGACCGCCGGGTCGACCTGATCGCCGAGAACTTCGACCTCGACATCCGCGTGGGTGAAGTCCAGGAGCCCCACCTGATCGCGCACAAGATCGCCACCGGCAGCCGCATCCTGTGCGCCGCCCCCGCCTACCTGGCACGGCGCGGCCAGCCCAGGGTGCTGGGGGAACTCGCGCAACACGATTGCCTGCCCTTCCGCGACCGCGACCAGCGTTTTGGCGTATGGCGGCTATCGGGGCCGGACGGGCTGGAAACGGTCAAGGTCGCGGGGCCGATGGCATCCAACCACAGCGACATCGTGCGGCAGTGGGCGCACTAAGGCTACGGCGTCATCATGGCCTCGGTGTGGGACGTGGCTGCAAGCATCCGCAGCGGTGCGCTGGTGCGGGTCCTGCCGGCTTACCGGCAACCGGCCGATGTGTGGGCGGTGACGACCGCGCGGGCTTCGGGCTCGGCCAAGATGCGGGTGTGCATCGATTTTTTGAAAGCGCAGCTTACGCAAGGGCCGCATGCGCTGGCGACGGCGTTGGGGGATGGCGGGGAATGAGTGGAACGCGCCGCATCAAACATCCAACGTGTCCCTCCTGCAGCGCGCCTGGTTGATCACAACACCCTCATCACCGATATCGCCGTATCCTGGAGCACCTGCAGCACCCGCTCCAACGCCTGCTCCGCGCTCTCCTCCCCGATCTGCATATTCACGCTTAGCGCGGCGATCACTTTCCCATGGCGATCCCGCAGCGGCACCGCCACCCCCCGCACGCCGATCTGCAACTGCTGCTCGACCAGCGCGAAACCCTGCGCGCCCGCCTTCCTGATCTCGGCCAGCAGCCGGTCCTGCTGCATGATCGTGTACGGCGTGTACGGCGTGAGCGCGACGCCTTCCAGCCACGCCTTGACCTTATCCTCAGGCTCCGAGGCCAGCATCATCACGCCGGCGGAAGCCAGCGGCGCCGGCACGCGCGCGCCCAGCACAAAGCCCGTATTCATCACCCGGCTCGTACCAGTGCGGCAGATAAACACCAGTTCCCATGCATCCAGCACGCTCAGGTATGCCGGCTCGCCGACCGCCGCCGTTATCTGCTGCAGGAAAGGCTGCACCGTGCGCGGCAGGCGCGCCGAGTCGAAATAGGACCAGCCCACCTTGAGCACGCGCGGGGTCAGACTGAACAGCGTGCCGTCGCTGGTGGTATAGCCCAGGTGTTCCAGCGTGAGCAGGTAACGTCGTGCCGCGGTACGTGTGAGGCCCGTCAGCTGGGCCGCCTGCGTCGGCGTCAGGCGCGGATGGTCGTTATCGAAGGCCTCCAGGATGGCCAGGCCCTTTTCCAGTCCGGCAATCCAGTCACGCCGGTTCAGCGGTTCTTTATCCATAGCGATAACCCTAGTTCCGAGCGCCAGTCGCCCTCAATGGCGCGATTATCGCACGTATGCGCGCGGATTGCGCTTGTTGCTGCGTCAGATCGGTCCTAACCTTCCCCTACACGAAGCACGCAGGATCTGACATGCAAACCGCACCCTGGCGCCATCCGAAATCGATCGCCACCGTATCGCTGTCCGGCACCTTGCCGGAAAAACTGGAAGCTGCCGCCGCGGCCGGTTTCGACGGCGTCGAAATCTTCGAGAACGACCTGTTGAATTTCGATGGCTCCCCTGCCGATGTGCGCCGCATCGCGGCCGACCTCGGCCTGGACATCCCGCTGTACCAGCCCTTCCGCGATTTCGAGGCGATGCCCGACGAATTCCGCGCCCGCAACATGGCGCGCGCCGAACGCAAGTTCGACGTGATGGAGGAGCTGGGCGCGCGCATGGTGCTGGTCTGCAGCAATGTGCAGGGCATCGCCATCGACGATCCCGCGCGTGCCGCCGCCGACCTGCGCGCCATGGCCGAGGCCGCGGCGAAGCGCGGGCTCCTGGTGGGCTTCGAGGCGCTGGCCTGGGCCCGCCACACCAGGCTGTGGCGGCAGGCGTGGAACATCGTGCGGCAGGCCGACCACCCCGCGCTGGGCCTGATCCTGGACAGCTTCCACACGCTCTCGCTGGGCGACACGCTGGAAGGCATCGACGAGGTGCCGGCGGAGAAGCTGTTCTTCGTGCAACTGGCCGATGCGCCCCGCATGAGCATGGACGTGCTGTCGTGGAGCCGGCACTATCGCAACTTTCCCGGCCAGGGCGATCTCGCCGTGACCGAGTTTGCGCGCGCGACCATCGGCGCGGGTTATCGCGGACCGCTGTCGCTGGAGATCTTCAACGACGAATTCCGCGCGGCGCCCGCGCGCCTGACCGCGCAGGATGGGCTGCGCTCTCTGATCTGGCTCGAATCCGAATCCGGGGGCCCCGCCCTGCCAGCCGCGCCGCATTTCGGCGGCGTCGACTTCCTGGAGTTCGCGGTGGATTACGTAGCCGGACGGGAACTGGGCGCGCGGCTGCGTTCGCTGGGCTTCAGCCACGCCGGCCGCCACCGCTCCAAGACCGTGGACCTGTACCGCCAGGGCGGCGTCAATATCATCCTCAACGCCGAGCAGGACAGCGCCGCCGCGGAGCACTTCCAGCTTCACGGGCCTTCCGTCTGCGCGCTCGGGCTGAAGGTGGACGACGCCCAGCGCGCCGTCTCGCGTGCACGTGCCTTGCTGTGCAAGGAATGGCACGAGCGCATCGGCCCGGACGAGCGCAGCATTCCCGCGGTGCGCGCGCCGGACGGCATGCTGTTCTACCTGATCGACGAGAAGGACTCGGACCGCAGCATCTACGAGAGCGACTTCGTGCTGGAACCCGGCTGCGCCGACGACACGGGCGCGGGCCTCACGGCCATCGACCATATCGCCCAGGCCCTGCCGCCGCACCGGCTCGACAGCTTCGTATTGTTCTACAAGACGGTGTTCGGCCTGCAGGCCGAGGCCCTGCACGAGATCGCCGATCCGTACGGCCTGGTGAAAAGCCGCGCCATGGTCAGCCCGGAGCAGAACATCCGGATTCCGCTCAACGTCTCGGAAAGCAGCCGCACGGCCACCGGCAGGTTCATCACCGCCTATGCCGGCTCGGGCATCCACCACATTGCCTTCCGTACGCCCGGCCTGAGCGCCACGCTGGAGCGGATCGTTCCCGCCGAGGCCGCCATGCTCCATGTGCCCGACAACTACTACGACGATGTCGGCGCGCGGCTCGGGCTGGACGACGCGCTGCTGGAACGCCTGCGCCGGCAGCAACTGCTCTACGACAAGGATGCCGGCGGCGAATTCCTGCACGCCTACACCGAGCCCTTCCACGACCGCTTTTTCTTCGAGCTGGTGCAGCGCGACGGCTACCTCGGCTTCGGCGCGGCCAACGCCGCGCTGCGCATGGCGGCGCACGCCCTGGCCAGCCGCAACCACAAGGCCCGGCCCGCCTGAGGCGGGCACCGCAATCGTTCCCTGGAGTTTCAAATGCAAGATCCCTGCATCATCTCGGTGGCCATCACCGGCTCGGTCCCCCGCAAGAAAGACAATCCCGCCATCCCCATCTCCGTTGCCGAACAGATCGAGAGCACACACGAGAGCTTCGAGGCTGGCGCGACGCTGGTCCACCTGCACGTGCGCGACGAAGCCGGGAACTCCAGTTCGGACCCCACGCGTTTCGCGCAATTGCAGGACGGCATCCGCAAGCACTGCCCCGGCATGATCGTGCAGTTCTCCACCGGCGGGCGCGGACGCGCCATGGAGCAGCGCGGCGCCATGCTCGACCTGCGCCCCGACATGGCCTCGCTGGCCACCGGCTCGGTCAACTTCCCCACCACGGTCTACGAGAACCCGCCCGACTTCGTGCGCGCGCTGGCCAAGGCCATGCGCGATTACCACATCAAGCCCGAGATCGAGATTTTCGACCTGGCGATGCTCTACAACACGTTGGACCTGGTCAGGGAAGGGTTGATGCTGCCCCCCGTGCATGTGCAGTTCGTGTTCGGTATCAAGAACGCGCTGCCGGCGCGCAAGGAGATCCTGGAATTCCAGGTGGAGCAACTGAAGAAGGTGCTGCCCGGCGCGACCTGGACCGCGGCGGGCATCGGCCGCCACCAGCTGGAAGTCAACCACTGGACGCTGCAGCTCGGCGGCCACTGCCGCACCGGCCTGGAGGACAACGTGCGCTGGGACAAGGACACGCTGGCCGCCAGCAATGCGCAACTGGTCGGCCGGGTGGCACAGCTGTGCACGGAGCACGGCCGCGCCGTGGCCACGCCCGCGCAGGCGCGGCAGCTGCTCGGTCTGTGAAGCCCCTTGTACCGAAGCCGCCGAACCATCGGAACACCGTGCCGTTTTGAGCGGCGCCCATCTCGTGCTAACGTAGAGAAGACCGAATCCGGAGCCTGCGGCTGGCTCCCCCCACACTTGGACTTCGAAAACCTCTTCTTCATCGGCTTCATGGGCGCCGGTAAGACCACCATTGGCCGGACGGTGGCGCGCCGGCTGGGGCTGCCTTTTTTCGATACGGATCACGAAATCGAGGCGCGTTGCGGCGTGCGCATTCCCACCATCTTCGAGCTGGAAGGCGAGGAAGGCTTCCGCCAGCGCGAAACCCGCACGCTCGACGAGCTGACCCAGCGTAAAGGCATCGTGCTGGCCACCGGCGGCGGCGCCGTGCTGCGCCCGGAAAACCGCGAGATGCTGCGCTCGCGCGGCTACGTCATCTACCTGAGCGCTTCACCCGCCGAGCTGTGGCAGCGCACCCGGCGCGGCCGCAACCGCCCGCTGCTGCAAGGCCCCAACCCGCGCGCCACGCTGGAAGCCCTTTATCAGGTACGCGATCCGCTCTATCGCGAGGCGGCGCACCTGGTGATGCCCCCGCACGGCGACAGCGTGGCGAATGCCGCCGGACGCGTGCTCGAGCGGCTGGGATTGAGCGACCGGCCACTGCGGCCTCAAGAGGAACCCAAGCCAGGCTGAACGGCCCCGGTTGCCTGTAGCGTTGCCTGAAGTGTGATGCGCGTGCCGTAAGCCGCACTATCGGCCCGGCCATGCGCAACTCAGTGCTGCATGCCCCAGCGGCGCACGGTCACGCGTTCCAGCGTCTTGAACTCCAGGTTCTCCACCAGCAGGCCGATCAGGATCACCATGGCCAGGCCGGCGAACACGCGGTCGGTGTACAGCTCGTTGCGGTTCTGGAAGATGTACCAGCCCAGCCCGCCCTTGCCCGACGACGCGCCAAACACCAGCTCGGCCGCGATCAGCGTGCGCCAGGCGAAGGCCCAGCCGATCTTCAGACCGGACAGGATGGCGGGCAGCGCGGCCGGCACCAGGATCAGCAGCACATAGCGCAAGCCGCGCAGCCCGTAGTTGCGCCCGGCCATGCGCAGTGTGTCGGGTACCCCGCGAAAGCCCGCATAGGTGTTCAGCGCCAGCGGCCACAGCACCGAATGCACCAGCACGAACACCAGGCTCTTGCCGCCCAGCCCGAACCACAGCAGCGCCAGCGGCAGCAGCGCGATGGCCGGCAGCGGGTTGAACATGGAGGTGAGCGTGTCCAGCACATCGCGCCCCAGTTCGGTCGAGACCGCCAGCGTGGTCAGCACGAAGACCAGCACGATGCCGCCGGCGTAGCCTTGCAGCAGCACCGATATGGAGATGCCCGCCTTGGTCAGCAGCTCGCCATTGCCGATGCCTTCGGCAATGGCGCGCGCGGTGGCGAGAAAGCCCGGCAACAGCAGGTCGTTGTCCTGCACGCGCGCGATGATTTCCCACAGGCAGGCCAGCACCACCAGGATCAGCGCCTTGCGCAGCCAGCCTTGCTGCCACAGGCGTTGCGGCCAGGGCAAGGCGCGCGCCACCGGCAAGGCGGTGAAGGGCTCGAGCTTGCGCTCGTATTCGGCGCGGACCACCGTGGTGGCGGAAAAAGATGACGTGCTTGTGCTCATGGTCGATCCTGGCAGGGGCTCAGCGTGCCTGCGCGGAGCGTGCCGGCGACGGCGCGGCGTGCGGCGGCTCGTCGAACAGCAGATGATGGATGCGTTGCGCGGTAGCCTGGAACTCCGCCCCGCCCTGGCTGGCCAGGTCGTACTGGTGGCTGTTGAGTTCGGCGCGCACGCGCCCCGGATGTGGAGACAGCAGCAGGATGCGGCTGCCGACCACCAGCGCTTCCTCGATCGAATGCGTGACGAAGAGCAGCGTGAAGGCGGCGTCGTTCCACAGCGCCAGCAATTCCTCCTGCATGCGCCGCCGCGTCAACGCGTCGAGCGCGGCAAAGGGCTCGTCCATCAGCAGCACCTTGGGCCGCATCGCCAGCGCGCGGGCAATCGCCACGCGCTGTTTCATGCCGCCGGACAAGGTGTGCGGATAGGCGTCGGCGAAGTTCGCCAGCCCGACCTTGTCGAGAAAATGCAGCGCGCATGCCGAGGCCTCGCGCCGTGACATGCCGCGTGAGCGCACCAGCGGGAACATCACGTTCTGCCGCACCGTCTTCCAGGGCGGTAACTGGTCGAACTCCTGGAACACCACGATGCGGTCGGGACCGGGCGCGCTGACGGGCACGCCCTCCAGCCGGATCTCGCCCTCGCACGGCGGCACGAAGCCCGCCACCGCCTTGAGCAGGGTCGACTTGCCGCAGCCCGAAGGGCCTAGCAGCACAAAGCGATCGGCGGCATGGACATCAAAGCTGACCTGGTGGGTGGCCCGCACCACGCGCTCGCGGGTGCGGTACTCCAGCGAAACGCCGTCGACCTGCAACAGCGGCGCGGCCGCGGCGGGGTGCGCGGAAACCACGCGTAGCGGGGAAGGCTGCGCGGCCATGTCAGCTACCCTGGGCAGTGGCCGGGTCCTGGAAGAAATAGTCCTGCCAGGATTTCGGCTGGTTGCGGATGGCGCCCACCCGGTGCATGAACTCGGCCAGCGCGAACGTGTTCTGCGGCGTGACCTTGAACTGCACCTGCGGGTTCTTCAGGATCTTGACCAGCAGCGCGCGGTCGATCCTGGCTTTGTTCACGCGGATATACAGGTCGGCCGCCGCTTCCGGGTTCGCGGTGGCGAACCGGGCCGCGTCCGCCAGCGCATCGACAAAGGCGCGGTAGGTCTTGGGATTGTCATTGTGGAATTTCTCGGTGGCGTACAGCACCGTGGCCGAACTGGGGCCGCCCAGCACGTCATACGAGTTCAGCACAATGCGCGCATTGGGGTTGCCGGCCAGTTCCTGCTCCTGGAACGGCGGGTTGCCGAAGTGGCCGCTGATCTCGGTGCCGCCGGCGATGATGGCCGCGGCCGCATCCGGATGCGGCACCGCCACGGTCCACTTGTCCAGGCGGTTGAATTCCTTGTCGCCCCACTGCCTGGCGGCGGCAAGCTGCAGCACGCGCGACTGCACCGATACCGACACCGCGGGCAGCGCGATGCGGTCCTTGTCGGTGAAATCGGCAATGGTCTTGACCTTGGGATTATTGCTGACCAGGTAGTACGGGAAATTGCCCAGCGACGCCACGCCCTTCACATTCTGCTTGCCGTGCGTGCGATCCCACATCGTCAGCAAGGGCCCCACGCCGGCGCCGGCGATATCGATCGCGCCGGACAGCAGCGCATCGTTGACGGCCGCGCCGCCGGACAACTGCGTCCATTCCACCTTGACGTCGACGCCCTGCTGCCTGCCATGCTTCTCGATCAGTTGCTGGTCGCGCGCCACGTTGAGCAGCAGGTAGACCACGCCGAACTGCTCGGCGATGCGGATCTTCCCTTCCGCACGGGCCACGCCGGACATCGCCATGCCGGCAGCCAGCGCGAGCGCGACGGCGCCACGCGGCCAGCGGGCGGAGAAGAGACGGGAACGAAGCAGGGACATGCGGAACTCCGGTGGATTCAGTGGATTCGGTATGGGACAGGATGATCCAGACGCGCGTGCCGGTCAGCCCGGCAGGTCGCCCTCGATCGTGGTGCGATACATCACGCGGCGCAGCGATTCCGGGCAGCCTGCGGCCAGGTGCAGCAGCGAGCGGTTGTCCCAGAACACCAGGTCGTGCTCCTGCCATGCGTGGCGATAGATATGTTCCGGCTTCACGCTGTGCGCGAACAGTTGCGCCAGCAGGTCACGGCTTTCATCCTCGGGCAGCCCGGCGATGCGCGTGGTGAAATGCTCGCTGACGAACAGCGCGCGGCGGCCGGTCTCCGGATGCGTGCGCACCACCGGCTGCAGCACCGGCGCCACCTGCGCGATCTGTTCGGGCGTCAGGTTGGGACGCCACGGGCTGCGCTGCTGCAACTCGGCGTACCTGGCCAGGTAGGTGTGCTCGGCATTGCGCCCTTCCACCGCGGTCTTCAGGTGCCCGGGCAGCGTCTCCCAGGCCAGGTGCATGTTGGCGAACAGCGTATCGCCGCCCTCGGCCGGAAGCTCCTGCGCATGCAGCAGCGAGCCCAGGCTGGGCTTTTCCTTGTACGAGAGATCGGAATGCCAGAAATGCCCGGCGTCGCCCAGGCCGATCGGCTTGCCGTCCTTGAGCACATTCGAGACGATCAGTATCTCGGGATGACCGGCGAGCTGGAACTGATGCAGCACATGGATCTGCAACGGCCCGAAGCGGCGGCTGAAGGCGATCTGCTGTTCCGGCGTGATGCGCTGGTCGCGGAACACCACCACGTGATAGTCGAGATGGGCACGATGGATGCGCGCGAAGTCTTCCGCGGACAGCGGCTCGGACAAGTCCAGGCCGATGATCTCCGCGCCGAGCGGCGCATCGAAGCGACGGATCTCGAAAGCGGCGCTGCCGGAAGCAGCGGCTGAAACGGCGGGGGCGACAGCAAGCGTGAATGAGGCCGTGCGGGTTCCAATCGTCATGACAGGCTCTTAAGCGGGGGACCTAAAGCGGAAGACCTAAAGTGCGGATTCGATATCGGATCCAGGTGCGATGCCGTTTCCGGCAAAAGCCGGGCCCTGCACCGCTCGTTCTCAAGCTTTGCACTGTAGAGATCCGGGCCTGAAGCGGTCAACGAATGAAATCGCTGCCGCTTATCCGTTTAACGCATATCCATGTCTTTACATTGGGCTCAGGGTCGCGCCGCACAGGCGTTGCGGCACGGCACGTTGGCGGTGTCGGGCCGGCCGTCGGCAACGAAGCCATCGCGGTTCGGCATCCGCACCTGCGGCAGGGTCCGCGCATCGAGCACAGCCTGCGCGGGCACAATGCCGTTCAGATGCAGCAGGTAGGCCGTGACCGCATAAACCTCGTCCGCTTTCAGGCTCTGCGGCGCGTTGTAAGGCATTGCGCGATTGATGAAATCGAACACCGTGGTCGCATACGGCCAGAAGCTGCCGATGGTCTTGAGCGCCGGCTTGCCATTCGCGTGTGCGCTCTTCAGGCTCCCCTGCCCGCCCACCAGCGCATCGGCTGGTTTCCCTTCGCCCTTGATGCCGTGGCACGCGGCGCATAGGTTTTCGTAGACCTGTTTGCCGCGCGCCACGCTGCCACTGCCCGGCGGCAGGCCGGCGCCATCGGGCGTGACGTCGATATTCCATGCGGCGAGATCGCGCTCGCTGGCCAGCAGGCCCAGGCCATAGGTCTGCGCCTGTGCCCGCGGGCACACCGCGGCCATCGCCAGCAGGACAGCACCAAGGGATCTACGGAGAGTGTCAGGCGCGCGCATTGGCAATCCTCCCGTCGGCGCCCACGCGCCATGCCTGGATGGCGTTGTAGTGATAAGTGGACTCGTAGCCGCGCGCGGCCACCAGTTGATCCGGCAAGGGCTGCACATTGCCGGCCTCGTCGATGGCGCGGCTTTGCAGCACCGCGGGGCCGCCATCCCAGCGCCACGACAGCCGGAAACGCGTGAGCGCACGGTCGAGCACGGGAGCCTGCAGCTTTGCCTCGCGCCAGCCGCGGCCGCCGTCCACGGATACGTCCACGCGCCTGATGCGGCCATGGCCGGACCACGCGAGCCCGGCGATTTCATGGAAGCCCCTGTCGCGCAGCACGTGATCCGGCGCGGGAAACGTGATCACCGATTTCACGTCCATCAGGAAGGTGAACTGGCGCGCGCTACCGTCGGGCAGCGAGTCGGTGTACTTGGCGGTTTCCTCGCGCGTCATGAACGGCTCGCGCCCGAGCTTGAGGCGGCGCAGCCACTTGATGCTCATATTGCCTTCAAAGCCCGGCAGGAACAGCCGCAGCGGATAGCCGTGCTCGGGCCGCAGCATCTCGCCGTTCTGCGCGTAGACGAGCAGCGCGTCCTCCAGCGCCTTGGCCATCGGCACGCTGCGCGTCATCGCCGCGGAATCGGCGCCCTCCGCCAGCACCCAGGCCGCTTCCGGATGCACGCCCACCTCTTCCAGCACGACGGAGAGCGGCACGCCGGTCCACTCGCAGCACGACAGCAAGCCGTGGCTGATCTGTACCGAAGTGGCGCTCGGCGCGCGCCATTCGCGCCCGGTATTGCCGGAGCATTCGAGAAAGTGAATGCGCGACACCGATGGCAGCCGCACCAGGTCGTCCATGGTGAAGATGCGCGGACGATCCACCAGCCCATGCACGGCCAGCCGGTGCAGGGCCGGATCGATCAGCGGGATGCCGGCGTGGTGGCGCTCGAATACCAGGCCCGTGGGCGTGATGATGCCGCGCAGGTCTTGCAGCGGCGTCATCGAGGAGTTGGCGCCGGGCATCGGCGCGGCGCCACGGTTGCGCCGGATCACGTTCTTCTCGAACTCGGCGGGCCGGCCGTAGGCGCGCCACAGCACCGGCTCGCCGGGCGCGCGCGTCCACGGCGGCACCGTCAGGGCTTCGGCACGCGCCGTGGCTGGCGCACCCGCGGCCAGGGCACCAGCGCCAAGCGCCACGCCGCCCAGTCCTGCACCCTGGCGCAGGAAACGGCGCCGGCCGGATTGCGGCTGCGCGTTCTTCTCGTTCTTGTTCGTCATGGGCTCGCCAAGGTCGCGTATCGAAAATGGCGCACTCTATGCCACCCCGCTGCCTCGCGGAACGAAGGAAAACGCATGCCCTTATGCGTGCCGGCTCAAGCATTGCCACCTGCGGCGCATATGCGCGCAGCCCATAACCAAGGCCAAAAACATTCCTTCTGCCGCGCCGGCAACGCCGCGTATCTTGAGAGCCGTCGATTCATTCTTCACCGCTTTGCATAGGGATACAGCCAAGATGGCATTCACGCGACGAACCCTTCTCAAACGCCTTGCCGTATCCAGCCTGGGTGCCGCCGCCTCAGCCAGCCCGCTGAGCGCATTCAGCGCCAGCGGCGCCGCCAGGCCCGACGTGATCCGCATCGGCGTGGCGCAGCCGGCCACCGGGACGCCACCGAGTTTCGCGGGTAGTTCGATGGCGATCGCCCACGCGCGCGGATGGCTGGAGGAAGCGTTCAAGCCCTCGGGCACGCGTATCGAATGGCTCTTCTTCAAAGGCGCGGGCCCGGCCGTAAACGAGGCCATCAGCACCAATCAGCTCGACTTCGCCATGCAGGGCGACCTGCCCGCCATCGTGGCGCGCGCTGCGGGCCTCAAGACACGGCTGGTGCTGGCCACGGGCGTGCGCACCAATATCTATATCGGCGTGCCGCCCGACTCCCCGCTCAAGACGGTGGCGGACCTGCGCGGCAAGCGCGTGTCGCTGTTCAAGGGCACCAACATGCATCTGCCGGCATTGCGCCTGCTTGAGGCCAACGGCCTCGCCGAGAAAGACCTGCGGCTGCTGAACCTGGACACCGCCGGCTACCTGGCCGCGCTGACGACACGCGATATCGACGGCGCCATCGGCGCGATGGACATCCTGCGCCTGCGCGACAAGGGCGCGGTGCGCATCCTTTACTCCAGCAAGAACCAGTCGCCAATCTACACGCGCCAGAGCCATGTGCTGGTGACCGACGCCTTCGCCAGCAAGTATCCGGAAGCCACCCAGCAGCTCGTCAAGGCGGCGGTGCAGGCCGCGCGCTGGGCCTCCGACGAGAAGAACCGCGAAGACGTGCTGCGCGCCTGGGCGCGCGCCGGCACCCCTTACGAGCACTGGAAGGAAGACTATGAAGGCGAACCGCTGCGTGTGCGGCTGAATCCGAACTTCGACCCCTTCCTAGTCAGCCGCTACAAGGATGCCACCGAGCAGGCCTACCGCCTGCGCCTGTCGCGCGCCAGGTTCGATGTCGACCAGTGGATCGATACGAGCTTCCTCAGGAACGCGCTGAACGACCTGAGCCTGCAAAGCTACTGGCCGGTCTACCAGCCGAACGGCAAGATTCTCGGAGCCTGACGCGATGGCCGCCAACGATTCCCTTGCGCTGCCCCGGCCTGCTTCCGCCGGGGCAGCGCCCGAGCACGGCGGCAAGGCGCAACGCAACTGGCGCCCCGGCCTGCATCACGCCGCCTGGCTGCTGGCCTGGCCGGTGCCGCTGGCGCTGCTGCTGGCCTGGTACGTGGCGGCACACTTCGCATGGATCCCGCCGCAGGTCCTGCCCGCGCCCGACGCTGTCTGGCACACGCTCGCCGAGCTGTACCAGAGCGGCGAGCTGCAGGCCAACCTGGCCGTCAGCGCGCTGCGGGTGGCGGGCGGCTTTGCCCTGGGCCTGGCCGGCGGGCTGGCGCTGGGCGTGGCGATGGGCCTGTCGCCCGGCTTCCGCGATTACGTCTATCCCACCTTCAAGGCCTTCAGCCAGGTGCCCGTGCTGGGCTGGCTGCCGCTGCTGATGCTGCTGGTAGGCATCGACGAAGCGCTCAAGATCATCCTGATCGCCAAGGCATCGCTGGTGCCAATCGCGCTCAATACCTACAAGGGCATCCAGAACGTGCCCACGCGCTATATCGAAGTGGCGCGGGTGCTGAAGTTCACGCGCTGGCAACTGCTGTCGCGGGTGGTGTTTCCCGCCGCGGCCGCGCCGGTCTGGAATGGCATCCGCTATGGGCTGACGCACGCCTGGCTGGCGCTGGTGGTGGTGGAGCTGCTCGCGTCATCCGAAGGGCTCGGCTACATGATCGTTTATGGCAGGCAACTGTTCCAGCTCGATATGGTGATCGCCGCGGTGATCGTGGTGGGCGCGGTCGGGTTCGCGCTGGACAAGCTGCTGGCGCTGGCCGAGCGCGCGGTGCTGCGCTGGCGCAAGCCGGGCCTTTGATCGCTGCAATACAAGGAAACCAAGATGGCCAATGCAATCACGACGCCGACCACCCGATCCGCCAGCGCACGTCCTGTGCGCATGCCTCGCGCGCTGCGCGGCTGGGTCCTGCCGGTCGCGCTGATCGTCCTCTGGTGGGCCGCGGTGCGTTTCGGCTGGAGCACCTCGCCGCTGCTGGTGCCGGTCTCCAAGGTCTGGGACACGGCGGTGGAGCAGGTGCGCAGCGGCGCCGTCTTCGTGGCGCTCTCCGCCAGCCTGTGGCGCGACCTGGCGGGCTTCGCGCTCGGCGCCAGCGTGGGCCTGGTATTCGGCACCGCGCTGGGGCTGTCGCGGCTGTTCGAGCAATTGTTCGGCCCGACCTTCCACACCATCAAGCAGATCTCGCTGTTTGCGTGGATTCCGCTGATCTCGGTGTGGTTCGGCCTGGGCGACACCGCCAAGGTGGTGTTCCTGTCGCTGGCGGCGTTCTTCCCCGTGGTGCTCAATACCTTCGAAGGCATTCGCGGCGTACCCGCTGACCTGCTGGAAGTGGCCCGCGTGCTGAAGTACTCGCGCTGGCAGGTGCTGCTGCGCGTGGTGCTGCCGTCGGCCTCGCCGTCGATTTTTGCCGGCATCCACCTGGCCCTGATCTACGCATGGCTGGCCACGCTCGGCGCCGAGTACATGCTGGTCTCCGGCAAAGGCATCGGCAATACCATGACCGATGGCCGCGAGAATTTCTGGATGGACCTGGTGATCTTCGGCGTGATCGTGGTCGGGCTGGTCGGCTTCACGCTGAACTGGATCGCCAGCCGTATCGAAAGCCGCCTGCTGGCATGGCGCGGCCGCTCCGTCGCCGCGTTCTGAATCGCCGGCTCTCCCAACAACTCACTGGAGAAACCCGCTCATGGCCCATGCCGGCACGCTCAGCATCGAGCACCTGCGCAAGCAATATGAAGTCAAGGGCGAGCCCTTGCCCGTACTGGAAGACATCACCCTCTCGATTGCGCCCGGCGAGTTCGTCAGCATCGTCGGCGCCAGCGGCTGCGGCAAATCCACGCTGCTGCGGCTGGTGGTGGGCCTGGAGGAGGACTACAAAGGCGAGATCCTGCTCGACGGCAAGCGCGTGGCCGGCACCAGCCTGGACCGCGGCATCGTGTTCCAGGAGCACCGGCTGTTTCCCTGGCTGACGGTGGAGCAGAACATCCGCATGGCGCTGCTCAACGCCGACCTGACCGAGACCGGGAAACGCCGCACCGTGCGCGAGCATATCGGGCTGGTCGGCCTGGCCGGCTTCGAGACCGCGTTTCCGCACCAGCTCTCAGGCGGCATGTCGCAGCGCGTGGCCATCGCCCGCGCGCTGGTAACGCGCCCGGAGATCCTGCTGCTGGACGAACCCTTCGGCGCGCTCGATGCGCTGACCCGCGCCTACCTGCAACAGGAGCTGCACCGCATCTGGCAGGCCGAGGGCATCACCATGATCCTGGTCACGCACGATGTGGAGGAAGCCATCTACCTGGGCGACCGCGTGGTGGTGATGGAGCCGCGCCCCGGCCGCATCCGCCGCATCCTGCCGGTGCCGCTGGCGCATCCGCGCGACCGCGCGGCACTGTCCTTCGCGCGGGTCAAGGACGATGTGCTGCAGGAATTCACCGGGCGCCCGGCCGACCTGGCCGAAGCGCCCATCCGGCGCCTGCCGGATCCCGACGCCGGCGGCGGGCTGCCGCCGCATATCCGGTTCGCGATCTGATTCGCACACTTGATCGCGCACTCAAATGCGCCCTTTATTGCCACCCACAGGAGAATCCCAGATGACCCAGCAGCAAACCGCAGCCCAAGTCACGCTAGACATCCACCCGGTAGCGGGGCGCATCGGCGCCGAGATCCGCGGGCTAAAGCTGGCGCCGGACCTCGATGCCGCCACCTTCGGCGCCGTGCGCGCAGCGCTGTTGCGCCACAAGGTGCTGTTCTTCCGCGGCCAGGACCACCTCGACGATGCCGCGCAGGAAGGCTTCGCCAGCCTGTTCGGCACACCGGTTCCCCACCCTACCGTGCCCTCGCGCGACGGCACGCGGTTCCTGCTCGAACTCGATTCCGGGCACGGCGGCCGTGCCAACTCCTGGCATACCGATGTGACATTCGACCTGGCCTACCCGCAGGTCTCCGTGCTGCGCGGCGTGGTCATTCCGGAGGCTGGTGGCGACACCGTGTGGGCCAATACGGCAACGGCCTACCTGGATCTGCCGGAGGCACTGCGCGAACTGGCCGACCGGCTCTGGGCGCTCCACACCAACGACTACGATTACGCGGCCACCCGCAATACGGCCAGCACCGAGGCCATCAGGCGCTATCGCGAAGTGTTCACTTCCGCCATCTACGAAACCGAGCACCCGGTGGTGCGCGTGCATCCGGAGACCGGCGAGCGCACGCTGGTGCTGGGGCATTTCGTCAGGAAGCTGCTTGGCTACTCATCGTCCGATTCGCAGCACCTGGTTTCCGTGCTGCAGGATCACGTGCATCGCCTGGAAAACACCGTGCGCTGGCGCTGGCGCGCGAACGACGTGGCGATCTGGGATAACCGCGCCACGCAGCACTATGCGATCAACGACTACGGCGACGCGCACCGCGTAGTACGCCGCGTGACCATAGCGGGCGATGTACCGGTCAGCGTGGATGGGCGGCGGAGCGTGGCGGTGAAGTCGGGGGCGCCCAAGCACGGCGAACCGGCTAATCACACCGCCCCGGCACGCGCGGCGGCATAGGGCAGCGGCATGCGGGTCCGCGCCGGGCGGTTCGGCCCGGCCCCTTCGCATTGCCTACCTTATGCCTTGCATGCACTCCTTCGGATCGACGACCCCCAGGCTTTTGACAATCCTGAAGCTGCCGTTGCTTGCCTGTGCGATGTACATGTTCATGCGAACGTGATGCTGACCGGGCACCATTTCAGCCGGACCACCCGGCCCTTCAGCGATCCTTGCGTGGTCTAGCGCCTTGATGACATCCTCCTGCTTCAGCGAGCCCGCCTCCTTGACCGCAGCCTCCCAGAGCCTCAGGCCCCGGTACATGCCCGAACACGCACTGCCGGCAGTGAACCTGGCAGTGCCCGGATAGCGCTTGTCGTACTGATCGATCAGTGTCTTGCTGAAGGCATCGCTGACGTTCTGGTAGTAGTCGAGGCAACTGTACAGGCCCTCCACATGCGCGGCCGGCACCAGGTTCAGGAAGTTCTCGTCGAAGTACGTGCAGACTATGTATCCGCCTCGCTGCGTGAAACCGGAGCGGTAGAGCTGCTCGAGGAACGGCGTGAGCCCGGGAGGGACGATGGTATTGAATACCACCTCTGTGCCAGTGGACGCGATCTGGTCGATTGTCTTGCCATAGTCGGCGTGATCGAGGGGAAAGTACTCCTCTCCGACAATCGAGCCACCGTGGGCCGTGACAACCTGACGGACCTTCTTGTTCATCGTGCGCGGCCAGATATAGTCCGCTGACGGCAGGTAGAATTTCTTCGCCCCCGTTTGCTGCATCAGCCAGGGTATGAGAGGCTCAACCTGCTGCGCTGGTACCGGACCGGTGCAGAAGATCAGCGGGTCACACTCCTGTCCCTCGTATTGCTCCGGGTAAATGTAGAGCTTCTTGCCATTCACTACGGCAGGACCCTTGATCGCCTGCCGCGTGGAGCTATAAATGCCACCGAAGAGCACATCGACCTGATCCTGCCGGATGAGCTTGGCAGCTTTGGCTTCCGCTACGCTGTCCGTGGTCGCACTGTCCTCAAGGTACAGATCTATCTGCCGCCCCAGCAAGCCACCCGTTGCATTGATGTCATCGATCACCATCCTGGCCACGTTTGCATTGGCAATGCCCGCGAACGAGAGTGGCCCCGTCTGGTCCGTGATGACGCCCACCTTGATGGATGATTCCTTCATGGCACATCCCTCCTCTCAAGGATGCCGGCGGTAACGGCGCTCGCCAATCCTTGCTGCTGTCCTTCGCACTCAACCAGCATAGGTCAATTCAGGACCGTCCCGCCAGGATCGCGCCCATGCCGGGCGCACACGACAAAGGCGGCCCGGAGGCCGCCTTTGTCAGTGCTGATGCGTAGATCGCTCAGTGCACCATCATATTGCTGTTCATGTTGTGCATGATCCACAGCGAGCCCGCCACCACGATCAGCAGGATCAGCGCGGTGAAGGCCAGCGCCATCACGTTCCAGCGCTGCTCCGAGGAGCTGTCCAGGTGCAGGAAGTAGACCAGGTGCACAACGATCTGCACCACGGCCAGGCCGAGGATCACGGCCAGCGTGGTGGAGGCTTCCAGCGTGCCGCCCATCACCAGCT
Source organism: Burkholderiaceae bacterium 16 (assembly GCA_000955785.1). Classification (GTDB taxonomy): domain Bacteria; phylum Pseudomonadota; class Gammaproteobacteria; order Burkholderiales; family Burkholderiaceae; genus Cupriavidus. Next base: position 42,977 of record JYOD01000066.1, read on the forward strand.
TGAACGGGATGACGGTCAGGATCACCGCCAGCACGAAGCCGATCACATAGGACTTGACGCTGCCGTGGCTGGCGCCGGCGGACGTGGTGCCGTGCGCGTCGTGAGCGCCGGCGGTAGAAACGTTGCTGTGTTCCATTACATCGCTCCCATCAGGTAGACCACGGTGAACACGCCGATCCAGACGATGTCCAGAAAGTGCCAGAACAGCGCGAAGCAGGCCAGGCGCTTGGTCATGGTGGCGGTCAGGCCCTTGCGGGAGATCTGCCACATCAGCACGGCCATCCACAGCAGGCCGCTGGCCACGTGCAGGCCGTGGGTGCCCACCAGCGTGAAGAAGGAGGACAGGAATGCGCTGCGTTCCGGACCCGCGCCTTCGGCGATCATGTGATGGAACTCGTTGATTTCCATGCCGATGAACGCCACGCCCAGCAGGAAGGTAACGCCGAGCCAGAACTGCAGGCGCGCGCGCTGGCCGTTGTGCAGCGCGATCATCGCCATGCCGGAGGTCAGGCTGCTGAACAACAGCAGGAAGGTCTCGACCAGGACGTAGTTCAGTTCGAACAGTTCCTTGCCCGAGGGACCGCCCGCCACTTCACCGCGCAGCACCGCGAAAGCGGCGAACAGTCCGGCGAAGATGATGCAGTCGCTCATCAGGTACACCCAGAAACCGAACACCGTGTTGGCGCTGGTGTCGTGGTGGGCGTGGTCGTGCGAGTGGGCATGCGCCGCGTCGGCGGCATGCGCGGGATAACGATGTAGAGCTTCAGTCGTCATGATTCGATTCAGGCCTGTGACGCGATGCGCTGGAAATGGCTCGACTCAACCGCCTCGACTTCACGTGCGGGCACGTAGTAGTCGATGTGGTCGTCGTTGCTGCGGAAGATGAAGCTGACGATCATGCCCACCAGGCCAACCGCCGCCAGCCACCAGATGTGCCAGGTCAGGGCGAAGCCGAGCGCCAGGCTGAAGGCACCGATGTAGAAGCCAGCGCCGGTGTTCTTCGGCATGTGGATCTGCTCGTAGTGCGCCTGCATCTGCGGCAGCTCTCCGCGTGCCTTCATGTCGGCGAAGGCGTCGAGGTCACGCACCACCGGGGTGTGCGCGAAGTTGTAGAACGGCGGCGGCGACGAAGTTGCCCACTCCAGGGTACGGCCACCCCAGGGATCGCCGGTGACGTCGCGCAGTTCGTTGCGGCGGCGCACGCTGACAATGATCTGCAGGACCTGGAACACGATGCCGAGGCCGACAAACAGCGCACCCACCACGGCCACGTACAGGTACGGGTTCCACGCCGGGTTGTCGGTATGGTTCAGGCGGCGCGTCATGCCCATGAAGCCCAGCGCGTACAGCGGCATGAAGGCCAGGTAGAAGCCGATGATCCAGCACCAGAACGCGCACTTGCCCAGGCCTTCGTCCAGCTTGAAGCCGAACGCCTTCGGGAACCAGTAGGTAATGCCGGCCAGGTAGCCGAACAGCACGCCGCCGATGATCACGTTGTGGAAGTGGGCAATCAGGAACAGGCTGTTGTGCAGCACGAAGTCAGCCGCCGGCACTGCCATCAGCACGCCGGTCATGCCGCCGATCACGAAGGTGACCATGAAGCCCAGCGTCCACAGCACGGGCGTGGTCATCTGCACGCGGCCGCGGTACATGGTGAACAGCCAGTTGAAGATCTTCACCCCGGTCGGGATGGAGATGATCATCGTGGTGATGCCGAAGAACGCGTTGACGTTGGCGCCCGAACCCATCGTGAAGAAGTGGTGCAGCCAGACCAGGAACGACAGCACCATGATGGCGCTGGTCGCGTAGACCATGCCCTTGTAGCCGAACAGCTTCTTGCCCGAGAACGTCGAGATGATTTCCGAGAAGATGCCGAACGCCGGCAGGATCAGGATGTACACCTCGGGGTGGCCCCAGATCCAGATCAGGTTCACGTACATCATGGCGTTGCCGCCCATCTCATTGGTAAAGAAGTGCATACCGAGATAGCGGTCCAGGCCCAGCAGGCCCAGCGTGACGGTCAGCACCGGGAAAGCGGCGATGATCAGCACGTTGGTGCACAGGGCGGTCCAGGTGAACACCGGCATGCGCATCAGGGTCATGCCCGGCGCGCGCATCTTGAGGATGGTCACCAGGAAGTTGACGCCGGTCAGCAAGGTGCCGAGACCCGAGATCTGCAAGCTCCAGAGGTAGTAGTCCACCCCCACCCCGGGGCTGTACGCAATCCCGGACAGCGGCGGGTAGGCCAGCCAGCCGGTACGCGCGAACTCGCCGACGCCCAGGGAGACGTTGACCAGCATGGCGCCAGCCACGAACAGCCAGAAGCTCAGCGTGTTGAGGAACGGGAAGGCCACGTCGCGCGCGCCGATCTGCAGCGGCACCACCAGGTTCATCAGGCCCGTCATCAGCGGCATCGCCACGAAGAAGATCATGATCACGCCGTGGGCGGTGAAGATCTGGTCGTAGTGCTCGGGCGGCAGGATGCCGGTGGCGCCGTTGGTGGACAGGGCCAGCTGGGTGCGCATCATGATGGCGTCGGCAAAGCCGCGCAGCAGCATGATCAGCGCAACCACGGTGTACATGATGCCGATCTTCTTATGGTCGACCGAGGTGAACCAGTCGTTCCACAACCACTTCCACTTGCCGAAATAGGTGATCAGCGCGCATAGCGCCACCCCACCCAGGGCCACCATCGACAACGTGCCCATGATGATGGGCTCGTGGAACGGGATGGCATCCAAACTCAATTTGCCAAACATCTTAACTCCTAGGAATTCGAGCCCGGCGCCGGCGTAGCGGGCGCGGCCATGGACACCTGGCTCACGCCGAGGGTGTTGCGCGAGGTGCAGACAGGACCGAACGACGTGCCGTTACCGGCGATCGCGCCGCCTGCGCCGTCCATGTACTTGTGCAGGATGCCGTGGTACAGCTGCGGATCGACCTTGGCGTAGAGCGCCACGGGATTCGCCTCGCTGGGCTTGGCCAGTTCGCTGTAGTCGGCCAGGGTCAGCTGGTTCGACGAAGCGCGGACCTGCTTGACCCATTGTTCGAAGTCGTAGTTGGAGACCGCCTTGGCCTTGAACTTCATGCCGGAGAAGCCGCCGCCGCTGTAGTTGGCCGACATGCCGTCAAAGATGCCGTTCTCGTTGGCGATCAGGTGCAGCTTGGTCTCCATGCCCGCCATGGCGTACACCTGGCTGCCCAGTTGCGGGATGAAGAAGGAGTTCATGATCGAATCGGACGTGATCTTGAAGTTCACCGGCGTGTTGACCGGGAACGCGATCTCGTTGACCGTGGCGATACCCAGGTCCGGATAAATGAACAGCCACTTCCAGTTCATCGCCACGGCCTCGATGGTGACGGGCTTGACGTTGGATTCGATGGGCTTGTACGGGTCCAGGTCGTGCGAGGATTTCCACGTGATGATGCCCAGCACCAGGATGATCAGGCAGGGAATCAGCCACACCACCACTTCGATACCGGTGGAGTGCGACCAGTCCGGCTCGTAGCGGGCCGACTTATTGCTGGCGCGGTACTTCCAGGCGAAGGTGAAGACCAGGACGATCACCGGAATCACGACCAGCAGCATCAGCCAGGTCGCGATCAGGATGATGTTTTTGACGTCGGCGCCAATCTGGCCCTTCGGATCTAGCACGGTCATGTTGCATCCGGCCAGCAGCAGGGCGGCGCAAGGCAGTAACCGCGTCCAACGCGGAAGTTTGGGTATCTTCATGTCACGACTGGTTGAGTTGGCCACGGAACGACGGCGCGGCGCGGTTTTGCTGCCCGATGCGGGAGCAAGCGGCAGGCTTAAGGCTGGGGGAAACTAGGTCAGATCCGGGTCAAGCGCCCTGCGTGCCAGGCGACGCACCGATCAGGGGCAGGCTGGCTTGGTCCTTGTGGGACGGATCATTGTGGGACTGCGGTGGTCCACACAGGAGGATGTCGGCACGGCGACGCCCGGTATGTTCGCCCGGCGGGCAAACAGGGTATTCAGGTGAGGGTCGCGGTACGTCTGACATCGTGGCGCGAAATCTACCGCATCGCAGCATTGAGGGTAAACCCGTGAGCTAGAACACACTGTTCAGCAAATCGGACAATACGGCTTCTCCATCCATCCTGCGCTCAACTCCGCACTAGTTCAGGATAATTTTGCCTGCGGCAAGGTGTCGCAGGGGTGCGCACCCTTGAAAGCAGCTGCACCAATCCAGGAAGGGGCGCCACCGCACGCGGAGCGTTACATCAATCATATTTATGGATGTCACCCGGCGCCGTTCTATTCAAATGCAATAAGCTTCGTTCCCCTCCCCGCGCGATTTCGCAACCATAGGGCTGCAGACAAACCAAGACCCTTCCCGGAGAAATCGCAATGCATCCTTTCCGCCGCTGGCTGCCCTTCGCGGGCCGCGCCCTGGCTATCGCCGCGCTGTCCTGGTCCGCCGCCGGCCATGCCGCCGACCCGGCCGTGCGCGTGGGCTACCAGAAGGCCGGCCTGCTTGCTGTGCTAAAGGCCCAGGGCTCGCTGGAGAAAAAGCTTGCCCCGCTCGGCTTCAAGGTCGAGTGGAAGGAATTCCCCGCCGGCCCGCAACTGCTCGAAGCGCTCAACGCCGGCGGCATCGATTTTGGCTACACCGGCGCGCCGCCGGCTGTCTTCGCCCAGGCCGCGCGCGCCAACTTCGTCTACGTCGGCGCCGAGCCCGGCGGCAAGACCAACGAGGCGCTGTTCGTGCCGGAGAAATCCTCCATCCGCTCCGTGGCCGATCTCAGGGGCAAGCGCATCGCCCTGCAGAAGGGCTCCAGCTCCAACTACCTGCTTGTGCAGTTGCTGAAGAAGCACGGCCTCAGCCTGCAAGACATCCAGCCCATCTACCTGCCGCCGGCCGATGCGCGCGCCGCCTTCGAGAGCGGCAGCGTGGACGCGTGGGTGGTCTGGGACCCGTACTACGCGCTGGCGCAAAAGGCGCTGAAGGTGCGCACCATCGCCGACTACGAAGGCGTGCCCTCGCCCTTCAACTTCTACGAAGCCGCCAACGGCTTCGTCAAGGCGCAGCCGCAGATCGTCAACGCCATCCTGGAGCAACTGCGCACGACCGGCCTGTGGGTGGTGAAGAACCCCGGCGAAACCGCCGCCCTGCTGGCGCCCGCCGTGGGCCTGGACGTACAGGTAGTCGAAGCCTGGCTCAAGCGCGTGCCATACGGCGCCACTCCGGTGACGCCGGAGGTGATCGCCGTCCAGCAGCAGGTGGCCGACCTGTTCCATGAGCAAAAGCTGATCCCCGCCGCCGTCAAGGTGAAGGACAACGTCTGGCAGGCGAGCTTCCCGCTGGCCAGCCACTGAGCGGACCCGCGGCGGCCCGGCCACGGTCCGCCGCGGTGACATGCGGGAGCCACCACTGCTACCATGCCTGCTCCTGAGCGCCATCATTCCAACAAGAAGACAACGACATCATGAAAATCGAGACAATTGCCGTTCACGGCGGCTACTCCCCGGACCCGACCACCCGTGCGGTGGCCGTGCCCATCTACCAGACCGTGGCCTATGCGTTCGACAACGCGCAGCACGGCGCCGACCTGTTCGACCTCAAGGTGCCCGGCAATATCTACAGCCGCATCATGAACCCCACCAACGACGTGCTTGAGCAGCGCCTGGCCGCGCTCGAGGGCGGCGTGGGCGCGCTGGCGCTGGCGTCCGGCATGGCGGCCATCACCTACGCCATCCAGACCATCGCCGAGGCCGGCGACAACATCATCTCGGCCAGCCAGCTCTACGGCGGCACCTACAACCTGTTTGCCCACACGCTGCCGCTGTCCGGCATCGAGACCCGCTTTGCCGACGGCCGCAATCCCGCCGCCTTCGGCGACCTGGTGGACGCGCGCACCAAGGCGATCTTCGTCGAATCCGTGGGGAATCCGCTGGGCAATATCGTCGACATCGAAGCCATTGCCAAGGTGGCGCACAACCACGGCATCCCGCTGATCGTCGATAACACCGTGCCGTCGCCCTACCTGTGCCGGCCTTTTGAACACGGCGCCGACATCGTCGTGCACTCGCTCACCAAATACCTGGGCGGCCATGGCAACAGCGTGGGCGGCGCCATCGTCGACAGCGGCAAGTTCCCGTGGGCCGAGCACAAGGCACGCTTCAAGCGCCTGAACGAACCCGACGTGTCCTACCACGGCGTGGTCTACACCGAAGCGCTCGGCGCCGCCGCCTATATCGGCCGCGCGCGCGTGGTGCCGCTGCGCAATACCGGCGCGGCGCTGTCGCCGTTCAATGCCTTCCTGATCCTGCAAGGCATCGAGACGCTGGCGCTGCGGCTGGACCGCATCACCGAGAACGCGCTGGCGGTGGCGCGTCACCTGAAGGCCAGCCCGAAGGTGGAATGGGTCAACTTCGCCGGCCTGCCCGGGCACCCGGACCACGCGCTGGTACAGCGCTACCTGGGCGGACGCGGGCCGGGCATTTTGTCGTTTGGCCTGAAGAGCGGCGGCCGCGAAGCCGGTGCGCGCTTCCTCGATGCGTTGCAGCTGTTCACGCGCCTGGTCAACATCGGCGACGCCAAGTCGCTGGCGACGCATCCGGCATCGACCACGCACCGCCAGCTCGACGCGGCGGAACTGAAAGCCGCCGGTGTCAGCGAAGACATGGTGCGGCTGTCGATCGGCATCGAGCATATCGACGATCTGCTGGAAGACCTGGAGCGGGCGCTGGCTGCGGCCTGAGTCCTGCATGGGTAGCGCCGCGCCGCGGTGCTGGCGAAAAAGGCCGGTGGAATGGTGCCACCGGCCCTTTTTAGCTTTCTGCCGCCCGGTTTCCGCGCGTTGATCCTGATGTCACTCCGGAGACCGCGACGCTTGCTCCCTGTCGCGCAGCACCGCTTCCGCCGCTTCAATAAAACCGGCGCCGCGCATGCAGAGGCCCAAATAAAAACGCCCGCTGGTTAAGCGGGCGCAAACCCAATTCCCTGGCGGGAATGGAGGAGACGTTTCAATACTAGCCGCAATCCGGGTTATCCCGCAACGATGCAATTGCCATATGCATATTCCGAAGCGCAATAACCGATGCCTGTACAAAGCGCCTGGAATCCATTCCCTGCTTATGAGTCAACGTTATATGACCATGCACATTTACTCGTTCCTTGAACGTATCAACCTCCCTACAATGCCCTGCTTGTTGGCGCTACGCCGGCACGCCACGATGCACATAATCCAATAAGGGGAGCTTTAGATGAAGATGGGTTTCGGGAGTCGACTGATTGCCGCGGTGCTCGCGCTTGGCGTTATCCAGACGGCAGGCGCGGCCGATCCGGACAAGAAGGAAATCCGCTTCGGCGCCACCGCCGGTCCGTACTCCGACCAGATCCGCTACGGTATCAAGCCCCTGCTGGAAAAGAAGGGCTACAAGGTCACCATCGTTGAATTCAGCGACTATGTGCAGCCCAACCTGGCGCTGGCCGATGGCGCCATCGACGCCAACGCGTTCCAGCACGTGGCCTACCTGAAGAAGTTCTCCGGCGACCGCAAGCTGCAACTGTCCGAAGTCATCCAGGTGCCCACCGCGCCGATCGGCATCTATAGCCGCAAGCACAAGTCGCTGACAGAAGTGAAGCCGGGCGCTTCGGTGTCGCTGCCCAACGATCCGTCCAACCTGGCGCGCGCCATCGCCATGCTGCAGCAGATCGGCTGGATCACGCTGAAGGCCGGCACCGACCCGATCCGCGCCAGCGAGCGCGATATCGAAGGCAATCCGCACAAGCTCAAGCTGATCCAGCTCGAAGCCGCGCAACTGCCGCGCTCGCTCGACGACGTGGACTACGCCTTCGTCAACGGCAACTTTGCGTTGTCCTCGGGCCTCAAGCTGACTGAGGCGCTGAGCCTGGAGAATATCCCCGACTACTACATGAACCTGGTTGCCGTGCGCACCGCCGACACCGCCAAGCCGTTCGTCAAGGACATCCGCGACGCGTACCAGTCGCCGGAGTTCAAGGCCACCACGCAGCAGCGTTTTGCCGGGTTCCTGCCGCCGGCGTACCAGCGCTAAGCCAGGCCGCGCACCGATGGCGCGGCGCTGCCAGGGAGCCCCCATGCGGGGCTCTTTTTCTTTGACGCGCCATCAACATCGGCATGCACCGGCGCCGGCTTATCCACACCTCCCCGCATAAGCAACTGCGACATTCTTCGTTCCCAGCCTCCATGCCGTGCCCTACGCTCTCTTGCTGATGATGGAATTGGCGGAACACACGGGGAGCGACAATGACAAAGTTGACAAAGGCGTTCGACAAGCGGCGCCGGCAAATCGTGGTGGGCACCCTGGCCGCCGCGGGCACCGCAGCGACATTCGGCCTGGCTTTGCCCGCGCGCGCGCAGGCGCAAAAGCACACGCTGCGCATCGGCTTCCAGAAATCGTCCACGCTGATGATCCTGCTGAAATCGCGCGAGACGCTGGAAAAGGCGCTGACGCCGCTGGGCGCGTCGGTGCAATGGTATGAATTCACCTCCGGGCTGCCGCTGCTGGAGTCGCTCAATATCGGCAATCTCGACCTGAGCGCCGACGTGGCCGACGCGGTGCCACCCTTCGCGCTCGCTGCCGGCGCCAACCTGACCTACTACGCCATCGAGACGCCCTCGCCCGAGGCGCAGGCGATCGTGGTGCGGCAGGATTCGCCGATCAGGGAAATCGCGCAGCTCAAGGGCCAGCGCATCGCTTTTGCCAAGGGGGCGGGTGCGCATTACCTGCTGCTCGAAGCCCTGACCAGCGCAGGCCTGTCGATCCGCGACATCGAGCCCGCCTACCTGAGCCCGGCCGACGCGCGCGCCGCCTTCGAGCGCGGGAGCGTGGCCGCATGGGTGATCTGGGACCCTTTCCTGGCAGCCGTGCAACGCCAGGCCAACGCCCGCATCCTGCGCGACGGCAAGGGCCTGTCGAGTTACCGGCGCTTCTACCTGGCCGCCACGCCCTATGCGCAGCGGCACGCGGACGTGCTGGCGGTGGTCTACGATGAGCTGCGCCGCGCCGGCGAATGGATCAAGCAAAATCCCGCCGTCGCCGCGCAATGGCAAGCACCGCTGATTGGCCTGGACGCACCCACCGTGGAAGCCGCCAACCGCCGCCGGACCTACCAGGTGCAGACCGTGGACGCGGCATCGCTCGACGAGCAGCAGCGCATTGCGGATGCCTTCACCAGCCAGAAGATCCTGCCGCGCAAGGTGGTGGTGGCGGAGTCCCCGGTGTGGCGGCGCGCCTGAGCTTTCGGGACGCCAGCCACTGAAGCTTGCGTCCCGGCCACCGTCAGCCTCAGCTTGCCGCAGCCACCTTGAAGCGCGCTGCCGGCACGCTGCGCGACAGGTTCGGCCCCAGCGCCGCGCGGGCGGCCTCAAAGGCGTCCCAGTCGGCTGCGTCCGGCAGCGACGGCAGCGTCACCACTTCGCCCTGGTCCAGCCCGGACAGGGCCGCGTCGACCAGGTCGTCCGCGCTCATCACCCACTCTTGCGGCAGGTTCTCCACCGGCTGCCCGGCCACATCCCAGAACTCCGTCCGGATCGCGCCGGGCAGCACAGCCTGCACCCGCACCCCCTTGTCCGCCAGCTCGTGCTGGAGCGACTGCGTAAAGGCCAGCACAAAGGCCTTCGATCCGCCGTACACGCCGTTGAGCAACTCGGGCGCCACCGCCACGATCGAAGCAATGTTGATGATCGTCCCCCTGCCGCGGGCCACGAGTCCATGCGCGGCGGCGTAGGTCAGCCGGGTCAGCGCCGTGACATTGAGTGCAATCATCGCCTGCATCTTGGCGGCATCGGACTCGAGCAACGGACCGGCGGCGCCGATGCCCGCATTGTTGACCAGCAATGTGATGCTGGCGTCGGTGCGCAGCAGCGTCTCTAGGCGGCCGACGTCGGCGTCCGCGCCCAGGTCCGCGGTCACGATCTCGATGGAGCGCCCGGTCTCACTGGTCAGGCGTCCGGCCAGCCTGGCGAGCCGTTCGCGGTTGCGGGCGACCAGGATCAGGTCGTAGCCGCGCCGGGCGAGCCGGTCCGCGTAGACGGCGCCGATCCCCGAGGATGCCCCGGTAATCAAGGCCGTGCCGCGATGCAGCGTGTTTGCTGTGGTTGCCGTGGTGGTTGCCGTAGTGGTTGCCATGTTCGTTCTCCGATGCCGCCGACCCCATGCCGGCCCTCACGGAACGAAGATTAGGCGCATAATCGGATGGCATCAATGTCATAGATGCCACCTTTTATGCCATCGCCGGGATTCGCCATGCTACGTATCGGAATCGTCCTTTATCCGGGGTTCCAGGTCATGAACCTGGGCGTCACCACGGTCCTGGAGTTCGCCAACCGCACCGCCGGCAAGGCTCTCTATGACGTCCGCCTGCTGTCCGAGCATGGCGGCCCGGTAGCCGCCTCGGCCGGTTTTTCGGTCACTACCGAGCCATTCGGCGGTGAGGCGTTCGATACCCTGCTGGTAGTCGGCGACAACGATGTCCAGCCCGCGTCGCCCGGCCTGGTGGCGTTCCTCCGGCAAGCAGCAACTTCCACCCGGCGCGTCTGCGCCACCTGCACCGGCGCGTTCAACCTTGCCGAAGCGGGCCTGCTCGACGGCCGCCGCGCCACCACCCACTGGTTCTATGCCGCCCGGTTGCGGCGTGCCTATCCCGGGGTCAGCGTGGAGGAAGACCGCATTTTCATCATCGACGGGCCGGTGTGGACCTCGGCAGGCATGACCGCCTGCATCGACCTGGCGCTCGCGCTGGTCGAGAAGGATGCCGGCGCCGTGATCGCGCGCCAGGTGGCGCGCAAGCTCGTGGTCTATCACCGCCGCGCCGGCGGGCAATCGCAGTTCTCCGCGCTGCTGGAACTCGAACCCAAATCCGATCGCATCCAGTCCGCCCTCGCCTTTGCCCGGCAAAACCTGCATGAAGGCTTATCGGTCGAGCAACTGGCCAACGCCGCGCACCTCAGCCCCCGCCAGTTCAGCCGCGCCTTCCGCGAGGAGACCGGGCAAACCCCGGCCAAAGCGGTGGAACACCTGCGCATCGAAGCCGCGCGGCTGATGATGGAGTCCGGCCGGCACCCGGTCGACGTGGTGGCGCGCGAGACCGGTTTCGGCGATCGCGAGCGGATGCGGCGGGCGTTCCTGCGGGCATTCGGGCAGCCGCCGCAGGCGATACGGCGGATGACGAGGGTGGAGGAGGAACCGGCGCAGGCTTGAGGGAAGCGGCGCCTGCGCCGGACGCGCCGGACGCGGGCGGCCGGCCTTACGCCGCGATCCGCGTTGCTCCCGCCTCGCGCCGCGCCACCAGATCCAGCGCGACATCGACAATCATGTCTTCCTGGCCGCCCACCATGCGGCGCTTGCCCAGTTCCACCAGGATGTCGACCGTCTTCAGCGCATAACGCGCGGCCGCGGCCTCGGCATGGCGCAGGAAGCTGGAATAGACGCCGGCATAGCCCAGCGCCAGCGTCTCGCGGTCCACCCGCACTGGGCGGTCCTGCAGCGGGCGCACGATCTCGTCGGCGGCATCCATCAGCGTGTAGAGGTCGCAGCCATGGTGCCAGCCCAGCCTGCTCGCCGCGGCGATGAATACCTCCAGCGGCGCGTTGCCGGCGCCCGCGCCCATGCCGGCCAGGCTGGCGTCGACGCGGTCGCACCCCTCCTCCACGGCGACGATGGAGTTGGCCACGCCCAGGCTCAGGTTGTGGTGCGCGTGCATGCCGGTCTGCGTTTCAGGCTTGAGCACATCCTTGAAGGCGCGGAAGCGGTCGCGCACGTCGTTCATATTGAGCGCGCCGCCGGAATCCACCACATAGACAGTCTGCGCGCCATAGCTTTCCATCAGCCTGGCTTGCTGCGCCAGCGCGGCGGGCGTGGTCATGTGGCTCATCATCAGGAAGCCCACCGTGTCCATGCCCAGTTCGCGCGCGTACTCGATATGCTGGCGCGAGACATCGGCCTCGGTACAGTGCGTGGCAACCCGCACCACGCGCGCGCCGGCGTCGTACGCGGCGCGCAGGTCGTGCAGGGTGCCCACGCCGGGCAGCAGCAGGGTGGCGACCTTTGCATGGCGTACCGTTTCGGCCGCGGCAGCGATCCATTCGAGATCGGTATGCGCGCCGAAGCCGTAGTTGAAGCTGGAGCCGGCCAGGCCATCGCCATGCGCGACTTCGATCGAATCCACCCTGGCGGCGTCCAGCGCCGCCGCGATGCGGCGCACGTCGTCCAGGCTGTACTGGTGGCGGATGGCGTGGCTGCCGTCGCGCAGCGTGACATCCGAGATATAGAGCTTCTTCTGCGTGGCTTGCTGGGTCATGTGTTGTCTCCGTGCGCCCGCCGCTTACGCGGCCAGCCGGGTTTCCGCCAGGCGCTCGGCGCAGGCGAGCGCGGCGCTGGTCATGATGTCGAGGTTGCCGGCATAGGCCGGCAGGTAGTGGGCGGCGCCTTCCACTTCGAGGAAGATCGATGTCTTAAGCCCGCTCATCAGCCCCAGCCCCGGGATGTTCAACGGCGCGGACGGATCGATGCGCTCGAACTGCACGCGCTGCTTGAGCCGGTAGCCGGGCACATAGGCCTGCACCGCCTTCGCCATGGCTTCCACGCTGGCTTCTATCGCCGCTTCGTCGGCGTTCTCGGATAGCGTAAACACCGTGTCGCGCATCATCAGCGGCGGCTCCGCCGGGTTCAGCACAATGATGGCCTTGCCGCGCGCCGCGCCACCTACCGAGCAGATCGCCTGGCTGGTGGTCTCGGTGAACTCATCGATATTGGCGCGCGTGCCCGGCCCGGCCGACCTGCTGGAGATGGACGCGACGATCTCGGCATAGTGCACCTTCGCCACGCGCGATACCGCCGCCACCATCGGGATGGTGGCCTGGCCGCCGCAGGTGACCATATTGATATTGCTGGCGCCGAGCTGCTGGTCCAGGTTGACCACCGGCACAACGTAAGGCCCGATCGCGGCCGGGGTCAGGTCGATCACCTGGATGCCATGTTGCTGCAGGATCTTATTGTGGTGCGAATGCGCGCCGGCCGAGGTGGCATCGAAGGCGATGCGGATATCGCCGAAGCCGTCCATCTTCACCAGGCCTTCGATGCCCTCGGCCGTGGTGGGCACGCCCAGCCGCGCGGCCCGGGCCAGGCCGTCCGAGGCGGCGTCGATACCGACCATGGCGCCCATCTCCAGATGCCGGCCGTGGCGCATTACCTTGATCATCAGGTCCGTGCCGATGTTGCCCGAACCGATGATGGCTACCTTGTGCTTGCCGGGCGGATGGCTGCCGCCGGCGCCTGCTTTCATGTCCATGTTGTCTCCGTGCCCGGGCAGTCCAGTGCCGCCAGGCATTCCGTATGCCGCTCCCTCAGCGGCCGAGTTCCTTCGCGGTCTTGCCCGCGATGCCAAACTGCGTCTTGGGCACCTCGGTGATCATCACGCGCACGCTCTCGATCGGCGCACCGATCGATTCCACGGCGGCGTCCGTCAGCGCGCTGATCAGGCGGGCCTTTTGTTCTTCGGTACGGCCTTCGATCAGAAACACTTGCATGATGGGCATGGCTTTTCTCCTGCTGGGTGGGTTGAGTGGGCTACATCGTACAGCGCCACCATCACGCTCGCCGGGCGCATCAGATGAAGCGCATCGATACGGTGCCGAGATGCTGGTAGCGCACCGTGATGTTGTCGCCGGCCGCCACCGCGATGGCCTCGGTCACGCCGCCGGTCATGATGAAGGTGCCGGCCGGCAGCTCGCGCCCACGCGCACCGAGCATGTTCGCCAGCATGGCCACGCTGCTGGCCGGGTGGCCCAGCACCGCCGCGCCGGCCGCCGTGGCGACCACTTCGCCGTTCTTCTCCAGCACCACGCCGAGGTTTTTCAGGTCGATGCCTTGCGCGCTGCGATGCGTGCCGCCCGCCACGAAGCGGGCCGACGAGGTGTTGTCCGCGATCACGCTCTTCAAGTCGAAACGGAAGTTCTCGTAGCGCGAGTCGATCACCTCCACTGCGGGCAGCACGAAATCGGTGGCGGCCAGCACGTCGCCGATATGGCAGCCCGGCCCCTTGAGCGGATGCTTGAGCACGAAGGCGATCTCGGCCTCCACCTTGGGATGGATCAGCGATGCGGTGTCGATGGCGCCGCCGTCCATGCAGGCGCCGTAGTCGGTCAGAAAGCCGTAGACCGGTTCGGTCACGCCCATCTGGCGCATCTTGGCGAAGGAGGTCAGCCCCATCTTGAGGCCGGCGATGCGGGTGCCGCGCGCTTCCTTGCGTGCCCGGATCGTATCCTGGATGGCATAGGCGTCATCCCAGTCCATGTCGGGATGGGTGTCGGTGATCTTGCGCACCGGCTCACGGTTGAGCTCGGCGTTTTCCAGCTGCTCGGCGAGCTGCTGGATGATGTCTTGGGTGAAGTTCATGGCGATGTCCCGGGCTGCTTATCTAGATCTGGGGTCCGTTCAAATGAAGCGCACGCCGGCAGAGCCGATGCCGCCCAGGCTGATGCGAAGCTGGTCGCCGGCCTGGACCGGCACCATCGCGGCGAGCGAGCCGGACAGGATCACCTCGCCCTTCTTCAGCCCGATGCCGAAGCGGCCCAGCGTATTGGCCAGCCACGCCACGGCGTTGGCCGGATGGCCAAGCGCGGCGGCGCCCGCGCCGGTGGCGACGATTTCGCCGTTCTTCTCCAGCGTCATGCCGACCGTGCCGAGATCGAGGCCGCGCGGGTCCACCGCCGCATCGCCCAGCACGAACACGCCCGAGGACGCGTTATCCGCCACCGTGTCCTGGATGCGGATCTTCCAGTCGCGGATGCGCGAGTCGACGATCTCGAAGCACGGCAGCACGTAGGCGGTGGCGCGCAGCACATCGGCATTGGTCACGCCCGGGCCTTCCAGGTCTTCCCTGAGCACGAAGGCGATCTCGCCCTCGGCCTTGGGCGCGATCAGCGTATCGGCGGCGATGGCCGCGCCATCGGCGTAGACCATCCCGGACAGCAGGTGCCCGAAGTCCGGCTGGCGCACATCGAGCATGTCCATCACCACCCGGCTGGTCACGCCGATTTTCTTGCCGATCACGCGCTCGCCGGCGTCCAGCCGGTGCTGCACCATGGCGAGCTGGATGCGGTAGGCATCGTCGATGGAAAGCTCGGGGTAGCTCTCGGTCAGCGGCGCGACGGCCCGCCGCGTGGACAGCGCGTGGTGCAAGCTGGCGCCGATGTCGAGGATTTGTTCGGGTTTCATGGCCTGCCTCACAGTTTCACGCACACATTGCGCAGCTCGGTATAGAACTCCAGCGAATGCACCCCGCCCTCGCGGCCGATGCCGGATTGCTTGGCGCCACCAAAGGCGGTGCGCAGGTCGCGCAGGAACCAGGCGTTGATCCAACAGATGCCGACGTCCAGGGCGCTACCCATGCGGTGGGCGGTGCCGAGGTCGGACGTCCACACGGTGGCGGCCAAGCCGTAAGGCGTGTCGTTGGCAAGGCGGATCACTTCGTCCTCGGTATCGAACGGCGCGATATGGCAGCAGGGACCGAAGATCTCCTCGCGGATCACGGCCGCATCCTCGGGCAGCCCGGTCCAGATAGTGGGCTGCACCCAGGCGCCTTCGGCCAGCGCACCGGGCATCTCGCGCACGCCGCCGCCAGTGACCACGGTGGCGCCCGCCTCCGCCGCCTTCTTGTAGTAGGACAGCACCTTGGCACGATGCTCCAGCGACACCAGCGGGCCCATGTTCACGCCCTCGTCGCCCGGCCGGCCAATGCGCAAGCCCTCGGCCCTGGCCTTGAGCGCCGCGACGAAGCGCTCGAAGATCGGCCGCTGCACGTAGACGCGCTCGGTTCCCAGGCAAACCTGGCCGCTGTTCTCGAAGGCCGAGCGGGTGATGCCGGCGACTGCCTTGTCGAAGTCCGCGTCGGCGAACACGATGCCGGCGTTCTTGCCGCCCAGTTCGAACGAGACGGGGCGCACGCCATTGGCGGCGGCTTTCATGATGGCCTCGCCGGTACGGGTCTCGCCGGTAAAAGTGATGCCGTTCACATCCGGGTGCGCGGTCAGGAAGGCCCCTGCGGAATCCGGGCCGAAGCCGTGGACCACGTTATAGACGCCCGGCGGCACGCCAGCCTCGTTCATCACCTCGCCGAGCAAGGTGGCGGTGGCGGGGGTTTCCTCGGACGGCTTGACCACGACTGTATTGCCGCATGCCAGCGCCGGGCCGACCTTCCAGGTCATCAGCAGCAGCGGCAGGTTCCACGGGCACACCACGCCGATCACGCCGCGCGGAGAGCGCACCGCATAGTTGATGGCCTCGCCGCCGTCCGGCGTGGCCATGGCGAAGCTCTCGGTCGGCACGTTCTTGATCAGGTCGGCGAACACCTTGAAGTTGGCCGCGCCGCGGGGGATATCGATATGGCTGGCGAGGGACAGCGGCTTGCCCGTGTCGGCGATCTCGGCTTGCAGGAAGTCGTCGAAGCGTCGGTTGATGCCGTCCGCTACGGCGTGCAGTATCTCGACACGCCGTGCCACGGTCATCTTGCCCCACGGGCCTTTCAGCGCTTGCCTTGCCGCTGCGACCGCGGCATCGACCTCGGCCTGTCCGGCTTCGTGCACACGGGCGATCAGGCTGTTGTCGACCGGGTTGCGGTCGTCGAACTGGCGGTTGGTGGCCACCCATTCGCCATTGATGAAATTCTTGAACTCTTTCATGTTGTCTCGCTGGTTGCGGCAGGGTGTGCCGCGTCTTGCTGGTGATTCGCCTTTCTCCCCTCTCCCGCAAGCGGGAAAGGGGAGAAAACACTCGGCATCGGCGGTGACGCCGCGCCGGGAATCAGGTCAATACACTCAGGAACGCATCGTTCAACTTCCGGTCGTGATAGAAGATCGCACGGCCCAGTTCGTTGTCGGTCCAGGTGATGGTCGGCTTGTCCGGATAGTGGATGTACCCGCCGGAGAAGACCTCATTCCGGTTGCCAGAAGGGTCAAAAAAGTAGATGGTGGCGCCGCGCGTAATGCCATGCCGCGTCGGCCCGATATCGAGCGACACGTCCTTCTTGGAAATGATGTCGGCGGCCTTCAGCACCTCGCCCCAGTTGTCCAGGTTGAACGATGCGTGATGGAACTTGTTCTTCTCGGCATGACGAATGAACGCAATGTCATGCGCCTTGTTGGAACAGGTCAGGAAAGCGCCGATCATCATCTTGTCCGGGCCGGCCACCACTTGCTCGGCCAGCGTGAAGCCAAGCACGTCGCGGAACAGCCTGACGGTGCCATCCAGATCGTCGCCATACAGCAAGCAGTGATCGAAGCGGCTGGGCGCCATGCCGCGCAGGTCGTCCGGCCACGGGTCCGGGTTGCTGTCACCGGTCAGGCAGCCCAGCTTGTCCTTGTCGGCGAAGAGTTCGATCGAATGGCCGGTGGGAATGGTGAAGCGGAAGCGCACGCCGGTATGCGGATGCTCGCCGGCAGGAATCCACCGGAAGTCCGATGCGAGGCCGGACTGCTCCACCTCCCGCGCCAGCCGTTCCAGCGTGCGGCCGCTATCGACGCGGAAGCCCATGTAATCCATGCCCGGGCTGTCGGCCTCGCGCAGCACCACGCTGTGGTGGTCGTGCTCGTCCCAGGCCTTCAGGTAGACGCGCCCTTTGTCGTCGCGCGCGGCTTCGATCAGTCCGAGTACTTCGGTGTAGTGTTTCAGCGCCGGTTCGAGTTCCAGCACGCGCAATGCGACGTGCCCGGGGCGCAATACGCCTGTCAATGCCATGACGGTCTCCTTGATGATTGGGTTATCGGTCCATCTTTTTATTGCTGCTTCTTGCTGCCTTTTTGCTGCTCTTTTGCTGCTTTTTTTGCTATGTCGATCCGTTCGCTTCCTGTGTCTCCCGCTGCTCCCGCTGCCGGTCCAGGCAGCGCTGCAGCAGCGCCACCGGCCGCAGGCTGATATCGCTGTCCGGATAGGCCTTGCACGCCAGCACCAGGCCACTGCCCTCCTCCTCCGCCGACAGGCAGGCCCGGCTCATCTTGCCGGTGCGGTAGCGGCCGGCCTCGATGCGCACCTTGCAAACCCCGCAGCCGCCGCCACGGCAGCCGGCGGGTATGCCGCGCTTGCCAAGCGCTTCCATCGCGCGCAACAGGTTCTGCTCCGGCGCGCACGGATAGCGCTGGCCGCTTCCCGCGATCTCCACGGTATGCATGGCGCCCTCTCCTTCAGATCTTGAACAGCGGGCTGCGCGCGCTGTTCTGCGCATCGCCGGCGGAGATGAACTTCTCGATGTGGATGTCCTCCTCGAATAACCGGCCCTGCATCAGCGTGCGGATGCAGGCTTCGATCATAGGCGGCGGTCCGCACAAGTAGGCCTTGTGCCCCCGGAAGTCAGCGCTGGCGCCATTGGCGTAAAGCCCGTGCAGAACGTCATGCACGTAGCCGCGCGCACCATCCCAGCCACTGCCGGCCGGTTCGTCGGATAGCGCCGGCACATAGCGGAAATTCGGATGCGCGCCGGCCAGCGCGCGGAACTCCTCGTCGTAGTACAGCTCCGCGCGATTGCGCGCGCCTTGCACCAGCGTGATCGGCAAGGTCTCGCCGGCAGCCAGCATGTCCAGGATCATCCCGCGCGGGCTGGACAGGCCAGAGCCGCCCGCCAGGAACAGCATCGGCACCTGCGCGGACTTGCGTACGAAGAAACGGCCGTAGGGCGCCGAGAAACCAAGCTCATCGCCCACCGCGAGTTGCTCGTGCAGGTAGGCCGTAGCCTGGCCGCCTTCCACGCGACGCACATGCAGCTCCACCAGATCGTCACCCGGACGGTTGGCCAGCGAGAAGGCGCGCGGCTGTTCGCAGCCGGGCACCCGCAGGTTGAGGTACTGGCCTGCCTGGAAGGCGGCGGCATTGCCGTCCTTCACGCGCAGCCAGATACCGCGGATGGTGGGCGTCAGCGCGCGGGTTTCCACCACTTCGGCGCGGTAGTCCGCCAGCGGCAGGCCGAGCGAGTCGGCGTCCTCCTCGATGTCGGCCTCGATCACCATGTCGGACTGCGCGGTGGCGCAGCAAGCCAGGCACTGGCCACTATCGCGCTCGAAGTCCATCAGGGCGAAGCTGGACGCTTCGCCATGCTCGAACTCGCCCTCCACCACCTGCACCTTGCAGGTGGCGCACAGGCCGTGGCAGCAGGCGTGCGGCAGCCACACACCGTTGCGCAGGCAGGCATCCAGCACGGTCTGGCCGGGTGCGATCGGGATGGTCTGCCCGATCGGTTCAATAGTCAGGGAATACATCTTGTGTCTCCTACTAGCCTACTAGGCCTTCTGATCGTTCCAGCCAGGCGCCGGCTTAGCTGCAACTGCCGTCGATGCCGTCCAGCCCCGGCGTGCGGAAGCGGATTACTGCCTTGTGGCCCAGGCCGTTCTCTTCCAGGGTGCGGTCCAGCTCCGGCTGCCAGGGCGCGTTGCCGCGCAGCCATTCCACGCGGCTCCAGTCGATGCGGGCAAAGTCGGGGTGGTAGCCGTACACGCCGGGTAGCACGTTCTCCACGACATCGCGCAAACGCATCGACGGCGGGAAAGGCAGGCAATGCGGCGCGCAGAACAGCAGGTGGCGGTCCCAGCCGATGTACAGCAGGCGGTTGCCGTGGAACACGGCCTCGCGATCGGCCGGATCGAACTCGTAGGGGCCAATGGATACGACGGACATGGTGGTCTCCTTATCTTCTGTCTCTTGTCGGTTGCGCGCTCAGGCCGCCGTGTCGGGCACGCCCTTCCAGGTGTTCCAGTTCTTCTGATCCTGCGACCCTTCGAAATCGAGGTTGTCCGCGCCGACGTTGATGCGGTACCACTTGAGCACATCGTCCAGCGAGGCGCCGCCGCAATTGCCCTGGTAGATCTGGTGCACGGGCAGCCAGGCCCGGGCGTACTTCTGCGGCTCGCCGTCGAAGATGTCCTTGCAGCCGTCCGAGCAGAAGTGGAACTGCATGCCGTGGTAGGTGCTCTCGCGGTAGCAGGTCTGGGTGGGATCGTCTGGCTCCGAGAACACCATCGGGATCTGGCAGGTCTGGCACAGCATGGGCAGCGTTCCGTTATAGAAGCGCTCGCCGTCCTGCTGGCGTTCCAGCCAGTAGTCGAGACGCGGCTTGTAGTAGCGCGCGAAGGTGTCGGGATACTTCTCCGTCAGCCAGGCCATTTCGTCCTGCTTTGGCACCCAGGTATGGAAGCCGGCCGCGGCGGCGTAGTTGTAGAAGGTGCCCCAGGCCTCGTGGGTGATGCGGTCCTTGGTCTTAGTGGCCACCTCGTGGTACTTGGGCATGCGCAGGCCGTAGCGCTCCAGGTCCTTGAACAGCGCGCCGCCGGCCTGCTCGAAGTACATCTCCCAGGCTTCGGCCCACGACATCACGCGCTTGGGCAGCATGTAGTCCATCATCATGCCGACCAGCGTGAGCAGGCGGAAGCCGCGCCAGAACCATTTGTCCAGCCACTTCTGCAGGATCGGGATATTGTCCGGGTCCTGCTGGCACAGGAACTTCACCACCTCCAGGCCCAGCGTCATATGGCGCGATTCGTCGGACTGCGCGGAGAAGCCGAACGTCACCGTAGCCATATCGCCGTTGTAGGCCGCGCCCGACATGAAGGGCATGAACAGCAGGTTGGTCAGCACGTACTCGAAGGAGAATGAGATCGCGGTGATGAACTCGAACGGCCCCGCGCTCATGGCATCTTCAAAATAGGACTTAGGCACGGACAGGTACCAGACCCGGTCGTGCATGTGCTGCCACTCGCCGAAGCCGTTGAAGTACTTGTTGTAGACCGACAGCGTGTGCATCTGGGTCTGGGCATGACGCAGCTCGTCGATCGACTGCATCTGCGCCGCGACCCGCGCACCGGCGCCGCGAAAGTGCCGCCCGAGATGGGCGTAGCCGCGGTGCGCCGCGTATTCCAGCGGGGTCACGCCGGTCAGGAACAGGCGCAGCGCATTCAGGTAGCGCGGGTCCGAGACGTTCAGGTGGCCGTTGTTCTGCACGAAGGAGTCGATGATGGCGTACAGCTTGCGCTCCTTCTCCGACTGGTATTTCCAGTAGGCGTCCATGGTCATGCGGAACGGGTCTTCCCATTTGTCCCAGTCGTGGATCTTGATGCCCTCGTACTTGTCGTAGGGAAAGACCTTGTCCATCGGCTCGTAGGTGGTTTCCCAGCCGAGGTCGCGGGTCATCGTCGCGTATTTTTCCCGCAGGTTCAGCTTCTTGCGTGCGTCCATGGTGTTCTGTCTCCGTTTTTCTTTGCGGTGGGCGGGCCGTCTCAGGCGTTCCAGTGCAGGGTGAAGGCGTCGTCGTCTTCGTCGATGTTTCCCGACAGCGAAATCAGGTTCAGGTGGATTTCCTGCAGGTCCCACTCGCGGCCGAGCTTTTCCGACACCAGTTCGCGCACGATGGTCAGGTGGCCCGGCGCATCGATCTTCACCATGGCGGGAAACTGCGACACCACGGCGTGCGGGTTGGCCTCGGTGATGGCTTCGATGATGGGACGGGTGTCGTCGTTGCTTTGCAGCGCGATATAGACGTTGGCGGTCATGGCGGGCTCCTCAGGCGGCAAGGCCAAGCTTGTTCAGGCGTACGTCGAACTGCTCCAGGCACAGCGCGACCACCTGCTCGCCACCCTCGCCCAGCAAGGTGTCGGCCACCGGCACCAGCGCCTCGGCGACCTGCGCGCGCGCGGCGCGGGCCCAGCCGGTCAGCAGCACGCGGTTGGCGTCGGAATCGGCGGCGGCGGTTTGCACCACCGAGTCGACCCAGCGCGCATGCTCTTCGCGCCAGTCGTTCATGAACTCGGTCAGCACCGCCAGCCCGGTGCCGCAGGCGCGGACGATGGCGGCGTCGGCGTGCTGGTACACCATCGGGTAAAGCAGGCCGTCGAGCACCAGGTTCTGGGTGACGAAGGTCTCGAACCAGTCCTCGATCACGAAGCTGCGCTCGACCAACCGGCGCATCGGCTGCCACGCGGCGCTCTCCATCCAGGCCACCTTGGCGCGCTCCAGCGCCACGCCGGTATTGCCGTCGAGCAGCATGCCGATGCGCGTCAGGTACTGGGCAATGCCGAGACGGTCCATCGCGCAGTAGGTACAGGCCTGCGTGATGGCCGCGCCCCAGCCGTAGTCGGCGCAATAGAAGTTGTTCATGTTGGCGCCCCACTCCACATGGCGCAGCGGCAGCAGGCCGTCGGCCAGGCGGTCTTGCCATTCAGCGGGCAGCGCCTGCAGCAAGCCGCGCTTTTCCACGAAGGCGAAGCTCTTCTCGGTGGCGTCCTGCTGGCGGCCGCGCGCCGTCACGTAAGCGCCGTAGAAGTACTGGCGCGGGTCCTTGAGCGCGTACCAGTCTTTCATCACGATGGCCGTGCGGCGCTTGTCGTAGATCTCGTACTGCGGATCCCAGGTCGGGCGGTAGTGGAAGTTGACCTCCGACTGCACGTCGTAGGTTGCCTCCTGGTAGCGCGAGGCGGGCTTGTCGCCGAAGCGGCGGGCCACGTGGCCGTAGGTCTGGCGCAGCGGCTGGATCTGCTGGGTCTTGATGTCGACTTGCATCGCTTTGGTCTCCTGGGTCTTGCTGTTTTTTATTTGGGGGGAACGGGTGCGCGGGGCCTGGCGTGCTCAGTCGTCCTGGCCGGCCACCGGAGTTTCCGGGGGCAGGAAGCGCACGTGGTTGACGCTGCAGAATGCCTCGAACATCGGCTCGGGCATGATCAGCTCTACGTTGAGCTCCGGGTCGGACACGCTGAAGGCGAACTGTACGAAGCCTTCGGGTGTGCGGCCGCCGACTCGGACGTAGCGGGGCGTGGCTTCAAACAAGGGGACCGACTGGTTGATCATGGCGCTGCTCCTTCGCTTGGCTTGTATGGCCTCTATTGCGAAGAGCGTGCCAGCGGGTGCAAATCACGACGGCACAAGGGACCCTGGGAATCTTGCCGGACCGGCTTGCGCGTTTACCCGAAGCGATGCCCGCGCCACAGCTCCATCATTTGATGAAGATGGCGGCGAAATGTCGCGCCGGGCGGTGGTTTGCGGGGGAGTCGGCGGAATCGCGGTAAGGCTGCGGCGCTGCAACAGTGGAGGGGGCGGGGGGAGGTTAGAGGTAGGAGGGGGAAGGGATTGCAGGCGCATGCGGCGCAACAACCGGGTGGTCACTTGCTTGGGGTGTGGATTGCTAACTGCATCAAATGATTAAATGGCTATTGGGTAGTGGCTGG
>JYOD01000067.1 GCA_000955785.1 Burkholderiaceae bacterium 16
CCTCTGCCGGGATGCGATGACCGGTGGCGACCGCGGCAAGCCGCACAGGGTCCGCGGTAAGGTGGTTGCCACGCCAGACCACGTGCAAGTCGGGCCGCAACAGCATCAGGTCGCAGCCATACACTTCGCGCGGTGCCTCGTCCTGGATATCGAGAACATCGAGCGGCGCCCCGAGGCTGCGCATGCTGTGCTCAAGTGCTGAGGTGTCAACGCTAGTTCCACCAAGACGAAGCAGCGTGTATCCGTTGCCGATGCGGTCATGCAACGCGCTACCGTCGTTCAGCCAGACGTGTGGCAGACGAGCACCCGGCCAGGAAGTCGGTCGGTAGCTCATCGCGTCGGGATCGGGGCTCTCGCCGGGCTCCGGCCAGATCAGCGGCGAATCGACGTACCGGTAACCCAGTTCCGTGCCCGACTGCTCATTGACTTTGCGCTGTTCAACCCCGGCGACACGCACCAGATTCGCCCGGGTCTGCGCACCTTCCGGCGTGTCATCGCGGATATTGGACTTGTAGGTGGCACGCCAGATGCGCTTGCCGTTAGCGGCAAACCGAGAGGCCGCGACATTGCGCGCGCCGATCTGCCGGCGCTCGCGCTGATACGATGCAAGCAGGTTCGGACCGCCCCAGCCAGCCAGCGTCCCTGCTAGCTTCCACGACAGGTCCATGGCGTCTCCGACGCCGGTGTTCATTCCAAGACCACCGGTCGGGATAACCAGATGCGCCGAGTCACCGGCCAGGAACACGCTTCCCGTCCCGTAGCTATCCGCAAGCATGAGATGCTGCGTCCACGCGCCGACGTAAAGCGTCTCGAACTCGATAGGCATGCCGACGGCGCTTTGAAACTTCGCCGGCATCTCCGCGTCCTCGGCAACCACCGAGTGCATGGTGAAATGCCGGCAGTCATCCTGAACCACGATCTGCGTCTCTTGCTCATCCACTACGTGGTAATGCCGCCCGCGCCCCATGGGGATGCGCTCGTAGAGGTCATCGCAGCGGAACAGCGCCTGGCGCAGCCGCAGGATATTCGCCTGGCCGCTCAGCGGGATGCCGAGTTGCTTGCGAACCGTACTGCCGCCCCCATCGCAACCGACCAGGTAGCGAGCGCGGATGACATCTTCGCTGCCGTCGGCATCGACGATGCTGGCACTAACGAAGTCCCCATCCTGAGTGAACGTGGTGAGTTCGCAGCCAAAGCAGACGGTCACATTGGGGGTGCGTTCGGCGGCCGACTTCAGGATGGGCTCGAGCGTGTACTGCGAAATGAGTTGATATGGCTCCAGGGGACGGGATCCGTCGTTGCAAGCCCTGCCTTGCTCCTGCATCACGGCCACGGACGGATACGGACGATGAAGCAGCGGTGGCTCCGCCAGGGAAGTCACGATGAATACATCCATTGGGTTGTCGCGCGGATAGCCTGCATCGCGGATCTGCTCCGCAATACCAAGCCGGCGGTAAATCTCCATCGTCCGCGCATTGCAGCGCTCCATCTTCGGCAAACGGCCAGGCGCCTCGTTGCGCTCGATCACCATGCACCGGATCCCTCTCTGGCCGAGGTCGATGGCGAGCGTCAGTCCAACCGGACCTGCTCCGATGATGAGAACTTGTGTATCCGTCATGTCGTTGTCTCCTTCCAGTACCCACTTTTGCGCCGCCGCCTGATGTATCATCTGGCGGACTATATATTTCATTTTTAACAACTCTAACTATCCGATGAACGACTGTCAAGCACACGGCCGAGCGATAACGCGCTCGACGTCCGCGCGCATGAGCATGAAGCTACCTTCGGCAGCATCGCTGTATTTGGGACCGGCGTATCAGAGCCGGCGGCTTTCCCAATTGCGCGGCCGCCGACAGCAACGCATATACGAGTCGCAACCCTTTACCTGGACGGCTTCTCCCAAGAGAATGGCGAATCGCGGCATGAAGACGACGACAGATGGCTCTCAGCCATGGCTAACTATGGGCGCGAGGGCAATGTTTCATTGGGCACTATTGGATGGTTAGCATGGGAAGACGCAAGTTGAGCGGCATGCGCGGCATCGAGGCGCCCGAGGTTGCACGAAAGAGCAAAGGGACCAACCCGGGCGGGCAGAGGGCAATCGGGAGCGGGGCACCGCGGGAGTGGTACATCCCGGATTGCAAACGAGGACAAGCCCTGTTGGATAGCGCGCAGGTGGGGCAGGCAATGGAGGTGTTTCAAGCCATCCTTGCCCGGCTCGATCAAGCTTCGCAGTTCGAGCGGGCTGTGATACTCGGGCGGCTCGCCCGATGTCTATATCTGAGCGCACGTGCCGATGCGGCAGTCGAGCGGCTCCGTGAAGCCATCGCTATTGCCGAAGTACTCGCTCCCACCGACGGCGTGAAGAGCCTGCGGGGCACTCTGCAATCCGGACTGGGAGACGCGCTCCAGGCAACCGGCCGGCACGGCGAAGCACGCAAAGCGTACACAGCAGCACTGGCTGTTGCCGAGGGGCTTGGAAATCTGCGGAGCCAGGGCATCGATCTGGGACACCTCGGCGCGCTCTTCTTAGCGGAAGGCAAGCTGGAGGAAGCTCGGAAGCACTACCTTGCAGCACTCCCGTTGTTTGAGCGGGTTCAAGAGCGGGGCATGGAAGCGGTAGTCCGGTACCAGCTCGGCAGATTGCTACAGGAACAACGGCAATTGGCTGAGGCCGATTTGCACTATAGGGAAGCGGCTCGTCTTTCGGAAGCAACCGGAAATCCGGCCAAAGCCGGCCTGATCTGGAGCGAACTGGCCACGCTCCACCAAGGGGCCGGCCATCCGGGGACGGTGGAACTGTGTCGTCGAAAGGCAATTGAAATGGCGCGTATGTCTGGCGACTCCCTTCAGCTATTGCGTGATCTGGTAAAACTTGCCGAATTCCAAAACAACCCCCTGAGGCGACCTGTTGAGGCTCGCCGATCGGCAGAAGAGGCGCTCGCGGTAGCGCAGACGCTCGATCCAGCGATCGCCGATGTCTGGCACGCATATGGCATCCTCGGAGACATCGCCGCAACCGAGGCCGCGATCACCGCGGATAGCCAACGGAAAGCCATACTGTTTGTACAGGCCAACGACTTTCAAGAGCTTAGGCGACGCGCGCCCGGAATTTTCGCCACGCTCGCCCGACTGGATGCAGCACCTAGCTGCGGCCGAGCCGTGATCCTTGGCCGCCTTGGTCGTTGTTTCCTGGTAGCCGGGCGGCCCGACCTGGCGGTGGCGCACTTTCTGGAGGCCATCGATATCACGGAGATGCTTCCGGCCAGTGAAGTCTTGAGGAGCTTGCGCGGCACCTTCCACTCGGAACTCGGAGAGGTACGCTGCGCGATCGGCCAGTCCGACGCATCGAGGGAGGCATCCGACCGGACCGCCACGCTTCATCGGGACTCACTTCCCACGGCCAACGCTGGCGGCTGCAGCATCGCACTGTCGGCGGGCTTCTCGGTCACCCTTGAGGAAGAACTGCTCATTGATTTCGCTTTCGACACAGACCTGCTTGTCGACGGACCACGCGAGCGGAGCCTCCAAACGTGGGCCGGAGAGCCGAATCCTCTCGCCAGGAACGTGCGCCCCATGATGATGCCGTGCACGCGCAATTGGACGGATGAGAATGGCGCCGTTCATTTTGCGCTTTCGCTGCAAGAACCGACCTTCGAACGACATCCCGGTTGCACTGTCATACGGCGAACCCGCCGCGACGTGGTACTAGCGGGCAGCCCATCTATTCTCTTCCGGCTGATCCGAGAAATGGATGGAACCGCCACCGTTGAGGAACTCATCTCGCGGATCCAACCCGTTGAGCGCGGCATCGCCTTGCATATGCTAGCCGTGCTGGCTGCCACGGGCGCGGTCGACGTGTCCGGCCGGCCAATCGGTCGGCTACTTCATAAGGCAACCAAGAAGGGAGTCCTGCCAGGTGGCGGGTTGGAGGGCGACGACATCTTACGGCTGACTACCGACGGAAATTACCGGGAGTTCCCGGACTCGCCCAGGATTGCAATTGGTCAATCGATCCCCGAGCCTCTCCGCGCATTCCACACGCTCACCCGTGCGCGCCGATCGCAACGGGGCTACCTCGGTCTCCCGCTGACGCGGAGTGCATTTGACGCAATCCTCGACACTGCGTGCGGGGTGACAGGGTCTCTGGCGTGGGCGGGACGCGAGTCCAAACTTCGCGCGTATCCTTCCAGCGGGGGACTTTACGCAGTGGAGATTTATCCTATCGCCCTTCGTGTGGAAGGCCTGGACCAGGCGGTATACCACTATCTAGCGACCGAGAATGCACTGGAGAAGGTCAAGCCAATCGATCGGGATCAGGTCGTGGATACGATGCTTCCGGTCGAGAGAGAGATGACTGCTGGAGCCGCTGCCATGATCTGCATGACAGGCTTCTTCCCTCGACATGAACGGAAATATGGCGAGGGTGGCCACCGTATGCTGGTGGCGGAAGTGGGGCATATCGCCCAGAACCTGGTCCTTGCAGCGACAGCTTTGGGACTGAGCGCACGACCTTGCGGAGGCGTATTCGACGATTTGATGAATCACGCCCTCGGGCTTGACATAGCGCAGGAGCAGTTCATGCTGTCGGTCCTTATTGGGCACGCTGGTGGAAAATGATAGATATCCACCTGCACCCACCATCACTACCATCCGGTATTGAGCCTGCAACGGGCTCAATGCCGATAGAACATGCCAGAAGGTGGCGTCGGCAGTGGGTGCGGTGCCAGACGGTTTGAAAGCGAAATGCGTGCAAATTCGCCTCTCGATCTGGCTGCCAGCCACGCCACCAAGACCAATAGCTATTGAGCGTTGCCTTGCAGATTAGCGAACATCCTGGTGCTACCAAGTACAGAAGACACCCTCGCTGCCGTGGAGAGCACAAGCTCGACGTAATGATTCTGTAGTGTTTTTGTGAGCCGCGCCTGTGGCATTGCAAGCGCCAGCGACCCCACAACCTTCTCCTCGCTATCGAAGATCGGCGCCGCAATTGAGGCGCCGCCGGCAATCAGCTCTCCAAGAGAGATGCAGTACATCTTGCGCCGTATCGTTCTAAGCGCAGCCTGCAGTTCCTCGCGGGCTTGTTGCTGGGGTAATACCTGGAGAATCTCATCGATCGCCGTTTCCGAGAGGAAAGCAAGAATCGCCTTGCCAGGGGCACCAACATGAAGCGGTCGAACACTAATGCCCGGCGCGTAGGACAACGGGTTCTTGCTGCGGAGCTCCTGGACGCACTCACGTCTGTTATCGCCCTGGAACACGAAGAGCGAGACCGTCTCGCTCGATGTTTCCCATAGTTCTTCCAGGAAGGGCTGAGTCACCCGAACGAAATCCGTCGCAGACAGGAACGCATTCGCCAAATCCACTGCACGGTGAGTGAGCTGATACGTACGAGGATCGCCGAAAGAGCGCAGCAGCCCTTTCTTCTCCAGTGTATTCAAAAGACGATATAGCGTCGGGCGACTAAGTGGGACAGCAGCCTCGATTTTCGAAATCCCCATCGATGGTGTTTCGATAAAGCTAAGCAGGATGTCCAGAGCCCGCTCGACCGAGCGTACACTATCCAAACGATATCCCCTATTTGTAGAGCCCGACTATCTTTCGGCTCATGTTTTGGCTCATGTTTCGGCTCACGACAAGTGGGGCCGCAGTGCCGCCTCCCCCCCCGTAACCAACTCTCTTTCATGACTAACTGAGCTTGTTCCGAACCAGGCTCTCATTCGTCCGTCAAATTTTAGTTCCGGTCCTCGCCGACGCCGAGGCTTAACCACTGTCGTAGCGGTACAGACCGGGTGCCATTGTGCCAGAACCATGGCTGCGGCTCCACTTTCACCTGCCGCCTCCCCTATCCGCCCGCCACTCTGAAGCCGCACTCCCATGGCCAACCACGCCCGCTCGGGGATATGGTCAATGTGAGCGACGTACTCGCAGAAGGATGAGTCCCACGGGTCTCTTGCATAGTAGAAGTAGTTGGGGCCAGGAATGTGCATGCCAACGCGCGAGTTGTCGCAAAGCCTGCAGCTTGCATCTGGGTCGCACCACGTCCCACGTCGTCCATGTCTGGAACCTCCCAGGAACTGGGATGCCGCCCTGTCACCGAGGACGCCGCAAAGGCGACGATGTGATGGTCGCTTCGGTGCCTTGCATGCATATACCCGATCAACTCGTCCGCGCCGCCGGTGACTCGCATACCGGGCCCTTGTGTCTTTCAGCAAGTGTATGCCGGGGTGCGAAGAGTAGCGTCGGAACACCGCCTCTACGTACATCTTGTCGAAAGCAGCGTTCTTAGCTACCGAACAATGCCCCTCCGGGGACCGGGATGCGCAATCATCAGGGCGATTGCTGAACGCAATCGACCTTGGGTATCCTATGGACCCAACGCATCCCTCTCTATACATTCGCATGCAGCTAAGAACGGACGAACTTGAAGCTTTCCTGTTGGTTGTTGAGCAAGGCAGCGTCAGCGGGGCCGCCCGTCACCTCAATTTATCGAAATCCGTAATCAGCAAGCGATTAAGTGACCTGGAGCGTACGCTCGGCGTTTTGCTCCTTCAACGCTCGACGCGACGCGTTCAGCCCACGGAGAATGGGGCAAGATTCTATGAAGAGACGCGCTCGGCATTGGCGCAACTCACGCGCGCGGCCGAGACCATTTCCCAGAACTCACAGGAGTTGTGCGGCGAATTGCGAATTCTTGCTCCCATGAGCTTTGGCACGCTCTGGCTCTCTCCACTCCTGTCCCGGTTCGCAGCCGCGAATCCAAAGCTCAATCTGATCGTCGAGCTCGACGACCGGCTCGTCGATACCGAACATGCGCGGTTTGATGTGGCGATCCGGGTGACGCGCCTGGGCGACACTGCGATGATCGCAAGGAAGCTTGCGGCAAGTCGCAGGATCGTTTGCTGCAGCCCAGCATACGCGCAGCTAGCGGGGCTTCCCAAGACGCTGGACGACATCACACGCCATGCCTGCCTGATTTATAGCAACGCGCCGCCCGGCCAGATCTGGGCGTTCCAGGGTCCGACACCCCGGTCCGCCCCGAGAGTGGTCACGCCGCGGGGTCAGTTCACCGCGAACAATGGCGAGGTGCTGAGGGATGCAGCGACAGCTGGACACGGGCTGGCCGTGCTGCCGCTCTTCATCGTGGCCGACGACATTCGGGCAGGCCGTCTTATCAATGCGCTACCCAACGAGACGCCGCTGGACGACGGCATCTTTGCCGTCTATCAACGCACCCCGTTTGTCTCGCACAAGCTGAAGGCACTTATCCTGTTCCTGCAACACTCACTGTCGCCGCCGCCCTGGGAGGAGCCGGGGCATCAGGAATAGCCGACGGCATCATTGCCTTGCGGCTGTTCGAAGGCCAGCCTAACCTTGTGCTCATAGGCGAAATCCTGCCGTGGCGGCAGGCTTCCAACTGACGAACGGAATTCGAACCACGGGTCGGTAGTCAGGAATGACATGAGCACGGGAGCACTCCCCAAACGAAGTCGCCGGCTACGTCCGGCCACCCGTTCCGGCTTCAGTAGGGTGGCTGGCGTGATGCTTGCCGCCCTGGCCACCGCTCTTGAGATGACCTGCGCCGCCGCCCAGCAGTCTTCTCCGGCTGCCGCCACCGCGCCCGCCTACAAGCTGATGCGCTACGACGAGGACTACAGCTACCTGCAAGACCCCGCCAGACGGAGCGACTTCTGGGATCCCGTCAAGTACATCCCGATCAGCGCGTCTGGCTGGTTCATCAGTTTCGGCGGCGAAGTGCGGGAACGCTTCGAAGATTACACGGCGGCGAATTTTGGCGTGCCGGGCAAACAGGGCGACAGTTACCTGCTGCATCGCGCCCTGCTCCATGCCGATCTGCATGCGGGTGAATTCGTTCGCGGCTTCGTGCAGCTTGGCAATCAGCTGGCGCCCGGCAAGGATAACGCGGCCCCGCCCTATAGTGACCGGCTCGACGTGCAACAGGCCTTCGTTGACGTGCGGTTTCCGTTGCAGGAACGTCTGGCCGATGACCCGTTCCTGCGGATTGGGCGCCAGGAAATGGCATTGGGTGCACAGCGACTGATCTCGATCCGGGACGCGCCGAATGTACGGCGCGCCTTCGATGGCGCCCGCCTGGGCGCAACGGTCGACCAGGTTCGCGTCGACGCCTTCGCCACGCGCCCGGTACTGTTGCGGGACGGCGTTTTCGATGACCGGCCCAACCATGCGCAGGGGTTCTGGGGCGCCTACGCGACGGTAGCGGACAGCGTCATACCCCACTCCGGCTTCGATCTCTACTATCTTGGTTTCGAGAACGACCACGCGCTGTTTAGCACCGGCACGGGCGTGGAGCGAAGGCATTCGATCGGCGCACGCGTCTTCGGCCACCACGGACCCTGGGACTGGGATTGGGAAACGCTCGGCCAGTTCGGATCCTTCTCCCAGCGGCAGATCCGGGCATGGGGATTTTCAACCGATACCGGCTACACGCTGGCGGCTTACGACTGGAAGCCCAGGGGCGGAGTCAAGGCGACCATGGGCAGTGGCGACCGGAACCCCCACGACGGAACGCTTGGCACATACGACGGACTCTTTCCAAAGCTCGCGTATTTCAATCAGGCTGGGCTGATCGGGGCCTCCAACGTGATCGATATACAGCCATCGCTGACCCTGCACCCGGTCCCTGCCCTGAAGCTCACGCTGGCCTGCGATTTCATCTGGCGAGCGACAACCCACGATGCCGTCTACACCTCCGTGGGCATACCGATCGCGGGTACTGCAGGACACCCGGGCCAGTACAGCAGCAGCCAGTTTTCAGTCGATGCGGCCTGGCAGGCAAATCGCCATATTCTCCTCAATGCCGGCCTTGTCTATGTGGACGTTTCCAAGGCCTTGAGCACAGTGGGCGGGCACAACACAACGTTCACCTATATCGCGGCCAGCTACACGTTCTGACCGTGTCGGGCGCTGCGCAAATGCATGGCGCTAGGCAGCGCCAGGCGACATACACCCGCCGGCCCGATCAGGCGCGCAGCGGATACGGCTTGCCAGGGTCGATCTCATACTTGTCGATGGCACGCTGCACGATAGCCTTGTCCAAGGTACCCTCATCCGCCAGGGCCTTCAAAGCGGCCAAGACAATCCATTGGCGATCGACTTCGAAGAAGTGTCGCAATTGCTCACGCGTGTCCGATCTGCCGTAGCCGTCGGTACCGAGCACCGTGTACCGCCGCGGCACAAACGGGCGGATCTGCTCCGCCAGCGCGCGCACGTAGTCCGTGGCGGCAATCACGGGGCCTTGCGCCTGCCCAAGGCACTGCTCGACATGGGACTGCCGTGGCGGCGCTTCCGGGTGCAGGAGATTCCATCGCGTTGCCTCGTTGCCCTCGCGCGCCAGTTCGGTAAAGCTGGGGCAACCCCAGAGGTCAGCCTGCACGCCCCAGTCCCGCCGCAGCAGATCCGCCGCCGCGATGACCTCGCGGAAGATGGTGCCGGCGCCGAGCAGCTGCACCCGGGGCGATGCGCCGTTGACGTCCTCGCCACGCCGGAACAGGTACATGCCCTTCAGGATGTCGGCCTCGGCGCCTGAAGGTATCGCCGGATGCTCGTAGTTCTCGTTCATCACGGTGATGTAGTAATACACATCCTCCTGGTCCTGGATCATCCGGCGCAGGCCATCCTGGATGATCACAGCCAGCTCGTAGGCGAACGTCGGGTCGTAGCTGATGCAGTTGGGGATGGTTCCGCCCCAGACCAGGCTATGGCCGTCCTCGTGCTGCAGGCCCTCGCCGTTCAGCGTCGTGCGGCCCGCTGTCCCCCCCAGCAGGAAGCCGCGCGCGCGCTGGTCGCCTGCGGCCCAGGCCAGATCGCCGAAGCGCTGGAAGCCGAAGATCGAGTAGAAGATAAAGAACGGGATCATCGGCTCGCCGTGCGTCGAGTACGCCGTGGCGGCGGCAATCCAGTCCGCCATCGCCCCCGCCTCGTTGATGCCCTCCTGCAGAATCTGCCCGTCCTTCGATTCCTTGTAGAACATCAGCTGCGTGGCATCCTGCGGCGTGTAGGTCTGCCCCTGCTGCGACCAGATGCCGATCTGCCGGAACAACCCTTCCATGCCGAAGGTACGCGATTCGTCCGAGACGATCGGCACGATGCGCCTGCCCAGTACCTTGTCGCGCAGCAGCGTGTTCAGGATGCGGACGTAGCTCATCGCGGTCGAGAACTCGCGCCCCTCGCCACCGGCCTTGAGCTGGGCGTCGAAGGCCGACAACGGCGGCACCGGCAGCGACGGGCCGCGCCTGCGCCGGGACGGAAGATAGCCGCCCAGCGCGCTGCGGCGCGCATGCAGGTATGCGTGCTCGCGGGAGCCTTCCTCGAACTTCAGGTAGGGCAGGGCTTCGAGCTGCTGGTCCGATAGCGGCAACTTGAACCGGTCACGGAAATGCATGAGCGCTTCCACGCGCATGCTCTTTTGCTGATGCGTGATGTTCTGGGCTTCGCCCGCCTCGCCCATGCCGTAGCCCTTGATGGTCTTCGCCAGGATGACGGTCGGCTGGCCCTGATGATCCGCGGCGGCCTGGTAGGCGGCATAGACCTTGTGCGGATCATGGCCGCCGCGGTTCAACGCCCAGATATCGTCGTCCGACCAGTCGGCGACCATCGCCTTCAACTCGGGCGTGTTGAAGAAATGCTCGCGCACATAGGCGCCATCCTTGGCCTTGAAGGTCTGGTAGTCGCCGTCCACGCATTCCATCATCCGCCTGGCAAGGATGCCGGCCTTGTCCCGCGCCAGCAGCGCATCCCACTTGCTGCCCCACACCACCTTGATGACGTTCCAGCCGGCGCCACGGAATTCCGCCTCCAGTTCCTGGATGATCTTGCCGTTGCCGCGGACCGGCCCATCGAGCCGTTGCAGGTTGCAGTTGATGACGAACACCAGGTTGTCCAGGTGCTCCCGCCCCGCCATGCCCAGCGCGCCACGGGATTCGGGCTCGTCCATCTCGCCGTCGCCGCTGAACACCCAGACCTTGCGGCCGGCGTGCTGCCCGAAGCCGCGGTCTTGCAGGTACTTCATGAAGCGAGCCTGGTAAATGCCCATGATGGGGCCCAGCCCCATCGACACCGTCGGGAACTGCCAGAAGTCGGGCATCAGCCAGGGGTGCGGATAGGAAGAGATGCCCTTGCCGTCCACTTCCTGGCGGAAGTTGTCCATCTGTTCTTCCGTCAGCCGGCCTTCGAGGAATGCCCGCGCATAGAAGCCCGGCGAAGAGTGCCCCTGGAAGAAGACCAGGTCGCCGCCATGCTCGCCGGACGGCGCATGCCAGAAGTGATTGAAGCCGACCTCATACAGCGTCGCGGCCGATGCAAAGCTGGCGATATGGCCGCCGACATTGGTGTCGCGCGCTGCTCGCAGAACAAGCGCAACCGCGTTCCAGCGGATATACGACCGGATGCGGTGTTCGAGGTCCTGGTCGCCGGTACTCCTGGCCTGCACGTCAACGGGAATGGTATTGACGTAGGCCGTGTTCGCGCTGAACGGCAGGTAGATGCCGGCGCTATGCGCGCGCTCGATCAGTTTCTCGATCAGGAAGTGCGCGCGTTCCGTCCCCTCATACGCGATGACGGCATCGAGCGCGTCGAGCCATTCCGCGGTCTCCTGCGTGTCAATGTCGTCGTTCGGGAAAGTGGGCGGCGTAGCTTGCGCCATGTTGAACTCCTCTTGGGCAAGGTTGAAGCGAAGCGTCCGGCAATCCATATGGGAAGACTCCCCGGACAGGGGAGTGAAGCGTAGCATCCGCACTTCGCCGCGGTAAGGTTCCAGTTATCGAACACGCTGTTGCATCAGCGCAAACGGCAGGCCGGCGGATCAGGCTGGCGAACCTGTCACGCCGCGCGCGCCGGCACGGGCGTTGACGCCCACGCTACCATCTGCCAGCCACTGCCGCGATGCTTCCAAACGCTCAGGAATCGGTTGTCCAGGGTGCGCTCGACGCCATCGACGACGGCCTCGATCACCACCATGCCGTGCATCACCGCCATGCCGTCATAAATGGTTTGCTCCACATCGCTCAAGCGGGCGTCCAGGTACCTGACCCGCCCGTTCGCAAGCGAGGCGAGGTACGCTTGCTTGCCCTCCCGCAGCGCGGACGAATGCGTGTAGGAAAGCTCCTCGGCCAGCAGGCCTTCCAGCGCGGCGATATCGCCGGCGAGCATGGCGCGGTACCGGGCTTCGTCGGCCAGCTTCAGTTGCGCCACGGCCGTTGTGCGTTCCATGCTGTCTTCTCCTTGAATTGGCGGGCATCAGCCCTGCAGGTAGGCTTTGATCAATGTCTTGTCCTTCAACACCGCGCTCCATTCCCCCCGGCGAACCTCATGCATGACGCGCCCCACCGACAGGACGTAAGCCCGGTCGGTCATCTCGGAGGCAATCGCGACGCTCTGCTCCACCAGCACGATGCTCATGCCGCGCGCCCGCAGCTGGTTCAGCACCGCCAGTATCTCCTTGACGATCCTGGGCGCCAGCCCGGTGGTCAGTTCATCCATGATCAGCAAGTCGGGTTGCAGCAACAGCGCGCGGGCGATCGCGACCATCTGCTGCTGGCCGCCGGACAGCAGTTCCACCGCGCACTGCCCGCGCTCGCGCAGGATCTCGAAGAGATCGCAGACTTCGTCGAATGAAAAGCGCGTCTTGCCGCCATTGGCACGCTTGCCGGCGCGCTCGGCAAGCCGCAAGTTGTCATGGACCGACAGCTCGGTGAACAGGTTCCGGTTCTCCAGCACCACCGCGATGCCGTGCTCGAACCGCCGGTAGCCAGGCACCCGGCTGATCTCGACGCCATCCTTGACAATGCTGCCACCCATCGGCCTGATCAGGCCGGACAGGGTCCGCACCAGTGCCGTCTTGCCGGCGCCATTGGCGCCCACTACGGCAACCGCCTCGCCCTGCTCCACATCGATATCGATCTCGTGCAGCACCGGCACTGTCCCGTAGCCGGCGCGCAAGCCTCTTACCTGTAGCATCGTCAGACCCCCATATAGGCTTCACGTACACGCGGATCGGCCTGCACCTCATGCAGCGCCCCGGTGGCGATGATCTCGCCAAAATACAGCACGTGCACGGTGTCGCAAGCCGTCATCAGCCCCATTTCGTGCGAGACCAGCAGGATGGTGATGCCTTCCTCGTTCAGGCGCGCGATCCACGCTGCCAGCGTTTCGATCTCGTCGCTGTTGAGACCGGAGGACGGCTCATCCAGCAGCAGCAGGCGCGGATTGCCGATGCAGGCGCGCGCCAGCTCGACAATGCGGCGCTGCCCGGCAGGGAGGCTTCCCGCCAGGTTGTCCTGCAGCCGTGCCAGGCCGAACTTCTCGCAGCAAGCCTGTGCGGACGCGCGCATCGCGCGCAGTTCGGCACGGGACTTCGGGGTGCGCAGCATGGCTTGCAGCACGCCCGAACTCGTCGCGTTGTAGCAGCCCACCATCAGGTTTTCCAGCACGGTCATGTGCTCGAAGACCTGGGGCGTCTGGAACGTCCGGACCAGGCCGGCGCGGCTGCGCTGCTGGATCGTATCGGCGGTGATCTCTCGCTCCGCCAGCGATACCCTGCCGCCCTTCGGGCGCAGGAAGCCGGAGATGATATTGAAGCAGGTGGTCTTGCCGCTGCCGTTCGGACCGATCAGGCCGACGATCCGGCCCGCGGGCACCTCGAAGCTCACGTTGCGCAGGACGTCGATGCCGCCGAAACTGTGCGCAACGCCTTCGAGCGTCAGCAAGGGCGGCGTGGCGGCGTGCATGGCATGCGCGCCAGTACTGAAATCAGGCACGGGAGCATTCATTGCGCCGCCCTCCACCACCTGGCGCGCATCAGCGCACCCACCAGCCCACCCGGCATCAGGGTCACGACCAGAACCAGAGCCAGACCGAACAGCACCTGGTGGAAGTCTCCCAGGCCGCTGAGCAACTCCGGCGCCAGGGCGACGAACAGCGCCCCCAGCACCACGCCATAGACAGAACGCGCACCGGCAACGACCGGCACCAGCAAGAAGACGATGGATCGCTCCACGGTGAAGCTCTGCACGCTGACAAACGACACGTAGTGCGCGAACAGGGAACCCGCCAGCGAGCCGAGCATGGCGGACAGCACGAACATCGCCGTCTTCAGCCCGCGCATGTCGATGCCCAGCACTTCGGCCGCCGGCGCGGCGTCGCGCATGGCTCGCATCGACAGGCCCGGCCTGCCCTTGACCAGATTGTCCACCAGCCACAGCAGCAGGATCGCGAGCGGCCAGATGAAGTAGAAGTAGCGCTCCGGCGTGTCGAGCATGAAGCCGAACAGCGACAGCTTCGGAATGCCGCCGATGCCGAGCGTGCCGCCGGTCAGCCAGTCCCACTCGAAGAAGAGCACATTGGCGATGCTCCCCACCGCAAGCGTAGCCAGGGCGAGAAAGAAGCCGCCGAGGCGCAGCACCGGCGTGCCGATGATCGCGGCCAGCACGGCGCAGAAGACCAGGCCGGCGGCGAACCCGCCCAGCGCCGGCCAGCCGAGTACGGTGGTGCAGTAGGCGGACGCATACGCGCCAAAGCCATAGAACGCGGCCTGCCCGAGGTTGACGATGCCGCACTGCCCGAGCAGCAGGCCAACGCCCAGTCCGCCGACCGTCAGGATCGCCGCGAAGTTCAGCATATCCAGGTAGTGCCGCGACAGCATCTGCCCGGCCACCGCCCATAGCACCAGGGCGATGAGCACCAGCGCACGCGAGTAGTTCATGGTTATCCTCCTTTGCGGCCCACGCGGCCAAGCATGCCGTTGGGAAGCAGAATCATGATGACGATCAGGATCGACAAAGCGATCACATCGCGGTAGCCCGATGGGAAGCCCAGCACGGCCAGCGATTCGATCAGGCCAAGCATCAGCCCGCCGACGACGGCGCCCAGCGGATTGCTCAGCCCGCCGAGGATGGCGGCCGCGAAGCCTTTCAGCGTGAGGCCGATGCCCATCTGGTAGTTCATGGCGATCAGCGGCGTGACCAGGATGCCGGCAATGGCGCCGAACCCGCCGCCAAGCAGGAACGTCAAGGACCGCATCCGGCGCACATTGATGCCGGTGGTGGTGGCCCCGTCGGGATCGAGCGAGGCGGCCGTCATGGCCAGGCCCGTCAGCGTCCTGGTATAGAACAGGCGCAGCAGGCCAACCAGCAGCGCGGCAATGCCGATCAGGGACAAAGCGTGCGTTGGCGTGACGGCACCGAGGAGCTCGACCACGCCGTCACCGCCGATGCCCGGCAGCAGATGCGAATCGCGCCCGCCGACATACAGCGCGGCGGCGGACAGGGTGAAGGCCAGCCCGATGGTCAGCAGCAGATAGCTTTCCTCGGTGGCTCCGCGCCGCGTCATCGGCCGCACGAACAGCAGGTCGATGACCAGGCCGCTGGCCGCCCCGGCGGCGATGCCGGCAGGGATGGCCAGCGCGTAGGGCAGCCCGACGGCCTGCAGCGCGAACACCGCCACCAGTCCGCCGACCACGGCGAACTCGCCTTGCATGGCGTTGACGATGCGGGTGCCCTTGTAGATGACTGCCATGCCGACGCCGATCAGCGCGTAGACAAAGCCATTGGTGATCCCGGACAGGACCGCCTGGATGGTGAGGCTCATGGACATCGTGGTTCCTCTCAGATTGCCGGTATCCCGCTATGGCTTGGCGGCCGTGTAGCCCAGGCGCACGAACTGGCCCTTTTGCAACCGCGAGTAGGTGAAGCCGGCAAGCGTCATGCCGCCCATGTCGGACGCGGCGAAGTCATAGCCGGTGGTGGCGCCCAGATATGGCTTGCGCAGTGCGCCGCAGAGCTTGTCGTTCGGCGCGTCCGCGCCGGCGGTCTTC
Source organism: Burkholderiaceae bacterium 16 (assembly GCA_000955785.1). Classification (GTDB taxonomy): domain Bacteria; phylum Pseudomonadota; class Gammaproteobacteria; order Burkholderiales; family Burkholderiaceae; genus Cupriavidus. The sequence goes on from JYOD01000067.1 coordinate 15,851, forward strand.
AGGCCGTCGGCCAGCGCCATCACGGCGTCCCACGCGACCGCGGAGAAGTGCTTGGGCAGCTTGCCGTACTCCTCGCGATACGCTTCGACGAACACCTTCTGGTTCGGCAGCGTGTCCTCGGCCACCACGAACTCCGGGTGGATGATGTTGTCCGCCGCATCGCCCATCGCCTTGACGGTCTCGTAGGTGGCGGTGCCGTGCACGGAAAGGATGGGCACGCCGATCTTCAGCTGGCGCACATTGCGAAACGGCGCGGGCGAGGTCGAGATGATGATGAGTGCATCGGGCGTGGTTGCCTTCACCTTGGCCGCCTGGGTGGTCACGTCGGTCGCGGCGATTTCGAATTTCTCCACCTGCACGAAGCTGACCCCGTACTCGCGGTCCAGGTTCTTCATGCTGTTCCACACCACTTGCCCGTAGCCGGAGTCATGCAGCACGCCAATCCGCTTGAGGCCGTTGTCGCGGGCGTAGGAGAGCACCGCGCGCGCGTTTAGCTCCTGCGAGGGCGTCATGTGAAAGACGCAGGTGCGCTCGCGCTCCACCGCCGGCCCCAGGCCGGAAAAGGCGAATACGGGCAGTTTCTGCGGCTGCGTGATGCTGCCGATGGCGACGGTCTGCGCAATTCCCGTGGGCCCCACAATGGCGCGCACCTTGTGCGTGTACATCAGTGCGTTCGCCTTGGCCACCGCGGAGTCCGGGCTGGACCCGTCGTCCTCGAACACGATCTCGAGCGGGCGTCCCTGGATGCCGCCGCGGCCATTGATCACCTTCTGGGCCAACAGGGCGCCTTCGCGTTCGGCGAGCCCCACGGCGGCAAGTCCGCCGGTCGTCGACAACAGCGCGCCGATACGGATTGGCTCGCCGCCCGGCTTCGGCTGGGCCAGGGCCGGCTGTACCGCGCATGTGAATGCCATGCCCGCAATGACGGCGGCCATCGCCTTCCCGGGCATCCGTAGATGGATTGCTCTGTAGCTCATGTCTGCTCCGTTTCTATTATTAGTGATTGACCCGAGGGCCTTGAAGGATCGGCCCGGGCTCACGGCCCCGGGCAAGACGGGCGGAAGTCCTGCGCATCGGCATGCCCGCTCATCATCGCCTGCACGTCAGCAAGCGCGGCCACATCGAGATGACTCATATCCCGGCTCTGCATCATGGCGAGGTACTGGCGCACCAGGGATGAAATCGGCAGCGCGGCGTCGTTCCGGCGAGCGACCGCCAGCGCCAGGTCCAGGTCCTTCACCACAAGCGAGATGGCGCCGTCGGCGCCGTACTCGCGCTGCTTCAGTTTTTCCGCCTTGGTCTTGTAGTGCGGACTGGCCACGATGCTGTCATTGATCGCGTCGATCATGAGCGCGCGGTCCAGCCCCGCGCGCGCTCCGAAGGCGAGCCCTTCGCCGATCACCGCGGTGCTCATGAACACCATCAGGTTGATCATGAGCTTGATGACGCGCGCCTCTTCGGCCTCCCCGACATAGGTTTGCCTCGCCGTGAGACAGGCCAGGACCGGGCGCACGGCCTCGAAGGCCTCCTTCGGGCCGGAGACATAGCTGCTCAATTGCGCGCTCGCCGCCAGCGACACCGTCCCAGAGACCGGAGCGCGCAGGTACTGCACGCCACGCTGTGCAAGCGCCTGCGCAACCGTGGCAGAGACATCGGGCGAGACGGTGCTCATATCGACATGGATCCCGGCACCCGCCGCTCCGGCGAGGAGGCCATCCTCGGACATGACAATGTCGCGCAACCCCTCGTCGTTGAATATCGTCGAGAAGACCACGTCCACCGCCGCCATCAGCTCCTTCGGCGAAGCTGCCATGGCTGTGCCCGCCGCGATGACGGGTTCGCACTGCGAAGCTGTCTTGTCGAAGACCATCACCGGATAGCCGGCTTTCAGCAGGTTCAGGCACATTGGCCGGCCCATGGCGCCGACGCCAATCCAGCCGATTCGCAAGGGATTCATGTTTTGTCTCGTCCTTTATGTGCTTTTGGTCAACGACTATTTCTGCGCTGAGCGCAAACATAGTCGTTGTGCGAAGAAACTTAGTTGAGAACCCGAAGGCAGGCAAGGCGGGGTTTTCACCGGGGGTGGGAGATACCGCGAGCCATGCGGGCACGGGGGCGCCTTGCAGCCTGAAAGAGGCCGCAAGGCGCGATGCGGGAACAGCCCTCGACGCCCTATTGTCTGTGCAAAGTGAGTGATCGAGGCCGCGACGGCCATGTGCCGCCTATAGACCGGCCAGCTAGTCGACCTTCGCGCCGGAGAGCGCCACGATCTTCCTGGTCTGCTGCGTCTGCTCGTCGATATAGCGCGAGAACTGCTCCGGGCTGAACTTCATCGGCACCATCCCCTGCGCGGCGAAGTTCTTCTCGACGAAGTCCCGCTCATTGAGGATCTCGACAATGGTGGTGTTCAGCTTGGTCACCACCTGCCTGGGCATTTTTGCCGGGGCAAGCACGCCGTAGACGGCGGAGATATTCATCTCCTTGAAGCCGGCCTCCGTAAATGTGGGGACATCCGGCAGGGCCTGGGTCCGCTTCTCGCCGCTCACCGCCAGCACTTTGATCTTGCGCGCGCCGACGAAGCTCTGGATGGTAGGCAGCGCCGGGAACGTCAGGAGGATCTGGCCGCCCACGACATCGCTGACCGCCGGCGCGGAGCCCTTGTAGGGCACGTGGACCAGATCGGTGCCGGCCAGCTTGTTGAACAGCGCCCCCATCAGATGGGGCTGGCTGCCGTTGCCGAACGAGCCGTAGCTGAGCGTGCCCGGCCGGCTCTTTGCATAGGCCGCCAGTTCTTTGAGACTATTGACCGGCAAGCTGCCCGACACGGCCATGACGAGGGGCACATAACCAATGGCGGCCACCGGCACGAAATCCCGCGATACGTTGTAGGAAAGCGAGGGCAGTACCACCGGGTTCAGCACAAAGGTGGCGTCGTTCGTCAGCAGCAGCGTATAGCCATCGGGTTGCGCCTTGGCCACGGCTTCCGCGCCGATCACGGTGTTGCCGCCGCTCTTGTTTTCGACCACGACTTGCTGGCCCAGCTTTTCGGACATGCGATGGGCCAGTTGCCTGGCGATGATGTCGGTGGTGCCGCCGGGCGCGTACGGCACCACCAGCCTGATGGGCTGGGCGGGATAGGACTGCGCCCACGCCGTGCCCGCCCCGGTCAGCCAGGCGAGGGCAAGGCCCGCCAGGCCCATGTGCCTGCAGTGGCGGGAAAGCCCGCTGGTCTTTGCGTCCGCCCTTGCATCCTTGTTCCCGCGCGCAGGGGAATTTTCGCGGCCAGGTTGCCGCTTGTGGTCTTGCCAAAGCATAGTGTCTCCATCCATTTCAGTATTGGAATCCAGCTCGCCGGCTGGCTTTCATTCAGGCAAACAACCAGGGCTCCCGCCGTGCCCGCTCTTGTTCATAGCCGCGGATTTGTACGGTATGGCGCAGCGCCAGCGCGATATCGTCGAGCCCGTTCAGCAGGCAGTACTTCTTGAACGGATCGAGCGAAAAGCCAATCGCTTCGCCGGACGGCGTCGTCACGGTCTGCCCGGCGAGGTCGATTTGCAGGCGGTAGCCGGGCGTCGCCGCGACCTCGGCAAACAGCCGGTCGACAACGGCCGCATCGACGACGATCGGCAGCAAACCGTTCTTCATGCAGTTGTTGTAAAAGATGTCGGCGAAACCGGGCGCGATCAGGGCGCGCATGCCGAAGTCTTCGAGTGCCCACGGCGCGTGTTCACGGGACGAGCCGCAACCGAAGTTCTCGCGCGCCAGCATGACCGAGGCACCCCGATAGCGCGGCTGGTTGAGCACAAAGTCCAGGTTCAGCGGACGGCTGCTACAGTCCTGTCCCGGCTCGCCGTGATCCAGGTAGCGCCATTCATCGAACAGGTAGGGACCGAATCCGCTGCGCTTGATGGATTTCAGGAACTGCTTGGGAAGCATGGCGTCGGTATCGACGTTGGCGCGGTCCAGCGGCGCCACCAGTCCGTCCAGCGTGGTAAAGGCTCTCATCGTTACCTCCTCTGTCAAAGCGCGCGAATGTCGACGAAATGGCCCGCCACCGCCGCCGCGGCCGCCATCTGCGGGCTCACCAGGTGGGTTCGCCCTCCTGGTCCCTGCCGGCCCTCGAAATTGCGGTTCGAGGTAGACGCGCATCGCTCGCCGGCCGCCAGCCTGTCTTCGTTCATGCCCAGGCACATGGAACAACCAGGCTCCCGCCATTCAAAGCCGGCCGCGATGAAGACCTGGTCCAGCCCTTCGGCCTCCGCCTGCGACTTCACCAGCCCGGAGCCGGGTACGGCCAGGGCCAGGCGGATGCACGGGGCGATGTGCCGCCCGCGCAGCACTTCCGCTGCCGCGCGAAGGTCCTCGATGCGGGCGTTGGTGCACGACCCGATGAAGATCTTGTCCAGCGTAATCGACTCCAGCGGTGTATCCGGCTGCAGTCCCATATAGTCGAGCGCCCGCTCCATGCTCTTGCGCTTGACCGGATCTCGCTCCCACCGGGGATCAGGTACGCGCTCGCCAATGGCCACTACCATTTCCGGCGAGGTGCCCCAGGTCACATGCGGGCGAATCGATGCCGCATCGATCTCCACGATGGCATCGAAAACAGCGTGCGGGTCGCTGCGCAAGTTCTGCCAGAACGCGCTGGCGGTCTCCCACGCCTGGCCTTCAGGCGCGAGCGGACGGCCCCGGAGATAGGACAGCGTGGTCTCATCGACCGCCACCATGCCGGCCCGCGCCCCCGCCTCGATCGCCATATTGCAGACAGTCATCCGCGCTTCCATGCTCAGGCCGCGGATGGTGCTGCCGGCGAACTCGATCACATGCCCGGTCGCGCCGGCGGTACCGATCCGGCCGATCAGGCTGAGCGCGATATCCTTGGCGAAAGCACCGCGCGGCAACTCGCCTTCAACCCGGACCAGCATCGATTTCGGCTTGGTCATCCACAGGCATTGCGCGCCCAGGACCTGCTCGACCTCCGAGGTCCCGATGCCGAAGGCGAACGCGGCGAATGCACCGTGCGTGGACGTGTGGGAGTCGCCGCAGGCAATGGTCATCCCGGGCAGCGTGGCGCCGCGCTCCGGCCCGACCACATGCAGGATGCCCTGGCGCGGATCATCCATGCCGAAGTTGACGATGCCGTGGTCGGCGCAGTTCTGGTCCAGCGCCTCCACCTGGGCCCGGCTCACCGGATCGGTGATGCCCTGTGCGCGCGCTGTGGTGGGCACATTGTGGTCGGCCGTGGCGAGCACCGAAGCGGCGCGCCAGAGCTTGCGCCCGTTCAGGCGCAGGCCTTCGAAAGCCTGGGGACTGGTCACCTCGTTCACCAGGTGCCGGTCGATATAGATCAGCGAGGGCCCATCGGATTCCTCGTGGATGACGTGGCTGGCCCAAAGCTTGTCGAGCAGGCTGGCCGGTTGGCTGACTTCAAGCATGATGTTGGTCTCCGTACTACCCCGCGCAGGCGCATGTCGCGCGCGGGCCTTGCCAATGGATTCGAGATTACGCTACCGACCTATCGTGTTTCCAGCCAGGCCGGCTTGGGATGGAGGTCGGTGCGCTTGCCCGCCTTGACAACCTGCCCGGAAATGTCGTGCCCGACCAGGGCCGGCAGGCCGAGCGCCACACCGAGCAACCGGTCCAGGTCGACCCCGGTGTCAACGCCGGACGACTCCAGCATGTGCACCAGGTCTTCGGTGCAGATGTTGCCGGTGGCGCCCGGCGCGAACGGGCAGCCGCCCAGCCCGCCCAGCGACGCGTCGAAGCTGGTCACCCCCGCCGCCAGTCCCGCCAGCACGTTGCTCAGTCCCATGCCGCGCGTGTTGTGGAAGTGCAAGGTCAAGGGCACGCCGGGGAACCATGCGCGGAAGGCCGCCACCAGTGCGCCCACCTGGCGAGGATCGGCCATGCCGGTGGTATCCGCCAGCGTGATGCTGTGCATGCCCATGCCGAGGTACTGCTCGGCAGCCCATTTCACCCGCTCGGGCGCGATGTCGCCTTCGAACGGGCAGCCGAAGGCCGTCGCGATGCAGCCGCTGACCCGCAGCGCCGTTCCCTGCGCCAGTTGCATCACACCGCGAAACTGCTCGATCGACTGCGCGCAGGTCATGCGCATATTGGCCAGGTTATGCGTCTCGCTTGCCGACATGACCAGATTGATCTCGTCCATGCCGCAAGTCAGCGCCCGTTCGCAGCCGCGCGCGTTCGGCACCAGCGCCGCGTAGGTGACATCCGGATGGCGCCGGATCCCCCTGGCGACCGCTTCGGCATCGCGCAGATTCGGAATGGCCTTGGGCGAGACGAAGGAAGTGATCTCGATCTTGGCCAGTCCCGTTGCCGATAGCCGGTCGATCAGATCGATCTTCTGCCCGGTCGGAATAAACTCGGGTTCGATCTGGAAGCCGTCCCGTACCGAAACCTCGTTGATGAATACCCGCTGCGGGGCGTTTGAAAACCACATGATTTTCTCCTGTCGTGCCGGCTAGCGGTTCAGACCACGCCGGCGTCGCGCAATGCCTGGAATTCGGCGCCGGAGATGCCGAGCGATGCCAGCACCTCCTCCGTGTGGGCACCCAGCGCGGGACCGAGCCACTGGGTCTTGCCCGGGGTCTCGCTGAGCTTGGGCACGATCCCCGCCATTTCCACGGGCACGCCGTCCGGCAGGGTGTGGGTCTCGATCATGTCGCGGGCGCGATAGTGCTCATCGGTGCAGATTTCGGCGGCCGTGTAGATCTTGCCGCAGGGAACGGCCGCGGCGCCCAGCCTGGCGAGCACCGTTTCCAGGTCATGCGAGGATGTCCACGCGGCGATGGCCTCGTCGAGCATCGCGTTATGCGCGACCCGGCCGTCGTTATGGGCAAGGCGCGGGTCCTCGCCGAGATCGCCGCGGCCGATGGCCGTCATGAAGCGCTTGAAGATGGCGTCGCCATTGCCGGCAATGATGACGTAGTGGCCGTCCTTGCAGGGATAGGTATTGGAAGGCGAGATGCCCGGCAGGCTGGCGCCCGATCTCTCCCGCACATGCTTGAGCATCGAGTATTCGGGAACCAGGCTCTCCATCACGGCGAAGACCGATTCGTAGAGCGCCACGTCGATAAACTGGCCTTCGCCGCCGTTGGCGCGCAAGTGATGCATGGCCAGGAGCGCGCCGATCACGCCGTAGAGCGAGGCCAGCGTATCGCCGATGCTCACGCCCGAGCGGACCGGCGGCCGGTCCGGATAGCCCGAGACGTAGCGCAGCCCGCCCATCGATTCCGCGATGGCGGCAAAGCCCGGCCGGTCCTTGTAGGGACCAGTCTGACCGTACCCGGAAATCCTGACCATGATCAGCGCCGGATTCACCTGGCGCAGGTCTTCCCAGCCGAGGCCCCATTTCTCGAGCGTTCCCGGCCGGAAGTTCTCGATCACGATATCGGCACTGGCGACCAGCTTGCGTACGATGTCCTGGCCTGCGGGCGAGCGCAGGTCCAGCGTCACCGATTTCTTGTTGCGACTCTGGCTGTACCACCACAGGGAGGTACCCTCGTACAGCTTGCGCCATTTGCGCAGCGGATCGCCCCCCTCGGGCGGTTCGATCTTCAGCACGTCGGCACCGAACTGGGCCAGCAGGCTGCCCGCATAGGGGCCAGCGATCAGTGAACCGAGTTCAATGACCCGGATGCCCCGGAGGGAGGATTTATCGTTGACGTTGTCTTCGTCTTGGTCGTTGTTGTTGGCATGGGCCATGGCTGTATCGAACTCCTGTCTGCCACTACTGCCTAGCGGCTTGCGGTACTGAAGGTTGAAAGAAGTCGCGCAGGCCGTAAAGCAACCATTGGCGAGCGCTCCATCGCCAAACGCGATGGCAAGGCGGGCACGGCTACGGCGTCTCGCGAAGGTGGTCGACCAGCAACTTAGCCACCACGGACAAGCCCTGGTAGGCACGTACCCCGATCACAAGCTGGCGCTCCGCCCACGGTTCGTCCAACTTGATGGTGCAAATGCCAAGCGTGTGCTGGTAGGGCGCGGCGCTGCATTTCGGCAGGATGCCGAGGCCCAGGCCGGCCTGCACCATCAGGCACAGCGCGTCATAGCCCGGTACGTGAATACGCGGCTTGAGCGCCCTGCCCGCCTCGCTGGCGGCCTTGATCAACTGCAGGTTGATGTGGCTGCCCGCGTGCAGGCTCACGTGGTCGTAATCCAGCGTCTCGCGTATCGCCACCGATTGCCTGCCGGCAAGCGCATGCCCTTGCGGCACGATCAGCACCAGTTCGTCGCGCCGGTAGGGAAAGGTCTCCAGTTCCGCCCCTGCCGCCCCGGCGGTAAAGATGCCGATATCGGCGGCGTTCTCCGCCACGGCCCGCACAATGGCGGAACTGATGCGCTCTTCCAGGTGCACGTCGATCAGCGGATAGGCCGCAAGGAAGGACTTAAGCTGCGCCGGCAGGAACTGCGTGATGGTGGAAATGTTGGCGAACACCCTGACCCGCCCCCGAAGGCCGCCGGCATAGTCGCGCATGCGAACGGCGATATCGTCGAGATCGTGCAGGACGCCACGCGCCAGGTGCATCAGTTCCACCCCCGCTGCCGTCGGATGCACCCCCTTGTTGCTGCGTACGAGCAGCGCCGTTCCCAGGCTGTGCTCCAACTCACTGACGCGCTTGCTGACAGCCGCCGCAGCAAGGTGCGCGCGCTCGGCGGCAGCCGAAATGGATCCCTCTTCGAGGATGCCGACGAAGAGCCGCAATGACGTCGGATCGAGCTTCATGATGATCTTGTCCTCCGGAATGCCGATGGCGGCTGTCTTGTGGCTAAAATATGCGCATGAAACCTATCGCCAAACCTACTGCCGCGGCCGACGAGGACGCGCAGCCCAAACTGGAAGAGGGCCACCGCGACTATGTCGCGGCCCTGGCGCGGGGCCTTGCCGTCATCCAGGCGTTCACCGGCAGTGAGCCCGAAATGACGCTGAGCGAAGTCGCCCAGGCCACGGGAATGAGCCCCGCCACCGCACGCCGCGCGCTGCTGACGCTGCAATCGCTCGGTTACATCGGCGCGAATGGGCGGCGATTCCTGCTCTTGCCCAAAGTACTGTCGCTTGGGGCGGCATTCCTCAGCTCCATGAACCTGCGCGACATCGTGCAGCCCTTCCTGCAAGAGGTGGCAGAGCGCTTTCGCGATTCGGTCTCGCTTGCGATCCTCGATGGCGACAGCGTGGTCTATCTTGCGCACGTGCCAAGCAGCCGCCGCATCGCGTTTCGCGCCTCGGTTGGCTACCGCCTGCCGGTCCACTGCACGTCGCTCGGGCGGCTGCTGCTTGCGCACGCGCCAAAGCGGCAGCAGAACGCTGTCCTCGCCAAGGCACCGTTCCAGAAGTACACCCCGATGACATTGAGCGAAGCAGACGATCTGCGGGCGGCGCTGGCCAAGGCGCTGGAGCAGGGTTATGCGGCACAGGACAGCCAGCTGGAAATCGGCGTGCTGTCGATCGCGGTACCGGTGCGCGACCCGCAGCAGCGCGTGATCGCCGCGATCAATTGCTCGACCGAAGCCGATCGGACTAGCATGGACGAACTGCTCTCCACCCGCTTGCCCGCGCTGCGCGAAGCCGCCACCTCGATCGAGGCGGCGATACAGCGAGCGCCCGCCCTGGCGCACTCCATTTCCGCGGCGTCCTGAGCCTGGCGACCGGCATGCGCTTAGCGTGCCGCCTCGGGCTCGAGGACGATATCGAGCTCCACCAGTTGATAGTTGTCGCGCTCGGGGTGCGGGCGCACTGCCACGATGTGGTCGTCGATGGTCGAGAAGATGCAGTCGACCGGATTGGCGGGGTCGCCGGCAAAATAGACCTGCGAGGTAAGCGTCCGATACCCGGGATACACTACGCGATAGTGGATGTGCGGAGCACGCTGGCGGTTGCGGCCGAGCCGCTTCATCAGCATGCCGACTTCGGTGTCTTCCCGGCCGATAATGTAGCCGCCTGGCCGGACCGTGAGAATACTGAATCCACCCTCCGCGTTGCAGCGCAGCTTGCCGCGCAGGTTGTCTTCCGACTGGGAATCGTCCTCGTTTTCATAGCGGCCGAACTGGTTCGGCTGCCACACGATGAGTTGCGCCCCCGCTATGGGGTGGCCGGTCACGGCGTCGCGCACCTGCCCCCTTAGCTCGAGACGCTGGCCGGGCTCTTCGTCCGTCGCCAACGAACAAGGATTAGGTCCTTCGGCAATGCCGTCCTTCGGGAAAGGGCCGGTCACGTTCTGCGGCGTGGCCTGATCGTCTGAACGTGCCAGGTCGAGCGCCCGCATGGTCATGCCCATCATGTCGCACAGCATGATGAGTTCATCCTGGGCTGCCACCTTGCCCAGCCAGCCTACGATGCGATAGAGTTCCTGGTCCGTCAGGCGCAGTTCGTCCAGCAGCGCGTGAAAGTGGCGAAGCGCCACCGCAAAGTGAGCCTGAAGCTCCGGGTCGGAACCTGCGGCACCTTCGCACATCGCGCCGATTGCCCGTTGCAGCGTGGGGTTGTCTTGAAGATTCATGATTGTCTCCGTCTCTAGTTATCGGGTTGCGGCTCCACCGGCCAGGTCAACGGCTCGCGCGAGCAGGGTCGTATCCGCCTTCAGCTTGTGCTTGGCCGGCTTATGCGTGGGTGTGTGGGGAATGGCGTCGACCAGCACTACGAAGCGCGGCATCTTGTGCGTGGCAAGCCGGCTCCGGGCCCAGGCAACCAGGGCTTCCGGCTCGACCGACTGGCCCTTCCTGAACTGCACCGCCAGCATGATTTCTTCTTCACCAAGTTCAGCCGGCACGCCGATGGCCGCAGCCTCTTCGACCGCGGGATGCTCGCCGAAAATGCGGTCGAGCTCGGCGCCGGATACGTTTTCGCCCTTGCGCCGGATCACGTCCTTCTTCCGGGCGACGAAGACGTAGTAGCCGTCGGTGTCCTGACGCACCAGGTCGCCGGTGGAAAACCAGCCTGCCTTGAAGGCGGCTTCGGTCTGCGCGGTGTCGCGAAAGTAGCCCTGCATCAGGGTGGGCGTGCGAATCAGCAATTCGCCCTCCTCGCCCGGGGCCACGTCATTGCCGTCATCGTCGACGATGCGGGCTTCGGGCGCCGCGATGGCGGTGTCGGGATGACGCGAGATAAGTCCCATGGTCCCGAGCTTGTGTGGGCCATGGAAGGGGTTGGCGATCACGCCCGGGATTTCCGTCATGCCATAGCACTCGATCAGCCGCGGCACATGGAACTCGTTGCGCATCACGCGGACCATCTCCTGCGTCTGGGGGGCGATGAACATCTTGGTGATGCGGTGGCCGGGAACGAATTCCTCGCGCGGCCGGCGCGCCAGGATGCTGCCGGCGGCAGCTACCAGGTTGACCTCGGTCGCGCCGCTCTCCGCGGCAAAGCGCCAGAACGATGAGGCGGAGAACCTGCGCAGCAGCACCAGGCAACCGCCGCATGCGAAGGCGCCGCCAACCGAGTACATCAGCGCATTGATGTGGAACAACGGCATCACGCACATCACCCGCTCGCTGGGCTGCAGGTGGAGGCGGCCAACGAATGCTTCGGCGGTCAGCACATAGCCGCGATGGCTGTGCATGGCGCCTTTCGGAAAGCCGGTGGTGCCTGAGGTATAAATGATCAGCGCGGTATCGGTCGCGCTGCCAGCGCCCGGCGGCACCTGCGCCGGCGTGCCGGCGCCCATCGATGTCTCAAGCGTGGGTAAGGCGTGCTGGCCGGGCTCGTTGGCTCGCAGCCAGACACCCTCGCCGAGTTCGGCAACGACGGCCGCCGCGGTTTCGAAGGTGGCCGCAGAGCACACAACGCCGGAGACCTGCGCGTGCCGGAGCACATACAGCGCCTCGTCCAGCCGGTAATCCGGGTTCGCCGGCACCAAGCTCGCGCCGATCCGCGCCAGCGCGAACATCAGTACCACGGTGGACGGATGGTTGGCGGACAGGATGCCGATCCTGTCGCCGGGGCGCACCTGCATATCCTGCGTCAGCCAGTTCGCGGCGCGGGAGATCCGCGCTTCCAGTTGCCCATAGGTCCAGGTCTCGCCTTCGAACAGGACCGCGGGCTTGTCCGGATGCGCTTCAACCCGCGCAGCGAGAAAATCCGCCAGCGTGAAGTCATGGGCCCGGTACTGCCGGAGCACCTCGAGCGGGCTGATCATCGCCGGGTTACCGGTGGGGAGAGGATCGTTCATGCTGCCCTCGCCGGGATGCCGTCAAAAGCAATGGCGTGTTCGGCGGCATCGGCCAGGATGAAGCCGATGGGTTGCCGTTGCTCTTCCTGCAGGTGGGCGATCAGGCTTGCCACGCGGGCCAGCAGCGGCACCCCCTTCAAGGCGCCGGCCGGATAGCCAGCATCCAGCAGAACCGCCGGGATCGCCCCGGACACGTTCATGGGCAGTGGCTTGGCGTAATGCGCCGGGACCGCTTCGGCGACCGCTTCCAGCGCGGCGACGTGCTCGCTCGCCAGGCCGAGTTCGCGCGAGTACGCCAGCAAGCGGTGGGCGCGCGGGTCGCCCTCTTTGTGCGTGGGGTGGCCGAAGCCCGGCAGCGGCTTGCGCGCCTGGCGCAAGGCTCGGACCACGGAGTGCGCGCTTTCGGCCATGGAACCGACCTCCCTGCCCGCCAGCACTTCCTTGAGCATCAGGCCTGCAGTCTCCGATGCGCCCAGTATCACGGAGCCGCAGCCAAGGACGCCGGCCGCGACTGCGCCCTGCAGCGCGTCCGGGGCGGCTGCAAGGGTCATTCTCGCCGCCTGCACGGATGGCACAAGGCCATGCTCGGCGATGGCAACGAGGCAGGCATTGGTGACCGCCACCAGCCCCGTGTCAGGGATCCGCCCGGTAAGCAGGAACAGGAAGTACTCCGTGAAGCCCACCTTGCCGATGAGTTCCTGGCTCAGGTCCTTGCCGTGCACGGAGACCCCGTGGATGTCGACCTCCGCAATGGCCGTACGGCCGGTCGGGGGCTGCTTTATCTGCGCGATTGTCATACCATCTCCTTTATTTTTTGCGCTAGTCGCAAATTATGGCGACATGCGAAATAAGTCTAGGCTGCGATCTGTGCGTTGGCAAGACCGTGCACTGAGACAGGACAGCTGGGTTGTGGGTAGTCATGCTGGGCTCCCTCACGGTTTCGACACGACTGCTTGCGCCCATGAAGCACACTATAGTATAAACCGTACGGTATGGTATTCTTTGATCCGGAAGGGGGCATTCGGAATTGCTAAATGCCTGACAGGCGCTGGCGACGGCGCCCTTGTTCAACTTAGCCCGATGCCCCTACTGGCCTCGGCTCCCTTACCGAGCTTCCGTTCTTCGGCGTCAAAGCCGACGCCTCAATCGTCAACAGGCTCTGTATGAGAAAGATAGCGCGGCAATGCCTGCCGCTGATTGGTTGTGCCTTGATGTCATCCGCCGCGATGGCAGACGCTGTGGCACTTCCCCCCATGAATCTCGGCAACACGAGCTTCCTGGACGGTATCGCCGGGCCCGGCTTCCTTTTTGAAGTCGGCTCCAGCTACTACCAGGCCACGGCCATCAAGGACGATGCCGGGAACGCCAGTCCGGGAGCCCCGCGCATCGAGGTGGCTGCCATCGTTCCGCATATTGCCTACATATCGCCCGATATCACGCTGCTTGGCGGACATGTTGGCGGCGAGGTATTGCTCCCGCTTGTCTATGCCAACCTGAAGGTCGGACCCGGCCTCGAAGACCGCAATTTTGCTGCCGGCGACATCCAGTTCAGCCCGCTCCTGGTTCAGTGGACAGGCCAGACGCTGTTCGGCATGCCCTTCTTCCAGCGGTTCGACCTGCTTTTTTCGGCGCCAACGGGGCAATACAACCGCAATGCGCTCGCCAGCGCCGGCAGCCATGCCTGGACGGTCGCGCCTTACTATGCTTTCACGCTGATGCCTACCGACAAGTTCGAGATCAGTGCCCGGCTCAATTACCAATGGAACGGCAAGAACACCAAGCCAGCCCCATCCTTGAACGCAGACTCCGTGCAGGCCGGTGACGCCCTGTCCCTGAACCTCTCTGGCTCCTATGCTGTTTCCAAGCACTGGCGGATCGGCATCGCGGGTTATGCCCTGCAACAGCTCAGCGAAGATCGCATCGATGGCAAGTCCCAGTCGGACTCCAAGGAGCGGCTCTTCGGGGCTGGCCCAGGGGTGCTATACCAAGGAAGTTCGTACCAGATCCTGTTGAATGCCTATAAGGAATGGGGCGCCCGGAATCGCCCGGAGGGCAGCAAGATCGTGTTGCGGTACCTGCTGCCGTTCTGATTGGAAACACCGCGCCAGCCTCTTGCCTCACTTTCCAGGGGGCGGCTTGTTATGGCTGCCTGAATCGGCATCATCCGTACGCAAGGTCTTGCCATGGAATATTTGCTGAATCCTCTCTGCCTGGGCGTTGGCTTGGTACTGTGCGATGTTCTCGCCTGGCGTCTGATCGACCCCGGCTACAAGCGGCTGCGCCTCGCCGTCCGGCTGGCAATATTTGCATTGCTGACCACCGTGCTTCTCCATGGCGGCATGAGCCCGCTCGATGCAGCGCCGTCGCCTGAACAGCCGGTACGCCATTTCCTTGGCCAGGCGCTGGAAATCATCTGGTGGTTGCTCGGCGCCCGCACCCTCACCATTCTGCTGGATGCGCTCTTCATGCCCAAGGCCTGGCATCAGGAGCGCCTGTTCCAGGACGTGCTGGGCGCGCTGATCTTCGTCGCGGCCGCCGTGGCGGCCATCGCCTATGTCCTTGAGCTTCCGGTGAGCGGCCTGCTGGCGACGTCGGGGGCCCTCGCCATCATAGTTGGCCTGGCGATCCAAAGTACATTGAGCGATGTGTTCTCCGGACTCGTCCTGAATGCCACACAGCCCTACCATCTCGGCGACTGGGTCTCCATCGATGGCGTGGACGGCAAGGTCCTGGAGATAAACTGGCGCGCCACTCATCTGCTGAGCGCCCAGGGCAATCTGGTAGTGATCCCCAACAACCTGACTGCCCGGGCCAAGATCACCAATATCAGCCGGCCCTCGGAACTGCACGGCGTCAACGTCTCCATCCAGGTAACGCCGGAAGCGCGCCCAAATGTGGTCGTGGAAGCGCTGGAGCGCGCGGTTCTAGGTTGCAAAGTCGCGTTGGCAAAGCCGGCGCCATCGGTCATGGTGAAACACGCCGGCGCCAACTCGATTGAGTATGAAATCACGTGTTACGTCCAGGATATCGCCAACAAGAGATTGGCCACGAATCAACTCTTCGATCTTGCGCATCGGCACCTGGCATCCGTCGACGTCGATCTCCGTCCGCTAACCGTGCCCGTCCCAGGCACCCCGGCGACCGATCACCGCCAGCGGCTGCTCTCGACGGTGAGCATCTTCCAGACGCTCGGCGCAGACGAGCTCTCCCTGCTTGCCAAACGCCTGTCGCGTCATGAATACCAGGCGCACCAGACCGTTGTGACGAGTTCGGAGGTCACGGACTATATGCTTCTTGTGGACTCGGGCGTGCTCTCCGTCGCGATCGTGCGCGGTGACGAGCGCGTGGAGACTGCCCGCCTCGGACCGGGTGACGCGTTCGGCGAGCCTGGCGTATTGGCAGGCATTGCCATGCAGGTGACCATTGAGGCAATTACCGGCGTGGTCCTCTACCGGCTGGATAAATCGGACCTCACACCGGTTCTTCAATCCCGTCCGGAAGTGGGCTCGCAAATGTGCCAGCTTCTTTCCCAGCGGCAGGAATCGAACAATGCCTTCGGCAACATGCAACCGTCTACATATGCAGGCAAATCGAGCGTCTTGCAATGGCTCCAGGACAAGATGCACAGCCTCCATCACCTCGCCGGAGGCAAGGTGCCGTGACACCTTGCACTGGCCCCTCCGGCAGAACGCCGTGTTCGATGACGCAGAACGCCGGCGCACCGCATGCTCGACTATGATGACTCCAGTCCAGGAACCGCGGGAACACCAGCATTTGCGCTCTTTTACCACCCTAGTCAGGCTCTGACCCAAGTGCTATGGCAAAGACATCCGGCAGCACTCTAACGCCAGATCCAGCGTCACTCGCCAATGCCGTCTGGTCATACTGGCAGGCAGACCGGGGACGGCTGGCGCACGCGTCGAAGACCGCGCTTGCCGTGGTCCTCTCGATGTGGCTCTCGATGCGGCTTGAGCTTTCCTCGCCGCGCACCGCCATGGTTTCAGCGGTCATCCTGATGATGCACCAGCACAGCGGCATGGTGTTGGCAAGGGGCTTCTACCGCGCCCTGGGGATGCTGGTTGGCAATCTGGCCGCCCTGCTGTTGTTCTTCGCCTTTCCGCAAGAACGCGTGCTATTCCTGCTTTGCTTGTCTGTCTGGACCGGGCTCTGTGTTTGCGGGGCTGCCTATTACCGGAACTATCAATCATACGGGTTCGTGCTCGCCGGCTACGCGACATGTATTGCCGCCGTTCCGTCCATCAATAGTCCCTATGCGATCTTTGACAATGTGATTGTCAGCCTTAGCGAGGTATCGATCGGGATCTTGTGCGCGGGCTTGGTAAGCGCGCTGATCTTTCCGCAGCGGGTCGCGACGATGATGATGGCCGCGGGCCAGCAACATATCACCACCTTTATCGGCTTCATCCGCGAGGCCCTGCGCGGCAGGCAAGCCCCGTCCGCGCTGGGGCTCTCACACCTGCGTCTGATGGCTGAACGCGCCCAGCTTGAGAACTTGCGCAGCGCAGTGGTCTTCGAGGATCCGGAACTTCGCGCGAACAATGACCTGATGGTTCGTTTGAATCACGATTTCCTCGATGCCATCGCGCGCTTTCACTCGATTCACCAACTGCGGTCGCGCATCGAGAAAGCCGAAGATCATAGTTCGGGAAGCGCGCTCGATGTGCTATTCGACTCGTTGTCCAGAATCCTGCCATTGCCCTCGGATGGCGCGAAGCTCAGCCTGGCGGAGGTAGGCGGCCTGCATGCCAGCTTGCTGGCATTGAAGTCCGAGCTTCCTGGCAGGATCGCTTCCGCCTCGGCGGCTCTGTCCAATGCTCCGCCGCCGGCATCGGACCGGTTTGCCGCTGGTGCGGCAGCACTCTACGAAGCCACGGCAGATCTGCTCTCGTATACTGAGCACTATATTGCCCTGCGCACGACGCGTACATTCGTCGCGGAGCCACCCCGCAAACGACCGCGCAGGCTCCTGTACTCGGGGAATCGCGCCTTTGCCCTGGCATCCGGCCTGCGCGCGGCGATAGCCATCCTGGCATGCTCCTGGCTCTGGATTGCGTCGGGCTGGAACGGCGGCAGCTCGGCAGTCATCGCCGCTGCCATCGCCATCGCTCTCTACTCGGTCATGCCTCAACCGACCGCCGTCGCCCGACAGATGCTCATCGGTTGCGCGGCGGCCTGGCTGGCCGGCCTGTTTTTCAACTTCTTCATCCTGCCCCGCCTCGATGGATTCCTGCTGCTCGCGGTCTGGATCGTCCCGTTCATCATGGCTGGCAGCTATCTCGGCACCTTTCCGAAGACTGCGACGATCGGGTTGGGATTCGGTATCTATTTCAGTTTCCTCAGCAATCTGACAAACCCGACCGTCTACAACCCGACCAGCTATCTCGACGCGGGCCTTGCCACGCTGCTGGGCATTGCGATAGCGTCGCTTGCATTTGCGACCATCGTGCCCCAGGGCGGTCATTGGCTGGCCGAGCGCTATCTGCAACAGTTGCGCAAGCTGGTGGCAAAAGAGGCCTGCCATGGCGCACTCGATGGCCTGCGCCTGACGTTTGAGAGCAATATCCGCGATTTCGTGCAGTACGCCGGCACCCGGCCGGTAACCGGCCGCGCCAGCCAGGCGGAACTGCTGGAATGGTCTTTCGCCGCGCTGGAGATCGGGCTCGGCGTGATCAATATTCGCGAAGCCGCGACCAGAAGCGTCATGCCAGCCGGATGGGAAAAACAACAAGACAACATGCTGGCGGCGATCTCCGCGCTGTTCCTGGCACCCTCGCCGCAGACCCATGAGTTCGCGCTGCGCGCTGTCGAAAGCGCCATTGAACAGACGGCCGAAACGACTGGCAATACGGGAGGCGCTGAGCCAGGAACGCCTGGATCGCGACAGCCGTCGCAAATCCGGGCCCTCTTGCACTTCGTCAGGTTGTCGCTGCTGGACGATGCCCTCCCCCTGGTCAGTGTTTTGCCGGGCACCGGGGCCAAAGTTGCCTGATGCAAGCATGCGCGCCGTTGCTTCCCACCTACCGAACCATACAAGTATTCGCCGTGCCAGCTAGATCCCTGATTTGTGCCTGCGCTTGCACCATCGCCCTCGCAGGTTGCGCTAATACAGGCGGCATTGCCCCGTCATCCACCCTAATGGATGCCACCGCCATCGATGCTGGCGCCGCTTTGCGCGCGACACAGCAGGACGCGGGCTGGCCACAGCAGGCCTGGTGGGACCGTCTAGGCGACCCGGCATTGAATGCGCTGATAGAGCGGGCGGTTGCAGGCAGTCCCGATATGCGAATCGCACAGGCAAGAAGCCAGCTCGCCGAAGCACAGGCCCGGATCGCCGGCGCTGCCGTCGAGCCCAGCGTCACCGGTGGCGGTGCATTTGGCCGGACGCGGTTTCCCCGCCTGTCCACGCCGCAGCCCATTGGGGGCCACACCACGTGGAATAACCACATTGGCATCGATCTCTCCTACGACCTCGACCTTTGGGGCAGGAACCGGGCCGTACTGCAGGGCACCCTCGACAACGTACAAGCGGCCGCCGCCGATGCCCGCGCCGTGCAACTGAACCTGGAAACCTCCGTGGTTCGTGCCTATGTGGAACTGGCCCTGCAATATGCGATCTGGGATGTGAACAAGGCCATGCTTGCGCGGCAAAGCAATATCTACGACATCATCCGCAAGCGTACGAGCCGGGGCCTGGCCAGCCAACTAGAACTGAGCCAGGCGCGCACGCCGATCCCCGCCCTGCTTGCCCAGCTACAACAATCGGAACGGGAGATCGCGCTGATCAAGAACCAGCTTGCGGTACTCAGCGGTGACGGCCCAGGCGCGGGGGAACGCCTGCAGCGCCCAAAGCTGGTCCTGGAAACCCCAATTGCCGTGCCAGCCACGCTGCCAGCGGAACTGGTCGGACACAGACCCGATATCGTGGCGCAACGCTGGCGCGTAGAAACGGCAGCACAAGGCATGAAGGTGGCAAAGGCAGATTTCTACCCGAATATCAATCTCGTGGCGAGCCTGGGACTTGCATCCGCAGCCTTCGGCAACTTCTTTACGTTCATCAACAACGATGCGATCGGACACAACGTTGGCGCCGCCTTCTCGCTGCCTATTTTTGACGGCGGGAGAAGGCAGGGCAACTATGGCGCCGCAACCTCGAACTACGATCTCGCGGTCGAGAGCTACAATAAGGCCGTGCTTTCCGCCTTCCAAAGCGTGGCGGATGAGGTGATCTCCCTCCAGTCTCTCAACCGGCAGCAGGCCGGCATCGAGGAGGCGCTGCTGTCGGCAAAGCAGGCGTATGGGCTCGCCGAGAAGGGCTACCGCGGCGGGTTCACCGACTATCTCAACGTACTGAACACCGAGAACCAACTCAGGCGCCAGCAGCAAAGCCTCGCGCTGGTGCAGGCCAGCCGCCTCAATGCGTGGGCGCGCCTCATGCAAGCCCTGGGCGGTGGCTTTGACGCGACAATGTCCGCGAGCCAGGAATGAGCAAAGCCGGAGCACCGTCCCATGCCTCGTGAAATCGCATTGTCGTCTCTCCTGGTGCCATCGTTGTTGCCGGCATTCCTGGCTTGCATGTTGCTCTACCTGCTGGTCGATCACCTGTTCGCACGAATCGGTCTCTATCGCCTGGTATGGCATCCCGCGCTGTTTCGCGCTGCCTTGTTCGTGTGCATGTTCAGCGGCATCGGTCTCGTGCTATGGGCCTGATTTTCCCGAACCGGCGATCGGATCATAAATCGTTCAGAAACATGAATTTGAAAACGCAATTCCTGTTGCGCCTGCTTGTCACCTTGCTCTTGACAACCGCGGCAATCATACTCGGCTACAGCCTTTGGACACACTATATGTATTCACCATGGACGCGTGACGGCCGTGTACGCGCGGAAGTGGTGAACATCGCGGCGGATGTCTCCGGCCTGGTTTCCCGCGTGCCCGTGAAGGATAACCAGGAAGTGCATCAGGGCGACCTGCTCTTTGTCATCGATCAGGAACGTTTCAGGCAGGCGCTCGCCCAAGCGGAAGCACAGGTACAAGCTCGCAAGGCGGAGTTGGATATGCGGCACCAGCAGACGATCCGGCGCCGCGACCTCGATAGTTCTGTCATCTCGATAGAGAGCCGGGAAGATACCAGTGCCCAGGAGAAGCAAGCGAAAGCGAACTATGACGCAAGCCTGGCGGCCCGAGATACCGCGAAGCTGAATCTGCAAAGAAGCGAGATTCGATCCCCGGTAGACGGATACGTGACCAATCTAAATCTCTATGCTGGCGATTACGTGAGCGCCGGGTCGGCTCGCATGGCAGTCATCAACAAGCACTCCTATTGGATTTACGGCTACTTCGAAGAAACCAAACTGTCGAAGGTGCGCGTAGGCGCGAAAGTCGAGATCAGATTGCTATCTGGTGGCGCTCCGTTGAGCGGACATGTGGAGAGCATCGCACGAGGCATTGCCGACCGCGACAACCCTACCAGTGCGAATCTGTTGGCTGACGTGAATCCCGTGTTCACCTGGATCCGGCTGGCGCAGCGCGTCCCCGTAAGGATCCAACTGGATTCTCCTCCTGACGATCTCCAACTTGCCATGGGGACCACGTGCACCGTCACCGTCGTTGCCGACGGCGGCGGCAAATAGATCGCGCCCGGTCCGAGGCCGCCATTCCAAGCCATGCATGTCTAGGAAACCAGCTTCAGCTTGTAGAACAATTCGACACGCTCCACCAAGTCACCTTTCTGCTCCTCAAACCGGCGTATATGCTCGGCTTGCGCGTGATGCTCTTCCTGGGCCTCTTCGCTCGTCCAGTGCTCCACGAAAACGAATCGGTTCGGATCATCCTGCTGTTCAAATAACTCGTAGCGCAAGTTTCCCCGGTCCTTGCGCGATGGCTCCACCACAGCCTTCAGCTTCTCCCTGAGATCGGCCTCCCGCCCCGGCTTCGCATATACGATCACCAATACAAAGAAATCGTCCATCTTCCCCTCCGTGGTGCCGTCAAGAGCTTGCAGCCTGGCCGGACCGTTATCGGGTTGAGACATGGCAGGCGCATCAAAAGGGGAGTCAAGCACCAGCTAGGCCCCCTGCACCCTGAACCAATGAAACTGCCCGCCCGGCACTGTGGCCGAGACCGGGCCGAAACTAATCCTTCTTCTCGTAGGCGAACTGGATGCCGGCCGTGCCGCCCGTTTCGATGAAGAGATTCATGAACGCAGGCACGGTATCCGACCTGGCCCAGTCGCGCTGGAGTTCGCACAGCATCTGCGTCCAGCTGATCATCTGGCCACCGGCTTGCTCGATCCGCCGCAACGCGGCCTCATGCGCCGCAACCGAGGTTCCTCCAACGGCGTCCACTACCGCATAGACTTCATAACCCTCCTCCAGCGCATCCAGTGCGGGAAAGGACAGGCACGCCTCGGTCCACAGCGCGGTCATGATCAGCTTCTTCCGCCCAGTTGCCTTTACCGCCTGCTTGAACTCCGTGTCCTCCCAGGAGTTGATGGAAGTGCGATCGATGGTCGGCAGGTGGCCGAGCACCTTTTGGATCTGCGGGATTGGCGGCTTGTTCAGCCCGGTCTTCACGTTCACAGTGGAATGGACAATCGGCAATCCATACGCCACTGCCATCTTCGCGGTGCCTACGATGTTGTTGATCAGGAGTTGACGATCCATCGAGGCAATGGAGTTAACCTGTACCGGCTGGTAATCGATAATGATGAAGGTTGAGTTCTGCGGGGTGAGAAGGTGATCACTCTTCGGATCGCGGATCGCTTCGCTGGTCATGCTAGTCTCCATTGCGGTAGTTTTGCCATGGGTGCCATGATTGGGCACTCACCTGTCGAACCGCCTTTCAATGCCAAGCCCCAAGGGTCGAGTACATAGAAGAAGTAGTTTGAGCCGAGTACATGGCGTCCGGTGCCCCAGCCCAGTTTGTAACCCGCGTTGGCCATCTGGCGGGCACCCTGCCCTACCTGATTGACGCTTTCGACATCCCATGCCGCGTGATGCCAGCCTTTGGCGGAACTCTTCACAAAGGCAAGCAGGTGATGGTCGCTGCCGTATGGGGCGTGGGTAAAGGCGATCACATCATCGGATCTGTCCGATAGGCGCAAGCCCAGCCCATCCCGATAGAAATCCAGCGCGCGTGGCACGCCAGGCGAAAACAGCAACACGTGTGAGAGGCGTCGCGGATGGACTCTCTGCACCTGGCTCCTGACTGCCGCACCACGTCTACCTGCCGGCGCGCTTTCCATTCGCACTGTGGACTTCGCACTCGGGGATGTTTTGGGACCGACCTTGACCTGGACCAGGTTGCCATCCACATCGAAAAACCACATCCCTTCCGCGCTGCCGAACGGCACATCGTTTACAAAGGTCGCACCGCAATCGGCAAGCTGTCGCCGGATGCCGTCGAAATCCCCTTCAAAGCAATTGAAACTCAGGTAAGCCAGGCGCTTCTGTTCACCCTCATAGAATCTGGCCCAGCAGTGCTGGTCACCGGCAAACACCTCAAGCGAGTTTCCCTTGCGCAGCGGGATCAGTCCGAAAGCGTCGAGAAAGTGCTCAGCCACCGCCAGGTTGGGGACCTCTAGCGCGTAGTGATCGATTGAATGCACCGCATGTCGCCGTCCAGGCGCCGCAGTGCTTCCACCCAGCCTTGAGTGAGTCTCGTTGATGTCCATCTTTGTCTCCCGCTGTTCTATGTGCTGTGTTGTCCGCCGCTCTCTATGTGGAGCCTCTGACTCTTTGCGCACGGTGGTCAACCCGGCGAGTCCGCCGCGGCAGGTACAAAAACTATACTAACCAATAAAATATATAAAAACCAAGTTTTGAATATCAAAGGATGCACGCACGAAGCGCCGCCTCTTGCTTGGCGGGAGGAAGCGGGGAACCGCGGGACCCGGCGAGCGCATCGCGACGAAGGTCCCTGATGATGTCCGGCATCCGGGGGACCATGAATCGGAGATAGCATGCACTCAATTGCCCGACCACATAGTTCGACCAGATAGAACACCGTGTTCTGCAGATGCCTATCACGCTCAGCACCGGGGATCGCTTATTCTGCACAGGCTCACCGCGGCGTTTCGATCTTCCGGCTTGAAATGGCTGGAATGTCCGGTTGGCAAGCTAACAACGGGATCTCACCACGGTCCTGAAACTTGCCGCCTTTCCATCGACCCACCGAGGTAAGGCCGACAGCGGTGCGCACGCAGGCATCACCAATGCGTATTGAATAGCAGCAACTTTCT
The DNA here is from genome assembly GCA_000955785.1 of Burkholderiaceae bacterium 16. Taxonomy (GTDB): domain Bacteria; phylum Pseudomonadota; class Gammaproteobacteria; order Burkholderiales; family Burkholderiaceae; genus Cupriavidus. The sequence goes on from JYOD01000067.1 coordinate 39,299, forward strand.
TATTGATATGGAGAAAACTATGGCCAGCGAACCCATCCGTGATCCTGCAAGCGACCATCTGCTGACCCCGCAGAATGCAGCGTTTGTCATTATCGATTACCAACCGGTGCAAGTGAACTCCATCGCGTCGATGGACCGCCAGCTTCTGATCAATAATATCGTTGGAACGTCGAAGGCGGCCATTGCATACAAGCTGCCCATCATTCACTCGACCGTGAATGTGAAGACCGGCTTGAACAAACCGCCTATTCCGCAACTGCGTCGCGTCTTGGACGACTATCCGACCTATGACCGTACTACCATCAACTCGTGGGAAGACGTCGAGTTCCGAAAAGCCGTAGAGGCAACCGGGCGCAAAAAGCTCATCATGACCGCGCTGTGGACCGAGGCTTGCCTAACGTTCCCCGCTCTGGATGCGCTCAAGGAAGGATATGAAGTCTATGTGGTGGTGGACGCGGTCGGCGGTACCTCGGTCACCGCGCACGAAGCTGCCCTGCGGCGGATCGAGCAGGCAGGCGGCAAGATGATCAGCGTTGCGCAGTTGTTCTGCGAATTGCAGCGCGACTGGGCAAGGGCGGAAACCGTACCGGCATTCATAGACCTGTTCGTTGAAACAGGCGGCACGGCCGGAATCCAATTCTCCTACGATCGTAGCTAACGGCATGCGGGCTGGTACTGCACGCCGTGCAGGCCAGTCCGCTATTCCCCATACTAGGAACGCAGCCGCGCCCTTCCTACCCTGACCAGCCCCATTTTGAGTCTGTATGCCTGACTACTACTTGCTTGCTGGACGTGTATTTATCGCATTCATGTACGTACTCAGCGGAGCCAATAAGCTTCTGTTCTTCAGCCATGGCCTGGATGAAGTCAGATCAAGAAATATTCCGTTTCCGCGTCTGATCCTGTCGAGTACGATCCTGGTCCAGCTTACTTGCGGCATAGCCATCATGGCAGGATGGCAAACCGGAATCGCTTCGTCGCTTCTGGCAGTATTCACGCTGGCAACTGCGCTGGTCTTCTACGATTTCTGGAATCTGAAAGGCGCGCAGCGTACTGTCTCCTTAACGGGTTTTCTGGAGCATGTCAGCATTATTGGCGGGTTCATCATCTTGATTGCCGCAGGACCAGGAAGTATCGTCGCCCACCCCTAGCGAATAGCTGATTAATGGCTCTTGCGTCGGAGCTTTCCAGCCATCCGGCCTTCGACTTCCGCAGTCGTGGGCACAACGATGTCCCGCAGGCCGGCGAGCGCCTCGGGCCGGGTAGTGATGGCCTGCCGCTGCGCCATGTAGAGCGCCGGTGGGCGTGCGTGCATCATCCGCGCGATGGCCGCCATCAGGCTCTACCCTCGCGCTGCGACCGGCTTCGCCATCGAGAAAAGGAATGACTGCAGCACGCGGCCAAGACCGAACTTTGCGGCATCGGCCTTGTTCCGGAGCCGGGCGGCCGCCAGTTCCGGCACATCCGGCCGCACCGACGCGTTGATCAGCGCCAGGCGGGCGCCGCTATGGGGCGCGCAGGATCACTTCGATCGCGACGAATCCGCCCAGCGAAAACCCGGCCAGGGCAAAGCGAGGCGGCGCCCACAGCAGCACGTCAGCGGCAATCCCGGCCACCAAGTCATGCGCATCGAGTATAGGGACCATCGGGTCGGCGATATCGCCCAGGGCATCTCCCTGACGCGCCCAGATCCGCGCGTCGCAAAGATGCCCGGACAGCAGCACGAGCGGCTCCCGCACGCCGGCGCCAGCGCACGCGTCAGCGCACGGCCAGGTTGCGCCAGCGGCCCGTGGCACCCTGCCCGTGATTGGAGACGCTGCCTTTGCCAGCTTCGAGAGGCCAGAAACCATCCCGGGCTTTTTAACGGCTTCCGCCAACACAAACGCCGGCCAGCTGCATCACGATGGTGTTCGCGACGGCTCTGGTGCAAATAGCGATGTCGAATCGATTAGAGTGTCGGGGTGAACGAATTGAGAGCCGACGATGAGCACGCGGAAGAGCCTGGGAAGCACGGCATGGCCGCATCCCTCCGCGCTCCTGGGTCCTGATGCGCACCGACTGGTCCAAGCGCAATAGTCCCGAGGCGTACCTAAATGCGCGTGACGACGGCATGCACACACCTGGCCCTGACCTGGGCGTCGTCCAGTGGATGATTGAAGAGCGCGATGTACATGGATTTGGCGTCGAAGCAATTGGCACCGACGCGGGCCAGTCCTATGGCTGGGAGTTCCCGTTCCCGTGCCACTACCTCATGCATGGCAACAACCGCTACGGTCTGCAATGCCTGACCAATCTCGACCAACTCCCGCCGCAGGGTGCATTGATTGTCGCCGCCCCGCTGAAGATCAAGGACGGTTCCGGCAGCCCGCTTCGCGTCCTGGCTCTTATTCCCGGCTGATACTCCGCTAACCCGCCCATAACCACAGAAGGAGGAGAACGAAGTGAAGAAACGAGCAATCTCGGCCATGCTGGCCGGTTCGCTTGCGCTAGTCGGCAATCAGGCCCTCGCAAAGGAGGGCGCAGACCAGTATCCCAATGGCGCTGAAAGCTGGATGTCGGGAGCTCTGCCTCCGCCTGGCACCTATTTCCTCAACTACACCGGCTATTACGGCGGTAAGCTCAAAGACGGCAACGGCGACAACGCAAACATCGCTGGCAATCCTGCAAAGGTTGACGCCTGGTTCGACGCGTTGCGGGTGGTGAAGGTCACCAACATCACGCTTCTTGGCGCGAGCTGGGGCATGCAGGCCATCATCCCGCTCGTCTACCAGTCCATGCATTTGCCCCAGATGGGCGGCCGTCGCAACGCCACCGGCTTGGGTGACATCACGATCGACCCGATAGTGCTCGGCTGGCATGGTGCGAACTGGCATGTCACGACGGGTCTGGACATCTACGCGCCCACGGGCCGCTACGACCTGAATGATCCCAGGGCCAGCATCGGCGCGAACTACTGGGCCTTCGAGCCAGTTGCGGCATTCACTTGGCTGAACCAGCGTGGCTGGGAAATCTCTGCCAAATTCATGTACAACATTAAAGGGAAGAACAAGGACTCCAACTTCGGCGGCATGACAGGAAGCTACCAGTCCGGACAGGAATTGCACGTCGATTACGCCCTGGGCAAGCACATCGGCCCGTGGACTGTCGGCTTGAGCGGGTACTACCTGAAACAGGTCACGGACGACAAGTTCAATGGCGCCGTGGTGCCAGAAGTGCCTGGCGTGTGGAGCCGTGGCCGTCGCGGCGAGGTGCTGGCTATCGGCCCTAGCGTCTCCTACACCAACGCCAAGGGATCTAGTTTCACCGCCCAATGGCAGCATGAAGCGTATGCCAAGAACCGGTTTGGCGGCGACAAATTCTGGTTCAAGGTGGTCACCGCTTTCTGACGGAATGGGCCCGCGAGAGCGGGCCCTGTGCTGTGCTTCTGTAGCCATGCGAGAAGGCGGCGCTGGTTTTCGCCTCGGTGCGAACGGCAACGTGGCCAGCCGATCAAGGCGTGCCACGCCGTTGTAGATATGCTCCAATAGCAAAAGCCCTGCCTTCGAAAGCCAGCCCGTTAGGCTGACTCCTATATGAGTTTGCGGCGGAGCGGAAGAGGTGAAGCATGGTCCTTATTAGCCGCCAGCTGTTCTCGGCCAGCCCGGAAATTCGGGTGCGAGATGTAACGCTTTCCGCACACGACGACTTCCAAACCCAGCGAGCCAAGCTTGCAAGCATCATGCTGGACGCAATGTACCAGTTCGTCGGCCTGCTAGACGTCGACGGCAAGATGCTCGAGATCAATCGCGCAGCGCTCGAGGGAATCGGCATTCAAATGGATGACATTCGCGGAATGCCATTCTGGGAGGCCAGATGGTGGGTCATCTCTCCGGAGACCCAGCGCGTCTTGCAACAGCTGATCCGGCGCGCAAGCCAAGGCGAGTTCGTCCGCGGTGACTTCGAGGTATACGGCCAAAAGATGGGCGAGGAGACGATCATTGTCGACTTCTCGCTATTACCTATTAGAGATACGGATGGCAACGTGGTGTTCCTGCTGCCGGAGGGGCGCAACATCACGGAAAAGAAGCGCACCGAGGCAGCGCTTGCGCGAAAGAACGAGGAGCTTCAAGCGAGCTGGGATCTGATCTGCCGTCAGCGCGATGAACTTCAGAGTCTTTACGATCGACTCATGGTCGAGCAGAAACCTTCGGAGCGGCTGCTTTTGAACCTGCTACCCTCTCCGATAGCTGAGCGACTAAAAGCACGTCCGGAAATTGTAGCCAACGGCATTCCGGAAGTCATAGCCGACAGCTTTCCGGAAGTGACGGTCTTGTTTGCGGACATCGTGGCTTTCACCCGTTTCTCGGTGGGGATGAGCGCCGAGCGCCTGGTCGCAGTGCTCAATGAGATCTTCACCGAATTCGACACCATCGCGGTTCGCCGCGGACTTGAGAAGATCAAGACAATCGGGGACGCTTACATGGCAGCAGCTGGGCTACCGGAACCGGTTTCTGACCCTGCTGTCCGAGCTGCCGACATGGCACTGGACATGATAGACGCGCTCAGACTGTTTAATCGACGCACCGGCTATAACCTCCGGATGCGAATTGGCATCAATAGTGGATCGGTAGTGGCCGGCGTCATCGGTAAGCGCAAGTTCATTTACGACTTATGGGGCGATGCCGTCAACACTGCAAGTCGGATGGAGTCCCATAGTTTGGCTGGACGGATTCAAGTTACCGACGCAACTCGCAATCGATTGGGAGAATCCTTTCTGTTCGAAGAACGCGGCATCATCGCGGCAAAGGGGATCGGTGCAGTGCATACCTGGTTCCTGACTGGCCGCCGCGAGCCGCTATAGCGATAGGTGTTTTCCCCTGACCAGAATTCTCCGAGCCACCTTCGCTTCCACGTTTTTCGAATGCGCGTCACGACGCTGCAAGAGCCGCATTTAATAGCAGCTGTTGCAGATCCCTATTTCGGCCAACGTAGAGATTTGAGCGCCGTTACCTAACCCTTGCGCTGACGCTTGCCGATCGCGTGGAGCATTGCAGTGAGGTTGCGGGAGATGCGCAGGGTGGCCATCCGATTCCCTTTGGCTATTGTGACTCCGGCTCCATGGCATGCCTGATGGAAGAAATATGACGCGGGGCAGACACGCGAACCGTTAATGCCTCAACGTGGCAAAATTGCTTCGCTCGGCCGCCCTGGCCAGCTCACCGGTACGATAGCCGCAAAGGCATAATGTCTGACGCATCCGGTCCAGAAACACCAAAGACGGCTACCGACTTGAGAGTAGAGCACGGCAGATGAACTCATTGTTTTCCTTCGGCACTGAGACGGGCGTCGGCTTCCAGATCGCATGGGAGGACGGCGATCGCGTTGTGGGTCGAGGCTGGCGCCTCGGCCCAGTTGGCGAACCGAAGGCCGTGCTGGCTGTGTGGCCCGCAGCCGAGCACCCGCTGCCCTCTAGCCTCGCTCGCCTCGCACACGAATACGACTTGAAGGGTGAGCTGGAAGGCAGTTGGGCGGTGCGGCCGCTAGAGCTTGTGCGGGAACATGGTCGGACTGTTTTGCTGCTTGAGGACCCCGGCGGCGAGCCGCTTGCCGGGCTACTGGGCGCCCCCATGGAGGTAGGCCGTTTCTTGCGCCTGGCCATCAGCATCACCGCGGCCTTGGACCAGTTCCACCAGCGGGGTCTTATACACAAGGACATCAAGCCGGCCCATATCCTAGTGAACGATGCCCCTATCGAGGCGCGGCTCACGGGCTTCGGCATTGTCTCGCGCCAGTCGCGCGAGCGCCAGGCACTGGCGCCACCGGAAGAGATCGCCGGCACGCTGGCCTACATGGCCCCCGAGCAGACCGGACGCATGAACCGGTCAATCGACGCGCGGAGCGACCTCTATTCGCTCGGCGTCACGCTCTATCAAATGCTCACGGGCGTGCTACCGTTCGTCACCGACGACCCGATGGACCTGTTGCACAGCCACCTCGCCCGACAGCCAGTGCCGCCGGCGGAACGGGTACCGTCGATCCCGCCATTGCTTTCCGCCATGGTGATGAAGCTGCTCTCCAAGACGGCGGAGGAGCGCTACCAGACCGCAGCGGGGCTGGAGGCCGATCTACGGCGCAGTTTGGCCGCATGGGAAAGCCGGGGAAGCATTAATACCTTCCCGCTCGGCGAGCACGACCTGCCTGATCGCCCATTGATTCCGGAGCGGCTCTATGGACGGGAGCGCGAGATTGAGACCTTGCTCGCTGCCTTCGATAGGGTGGTGACCCAGGGCACGCCAGAGATTGTGCTGGTCTCCGGCTACGCCGGTATCGGGAAGACCTCGGCCGTGCTTGCGTTGCGCAGCGCACTGGCTCTGAGGAATGGCCTCTTTGCCTCGGGCAAGTTCGATCAGTACAAGCGAGACGTCCCGTATGCGACGTTGGCTCAGGCTTTCCAGAATCTGGTCCGCCCACTACTGGGCAAGAGCGAGGCCGACTTGGCGCCCTGGCGCGCCGCACTGGCGGAGGCGCTGGGCCCGAATGGCGGCCTCATGGTGCCGCTCGTACCCGAGCTCGGGCTGATTCTGGGGCCGCAGTCGCCGGTTCCGGAGCTGCCGCCGCGCGACGAACAGCACCGATTCCAGATGGTTTTCCAGCGCCTGCTTGCCGTCTTTGCCCAACCCGCGCATCCGCTGGCACTCTTTCTCGACGACCTGCAGTGGCTGGATGCGGCAACACTTGATCTGCTCGAGTATCTGGCGACCCAGCCGGAGGTACGCCATCTGCTGCTTATCGGAGCCTATCGGAATGACGACGTTAAGCCCGGACATCCGTTGCTACTGCGATTGCCGGCAATCCGCCAGGCCGGCGGGCGGGTAAATGACATCGCACTTTCCCCCCTTGGGTTCGACGATGTAAGCAGACTCATCGTCGATGCCTTGCATTGCGCACCTGGGGACGCTGCACCTCTGGCCCGCCTGGTGCAGAAGAAGACTGGCGGTAACCCATTTTTCGCCATCCAGTTCCTTACCGCCCTGACCGAAGAGGGGCTGCTCGTTTTCGATCATCGTGGCGCGCGCTGGTCTTGGGACCTTGAGCAGATTCGGGCCAAGGGCTTCACCGACAATGTGGTCGATCTCATGCTCGCCAAGCTGAGGCGCCTTCCCGCGGCGACCCGTAACGCCCTGATGCAGTTGGCGTGTCTCGGTAATGACGCGGGGATCGCTATCCTGGCCATGGTCCAGGATGCCAGCGAGGCTGAGCTGGACGCGGCTCTGTGGCCGGCGGTACGCGCCGGACTTGTGTTGCGTTTGGGAAATACCTACAGATTCCTGCACGATCGTATCCAGGAGGCGGCCTACGCGCTGATTCCTGAAGGCGCGCGGCCGGCATCGCACCTCGCTATTGGCAGACGGCTCGCTGCGGGCACGCCGCCTGAGGCAATAGCGGAGCGTGTCTTCGATATCGTCGGCCAGCTCAACCGCGGCGCCGACCTCGTCACCGCGGCCGAGGAGCGGGAGCAAGTGGCTGAGCTGAATCTGCTCGCAGGCCAGCGCGCCAAGGCGTCCACGGCCTACGCCTCGGCGCTGACCTATCTCACCGCCGGTGCAGCGCTCGTGCAGGGGGACGCCTGGAAGCACCGGCCCAAGTTTGCTTTCGCGCTCGAGTTCCACCTCGCCGAATGCGAATTTCTGACCGGCGCGTCGGCCGCGGCGGACGCGCGCCTGGCCGAGCTCGCGCGCCGTGCCGCCAGCCTCCCCGATCTAGCCTCCGTCACCCAGCTGCGGCTGGAGCTGTTTCTGGCCATCGGCCAGCGCGAGCGCGCCGTCGAGGTGGGCCTCGACTACCTGTGCCACGCCGGCATCCCATGTTTGGCACACCCGACAGATGAGGAGGTTCTACAGGAATACGATCGGATGTGGCGGCAGCTTGGCGACCGCCCGATCGAGGCGCTGCTCGACCTGCCGATGATGACCAATGCGGTCGCGTGCGAGACAATGGATGTCCTGACCGCGCTAATGCTGCCGGCCTGGTACACCGACGTGAACCTGGGCTCCCTTATCATCGGACGGATGGCAAACCTCAGCCTCGAGCGGGGCAACAGCGACGCGTCGTGCCTCGCCTATACCTGGCTCGGCATGATCCTGGGGCCTCAATCCGGCGACTACAAGGCGGCATTCCGCTTCGGCCAGCTCGGCCTGAACCTGGTCGAGCAGCGCGGGCTGGACCGCTTCAGGGCCCGCGTCTACCAGGCATTCGGCGGCCACGTGATGCAATGGACGCAACCCATCCGTGCCGCGCGCAGCCTGGTGCGGCGCGCTTTCGACGTGGCCAGCAAGCTTGGTGACCTTACCTACGCGTCCTTCGCGCGCAACAACCTCATTACGCAGTTACTCGCCTGCGGCGATCCGCTTGCCGAGGTGCAGAACGAAGCCGAGGCCACGATCGGCTTCGCGCGCCGGGCGAGGTTCGGTCTCGCCGTCGACCGGGCTACCCCCCAGCTCCAGCTAGCGCGAACTCTGCGCGGCCTGACCCCGGTTTTCGGGGTCTTCGATGATGATGATTTCGACGAGCAGCAGTTTGAGCGGTATCTGGATGAGGCTCCGTGCCCCACGCTCGCCACCTGCTGGTACTGGATCCGAAAACTGCAGGCACGCTTCCTCGCCGACGACTACCCAGCCGCCATAGCGGCGGCGGACAGGGCAAAACGTCTCCTCTGGACATCGCCATCGTTCTTCGAGCAGGCGGAATACCACTTCTACGCCGCGTTGGCGCGGGCCGCATGCTGCGGCACGTCCGCCGCGCCACAACGGGCCAAGCACTTGGAGGCATTGGCCGCCCATCATCGCCAGCTCCTGATCTGGGCCGAGCAATGCCCAGAGAATTTCGAGAACAGAGCCGCGTTGGTTGGCGCGGAAATCGCCCGCCTGGATGGGCGCGAAGTTGATGCAATGGGCCTCTACGAGCAGGCCATCCGCTCCGCACAGGACAATGATTTCATCCATAACCAGGCGCTCGCCAACGAGTTGGCCGCACGGTTCTATGCCGGCCGTGGCTTCGAGAAGGTGGCACGCGTGTATTTGCAGGACGCCCGCCACAGCTATCTCCGCTGGGGCGCCGATGGCAAGGTGCGGCAACTTGATGCGTTGTATCCGCACCTCTGGGGGGAAGAGCGGCCGCCCGCACCGACGATGACGATCGGCGCACCGGTCGAACATCTGGACCTCGCCACCGTGATTGCCGTGTCGCAGGCGGTGTCGGGCGAGCTCGTCCTGGACAAATTACTCGACACACTCATGCGCACCGCGATTGAACAGGCCGGCGCGGAACGGGGGCTGCTGATCTTGCCCCGAGGGGACGAGCAGCGCATTGCAGCAGAGGCTACGACCGGTGGCGATACTGTCACGGTGCAGCTCCGCGACGAGAGCGTGACTGCGACTGCGCTGCCGGTATCAATGATCCACTATGTCCTGCGCACCCGCGAGAACATCATTCTCGACAATGCCGCGACACAGAAGCCATTTTCCGACGATCCGTACATTCTGCAGCATCATGCCCGATCCATTCTCTGCCTGCCGTTGCTTACGCAGGCCAAGCTCGTCGGTGTGCTCTACCTCGAGAACAACCTCGCGCCACGCGTCTTTGTGCCGACCCGCACCACCGTGCTGAAGATGCTTGCCTCGCAGGCGGCGACCGCGCTGGAGATTACTTGCTTGTACCGGGATCTCGCACAACGCGAAGCGAAGATTCAGCGCTTGGTCGAGGCCAACATCATCGGGATCTGCATCTGGCACATGGACGGCCGGATCCTCGAGGCCAATGACGCGTTCCTGCGCATGCTGGGCTACGACCGCGAGGACCTCGCCTCGGCCCCCTTGCGCTGGACGGACCTGACGCCCCCGGACTGGCGCGAGCGTGACGCACGGTTGGTCCAGGACCTTCGGATCAGCGGGACCTTGCCGCCGTTCGAAAAAGAGTTCTTCCGCAAGGATGGAAGCCGCGTGCTCGTCCTGCTAGGGTGCGCGACATTCGAAGAGGGTGGGGACCAAGGTGTCTCCTACATACTTGATCTAACCGAGCGCAAGCGCGCCGAGGAGGCGCTGCACCAGGCACAGGCCGAACTGGCACACGTTACCCGCGTGACGACGTTGAACGCGCTGACCGCCTCGATCGCTCACGAGGTCAACCAGCCGTTGGCCGCCATTGTCACCAACGCCAATGCGGCCCTGCGCTGGCTCGCTCGCCAGCCGCCCGATCTCGCCGAGGTGCGAGAGACGTTGGGGCGCATCGTTCAGGATGGCCATCGGGCTGGCGCAGTGATTGGAGGAATGCGTGCGCTGCTTAAGAAGACGGCCGCCGTCACGGCGCGCCTTGACATGAACACCCTTATCGAAGACACGATTGCCCTCATCCAGGGAGAGGTAGGCCGCCATCAAGTCCTGCTCCGGACGGAGCTGGCGCCTGACCTGCCGCCGGTTGTGGGTGACCGGGTGCAGTTGCAGCAGGTGCTCCTGAACCTGATGATGAATAGCATCGAGGCAATGAAAGAGGTAGCAGAGCGGCCGCGGGAACTGCTGATTCGGTCAAGCCTCGACGCATCGGGCGCTGTGCTGGTTGCCGTTCAGGACGCTGGCATCGGGCTGGAGCCGGAAGATCCGGAGCGGGTTTTCCAGACGTTCTTCACTACCAAGGCCGAAGGTCTGGGCATGGGCCTGGCGATCTGCCGGTTGATCGTCGAGGCACATGGAGGGCGGCTGTGGGCCAGCCCCAATGCGCCTTGCGGGGCCGTGTTTCAGTTCACCCTGCCGCCTCAAGACTAGACCCTCCGCCGATGGCGGGAGGCTACAGGGACTCAAAGCAGCGACTCGCAAATGCCGAGTTGCTGTGCCATCAATACAAGCTCGGCAAAGGTGCGCGCCTTCATCTTGCGCATGGCGTGGCCGCGATGAATTTTCACGGTGATCTCGCTGATACCTAGTTCGCCGGCGATCTGCTTGTTCAGCAGACCGGTCACCACCATGCGCATGACCTCGGCCTCACGCGGCGTCAGGCTCTGGTAGCTGGCTCGCAGTTCATCCAGCTTACGCATGCCATGGCGGCGATCCTGATCCTTTTGCAAGGCGGCCGCCACGGCATCGAGCAGGTCCTGCTCGCGGAATGGCTTCGCCAGAAAATCCTCCGCGCCAGCCTTCATGGCAGCCACGGTCATGGGGATGTCGCCGTAGCCAGTCATAAAAATGATTGGGACTTGGATGCCCATTTGGGACAGCTGAGTCTGTAGGTCCAGGCCACTCTGCCCGCGGAGCCTGACATCGAGCAGAAGGCAAGTGGGCGCGTCCGGGAACGCGAATGCTAGCAGTTCGGCAGCGGATGCGAACAGTGCGACGCGCATCCCGACTGATCGGAAGAGGTTCTCCAACGCGCCGCGAAGCATCGCGTCGTCATCAACGATTAGCACCATCGCTTCATCACTCGCACTGGCGTCCGCGGTTACGAAGCTGTTGATTGTCACAGTCAATCTCCAGTGCACTCATCGGTGCGCGGGGTCTGGGCAGGCCCACTCACGCCAATTTGGCATGACCCCCGCAAAACATTGTATTACAGCACATTGCCGGAGTCCTGAGTACTTATACCATGGGGTTAGTTCGGCGTGGATCTTGGAGCCAGCCCCAGCCAGTATGCAGGGTGTGACACATCAGAGTCGCACACAGCCCTATGTCTCCCCACGCCGCAAGGGCCGGCGAAGCTATTCCCGTTTGCTGTGGAACGGCCTAGCGGCGTCGCGATGAAACCAGGGCCGCGCACGACTAATACGAATCGACAATGGTCATGGCCGACTGCGCCGACTATGCTTGCGTCAGGTTGCGACCCGGATAAAAACGCCAGTCGCGGCCCTTATACCTAGCCGCCCCGACGCGGCTCTGTCGCTGCGGCCAGTGCCGCGGCAGCCCATACTCTCGCCCCCAACAGGAGCACGCAATGTCCAATCCCAATCTTGAAGTCCTCACCCCGCAGAACAGCCAGCTGATCTTCATCGACCATCAACCGCAGATGGCTTTCGGCGTCCAGTCGATGGACCGCCAGGCGATGAAGAACAACGTCGTCGGCCTGGCCAAGGCGGCAAAGATCTTCAATATCCCGACCACGATCACCACCGTCGAGAGCGAGTCGTTCTCGGGCTTCACCTATCCGGAACTGCTCGACGTGTTCCCGGACCAGAAGACGCTGGAGCGCACCTCGATGAACTCGTGGGACGACCAGAAGGTGCGCGATGCGCTCAAGGCCAACGGCCGCAACAAGGTGATCGTGGCCGGCCTGTGGACTGAGGTCTGCAACACCACCTTCGCGCTGTGCGCCATGCTCGAAGGCAACTACGAGATCTACATGGTCGCCGACGCTTCGGGCGGGACCAGCAAGGAAGCCCACGACTACGCCATGCAACGCATGGTCCAGGCCGGCGTGGTGCCGGTGACCTGGCAGCAGGTGCTGCTCGAATGGCAACGCGACTGGGCCCACCGCGACACCTATGACGCCGTAATGAAGCTGGTGAAGGAACACTCGGGCGCCTATGGCATGGGTGTCGACTACGCGTACACGATGGTCCACAAGGCCGCCCAGCGCACGGCTACGGGCCACGAATCCATCGCCCCGGTGCCCGCACGCTAAACGCTGATCAAGAAGAAGATAGTCATCGGCCTACGCACGATTTCCGTGTATAGGCCGATGCAACCAGCGATCTCTTTCATCCAGGATTTCGAGCCAACGTTCGGCTAGCCCTAATCATGCAAATAGAACACACCCAGGAACACGGTCACAACATCGATGCATCGCGCCGGCAACTGCTGGTAGGTAGCACTGTTGGCGCCGCGGCCGCATCGGTGGCGTCGCTTGCCGCACTGACGCCCACGGCCGCGGAAGCCGCGCCGGCCAGCAGCCGCGCCACGAAGCAGGGCCACTACGTCACGACCAAAGACGGCACGCGCATCTTCTACAAGGACTGGGGCACGGGCAGCCCGGTAGTGTTCTCGCACGGCTGGCCGCTCAATGCCGACGCCTGGGACGCCCAGATGCTGTACCTGGTGCAGAAGGGCTTTCGCGTGATCGCCCATGACCGTCGCGGCCATGGCCGTTCGGACCAGCCCGCGCAGGGCAACAACATGGACACCTACGCCGACGACCTGGCCGCGCTGCTGGACGCCCTCGACATCAAAGGCGCCACACTGGTTGGCCACTCCACCGGCGGCGGCGAAGTGGCGCACTACATCGGCCGTCATGGCACGAAGCGCGTGGCCAAGGCGGTATTAATCGGCGCGGTGCCGCCAATCATGCTCAAGACCGCGGCCAACCCGAACGGGCTGCCAATGGAAGTGTTCGACAGCATCCGCAAGAACGTGACGGAGAACCGCTCGCAGTTCTACAAGGACCTGACTACGCCCTTCTTCGGCTCCAACCGCCCCGGCGCAAAGGTTTCGCAGGGCACCATCGATGCGTTCTGGGCACAGGGCATGACCGGTGGCATTCTGGGCCAGTACGCATGCATCAAGGAGTTCTCAGAGGTGGACTACACCGAGGACCTGAAGAAAATCACCGTGCCGACGCTGATCCTGCATGGTGACGACGACCAGATCGTGCCCATCGACAATTCGGCCCGCCTGTCGGCCAAGATCGTCAAGAACGCCACGCTCAAGGTCTACCCGGGCGCATCGCATGGCATGTGCGTAATCAACGCCGATCAGGTCAATGCCGACCTGCTTGCCTTTCTGAACAGCTAAGCCGCGATGTCAGTTAACCGCCGGCAATTCATCGCCTCTGCTGCCGCCCTCGGTGCGGCAGCCTCTTCGGATCTTCTCGCCATGACCCCGAACCCGACTCCCGACCTGATCCTCGTCAACGGCAAGTTCGCCACGCTCGACAAGTCCAACCCGCAAGCCGACGCGGTCGCAATCCGCGACGGCCGCTTCGTGGGGGTGGGTGTGCGCCAGGACATCATGAAGCTCTCCGGGCCGCAGACAAACGTGATCGACCTGAACGGCCGGCGGGCCATTCCCGGGCTGATTGACAGCCACATGCACATCATCCGCGGCGGCCTGAACTACAACATGGAGTTGCGCTGGGACGGTGTGCGTTCGCTGGCCGATGCGATGCGCATGCTCAAGGAACAGGTGGCGCGCACGCCCGCCCCACAATGGGTGCGCGTGGTCGGCGGGTTCACGGAACACCAGTTCGTGGAAAAACGCTTGCCGACCATCGAGGAACTGAACGCCGTGGCGCCCGATACCCCGGTATTCATCCTGCACCTCTATGACCGCGCCATCCTGAACGGCGCCGCGCTGCGCGCAGTGGGCTACAACAAGGACACGCCGAATCCGCCGGGTGGCGAGATCGTGCGCGACGCGCGCGGCAATCCCACAGGGCTGCTGCTGGCCAAGCCGAACGCGACGATTCTCTATGCGACGCTCGCCAAGGGGCCGAAGCTGCCGCCCGAATACCAGAAGAACTCCACGCGCCACTTCATGCGCGAGGTGAACCGGCTGGGCCTGACCGGCGTGATCGATGCCGGCGGCGGCTATCAGAACTACCCCGAGGACTACAACATCATCGAGGAGCTGCACAAGGACGGGCAGCTCACGGTGCGGCTGGCGTACAACCTGTTCACGCAGAAGCCGAAGGAAGAACTGAGCGACTTCAAGACCTGGACGTCGACCGTCAAGCCAGGCCAGGGCGATGACCTCTACCGCCACAATGGCGCCGGCGAAATGCTGGTCTACACCGCGGCCGACTACGAGGACTTCCGTGTCGAGCGCCCCGACATGGCGCCGTCGATGGAAGCCGATCTGGAGCCGGTTATCCGCCTGCTGGCGGAAAAGCGCTGGCCGTGGCGCCTGCATGCCACCTACAACGAGACCATCACGCGTGCGCTGGACGTCTATGAGAAAGTCGCCAAGGACATCCCGTTTGACGGCCTGAACTGGTTCTTCGACCACGCCGAGACCATCAGCGACCGCAATATAGACCGCATCGCCGCGCTGGGCGGCGGCATTGCCGTGCAGCACCGCATGGCATACCAGGGCGAGTACTTCGTCGAGCGCTATGGCGCCCGCGCCGCCGAAGCCACGCCGCCGATCAAGAAGATGCTCGAGAAGGGCGTCAAGGTCGGTGCCGGCACGGACGCGACGCGCGTGGCGTCCTACAACCCGTGGGTGTCGCTGTACTGGCTGACCACCGGCAAGACCGTCGGCGGCATGTCGATGTATCCGCAGGCCAACCTGCTGGACCGCGACACGGCGCTGCGGCTGTGGACCGAAGCCAACACGTGGTTCTCGTCTGAAGTGGGCAAGAAGGGCCAGATCAAGGTGGGTCAGCTGGCCGACCTGGCGGTGCTGTCGCAGGACTACTTCAGCGTGCCGGGTGACGAGATCCAGGACATCACCTCGGTGATGACGATCCTCGGCGGCAAAGTGGTCTATGGCGACAGCGAGTTCGGCAAACTGTCGCCGGAGATTCCGCCGGCCATGCCGGACTGGTCGCCAGCCCGCCATGGCAGCCAGTATCGGCCGCGCCCTCAAGCGAAGGCACTGGCGCTGAACACCGCGTGCGGCTGCGCCAGTTCGTGCGGCGTGCATGGCCATGCGCATGCCAATGCGTGGACCTCGAGCGTGCCGACGTCGGACGAAAGCACGTTCTGGGGCGCGCTGGGCTGCTCGTGCTGGGCATTCTGATCCACGTTGACCACATCGGAGAGCGGCCATGACCATCTCGACGCCCCCGCTAGCCACGGCCGGCAACAACACCCACCGGCTGTCTCGCTGGCTGCGCTGGATCGCCCTGCTTTTGCTGTGCGCAGCCTACCTGCAGGGCGGATTGGTCAAGCTGTTCGACTTCTCCAGCGCAGTGGCAGAGATGCAGCACTTCGGCCTGTCGCCCGGCGTGCCGCTGGCCGGGGCGACGATTGCGCTGGAGCTTGGTGCGTCGGCAATGATCCTGACCGGCTTCTGGCGCTGGCTAGGCGCACTGGCGCTGGCGGCGTTCACGCTGATGGCCACGTTCCTGGCCAACCGGTTTTGGAGCGCACCGCCCGAGGCACAGTTCATGATGGCTAACGCGTTCTTCGAACATCTTGGCCTGGTGGGTGGGTTCCTGCTCGTGGCGTGGGATGACCTTCGCACGCGGAGACAACCATGACGCAATCTGCCATCTCGGCGGCCAAGCCTGCATCGGGCGGCACGTTTGCCCCGCTGGCCCAACCCACGTTTGCGGTACTGTGGGTGGCCACGATCCTCGGTAACATCGGCAGCTTCATGCGCGATGTGGCCAGCGCATGGCTGGCAACCGATCTTTCCACTTCACCGGCAGCGGTCGCCACCATCCAGGCGGCTGCCACGCTGCCCGTCTTCCTGTTAGCGATTCCGGCCGGTGTGCTCTCCGACATCCTCGACCGGCGCCGCTTCCTGATCGTGATCCAGCTCGGACTGGCCATGGTCAGCGGCACGCTGATGCTGCTGGCGTGGCGCCAGGCGCTGACGATCGAAATCCTGATTGCGCTGGCGTTCGTCGGCGGTGTGGGTGCGGCGATGATGGGGCCGACGTGGCAGTCGATCGTGCCCGAGCTCGTGCCGCCGAGCACGCTGCGACAGGCTGTGGCACTGAACTCGCTGGGCGTGAACGTCGCCCGTGCGATTGGACCGGCTACCGGGGGTCTGCTGCTCGCGGCATTCGGCGCGGCTGCCACGTATAGCGCAGACCTGCTCAGCTATGTGTTCGTCATCGCTGCGCTGATCTGGTGGAAGCGTCCCGAAAAGCCAAGCGATCCGCTGCGCGAACACTTCTTCAGCGCTTTCCGAGCAGGCTTACGCTTCACGCGCGCGCACAGCAAGCTGCACGTAGTATTGGCGCGCGCAGCAGTGCATTTTGCCTTCGGCAGCGGCGTATGGGCGTTGTTGCCGCTGGTAGCCCGTCAGCTGTTGCATGGCGGTGCCAGCCTCTATGGTGTGTTGCTGGGCGCAGTGGGCGCTGGCGCGATCCTTGGCGCGCTGACGATGTCCAGGCTGCAGCAGCGGCTCGACACAGATGGCATGGTGCTGTTGTCCGCGATCGTCACGGCGGTCGTCATGGCGGCGCTGTCGAGCGCACCACCCATATGGCTGGCATTGCCGCTACTGTTGCTGCTCGGCGCCGCGTGGATTATGGCGCTGACCACGCTCGGCGGCGCGGCGCAGGCGATCCTGCCGAACTGGGTGCGCGGCCGCGCGCTGGCGGTCTACCAAATGGTGTTCAACGGCGCGCTGGCCGGTGGCAGCCTGGTCTGGGGCTTTGTGGCGCAGGCACTGGGCACACCGCACGCGCTGCTGATCGCCGCGGCGGGGCTGGTCGTTACCGCGCTGATTCTGCACCGCATGCGGCTGCCGCGCGGCGAGGAAGACCTCGGTCCCGCACGTCACTGGCCCGAACCGGAGATGGCCGGCGAGATCGCGCACGACCGTGGTCCGGTGATGATCCTGATCGAATACTGCATCCCGCCTGCCAACCGCGATGCGTTCCTGCATGCGGTGCACAAGCTGTCGGAAGAGCGTCTGCGTGACGGTGCGTTCAGCTGGGGCGTGATGGAAGATCCGGCCAACCCCGAACTGCTGACCGAGTGGTTCCTGGTCGAGTCGTGGGCCGAGCACCTCCGCCAGCACCAGCGGGTGCCCAATGCCGATGCCGATCTGCAACGCGACGTGGCAGGTTTCCACGTGGGCGCCAAGCCGCCGCAGGTGCGGCACCTGCTCGGACTGGGCCTGCCGCCGGCGTAGCGCCGCACCGATTCCCCCCCTTTCCAACCTTGTCTCATATGAAGCTCTATCTCATCTCCCTTGGCGCCGGCATCCTGGTCGGCATCATCTATGCATTGATGCAGGTCCGCTCGCCAGCGCCGCCCGCAATTGCTTTGATCGGGCTGCTAGGCATGCTGATTGGCGAGCAGGTTGTGCCGCCGGTCAAGCGCATGCTGGCGGGCGAGTCAGTAACCATTGCATGGTTCCGCGGCGAATGCGTCCCGAAGATTACGGGTACACCGCCCAATGCGGACACGACCGTTGAACCGTCGGCATCCCTCCGCGCGCGTAGCAAAGAAGGGAACCAGTAACGGCATGAGTCGTTTCCGAAACCAGCCCGAAGCACTTACCAGCCGTACTATCGCAATCGCGCCCCGGCGCATTTACGCCGCCTTGGCAGCGTCCTTGTCCGCGGCCGCGGCACCTGCCGTGGCGGGGAACAATGTCTCGGTCTATGGCCGGCTGAACACAGCAATCGAGTATGTGACCGTGACCACCGCAACCGACGGCACCAGACTAGGCAATACGGCGCGCCTCACGAATAACCGCTCCGTGTTCGGCTTACGGGGCGAGGAACCGTTGGCCAACGGGATCAAGGCGATCTGGCAAATCGAAAGCGCCCTGTCGATTGACAACGGCACGGGGCAAATCGCCGCGCGAGATACCCGGCTCGGCCTTCAGAGCCCGTACGGCACCCTCTTCATGGGCAACTGGGACACACCATACACAAGTGCGACCAAGAGCTACGACCCGTATTACCCCACAACTGCGGGTTACATGGCGCTGATAGGCAATGGCGCTGCCTCTACCAGCGACAATGTCCAGAACACCAGCTCATTTGATCGACGGCAGAAGAACTCGTTGCACTACCAGTCGCCGACGTGGCACGGCTTGAGCGGCGCCATCGCCTGGGGATTGCCGGAAGAGAAGACAACGGTGCCGCGCAATCCGGCGCTGTATTCCTTTGCCACCGCCTATGACCACGGCAACCTGAACCTGACGCTTGCCTATGAAATCCACCAGCACTATCAGACCAGCGGACGCAACGACGACGCAATCAAGGCAGGAATTTCCTACCAATTCCCGTCGGCACGCGTCAGTGCCCTGTATGAACGCCTGCACTATCGTACCGCCACTGGAGACCTTACGCGCGATGGCTACTATGTCTCGCTGATACAGCAGCTTGGCACTGGTAGCATACGCGCCGGCTTCGCCTTTGTCGGCAATGGCACCGGCACGGCTACGGAAACGATTGGATCCGTCCGCAGTGGTTCGGAAACCGGCGCATGTCAGGTAACTGTCGGCTATGACTATCCCCTTTCCAAGCGAACTGCGCTATACGCTTACTACAGCCACATCAACAACCGCAGCAACGCGATCTATGACTTCGCCATCAATAACATCGGCATCAAGGCTGGCGCCGACCCGCAGACGTTCGCCATTGCGATGCGGCACAGCTTCTGACCCTCAACTGACCAACGTTCGCGGGAGACCACATTGACACCCACACAGCTTCCCGACACGGGCCGCGCTAATCTTTCGGGACCGGCGTTCGGCTGCATCCTGGCCTTCGTCGCAGGCTATGTAGACGTGGTCGGGTTCATTTCACTATTCGGCCTATTTACGGCACACGTGACAGGAAACTTCGTGATGATCGGCGTCGACATCGCCGGTGATTCGACAGGCCTGCTCGCTAAACTGCTTGCGCTGCCGACTTTTGCCTTGGCGGTTGCGGCCGCCAGACTGACCGAGTCACGCATCGTACGGGACAAACAATCGGCACCCCCGCTGTTGCTATTTGCCGAGGCCGCGGCGCTGGTTCTTTTCATAATTGCCGGACTCCACGCCTCTCCCAATTCCGATCCGGGTACGCCGGCGGCCGTCGGCGCCGGCATGCTTGCCGTGGTGGCCATGGGTATTCAGAACTCACTGTCCAGGACGTCTTTGTCAGACCTTGGCCCCACTACGATCATGACGGGAAATACCACGCAAATTATCATTGACCTGGTGGACCTGCCATCCGCATCTGAGACGGAACGCGAAGCCATACGCGGTCGGCTCAAAAAGATGGTGCCGGCGCTCGCGGGTTTCGCATCGGGCGCCGCTCTCGGCGCCCTTGGCTATTCGATGCTTTCGATCTGGTGTGTCATGCTGCCAGCCGTATTGCTGACGGCGCTCGGTCTATTGACTTGGCGCAATGGCGCAAACAGCCTTCAGAAGTGAATTGGCAGACGAGTGAATTCGAGACGCCCTCGCCTTCCTGCGGTTCACCGATCTCACATCGCCGCTGCCAGTGCCGAGCTGAGCAAGCAGCATTCCAAAGTCCGCGACCAGGCCGAAGACCCAGCCAGCTAATACGAACAGACAATGGCCACAGCCTGCATCGCCAATTAATCTCTCCTGGTTTTGCAGGGCGGCACGCTGCAACTGACATTGACCTGAATCGGCGTTTGGAAGCCTGTCCGGTCACCTTGCTGTGCGGGCCCGGAGTTCGCCCCCAAACAAGTGGTTGGCCATAGCCAGGTCCCGGGTAGCCGGAGCAGTGCACTGTGCTGAGGACAGCCCTGTGCGGGGAAGGGTGACTCATCGTCTGCCTCCTCTGGTTTCGCATCCGTCTACTGATTTCCGGCACGAAGGCCCCCCAATTTCCTTCACCAACAAGAAGACTCACGATGAACAGAGACACTCTCACCACGGCGGCGGGCGCACCGGTCACCGACAATCAGAACTCCCAGACCGCCGGTCCGCGCGGGCCGATGCTGCTGCAGGATGTCTGGTTCCTGGAGAAGCTGGCCCATTTCGACCGCGAGGTCATTCCAGAGCGCCGCGTGCACGCCAAGGGTTCAGGCGCGTATGGCACGTTCCGCGTGACGCACGACATCACGAAGTACACGAAGGCATCGATCTTCGCGGAGATCGGCAAGGAGACGCCGCTGTTCATTCGCTTCTCGACCGTGGCCGGCGAGCGCGGCGCGGCTGATGCCGAGCGAGACGTGCGCGGCTTCTCGGTCAAGTTCTACACGGACGAGGGCAATTGGGATGTCGTCGGCAACAACACGCCGGTGTTCTTCGTACGCGATCCGCTCAAGTTTCCGGACTTCATCCACACTCAGAAACGCAATCCGCGCACCAACCTACGTGACCCGATCGCCGTGTGGGATTTCTGGTCGAAGCATCCGGAGTCGCTG
Source organism: Burkholderiaceae bacterium 16 (assembly GCA_000955785.1). GTDB lineage: Bacteria > Pseudomonadota > Gammaproteobacteria > Burkholderiales > Burkholderiaceae > Cupriavidus. The sequence continues at coordinate 60,276 of JYOD01000067.1, forward strand.
CACCAGGTCACGATCCTCATGAGCGACCGCGGCCTGCCGCAGAACTACCGCCAGATTCACGGCTTCGGCTCGCACACGTACTCGTTCATCAACGCGAACAACGAGCGCTTCTGGGTCAAACTCCACTTCAAGTCGCAGCAGGGCATCGCGAACTGGACCAACGAGGAGGCGGCGAAGGTCGTGGCCGCCGACCGCGAGAGCGCGCAGCGCGACTTGTACGCGAATATCGAGAAAAGAGATTTCCCGCGCTGGAACCTGCGCGTGCAGATTATGCCGGAGGCCGATGCGGTGAAATACCACATCAATCCTTTCGACCTGACCAAGGTGTGGCCGCACAAGGACTACCCGCTGATCGACGTCGGCGTGCTCGAATTGAACCGTAATCCGGAGAACTATTTTGCCGAGGTGGAGCAGGTGGCGATGAATCCGGCCAACATCGTGCCGGGCATCGGCTTCTCGCCGGACAAGATGCTGCAGGGCCGGCTGTTCTCGTACGGCGACACCCAGCGTTATCGCCTGGGGATCAACCACCACCAGATCCCGGTCAACGCGCCAAAATGCTCGTTCTATAACAGCTTCCACCGTGACGGCGCGATGCGCGTGGACGGCAATCGGGGCAGCAAGCTCAACTACGAGCCGAACCGCCAGGGCACCTTCGCGGCGAGCGAGCGCGCTCTCGAGCCGCCACTGGTGCTCGATGGTGCGGCGGACCGCTGGGACCACCGCGTCGACACGGACTACTACAGCCAGCCAGGGGCACTGTTCCGCCTTTTCGACGAGGGTCAGCGGCAGCGGCTGTTCGCAAACATCGCGGTGGCAATGCAGGGCGTGCCCGAGGAAATTGTGCGCGTGCAGATTGAACATTTCACCAAGGCCGATCCGACCTATGGTGAAGGAATCCGGCGTGCAGTGAACTGCCTAAAGTAAGCTGACCGATCCACCGCCGTCCTGCTCAGGAGGGCAGCGGGAACTTGAGTCGGTACGAGCAAGGCTGCCACTCTCTTGCTGCGATGGCAGTACCAAGGCAAGCAAAGCTCGTGCCTCCGAGCATTTCAGCAAGATAACGAGTCACTGCGGGCAAGCAGGTCGACTGCTGGCTAAGGGCGCTACGCTGCTCCCTACTACAGCGGCATCGACAATCAAAATAGCGCCGTCTACCATCAATCATCAAACGGTCCCGGCGCCGCCCGCACCTACAAGGACTTTTGAGTATGCGGCGCCATTTCGAAGCAGCTATGCATGTAATACCTTGGTATGAATCGGACAGAATAGCTGGCTGGCTCACTATCGCGGGGGGCTGATTTTCCTGGTCAGCGTGACTTCATCGCAACGTAGCGTGGGACGTGCACCCGAGGAATCGGCAATACCATCGTATGATAGGGTGTGCACCGGTTTGGCGTTACTCTTCCAGCGGAGCATTGCCAGCGCTCAACGCGTATACAAGGAGTCAGTGTGATAGCTCGCCCCACGATCGCAATAGTTGATGACGATGTCGCCGTCCGAAATGCCATGGGGGGGCTGCTGCGTTCGCTCGATCTTGGCGTGCAATTGTTCGGAGGCGGTCAAGAGCTACTGCGGTGCACTTCGCTGCCTTGCCTGTCCTGCGTGATCACAGACGCGCAAATGCCCGGCATGGACGGCTTCGCTTTGATAGAGGCCCTGCGCGCACGCAATCTCGATATGCCTGTCATTTTCATGACTGCATTTGCGCATGATGGATTCGATCAGCGTGCCATGGCACTGGGTGCGACGTGCGTCCTTTACAAGCCCTTCCAGGACACGGACATGATTCAATGCATTGAAAAAGCATTACGTCCTCGCAAGACGGACTCTCCTCCATCGTGAGTGTGTCGTGCAGTGGATCGATGAGACGTTCTTACATGACCTTCGTCCTCTGCACGCTGCCCCATGCCGGCCCTACGCTATGGTTGCGGTTCTAAGCTGTCGAGCCTGCAGCCGGATGGCAGGCTGCTCATCAGCTTCGGACTCAGAGGGAAGCAGCACGAGACCGAGAGTTTTTGCAAGAAGTACCAGATCGGCGAAACTCCGAGCCCTCATTTTTCGCATTCCCTGGCATCGATGAACTTTGACAGTCACCACGCTGATGCACATGGCGGCGGCAATCTCCTTGTTTGTCAAACCTGATGCGGCATGCGCCATGACCTCACTCTCCCGCGGCGTCAGGGAACGAAAGCAGTCGCGCACTGCAGCCAATCTGCACAAGCGCTCACGTCGCGAGCCCTCCTTCTGTAGTGCCTCCGTGACGGCATCGAGCAGGTCCTGTTCACGGAACGGCTTGGAAAGAAAGTGTTCTGCTCCCGCCTTCATAGCAGCAACCGTCATCGGAATGTCCCCGTAGCCGGTCATGAAGATGATGGGAATATGAATACAGAGCTCCGCCATGCGGGCTTGCACATCCAAGCCACTTTGCCCCTTCAGGCGCACATCGAGAACCAGGCAACAAGGCGCATCTGGGAAGCCGAAGGCAAAAAGCTCTGCCGCAGAGCCGAGCAGCACCGCTTGAATGCCGACTGAACGAAATAGGCTTCCCAGCGCGTTTCGCACCTGCAAGTCATCATCGACAACAAGGACCACCGCATCGTCCTGCGGCGCTGATTCGGCGCGCATCGGTAGTACAGCAGTCACGGTAGGGCCTCCACGTAGCATCGACATCAGAGGCGCGAATCCCCCCATGGCTCCATGTGGGGAGATAGGACGCGCCCGACAGCAATGTAGTGTTACGCCAGCCCTTTGGCTTGAACGCGTGTGCGCTCTATTGTCGTTTTGTGCTCAGCGCGGGCCAGATAATGGCTGGCAAGTGCTGGCACCAAGGCGTGCCTAGTCCTGCCGACCGCTCCGCCAGTCACCCGGCGTCAGACCAAGCTTCTTAGAGAAGCTGCGAGATGGGCCAGCACGGCGTCCGTCTGCGCCGCGGCATGTCGCAGTTCAAGACCTGCGGGGCAGCCGAGTTCTAGGGCGGTACGCTCCATGAAGGGGCGCGGCAGTTCGATGAGTACGAAATCAAACGTCCCATACATATCCGCCTTGTAGTCATCTTGGAAGTTCCGCAGATAGATGGAACCTGCCTCGAATGCATGCATGTTCGCCTGACTCCGACGGAAAATGCGTCGACGATGGCCTTCCATTAGAGAGACGCCAACCAGAAACCCTCGTGCTGAAGCTGGGGTCACTACCTGACTCATCCGCTCAATCATGGAACTCTTGCGGTAGAAATGGAGATCGCCGGCGGCAAGCGCCTGATCGTATCGCAATGCCTCCGACAAGCAACCCAATGAGTCGCGCTGAATGGCCGGCTTGGCAGATTCGTGAGTAGATGTGGCGAGTCGCATGGCCAGGTAGTCATGATCGTCGCGCCAAGCCAAACACGACCGGGCGACCTTGCGTTACTGAAAATACCATTGACGCTGGCAGCTCGAAAAGCGCCCGCCTTCCTGCAGTCAAACGACTGCCTGGAGAACATACTATCATCGCCAATCACGAAGCAACTAAGGCGGCTGATTTCGATGCCCGATCGTTAGGCAGATCGCGACACTCTTGCCGGCCTAGATGCCGAATGCGCCTCTTACGACACCGTCCGGCCCGCAAATTGGACGTTGGCCGGACGTTTACCGAAACGAACGTTTTGCGGTAGCCCAGGGCCTCCATAACTGCTCTGACATCGTCCGATGAAGTTTGCTTCCGCGGGCGGTCCGATTTCATGTAGCCGGGGGCGACGTCAAGCACTTATGCGCCAGTCCTTTCCGGTTACGGACGCGCCAAGCGTGTAGGCCAGTCATACCAGAAGACGATAGAAACTGTGGACTCATCCGAATAAAGTGCGCAAGCCCCAAGTCAACATTTGGCTGCGCTAGGCCGGCACTTGAGACAGACACGGGATGAGCAGACACGGGATGAGCAAACACGGAGATTCCATGAATGGCAACATCTGCTTAAAGATGGCCCGACTCCAAGCAGCGGCCCATGCCAATGAACAAGACGCGACGTTGTGGCGCTGGTTCTCAGATCAGATGGAGGACCAGACTATGAGCTGCGAACGCAAAAAGGGGGGGACTCGATCATTATTTGCCTGGCCGGTCGCGAGCTGGCGCGTGACGCGTCCTTCGACCTGGCGGTTCGCGCCGCTCACTTCCTTTGCCGCGCACTGAGAGCCTTGTAGACGAGTCGGTGACGATGTACGCGCTGCGGCTCACAGGGTCGACAATTGGCGCTCTTGCCGCTGCCGGCACTGCCTAAAGGGTTATGCCAGCGTTGCACCTCGATGGATTGAAACGCACTGCGACGACTTGCTGTCGGTAGAGTAGTAGGGTCGTGTTCCCGCTGCCGGCACTCATTAACGCCATCGCTTAGTACAACGAGGCCGTACTTTACGGCACGTTGTTCGAGATCGCCGCCGCCGACATCCGGCACACCATCGCCGCCGACCCGAAGCGCATCCGGCGCAGATCGGCGCCACGCGGGTGTTGCAAATAGGGACAAGCACTCCCACACCATTCGCACGGTATCGACTCCAGCAGGGGTCTATCGCCTGAGGGCGACCGATGGGCCGCATGCCGCCGCGGCCTTTTCCTGCGGTACGGGGCCTTCCCACTGCTCTGCCGCCTCTACTTCGACGCTCTCGACGTGGCGCATCACCGGTGGTCGATTGCACTTCTTCGGTGGCTACTCTGGCCATCCTCCCGTCTTCACGCAGTGCCTTGCATACGCAAATGTAATTGGGACGGTCTACGTCGGTTGTCCATTCGTGGGGGGAACTGAAGGAGTGCTCCCTATTTGTCGCGCTATATCGGTCGCGCGGCAATTTTCAACAAACGGCGGTTACCCAGCGACCTAAACAAGGTACGCACTTACAAGACGATGACGCTCGCTCGAGGCCGCGGAACTCATGTGCCGCTTCTTCCAAGGGCGATGGACCCACTAGGACAGAGTCCTCTCTCGCCTCGACGAACGGCATTCAATTATTTTGAATAACCATTACAGAGATAGGCCGCTCTCTGGAATGTGGCGGTCGGTATAGTTCTGCACATGGACAGCGCGGCTACGCAACGAATCGAATCGCTGCCAGACAAAACTCAAATCGTTGAATCAAATTTTTTGGAGAGAAATCATGTCGAACGCTAAACTGCAAGTCCTGACCCCGCACAACAGCCAACTGATCATCATCGACCATCAGCCTCAGATGGCCTTTGGCGTGCAGTCGATGGACCGCCAGGCCATGAAGAACAACGTCGTGGGCCTGGCCAAGGCGGCCAAGATCTTCGACGTGCCGACTACCATCACCACGGTAGAGAGCGAGTCGTTCTCCGGCTATACCTACCCAGAGATCCTGGACGTATTCCCCGGCAAGGAAACGCTGGAGCGCACCTCGATGAATTCCTGGGATGACCAAAAGGTGCGCGACGCGCTGGCGGCCAATGGCCGCAAGAAAATCGTCGTGGCAGGCCTGTGGACCGAAGTCTGCAATACCACCTTCGCCCTGAGTGCGATGCTCGAAGGCGATTATGAAATCTACATGGTGGCCGATGCCTCGGGCGGAACGACCAAAGAAGCCCACGACTACGCGATGCAGCGCATGATCCAATCCGGCGTGGTACCGGTGACTTGGCAGCAGGTGCTGCTCGAATGGCAGCGCGACTGGGCACACCGCGATACCTATGACGCCGTGATGAAGCTCGTCAAGGAACACTCCGGCGCCTACGGCATGGGCGTGGACTACGCCTACACGATGGTTCACAAGGCCACACAACGTACTGCAACCACGCACGAATCGATCGCGCCCGTGCATGCGCCGGTGATCGAGAACTAAACGCCCCCAGTCTGCGCCGAACGCTTCCTGTAGTTCTCGGCGCCATACAACCTTCGGCTGCAACACCGCCACGGCTCACTGAAAAATGACACACGACAAGAAGGTCGCCACGAAGTGGGAAATGGCAGCGTTTGCATTCCTTACCGGCTTTAATGCACACGCCCACACGTCTTCGTCACTGGGCGTTGTCTCTGGCACGCTCGCCGTTTGCGCGCTTATTGCGCGGGCCATGCATAGCTGGGAAGAACAGCCCGCCCATGCGAGCGCCGCTCTCTTGTAAAAAGGCGCAGTCCTACGCCGGCACTTTCATCCGCCAAAAAACCCTGCTTCCCCGACGTTTCCCATGGACACCCCATTTCACCAGTTTTCCGACCTGTTCGCCCAGCTCGGCTTGCCATCGAAGAAAACGGACATCCTTGCGTTCGTTGCGAAGCATTCGCCGCTACCGCAAGACATCAATCTTTGGGAAGCACCATTCTGGACGCCGGCCCAGGCAGCCTTGCTGCGTGACGAATTTGACGGGGATGCAGACTGGGCACAGGCTGTGGACCAATTGAATCTTGCGTTGCGCGCACCTCCTTGAGGGAACGCTGCTGGAGACCCGCTCCAATTCCTGACTGAGGCCACGTGGGATTCTGAAGCGTGTCCGACGGACGTATAGCTCGATCGAGGCTGCATGACGTGCTCAAAGAACGTAAGCAGTCTTTCATTGACGCCCGAAATGGTAAGCAAAATGCTTGAAGGCGTTCGGGCGGCTTGGCCCCAAGGACCGACCGATCCTGCGTTCGGACCAGGGCTTGCGGTACCAGATGCCGTCCTATCAGTGGATGCTCAAGCAACGCCGGATTCGTCCCAGCATGTCCCGCAAAGGCAACTGCCTGGACAACGTCGCCATGGAAAGCTTCTTCGGTGCCCTGCAGTCCGAATTCTTCCATCTGAACAAGTTCACCAGCATCGAACACCTGCAGGACGAGCTGCGCCGACACATTCGCTACTACAATCGCGACCGCATCAAGCTCAGACTAAAAGGGCTGAGTCCCGTGCAGTACAGGACTCAGCCCTCTCTGGCCTAGCCAATCAACTGTCCAACTTCCTGGGGTCAGTTCACATTCGCGCGGGGGTTTTTCCTTGGTGCGCCCGGTTAAGCCATGGACTCGCGATTACTTGGCACCGGCCCGCCCCCCGCGCCCACGACCCGCAAACACCAGCCATGCTAGGTCCGCCAGCAGCGCGATCGCCAGCGCTGCTGCTGCAATCAGGAACAGCACCCGATGGTTGCCGCCGCTCGCGGTGAACACCGCGGAGTACGCATAGCCCGACGCGGCCTGCAATGCGGCAAACACGATGGTCGCCCGGCTCCAAGCCACGTTCTGCCCCTGTGCATCGTGGACGACTAGTTCGTGGATCCGGGTTAGCGCCAGTGGCACGATGCCCGGCGGGAAGGTGCCCACCAGGATCGTGGCGGCCGCCAGGACCGCGCGGTTGGAGAACAGGAAAAGGCTCGCCACCGCCAGCACCTGGACCAGCAGTGCCAGCCTCAGCGCGGCCCGTGCCCTCAGTCGATCGCCGAGCAGACCATACAGCGGAGGCCCGATAATCGCGCCGACACCGTAAAGCACCCAAAAGACCGCACCGAGATGCGCCCCTGCCCCAAGCCCGCGAGCCACGAAGTCGACGAGAAACACCATTGCAGGCACGAGGCCGATGGCCATCAGCCCGTACTGCCCGTAGAGCAGCAGCAGATCCGGCATCGGACGCGCAGGCGCGGGGGCAGCGGGATCCCTAGCGACGTGGCTTGCCTGGCTGGCCGGCACGGACATCGGCCAGGCGAACCAGGTCGCCGCAGTCAGCAGCCCGGAGATAGTGCCCAGGCCCAGCCAGGTGGCCCGCAAGCCATGCTGAAGCAGCAGTGGGACAATCGTGCCCGAGCCCGCGATGCCGAGCCCGATGCCCAGGAAAATCGCGCCGCTTGCGAGGCCCTTGCGTTCACGAGGCACGTGGGGCAGCACCGTAGCCGCAACCAGCACGATAATGGCGCCACCGGACACACCCGACAGTAGCCTCCACAGGAAGAAGGCTTGGCCTCCTCTCGCATGGCAGACTGTGTCGGTCTACTTCTGCCTAGCCGGCAAAGCGAACTGGAACACCGACCCGCAAGGCGAATTTGCGCTCGCCCACAGCCGCCCGCCATGCGACTCGACCAGCGACTGACAAATCGCCAGGCCCATGCCGAGACCCTGCGCCTTGGTGGTGTAGAAGGCATCGAACGCCCGCTCCATCACCTGCGGAGCCAGCCCGATGCCAGCGTCCTCCACGGCGACCCGCACTGTCTGGGGTTTCGCGCACAGTGACCGGATCACGAGTTCCCGCGGCCGGTCGGCCACTTCTGTCATCGCCTCGATGCCATTCATCACCAGGTTCAGCAGCACCTGCTGCAACTGTACCCGATCACCCGCCACCAGCGGTAGCCCGGGCGCGAGCTCGGTCCGCAGCAGGATCTGATGTCGCGACACCTCGCCGCTGATCAGCGTGATCGTCTCTTTGACCAGCTCGTTGAGGTCAAGTCGAACCGTTACCGCGGCCGTCTTCCTCAGCAGCCCCCGCATTCCCTCGATCACCGCGCTGGCCCTATGCCCGTTCTGGACAATGCCCTCCACCGCCTCCCGCACCTCAGCAAGATCGGGGGGCTGGCGGCCGAGCCAGCGCAACGCTGCACTGGCGTTCGCGACAATGGCCGCCAGCGGCTGACTCACCTCGTGGGCGATCGAGGCAGTCAGCGCGTTCAGCGTGGTCACGCGCGCGACGTGGGCGAGTTCGGCCCGCGCCTGGTGCAGCGCCTGCTCGGCGCGCTTGCGCTCGGTCAGGTCGAGCACGAAAGACACCCCCTGGTCCACCCCATCCTCGAAGTTCGCAGACCCGAGCAGCACGGGCACACGCCTCCCATCCTTGCGGACCAAGTCCTTCTCGAACGGCGGCACAGTCCCCGCCACGCTGAACGCAGCCAGGGGTGCACCGGGCGGCTGCGCTGACGCCGGCATCAGGTCCGCCCATCCCAGGCGGCCCGAGCGGAGATCCTCGCGGTCGTAACCCGACATGCGCAGGAACGCGTCATTGGCCTCCAGAATCCGGCCGTCGAGTTGCCAGATGCAGATGCCGATAATGTTGGCCTCGACCAGACGCTGGATCTTTGCTTCGCGTTGCTCGAGATCGCGGTACAAACGGCTGTTCTCCAGCGCGGTCGCCGCCTGCGAGGCCACCAGCTTCAGCACCGCCGCCCTGGCCGGCACGAAGACGCGTGGAGCCAGGTTGTTCTCCAGGTAAAGGACGCCGATCAGCTTGGCCTGAGTGAGGAGCGGCAGGCACAGAATCGAGCGGGCGCGATGCAGCCGAATGTAAGGATCGACGGAGAACGGCCCCTGCGACTCGGCATTGTCCAGCACGACGGTCTCGCGGCTGCGCAAAACATGGTGAAGGATCGATAGCGGCAGCGCGGTGCCGGGCACGCTCTGGTCGTGCAGTTGCACGGTGATGGTATGGCCGCAGGTGGTCGCTTCGGCCGCAATGCGCTGCCCGGCGCCCTGGTGCAGGATCAGCAGGCCTCGTTGCGCGCCGGCCTGCTCGATTGCGGTACGCATCAGCGTGTCGACCAGCTTGTCCAGGAAGATTTCACCCGACACCGCCTGCGAGACGGCGATCACCGTGGCGAGGTCCAGGTGTTCGACAGAAGCGCCGATTGTCCGGGTCGAAGCAGGTGCCGACTCTTCTTCGCCGAGTGCCGGATATAACCCGTCGAGCTGCCGCACCTTGCCCTCGGCGCCCCAGCGGCGATAGCCGTGACGGGCATCCCGCAGATACACCCACGCTATCTTCTCGAAGCCCCGCGCCGCATAGAATCGTGCCGCCAGCTCGTTAGCGAGTGCCTGGTTGTGGATGAAGTCGTTGTCGCGCGCGGACAGGATGGCCTGTTCGTACAGGCGCATGGCGTCGGCCTCGCGCCCATCCATACGGGCGATCTCCGCACCGATCAATGCAGCCCGGTTTTCGAAATTCCCCGGACAATACTCGGCCCAGGCCTGCAACTGGCGGTGGTGTCCAGCCAGGGCCTCAAGGTGCCGGCCCCGGTCTGCCGCAGCGGCCGCATCGCAGCAGGCCGCCCGTGCCAGCGCCGCATAGAAGTGGTATTCCGCCTGCTCGAAGAATGACGGTGAGGTCCAGAGCAGCGGCCGGGCGCGCTCCGCCGCCGCAATCGCGCCGGCATGGTCGGCGGCAAGAAAGCGCGCCTGCAGCTTGCGGATCCAGTACCAGCAGGTAACGAGTGCGAGGCCCTGATCCTGCTCCAGATGCCGCTCGAACCGGTCTTCGTCGAACCCGCTATCGTTGAACGAGCCGAAGACCGATGTCAGACCACGCAGTGTCCGGGCAAGCTGGCGTTGCGGGGTAATGCGGTCAACAACAAGACCAAACCCCGCTTCGCGCGCGAAGGCGATCGCAGCTTCGGCTTCGCGTTCCATATCGGCCAGCGGCGCGCCGCTGGCCAGCAGGTGCGTAATGAGGTTGTTGCTGGTGAAGGCCGCAAAGGTGCGGTCGCCCTGCTTGTTGGACAGATCGAAGCCGCGCCGCACCAGGCTGCTCGCGTCGCGGATCGGATGCGTCCATTGCAGGACGTGGCCGCCCACGACCTGGTAGACGCGGGCCTTGAACCGGTCCAGCCCGCGCTGGTCCACCAGGTCCAGGCCCAGCTTGCCGAAGCGGTATCCCGCCGCGTAGTCGCCCGATTGCGGCGCCAGCACCATGCTGAGCCAGGCATAGCCAAGGCACGACGCATCGCTGTTGCCATGTTCGAGACTCAGGTTCGCCATCCGGCCAATCACGAGCGCACGAAGGTTCTCGTCGGTGTACCAGGCCGGCGGCATCAGCGCGGTCAGGACGTCCATGGTCCCGACCGCATCGGGGTCGGCCATGCGCGGCAAGTCAATCAGCGCATCGATCGGCCGGTCCCCGATCTGCCGCCACATCCGCGCGTACTCCTGCTCTACCTCCGCCTTCGCAGGGTGCGCCGACCATTCCACGCCAGCCCGACGCAGGTAATCGAGACCGACCTCGACCGCACGGCCTCTCTGACCGAGGGCCATGAAGAGCTCCAGTCGCAATTGGGTCACCGCGGCCAACTCAGGGAGGCCGACCGCACGGCTCGCGAGGTCGGCGAGGCGTGGCTCCGCCGCCCCCGAGGCACCGGTAAGGAATTCGCATGCGGCCCGTTCGAACGCCAGTGCAAAGGCAAGCGCGGGCCGGCATTCCCAGGCATCCGCGGGCAACAGCGCCGCGCCCGTGGCCAGATAGGCCAATGCGCTGGCGTAGGCCGTCGATCCCTTGGCACGCTGGCCGGCGAGCAGGTTCAGCTCGGCCAGCCGCCACCTCTCCTCGGGTGCGGTAATCAGTGCGGCACCGCGATTGAGCTGGCCAACGATCTCGAAGACGCGCTCCGCAAGCGCTTCCTGGGACGTGTGCGCGGCAAGCCTGCGCCCGATCGCAAGGTGCGCCGCGGGCCGCGCGGCTTCGGCAATCAGCGCGTAGGCCGCCTCGTGGACTCGGTCGTGCGGAAAGCGATAAGTCTCCTCGCGCCGCAACACCAGGCCGCCCTGGACCGCCTCCCACAGCGCCGCATCCAGCGTCCCTTCACTGCCGCCCAGGACCATGGTCATGATGCCTACCGCGGCTTCGTTGCCAAGACAGGCGAGCTGCTTCAGCGCTTCCTGGGTCGGTGCGGGCAGGCGGCCGAGCTTGCCGAGCATCAGGTCCACCACGTTGTCGGTGAAACCCTTGGCGCGGATCTGCCCAAGGTCCCACGACCAGCGCGCCTCGCGATGATTGAATGCAAACAGCCGCTCTTCCGCCAGGGCGGTGAGGAACTGGATCGCAAAGAATGGATTGCCCGCGGTCTTCTCGTGCACCAGTCTGGCGAGCGCCTCGCCGCGCTCCGGCGTGCAATGCAGGGCATCGCCGAGAAGCCGGCCGACATCGTCGCGCCCCAGGCTCGTCAGCACGATCTCCCGCACGCTTGCCCCGCCCTGGCGGATGGCCGTCAGTCGCGCCAGCAGCGCGTGCCCGGGCGTGACTTCGTTATCGCGATAGGCGCCGATCAGCAGCAGATGCCGCACCTCCGGCTGGGTCGCGAGATGCTCGAGCAGGTCCAGTGTTGCCGCGTCCAGCCACTGCAGGTCGTCAAGGAAGAGCGCCAGCGGATGCGCAGCCTGCGCAAAGACGCCGATGAGGCGGCGGAACACGAGCTGGAAGCGGTGCTGTTCGTCGCGCGGCGGAACTTCCGACACTGGCGGCTGCGGGCCAAGGATGAGCGCCAGTTCCGGGATGAGCGGCACCATGAGCCCGATGTTCGGGCCCAGCGCCTCGGCCAGCCCGGCGCGCCACGGTGCCAGTTCCGCCTCACTCTTGCCCAGCAGCGGGCGTACCAGTCCCTGCAGCGCCTGCGCCAGCGTTGCATACGGGATGTCCCGCTTGTACTGATCGAACTTGCCTGAAGCGAACAGGCCGCGATGCGGCACCAGCGCACGGTGCAACTCGTGCACGACCGTGGTCTTGCCGATGCCCGAGTAGCCGGACACCAGCACCAGCTCCGGCGCGCCCCCGGACACCACGCGGTCGAAGGCGCCGAGCAGCACCCCAATTTCGCGATCCCGACCGTAGAGCCGCTCCGGGATCATCAGCCGGTCCGGCAGGTCATGCTCGCCAGGCGCGAACGTGTCGATGCGCCCCCGGCTTTCCCATGCGGCCAGGCAGCGCCGCAGATCCGCCTCCAGCCCGCCGGCCGTCTGGTAGCGCTCCTCCGCCGTCTTGGCGAGCAGCTTCATCACCACGGCAGAGAGCTGGACCGGGCTCGCCGGTACCCGCTCGGCCGGCGCCATCGGCTGCCGGGCGAGGTGGCAGTGGACCCAGTCCATCGGGTTGCCAGCGGAGAACGGCAGCGTTCCCGTCAGCATCTGGTAGAGCGTCACGCCCAACGCATAGAGATCGCTGCGCGCATCGACCGACCGGTTCATGCGGCCGGTCTGCTCAGGCGCCATATAGGCCAGCGTGCCGGCGATCTCGTCTGGTCGCGTCGGCGCCTGTGTCTCGCGCGGCAGCCGCGAAGCCAGCCCGAAGCCAGTGAGTCGCACCGCCCCATCGGCCTGGTTCACCAGGATGTGTGCTGGCTTGAGGTCCTTGTGAATGAAGCCGCGCTGGTGGAGCTGGCCAAGGGCCCCACTCACGGCAATCGCCAGGCGCAGGAAGCGGCCAGCCTCCATGGGGGTGCCCATCAGGCGATCGAGCGGCTCACCGCCGGGATCCTCCAGCAGCAGGACCGTCCTGCCATGTTCGCGCACCAGTTCCAGGGGCCGGGCGGCCCAAGCGGGGTCCAGCGCCTCCTTCAGGCTGAATTCGTGTGCCAGGCGCCCGAGATTGGCAGGCATCGGATGCTCGGTCGCGAGCCACAAGGCCAGCACCGCCTCGCGCTGGCCATCGGCAGCGAGGCGCCAGCCCCGACCCAGGACGCGTTCGCCGTCCTTCCACAAGACCTGGAAGCTGACGAGACGGTCAGCATCGAAACGAAAAACTGAATGCATTGGCTGATTTTTAACGGCTTCCTCAACAGCCGTGCAGTGTAGATGGAATGGTCGCCTCCCGCCTCGGCGAATCGTATACGAAAATAAAATTGTCACTACTTGAGAGCGTGCAAAATGAAGGCCGCCGCTTGCGTATACCGAACCAAAAGTGCCACCGGTTCGCGGGAGCGTAAAAAGCCTTGGGGTTGTAACTCAGAGGCGAGCCCAAATTGCTCGAAGAGCTCAACTGTTTCCCTCAGCAAGGGTTCCGTCGGTGGCTCATACCTGGCAAGTCTCTCGACGAGGTCACCGTTGATCACGGCACAGCGAACCTGAGCAAGCAAATGGACACCGTTCGGCGACCACCGCATTTGTTGACGCTTGGACATACGCTGGTTCAGTACCTGATTGACCGCAGACTCGGCCGGTGCGGTTGAGATAGTGTTGCTTGAGCAGTAACCGCATGCACCGCAGTATGAGTAAAAACGCGGACTTCGCAGCCTCGCCTTGCAGAAAGCGATACGAAAGACGAACGACTTCGTGTCCTCGATGCCGAGTCTGTTTCCGCACAGTTGACAGCGACCGGCGACGCGGATGAACTGGTCTACCTGCTCGTTCAAGACCACGGCCTGAAGCTGTCGCGTAGTTCTTGCGACTCGCGAATGAACAAGCCCAGCCCGGATACGAGCGCAAGGCGCAACATCGGCGTCGCCCTCGATCACTCCGACTGTAATCACCTTGGAGGGCTGTACACCCCTCTCTTTCAATACAGGCTTGGATCGAGATGCGCATAGGGTTAGTCTCAGTAGACTCTAGACCACTTTCCTGACGGATTTGCCCCCCGCTTTGGCCACTCCCGCCCAATAGCCAGGCCAATAGCGAATCAGCAGCCGCCTCCGCGCAGGGATACGCATGCTGTTGCAGCCTATATTTAGCTCAGCTTTCTCTGGGAGCGGCGGCTCGACGAATACGGGTAGCGTCCACGTCACACGGACGCAGGCAACTGCTCCGCGCAAGTTGACGCCCCAGCCTGCGTCAACACACCTCCCCAAGCTATACTTGTACCAGTTCCAGTACGAGTTCCCTGAGGGAGGGCACTATGCGCACTATTCACTTCTCCGACGCCCGCAGCAACCTGAAGGCGGTCATGGACCAGACCATCGACGATCACGACGCCGTGCTCATTACACGCCGAGACGCGCCGAACGTGGTGCTGATGTCCGAAGCCCAATATGAAAGCTGGAAGGAAACGATGTACCTGCTGCAGTCGCCGACCAACGCCGAGCGCATCCTGCGCAGCATCGCCCAACACCGTCGCGGTGAGGCGGTGGAGCGCCAGTTGATCGACCCCGATGGTGAATGACGCGCAGCATCCAGTTCATGCCCGACGCCCGGGAAGACTACCTCTACTGGCAGGGCCAAGACAAAAAGACCCTCAAGCGCATCAACCAGCTGATCCAACAGATCCAGCGCACCCCCTTTGAGGGCATCGGGAAGCCCGAGCCTTTGGTGGGCAAGCTCAGTGGCTACTGGTCACGCCGCATCGACGACGCCAACCGCCTCATGTATTTCGCGGACGACGACAGCGTCGTGCTGATCAACTGCCGCTACCACTACGGCGACAAGTAAGAGAGGGAAATGGCGTTCCTGAACTGCTGTTCACCCTTATCACGCACAACCCATAGTTGCCATCCCGATGATCTGTCGAAAAGGCTCGGGCGTGCGTCTCGGCGCGCAACCTGGAACAGATGGATCTGTTACGGTCGGTGATGTCCGTCCGCGCAAGGAGCGTGTGCGCAAGCCAATGGCGCAGCATGGCATTCGCGCCCGCCACAAGCGTAAGTACATTGCGACGACCGACTCCAATCATGACTTGCCGGTAGCGGCCAACCTGCTGGAGCGCAACTTCAGTCCGACGGCGCCTAACCAGGTCTGGACCAGCGACATCACCTACGTGGCCACGGCCGAAGGCTGGCTGTACCTGGCGGTCATCATCGACCTGTTCAGCCGGTAGGTGGTTGGCTGGTCGATGCGCCCGCATATAAAGGCCGATCTGGTAACCGATGCGCTGCGTATGACCTGGTTCCGCCGGCGCCCTGATCCTGCAACACCTGCCTCGCATTGGGCTGACCTGGCGCGACAATTCGATCCGACAACGCCGATGCAGTATTGATCAGCTGCGCCGGCATACAGGTGAGCGACGTCATCGAAGAGATCGAGCGTGCCGGCAAACCCGTCATCACCAGCAACCAGGCCCTGCTTTGGCACTGCTTGCGCACGCTGGGCCTTGCGGACCGCCCCACAGGATTCGGCAGCCTGCTGGCGGGCAATTTCGACAAGGGCACATACCTCCCTTGACGAGGTGAGCCAGCGCTTCTCAGTCGCGCTGGCCGGATGGTCGCGCAGCATCCAGCAGTGCCCTGGCCTGCTGCCACTCAGCGGTGTCGAACCCTTCCGTGAAGGACTCATGTAGGCCGGCCAGCATCTGCCGCGCAACTTCCGCATTGTCCTGGTCTTGCCATAGCCGAGCCCGACCCAGCGCCGCGCGCAGCTCGAGCGACTTCGCGCCTTGCTGGCGGCCGATGGCGATGGACCGATGAAAGCACGCTGCCGCCGCTTCGGGGTCAGCAGCCCCGTCCGGGCGATGGAGAAGCAGTTCCGCCTGGAGCCGATGCAACTCCGCTTCAAAGAAACGTTCTCCCGTGTTGCCGACCGTGGCCAGCGCGTCAGCCAGCACGTCCAGTCCCGCCTGCGCCTGGTCGGCGTTCTGGTAGGTTTGGGCCAGCAGGGCCAGGAAATAAGGCCGCCCCAGCTCGGCGCCCGTGGCCTGGTAGGCGGCCAGGCCCTCGCGTATCTGGGCAATGCCCTCCTCACTGCTCCCCTGCTCGGCCAGCGCCCAGCCCCGCAAGATGGTTCCCCATGCGAGCCAGAACGGAAATCCTTGCTCGGTCGAGAGCGTGATGGTGGCGTCGGCGCACTCCCGGGCCAGTTGTGTCTCATGCCGCAGCTGATGCAATTCGGCGGCAAAGGCCAGGCCGAGAGCGAGGCTGAAAGGATGAGAAAGCCTGCGGGCCAGCGCCAGCGCCTCTTGGGCAGCCTTGCTGGCCTGAGCCGGAAAGCCCTGCAGCCATAAGACCCATCCCAGAAGGCAGAGGCCACGGACCCCATGGTCCATCTCATAGAGTGCGTCATGGGCCTGACGCCGTTCAGGGTCATAGTGGGCAAGCCCCCGCTCCAGGTGCGCCCGGGCCTGGTGGAACTTGCCCAGAAAGAGCGACGATCCTCCCAGCGCGATATGAGCGTGCTCGAGCAGCACCGGGTCTTGCGCGTTCTCAGCCAACTCGAGCAGCGCCTCCCCTAATTCATACGCCGTGTGATGCTGCGCACGAAGTGAAAAGAAAGTGCGCAATCCCAACTTCACCTGGAACAGCTGCGGGGTTTCACCACCGTGTTCGCACAAGGTCAGGGCTCGGGCATAGTTGGCCTCCACCTCCGACGAGGCATAACCTCTCGCAGCAATCAAGGCTGGGCCAAGGGTGACGCGCAAGGCAAGATCCTGGCGCGCGCGTTCGGGCGCGTCGGGCAGGCGCTTGAGCAACTCCAGCGCCGTACTCAGGTGACGGATGGCGTCTAGATGCGCCGAACGCTCAACGGCCTGGCGCCCGGCGCAGTGCAGGTACTCCACCGCCTTGGGGATGTTGCCGCTGAGACTGTAGTGATGTGCCAGTTCGCTGCAGTGGTCTCTCAAGTGATGCCGGAAGAGGATCTCGATGGCCCGGCCTGTGCGCTCATGTAACGCGCCGCGCTGTTCCGAGAGCAGAGAGTGGCCTGCGACTTCCTGGGTGAGGGCGTGCTTGAACGCATACTCGACTTCCGGGAATGCCGGCCGCCCGTAGATAAACTCTCCCGCCTGCAGGCCGGCCAGCAGTGGATAGAGGCGCTCCTCCGACTGCCCGGTGACCTGCCGGATCAGGCTCAAGGGGAGTTCCTTGCCGATCACGGCCAGGGTCTGCAGCAGTTCCTTCTGCGCGAGTGGCAGCCGGTCCATGCGCGCCGCGAGCACGCCCTGTACCGTGGTCGGAATATGCAGCGCGGCCGGGGTCTTTTCAATACGGTAATGGCCGGGTTCACCGAGCAGCGCCTTTTCCTCGGCCAGGGTCTGGACGACCTCCTCCATGAAAAAGGGATTGCCCTCGGTTTTTTCGAGTATAAGATGCCTGAGCGGCGCGAGGCTGGGGTCATTGCCCAGCAAGTCGCCGAGCAAGCCTTGCGCCTCGGCTGGACCGAGCGGGGCGAGCCGCAATGCGGTGCCATTGTCCTTGTGCCCCCACGCGCACTGATACTCGGGGCGGTAGTTCACGAGCAGCAGAATCCGGGCTTGCGCCATTCGCTCGATGAAGTAAGCGAGGAAGGCTTCGGTCTCGCTGTCCAGCCACTGAAGGTCCTCGAACAGCAACTCGACGGGCTGATTAAGGCTCTCTCGCACCAGAAGGCGCGTGATGGCCTCGAACGTGCGCTCGCGGCGGAGGCTGGCGCCCATGTCCGCCAGCGCCGAGCCGAGCTCGCCGATGCCCAGCAGATACAGCAGGTAAGGCATGACGTCTTCGAGACTGCGCTCCAGCGTGACGATCTTGCCCGCGAGCTTCTCGTGGCAGCGCCGCTTGTCGTCCTGGGCAGTGAGCTGGAAATAATTCCTCAGGAGTTCGATGAGCGGCAAATACGCAAAGGCTTTGCCGTGCGACACCGAGAAGGTCTCCAGCACCAGGCAGCCGCTCTGCGAGCGCGCCTTGAACTCGTGGAACAGCCGCGACTTGCCGACCCCGGCCTCCCCCACCACCGCGACGATCTGCCCGTGTCCGGTGGTGGACTGGTTCAGCGCCAGGTGCAGCGCCTCCAGTTCGGCTTCACGGCCCACGAAGCGGGCCAGGCCACGGTGGGCTGCCACTTGCAAGCGCGTGCGCAATGCCCCGAGACCAAGCACTTCATAGACCGCGAGCGGCTCGGGGATGCCTTTGACCTGGGCGTCTCCCAGCGCCTTGAACTCGAAGTACCCCTGCGCGAGCTTGTGGGCGGATTCGCTCACGAGAATGGACGATGGCGCGGCCATCGTCTCCATCCGCGCAGCAATGTGGATCGTGTGCCCCACCGGGTCATAGTCAGTGTGCAGGTCGTCCTTGCGGATCGAGCGCACGACTACCTCGCCGGTGTGGACGCCCACCCGGATCTGCAGCGAGATGCCCTGCTCCAGCCGCAGCTTGTCGCTGTGCCGGTGCATTGCTTCCTGCATGCGCAGCGCCGCATACAGCGCGCGCTGGGTATGGTCCTCATGGGCGATGGGCGCGCCGAACAGCGCGAGGATGCCGTCGCCCAACGACTTGGCCACGTAGCCCTCGTAGTAATGCACGGCCTCCATCATCAGCTCGATGACGGGGGTAATCAGGCGGTTTGCCTCTTCCGGGTCCCGGTCGTGGATCAGTGCGGTCGAGCCCGCCATGTCGGCAAACAGCACGGTGATGGTCTTGCGTTCGCCGGCGGTCACTCCGCGGGCTTCCAGCGCCGCCTGCTCGGCCCGGATGCGCTCGGCCAGGTGCGGTGGAGTGTAATGAACGGGGGCGGCGGACGAGGCTTGCGGTATTTCGCTGACGGGCTCGCCGCAAGCGTTGCAGAAGCGCGCCGCGGGGCTCAGTTCGTGGCCACACCGCGCGCAGAGGCGCGCCAGCCGGTTGCCGCATTGCTCACAAAAATTGGCGCCAATGGCATTCTCGAACCCGCAAATTGTGCAGCGCGCCATGGGAGCCTCCACGGACTTCCTCCGGGTAAATTAAACGCCCCATTGCCTTTCATCGCAAGACCGACTCGTCTCTGCATGATCGCCTGGATCGGGCTGAGCGTTGCGCGGCGCACTTGGGGCGCTCCTCTGCCCTGCCTACTCTCTCAAGGTCTCGACGATCTGTTCGCGCAGCCACTGGTTACCCTCGTCATTTGTCGAAGCTTTCATGCCAGTGCACCGTGACTTCGACCTCGGGAATCTTGACCGGCAATGGATAAACGGTGAACTGCCCGTGCTGGTTGAACGCTTGCGCCACGCGTCGCGGTAGCGTGACCATCCAGTCGGTGCGCTGCAGGATCTGGGGCGTCACGGTGAAATGCGGCACCTGAAGCGCGATACGCCGCCGCAGGCCTGCGGCCCGCAGTGAGTCGTAGATATTGCGGTGACTACTTTCACTTGGCGCCACCGCGATATGGGAAAGCTCGAGAAAACGCTCCGCGGACAGGCTGCGCGCCGGCAGCCCGGGGCGCTTGCGTGTCATGCACACGTAGTCCTCATGAAACAGCAGCGCATATCGTGTTACCGGCCTGAGACCGGCAGATTGCCGATGGCGAAATCGAGCTGGCCAAGCCGCAAGGCTTCTTCCACCTGAGCTACCAGCACCTGCCTGACCTCCAGTTGCGTTTGCGGCGCGACCCGCTGCAGCCTTTCGCATAACGGGGGCAGGAAGACCTGTTCTCCGATGTCGGTCATGGAAAGGCGAAATACCCGTTCGCTGGTGCCGGGGTCGAAATGTTCCGTGTGGCGCAGGGCCTCGCGAATCGACGCGCGCGACGGTGGCGTCGGATCAGGTAGTGGTCGCGGCATGGAGGCCATGTCCCGTGGAGAAGGCAAGCCAGCGTGGAGGCTGCGGGCTGAATTATTTCATGATCGTGAAATAATTAATCGAAGCGGGATTGGCTGCCTTTTATTCCGAGGGGAACTGCCTCATGCCAGCGGGGATTGACGGTTGCTGGCGAAGCTTGGCGATTAATTGCATTTAAACTTTGGCGTAAGGGCTTCACCTGGTGTTGAAGATCGTCATTCGTGCGAGCCGCGCTCATCATTCTTGCGAGCGGAGCTTTTCAGTGAGAAACAACGTCCCTGTGGTGCGTTTCGCCCGCTGCTTTTCTTGGCCAGTCGTGAAGTGTAGTAACAATGTT
>JYOD01000068.1 GCA_000955785.1 Burkholderiaceae bacterium 16
GTTTAATCTGAACAGCGCCGAAGGAATACACCCGAACCATGACGGCTGCCTTGTCATACGACGCAAAGGCAATCTTGGGAACATCATGATTTAAAGACGCTTTACGTGTATTAGCGTCTTCCATAAGTGCGCCAGCGAAGAGCGGACTGCCCGCGCCTTCGACCCCAGCCGAACTACTGGCCATATTGCGCCAGTTGGTTATCAATCGATGGGCAATGAGGCGGCAATATGCGTGCCTACGGCAGTGCGTCGGGAACGTGTCGCGTGGGCGTGCCGCGGGTCTACCGTCCCGGCATGCAGGTGACCGTCAAGTGGACGGCCCGTGACGGGGCCAAGATCCTCTATGGCAGCAAGGTGGTCGAGGTCGAGCCCTACGCCGAGGCCGGCAGCATCTATGCCCATATCTTCCCGAACGACATGGTCCGCGTGGTCGTGTCGGCGCGCTACGGCCCTGGCAATCCGGATTACCCCATTCCCTACCCGGTTGACCCTAACGAATTGAAGGAGCCCCAACAATGAAACGCGATATCGCGGCACATTGCCCTCGGCAAGGCCATTCTCCTGTCCCTGTTTCTGGCCGGCTGCGGCATCTCGACTGACCGCTCCGACAAGTTCGTCTATGCCTCGCTTGGCGGGGTCAATCACACCGCCAAGTACATCCATTCGTTCTCTATCGATGGGCAATGGGGCGGCAATATGGATGCCTACGGCAGTACGTCGGGAACGTGATGCGTGGGCGTGCCGCGGGTCTACCGTCCCGGCATGCAGGTCAAGGTGAGCTGGAACGCGCCGGAGGGAAGGACCGATGTCATCAAGACCAAGGTGGCCGAGGTCGAGCCCTACACCGAGGCCGGCACCATCTATGCCCATATCTTCCCGAACGACGTAGTCCGCGTGGTCATATCGGCGCGCTACGACTCACATAGCCTCAACCACCCCATTCCCTATCCGGTTAATCCTAACAAGCCGAAGGAGCCCCAACAATGAAGCGCTATATCGCTGCCCCCGACCGCACGCGCTCGCCGGATCCGGCCGAATGCTGCAGCCTGACGCCGCGCGAGGTTATGGGCATATTAGGGATCAAGCTCGCCGGCCACTCCGAGGGCCGGCCGGTATGCAATACCGTGGTCCACGTGGGGCTGTTCTTCGATGGCACCAACAACAACATGGAGCGGGACTACGAGAAACCGGAACCCGCCAAGCGCTTCCATAGCAATATCGTTCGCCTGCACAACGCGTATCCCCGGGAGACGGAGAACACACCGGGGGCGAGCGAATATTTTTACCGGTTCTACCTGCCAGGCGTTGGCACGCCCTTTCCGCAAATTGGCGAGATGGCCGAAAGCACCTACGGGCGCGCCTTCGCCGCCGGCGGGCAGGCCCGCATCCTGTGGGGCCTGCTGCAGATCTACAACGCCGTGCACCGGGCGGCCTTTGGCGGCCAGTCCATGATGACCGACGAAGAGATCGCCGCGAAGATCAAGGACTACGAGCGGCGAGTCGACCACCAGCAGCGGCCAGACCCGGAGGACCCGCCGCGCAAGCGCAAGGACTGGTTTGTGCCGCTCACGCAGGAACTGTCGAAGAAGCTGCGCGCCAAGCTCGATGTCAAGCGGCTGCCCCGGATCCCGTTAGTGTCCGTGTCGGTGTTCGGTTTTTCGCGCGGCGCGGTCCAGGCGCGTGCCTTTTGCTACTGGTTCCAGGATGCGCTGCAAGACGGCAAGTTCGCCGGCATTGACACGGATATCCGTTTTCTCGGGCTGTTCGACTCGGTGGCCACGGTGGGCACCAGCGACTCCATGCACCACTCCCTTGGGCTGCCGCGCTGGCTGGCCAGCGGTCACTCCGGCTGGGCCGCGGAGATACTGAAGCCGCTGCCCGCGCTGGTGAAGAAGACCGTTCACTATATCTCCGCCCACGAGCAGCACATGAATTTCCCGGTCACGCGGATAGTTGGCGGCCAAAACGTCGAGGAGGTGCTGTACCCCGGTATGCACTCGGACGTGGGGGGGCGGCTATGGGGCGGGCGACCAGGGCAAGGCACGGGATGGCCTGTCCTCGCTGATGTCGCAGATCCCGCTGCTGCATATGTACAAGGCGGCCCTGCTGGCTGGCGTGCCGCTTACCCAGACTTGGGGCATGGAAGACAAGGTGCGAGCCGACCTGGAGGCGGACCCCAACATGGTGCAGGTCTGGAACCGGTACATGCGGTGGAGCCATTGCGAAGGCGGGCCCTACAACGAGCAGATCAACCAGCACTACGCGCGCTTTTTCCAGTGGCGTGCGTGGCTGCTGCGGCGTTTGGAACATAGCCCTTTCTACCTCGCGGCCAATCCCCAGGACCAGACCGACCTGCAGGAATCGAATGACCGCCTCAAGGGCGACCTAGTGCTGATGCGATACCGGGCCGCGCCCGATCGTTCCCCTTATGGGGATCGCAACCCGCTCCTGCTGTCGCCCCAGGAGCGTGCCGGGGCCAACCTGATGCAGGTACTCGCCGCCAATATGGCCAAAGCGTTGACGCCGTTTGAGACCGCTGCGATGTCCCACTTTGAAGATCCTGTGCCGCCGCCGGATGGCTGCCATGCGCTGTTCGAGGACCATATGCATGACTCGCTGGCGGGCTTCTACATGGCAGGCGCCGTGACCGAGCTCGATCGCAACACGGCCATCGAGAATGTGTGCCGCAAGCATGCGGCCAACCAGCCGCTCAGCGGGTTCGAGCTGAAGATCTACAAGGAAAACCAGGCCTGGATCGACCGCCGCGTGACACCGCCTGGCGTTGGCGAGGGGCCGAATTGCAAGGCCGAGATTGGCGCCGTCTTCCCGGTGCAGACCGATGCGGATGTCGGAGACCTGCGCGACTGGGTGATCGTGAGCCAGACCAACACGCGGCGGGAGGGCGGTGGCTACCTGCGGGACCGGGCCATCTTTAGCGAGATGTAACGGGGACCAGTCCCGGCCGGCGCGGCAGGCACCCATTTTTTGAATGGTGTTCGGCACCGATATTGGCGAACAATGTGCCGACCGGGTTGCCACGGCCGGAGCACGGTCTTTTCAATGCGGGCGTCATCGCCGAGGATCGAGGTATTGGGCACGAGCCGATCGTGTCCATCTATTCGATCAGGGAAATGATCGGCGGACTAGTCAAAGCCAACGCCAGCAAACCGGCGAAGTCACGCCAGCGCCAGTAACCTAACGGCATGCCTTCCGCTGCCGGCGCCGATATACGGTCTGCCAGGGCCTATATTCCTTGGGCAGCATGCGCCAACCGCAACCGGAGCGCATTGATAACCCCGCGCAGATCGCATTGCCTGCGTTGGCCAAGGGCTACCAGCTTGGGCAGCAAGCCGTCCATCGCGCTCCACTCAACGTCCGTCAGATCGCTTGGATACTGCTTTTGTCTTGGCCGCCATGTTCGCCTGCTGTTCTCGATGTTCTGTTTCCACATCGGCGCGTTAGGCTACATTTGCCGGGAATTTTCAAACAGGGTCTAACCAATGAAACTCCGAACGCTGCTGGTTGCGATCCCGGTTCTCGTGTTCGCATTCCTCGCCGCGATGTCGGCGACCGGCTACGCGTGGCTGGATTGGAGGACTTACACGGTCGTCATGCCTGTCCCGGTGTATGAGGATATCGTCGATGTGCCGTCATCCGCTTTGGTTGATGAAAGACCGATCGCAGTCCTCGCTCCAGGTACTAAATGCAAGCTGGTGCAGCAATACTTGAAGGACGTCATCGCGTCGTCAAGGATGCGTTGTGAGAACGGAGTGGATGGTTGGGTAAACGAAAACATCGCGTTTGACGCCGTCCCCCCGGGTCCGCACTAGAGGTGGAATGGACCCGCAGCCAAACGGCCGCCATGCCTGCATCGGCGCCATCCATGACAGCGAGCGGCAGATGTATGCATGGACGTCAGCAAGCTGACAGCGGGCCGCTGAAGCCCGCCTGTTTCACCGCTAACGTGTCGCCACGATAAAGAACCGCGGGAACGGCAGCAGCACGGAGCCGTCCGCCATCGGCGGATAGGCTCGCGCCACTTCCGCCGTATAGCGCTCCAGGTAGGCCGCCCGCTCCGCTTCGTCCAGCGGATCCAAGAAGGGGCGCAGGCCGGTACCCTTGAACCACTCCACGATCGCGGCCGGACCATCTGCCAAGGCGTGATGGTAAGTGGTGTGCCACACATCGACTGTGGCACAGTGCGCGCGCAACAGCGCGTAGTACCAGGCCGCGCCCGGCAGTGCGGTGCGCGCCTGCGCGGCGGCGGCCAGCTTGCCGGCCCACGGGCCGTCGGCGGCGACGTCGCGCATCAGGCGGTGCGCCGGCGTGTCCAGCGTGTCCGGCACCTGGATCGCCAGGCTGCCGCCCGGCGCCAGCTTGGCGGCGAGCGCGGGCAGCAGGCGGGCGTGATCGGGCAGCCATTGCAGCACGGCATTGGCGAGGATCACATCGTAGGGTCCCGGGTCGTCCCAGGTTTCGATGCTGCTGACTTCGAACTTCAGCTCCGGCAGCCGCTTGCGCGCGGCCTCGACCATGTCGGCCGAGCTGTCCAGCCCGGTCACACGGGCGCCGGGAAAGCACGCGGCCAGCACCTCGGTCGAGTTGCCCGGGCCGCAGCCGATATCCACCGCCACGCGCGGCTCGCGCCCTGGCACGGCGGCCAGCAGGTCCCGTACCGGACGGGTCCGTTCGTTCTCGAATTTCACGTATTGCCTGGCTGACCAAGTCATTGCTGCTCCTTTGCGGGTTCGGTTCTGGTGCCTGGTGAATGCGTCGATACGCTGGCGTTCTTCACGCCGATGGCGGCCTCGCCCGGCGCAGCACGGCCTTGCCCTTCGCGGTGAGCAGGACCACAGCCTGCGCGCGCGGCACGCCCGCCGCGCATTCCATGTCGACCAGGCCGGCCGCGTTCGCGTCCTCCCACGCGGAAAGCCGCGGGCAGGAGGTGCGCCATGCCTCCATGGTGTCGGCATAGGTGCGCGGCCCGGCTGCCAGCCAGGCCAGGAATTCCAGCAGATTGCCTGCATGCGACGCGGCAGGCAGACCGGCATCCCCGGCCTGACCCTGCCCTCCATCCCTGTCTTGCTGCATGGCCGTGCTCCAGCGCGATGCGATTCACGCCGTCAGCATAGGCCCGAACTGCTATGATTTCCAATGCATCCTGAGCACAAAATTCATACCCTGAGAGTATCGCAATGATCGAGCTACGCCGGCTGCGCGCCTTCGTCGTGCTGGCCGAGGAAGGACACGTCACCCGCGCCGCCGAGCGCCTGGGCATGCAGCAACCGCCGCTCACGCGCTTGCTGCGCGGCCTGGAGGACGAACTGGGCGTACTGCTGATGCGGCGCCTGCCGCGCGGTGTGCGGCCTACCGAGGCCGGCCTGGCGTTGCTGGAGGAAGCCCGCGCGGTGCTGGCGCGAGCCGAAGGCGTGGCCGGGGTGGTGCACCGCGCCGCGGCCGGGGAGCAAGGGCGGCTAGCCGTCGGCTTCACCAGTTCCGCCGCCTCGCACCCTTTCGTCCCCGCCGTGCTGCGCAGGTTTCGCGAGAGCGTGCCGGGCGTTGCCGTCACGCTGGAGGAAGCCGGCACCAGCGAACTGGTGGACGCGATCCTGCATGAGCGGCTCGACGCGGCCTTCGTGCGCTCGCCGGTGGGCAGCACCACCGGGCTGTTGCTCGATGCCGTGCTGGAGGAACCGATGCTGGCCGCGCTGCCGGCCGGGCACCCGCTGGCGGCGGATGTTGGCGCCTTGCCGCTGTCAGCGCTGGCGCGCGAGCCGTTCATTCTCTACCGCCGCCCGGCCGGGCCGGGGCTGTACGACGCCATCCTGACCGCATGCCGCGCGGCGGGCTTCAGCCCGCTGGTGGCGCAGGAAGCGCCGCGCTTGCCCGCCACGCTGAGCCTGGTAGCGGCAGGCCTTGGCATTTCGGTGGTGCCCGCCTCCATGCGCCGCCTGGGCGGCGACGACATCGCCTACCGCGCGCTTGCCGGCAGCCCGTCGCTGACTGCCCCGCTGCACCTGGCGATGCGCCAGGCCAACCTGCCAGCAGCCGTCATACGCTTGCGCGCGCTGGTGCGCGAGATGCTGCCGCCGGGAGGGCCGGCCGCATGAAGACCGGCATCATCGCCTGAGTCATGGGAAGCCCTGATCTGCCCGGCAGACAACAGGCCCTGAAGAGCGGATTTCCGGTGTTCCGGCGCTGGGCAACCAGGCCGTGGCCAGCGCCGCCAGCCGCGCGCCCGCGCCCAAGGCCGCCACTGTCTCGCCGCGGGCCGTTGCGCCGCGTGCAAGCGCTGCGGCTGCGCCGGCGGTTTCCTCATCGGCTTCGGACTGGTCGTCCTTCTGAAGCCGATACACGCTCGCCCGCGTCAGTGCCTGGCCAGTTCCCATGCGCTGCGCGACCACCCGGCGTTCGCGGCAAGCCAGCCGCGCCGCAATGTGCGCGGGTACCTGAATGCGCGTCCGGGTCAGTCCGGCAGCCTAGTTCTCGCCGGCCACAAGCGACTTCGTGATCCGTTCGAGCACTGGCAGCCATGTGCCGCGCCCCGCGTCGCGGCAGGCCAGGATCAGCAGAAGCTCCTGGTCTGGCGTATAGATGTCGAAGTGCTGCACGTAAATCGTGCCCTGATCGCCGCTTCGGGTGTAACTGATGGCAATGGCCGGCCAGCCGCCAACCGTCTCAAGGCGCGGACTGGTGATCGACAGCAATTGCCTGCCGGACTTCCTGAGCGAATCCCGGATCAAGCGTTCGAAGCCTGCGCCGAACGCCTTGAGCATGTCCTCATCGAACTTGCGCACCTGCCTGAACGAAACGCCCGGCGGCTGAATCGAGTTGATCACGACGGCTGCATACGGGCCACTGGGGTTCGACACGGCGTGAAGGAGGTTCAGCCGGTCCCCCTCCGATGCATGGCGCGTGATGTCGGTCGCGGCATCGAGCATCACCTCGCGGCCCCGGCTTTGCGCCTCCGACAACAGCGTCCATCCCTTCGGCAACTGAATCTCAACGTGCCGCGGGAGCTTGACGGGCAATAGCGCTACGTCTTCGCCGCCCAGCCCGGACGCGGAATACGCGAGCACGCAGGCAAGCATGCCTGCCTGGACGAGCCTGCTGCAAAACCGTGCCATTCGGACCCCTCCGCTCGCGACGTGTTGGTCTCGCAAGGCAATTCTAGGCCATGCCAGCGACGGCCGGTTCCGCGGTTTCAGGGAACACCGGGCGTCCCCGGACGCCAAGGTGCTTTCCGGCCTCGTCGCCGGACAGTCGCCCGCTGAATTCGCCATGCAGAACGGCGTATCCGAGAACACGGTCCGAAAGCAGGTCGCCTCCCTGAAGATCAAGATGAACTGCAGCCGGAGCGTGGAACTCGTAAGGCTCGCGCTCATGCACCGTTAATCGCGCTGGCGACGGCCACCGTCTCGCCAGACACGCCCCCTTCCGCCTCGTCGATGCCTCGCACCGAGGTCAGGCTTCGGCAACCGGGGGCGACGCGGCCATCCTTGTTCCGCCTCCCCCTGCGCAGCGCGATCGCCTGCCTATCCCGCTGACGCGACAAGTGGCGGTCTGCCGCCGCGCTGCGTCTCGCGCGAGTTTTCCGCTTCCACTTCAAGGCAAGCCGGGGCGCGCACAGGCCCGCGCCGGTAAGCCAATGCGGCCGGCAGGCCAATAACCCTGTCGCGCTATCACCTTTGTATTCCTTTCGACACATTCAGTTACAATGCAAATGATATTGATAATGATTTGCATTTATATTTTCTCAAACAACAGGCCAACGGTTTCCCGCCACCTCCCCGGCCGTCTCGCAAGATCCTGAAAATACCGATGAACCTGAACATGCCGAAGCGCGCCGCACTCCGCCAACCCCGCCGGAGGCGCCACACCGTTTCCCTGACCACCCTGGCATTGAGCCTCCAGGCCATCGGTACGGCCTTCGCCCAGGCGCCGGCGGCCCAGCCGTCAGCTGGCAAGGCGGATGCAGCGGAACTGCCAGCGGTGACGGTGCGGGCCAGCAACGCCGACGAAACGCCGACCGGTCCGGTGCACGGGTTCGTGGCCAAACGCAGCGCGACGGCGACCAAGACCGACACTCCCTTGATGGAAACGCCGCAATCCATCTCCGTGATCACCCGCGACCGCATCGAGGCGCAAGGCGCCCAGTCGGTGCAGCAGGCGCTGGGCTACAGCGCCGGCGTCTATGCCGGCCCGTATGGCAATGACAACCGGGGCGACTGGGGCAAGATCCGCGGTACGGACTTCACGCAATACCAGGACGGTTTGCTCAACCAGGTAGGCTTCTATAACAACGTGCGCGCCGACGTCTACGGGCTGGAACGCATCGACGTGCTGCGCGGCCCGTCGTCGATGCTGTTTGGCCAGGGCGCGGTCGGCGGGATCCTGAACCTTGTCAGCAAGCGCCCGCAGGCGGAAGCCGCCCGCGAGATCGGCGTGCAGTTCGGCAACTACAACCGCAAGCAGGTCCAGGCCGACCTGACCGGGCCGCTGGATGCCGACGGCAAGTGGCTGTACCGGCTGGTGGCCCTTGCGCGCGACAGCGATACCCAGGTCGACTACGTCAAGGACAACCGTTACCTGATCGCGCCTTCCCTCACATTCCGGCCCAGTGCCGACACGTCGTTCACTTTGCTTGCCAACTTCCAGCGAGATGAAAGCGGCACGTCGGTGGGCTTCTATCCCTGGCGCGGGACGCTGTACTCCAACCCGGCGGGCCAGATTCCCGATCACCTGTTCAGCAGCGAACCGGGCTTCGACCGGTACACCGCCGAACAGGCCTCCGTTGGCTACCAGTTCGAGCACAAGGCGAGCGACACTTGGACGGTGCGCCAGAACCTGCGCTATTCGCACAGCACGGTCGACTACCGCAGCATCTATGCGGCGGGCTTTACCGGCGCGACGCATGGCTGGGTGCCGGGCAGCGATACGCTGATGCGCCGCACGGTCTACCTGAATCAGCCCACGCTGAACGCATTTGCCATCGATAACCAGGCACAGGCCACGTTCCGGACGGGCAGCATCGGCCATCGACTGCTCACCGGCGTGGACTACCAGCACGCCGAGATTACCGGCCGCACCGGCGTGGGCGGCACCGCCGCGCCGCTCAACGTATTCAATCCCGTCTACGGCAACTTCGTCGCGCCGGCATCGACGCGCGACCTCAACCCCAGCACGCAGGCGCAGACCGGCATCTACCTCCAGGACCAGCTTTCCTGGAACAAGTGGCTGCTGATGCTTGGCCTGCGCTACGACTGGTCGCGCGCATCGCAGGACAACACGCCGTCGGCCTCGCGCGACGACAACGAACTGACCAAGCGATTCGGCCTGATGTACCAGTCCGACATCGGCCTGAATCCATACGTGAGCTACTCGGAATCCTTCCAGGGCCTCGCCGGTTTCAACAAGGCCAACCAGGCATTCAAGCCGCTGCGCGGCTCCCAGTGGGAGGCCGGGATCAAGTACCAGCCGCCGGGCAAGAACGCCATGCTGACCGTGGCCGCCTTCGACATGCGGGAAAAGAACCGCAAGACCGCCGGCGTGGTCAACGGCATGCCGGACACCGTGCAGGTGGGCGAGGCGCGTACGCGCGGCATTGAAGTGGAAGCCACGGCCTCGCTGTCGAACCGGCTCGACGTGATTGCCAGCTACACCTACCTGGACGCCCGCGTGACCGAAGGCAGCGCCGCCGAGATCGACAAGCGCCTGGCCAGCACGCCGTCGAACATGGCCTCGCTGTGGGCAACCTACAAGTTCAACCTGTTCGAACTGCCGGGCTTCGCCGCCGGCGGCGGCGTGCGCTATGTCGGCCCGAGCTACGACGGCACGGACCAGAACAAGGTCAGCGGCGTGACGCTGTTCGATGCCATGCTCGCCTATGACCATGGCCCGGTACGCGTCGCGCTCAACATGACCAACCTGTTCGACAAGCAATACGTCACCACTTGCCTGGCACGTGGCGACTGCTACTTCGGCGCGCGGCGGACCGTTGTGGGCAGCGTGACCTACCGCTTCTGAAACCGGCCGCAGGGGTGCCAGGGCGCGCGCTTGCTGCCTTCCTTCGATCTGTGCCTTGCGTAGCCCGTCGCCAGATGGACTCGCTAATGGCTGATCATCCATGGCCGCGTGCCGGGAAAGGACTTGGCGGCGTCCGGCGTGCCAGCCAGCCGGGCGCTCCCCCCCGAGCAGCCGCAGCCGGGCCCGTGGCGGTGCCCCTGCGAACTGACCGGCGCATGGGCGCTGCGCTCGTTACCGGCATGCGCGGCACGCCGGGCCGACGGCATCAGCGCCAGCATCGTCGCCGTGACCATGCGCGGCGCTTGCTCGCCGCAGCCGGGACACGCCTGAGGCGCATCGCG
This sequence comes from Burkholderiaceae bacterium 16, assembly GCA_000955785.1. Taxonomy (GTDB): domain Bacteria; phylum Pseudomonadota; class Gammaproteobacteria; order Burkholderiales; family Burkholderiaceae; genus Cupriavidus. The sequence continues at coordinate 10,368 of JYOD01000068.1, forward strand.
ATCGTCGATGCGCCGCACCACGCTGAAGCTGCCGCAATCCACGCACGCGTATTCATAAATGGGCATTCAGGTCTCCGCTCGGTTGGAACCGGCCGGCGCGGTCCGTGCGAATACGGTAATCCGCGCCGGCCGCCGGTTGCTTCAGATCGATTCACATCGATTCACATCGACCCGGCGCTCGTCAGGCCAGGTCGGGTGAGAGCAGGACATCGGCACCTCCCTTGATATGCACAGTGGGTCCATTGGCCTCCGGCCGGATATCGAAGTCGAAGATCTGCGTCGGTATCCATAGCGTGGCGCAGGAGTTGGGTATGTCCACGACGCCACTGATATGCCCCTGCACCGGCGCCGTGCCCAGGATGGCGTAGGCCTGCGCGCGCGAGTAGCCGAACTTGGTCAGGTACTCGATCGCGTTCAGGCAGGCCTGCCGGTAGGCGACGTTGACATCCAGGTAGTGCTGCTTGCCGCTTTCATCGACCGAGATCCCCTCGAAGATCAGGTAGTCGTTGTAGGTCGGCGTGATCGGGCTGGGCTTGAAGATGGGATTCTTGATGCCGTACTTCGCCATCCCCCCCTTGATCACGTTCACCCGCATGTGCACCCACCCCGCCATCTCGATGGCGCCGCAGAAGGTAATCTCGCCGTCGCCCTGGCTGAAGTGAAGATCGCCCACCGACAACCCCGCGCCATCCACATACACCGGGAAATACACCCGCGAGCCGCGCGACAGGTCCTTGATATCGCAGTTGCCACCGTGCTCACGCGGTGGCACCGTGCGCGCGCCCTCTGCCGCCGCCCGTTTCGCGCCGTCGCCCTGGAGCTTGCCCATGTGCGCGGTCGCGGCGAACGGCGGGTTGGCCAGCGGCGGCACGCGGTCCGGGTCGGTCTTGATGAGGCCTACCTCGCGTTCGTTCCAGGTCTGCAGCAGCTTGGGATCTGGCAGGCAACCGATCAGCCCCGGGTGGATCAGCCCCGCGAACTGCACGCCGGGGACGTGGCGCGACGTGGTGTAGACGCCGTGGAAATCCCAGATGGACTTCTGCGCCTGCGGGAAATGGTCCGTCAGGAAGCCACCGCCGTTCTTCTTCGAGAAGAAGCCGTTGAAGCCCCACTGGCTCTCCTGCTTGGCACCCACGTCGAGCAGGTCGACCACCAGCAGGTCCCCCGGCCCGACGCCATGCACGCCCACCGGCCCGGACAGGAAGTGGACGATCGACAGGTCGATGTCCCGCACGTCGTCCGCGGACTCGTTGTTCTTGATGAAGCCGCCGGTCCAATCGTAGGTTTCCAGGATGAATTCGTCGCCGGGATTGACCCAGCAGGCCATCGGGATATCCGGGTGCCAACGGTTGTGCACCTTCTCGTTCTCGTACGCCGACTGCGCGAGATCGACCTTGATAAGGGTATCTGCCATCTGCCTGTCTCCTTGGTGTGGATCCGGTCAATCGCCGGATTGCGGCCGTGAAACCATGCAGCCGTGGTGGCTGCCTGAACCCGCTTCGTCGTGCGCGATTGCGCGCCCCGTTACTGTCTATTTGAATGACTCGCTCAGCAGCAGATAGCCCGGCAGCCAGCCGGTCGCGATGCCTGCCAGGACCGTGGCAAAACCGGTGAACTTCAGGATGGGGCGCTGCATCGCGAGCAACAAGAAATACAGGAACCACAGCACGCCCCAACCGACCCAGCACCAGGCGAACCAGGTGTCCCAGACGGAGTTCGCGTTGCGCAGCGCGTCGATGGCGACGGGAATCACCGTGACTGAGACGAACAGGCTGAACCAGCCAAGGCCGCGCCCGTCGGCACCATTGAAGCGGTTGAGCGCAACCCACAGGTAGGTGAAGGTGAACAGCAGCGTCAGCGCGCCGGCCTTGATCGATGCGCTATCCGCCTCGCCGCCGAAGATGAGCCGCAGCGACACCAGCATCGTTACTCCGCCGGCGAAGATATTCACGACCCAGATCTCACGGTCGCCAATTTTTCCGAGCAGCCAAAGGCCGTTCAGGCATAGCACTGCTCCGACGTACAGCAAGGTCAGGCCTAGCATGGCGTGTCTCCCCCGTGAGGTGGTCTTGTTTTATTGGGTGCTCGTATTCGTGTTCGTGGCCCTGGCGCCGCGCCCTGCCGTGTGGCGACGGATCAACTATATGCAGGGCCGTGCTCATGCGAATCCCTCACGGCGAGGATTTCCGTCTCATCCGGCTGGGTGAGGCGATTTCACCCAGGCGCATGAGGCAACGGCGCAAGCGGCATACGAAACACGCGTGTCAGTTCGCGCCGGGGAAGGATGGTGCGCCGCGCCAATGCGGGCCTGCGCGGATCCCGGCCCGCAAGGGTTTTGCCGCTTCCGGGCGGTCAGGCCGGCGGGCAGTGCTGGGCGTGCAGGCGCACCAGTTCCATCTGGCCGTGCGTGTTGGTCTTCTGGAAGATTTGCTTGAGGTGGCTGCGCACCGTGTTATCGGAGACGTGCAGCACCTCGGCCAGGCTGGCAATGGAGTGGCCGGCAAAGACCAGCGCGTTGACCCGCGCCTGAGCCTCGCTCAGATTGAACTGGCGCGCGAACAGGCAATCGTGATGCGCGTGCTCCGTGCCCTGCCGGCGCGCGCTGACCACCACCACCGCGCGCTCCTCGCCCAGGCCGGTACGCAAGGATACGCCGGCGGGCTGCAGCGTCAGTGTGGTGGGCAACGCAAATCCCGGCGCGCAGACCGACAGCACCTGGGTCGGCACCAGGGCGGCATGGGCCGCGTGGGCATCGCGCATGTCGCCGGCACCGCGCGCCAGCCCGGCCAGCATCTCGCGCAAGGCACGGTGATCGGTGGGCATGACGGCGGCGAGATAGTCCCCGTCCCGGTACAGCCCGCTGCCCTGCCCGCACAGCGCCTGGGCGCTGCGGTTGCAATAGACGATGCGTCCGTCCTGCTCCACCAGGAAGGTAGCGCTGGAATGACCGTCGATGATGCGCATCAGCGCCTGGCTCAGGTCGGCGGCGCTGTGCCGTTGCCAGCGGTTCTCCAGCGACAACGCCATATGCGCCAGCAGCCCGCGGAACTCGGCCTTTTCCTTCGCGCTGAATCGCCGCTGGTCTTCGCGCCGGTACAGCTCAAGGAAATAGACCACGTCGGCCTCGCGGGCAACGACCCCGCACAAGCGGTGCAGGTATTGATGGGGCCGCAGCAGTGCATGGTAGAAGTCCGTCCTGACCAGGTCGCTGCTGCTGAGCATGTCTTCGCCGCCGATCACCTGCAGCGGCTGGTAGGCGTTGCTGGAGAGAAACCAGGGATTGCGTGGCGAGTATTCCGCGAAGGTGCGGAAGAACGCCGCATCATCCGGCGCGCCGCACAGTACCGCTCCCTGTCCGCCAGCCAGGTGCCGCCGTGCCAGCACCGCCGTGCCCGCGGAGAACTGGTCGCGCAGCAGCGCAATGACGCCGCGCAACCCTTCGTCGTCGCGCGCGGCGTGGATGCGGTAGACCAGCTCACCGGTCAGGGGATCGGCGCTATCGGCATTCTTGGCGGTCAACCGCGCGTCCTCCATGACTTCGGGCACAGTGGATTCGGGCAGTGCTCGGGTAAATGCCGTCTGCCACGCTCTCTTCAAAATGAGGATTGCCGGCCAGTGTTTCCGCTGGAACCTCAAAAGTCAAGACGCGCGCGCCTGCTGCCGCGCAGCATTCCGGCCGTGCGCTATCGCTGCATCCGCCCCCTCCCGCGCGTGGGATGCATGTCATTGCGCAGGGACCGGATTCAGTCAATAATCGAAGCGCTCGCTGCCAACCCTCCGCCTCGATTCGCATCCATTCGACCCAGATCGCATACGCTTCCCCGGACCCGCATCGCACCCGACGCCCCCACGCCATGCGCATCAAACGAGAATATCAATCCTGGGTCGCGAACGAAACGCTGGAGGATTACGCGCTGCGTTACGCTGCGCGCTCGTACCGGCGGTGGTCCCCGTTCACGCTGGCCAACACAGCCATCGGCGGCGTGTCCTTCCTGGCGCTGGAGGCGATAGGCGCCAGCATCACGCTCAGCTTCGGCTTCCAGAATGCGTTTCCGGCCATCCTGCTGGTCTGCCTGCTGATTTTCGTGATCGGCCTGCCCGTGGCCTACCACGCCAGCGTGGCCAATGTGGACATCGACCTGCTCACGCGCGGCGCGGGCTTCGGCTACGCCGGGTCCACCATCACCTCGCTGATCTACGCGTCCTTCACCTTTATCTTCTTCGCGCTGGAATCGGCCATCCTGGCCCAGGCGCTGACCATCGCCACCGGGCTGAACCTGACCCTGGGCTACCTGGTCTGCTCGCTGGTGATCGTGCCGATGGTGTTCTTCGGCGTCACGCTGATCAACAAGCTGCAGATGTGGACGCAACCGCTGTGGGCGGTGCTGCTGGTGCTGCCGTTCGTCTATATCCTGCGCCACGATCCAGGTGTGCTGGCGCAATGGGCCGCCTTCACCGGGCGCGACGGCGCCTCGCCCGCCTTCAACGTGCTGGCCTTCGGCGCCGCCACCGGCGTGCTGTTCTCGCTGATGGGACAGATCGGCGAGCAGGTGGACTACCTGCGTTTCCTGCCTGAGCGCACCGCGCAGAACCGGTGGAGCTGGTGGAGCGCGCTGCTGCTGGCGGGACCCGGCTGGATCCTGATCGGCGGGCTCAAGGTGCTGGCGGGCAGCCTGCTGGCGGTATTGGCGGTGCAGGCCGGCCTGGCCACCGGCAAGGCCATGGAACCCATGCACATGTACGTGTGGGCGTACGGGCAGGTCTTCGACCAGCCCGAGGTGGTGATGGCGGTGGCGCTGCTGTTCGTGGTGGTCTCGCAGATCAAGATCAACGTAACCAACGCCTACGCGGGCTCGCTGGCCTGGTCCAATGTGTTCGTGCGGCTGGCGCACTACCATCCAGGCCGGGTGGTCTGGCTGGTGTTCAACGTACTGATCGCGCTGCTGTTGACGCTGCTGGGCATCTTCAGCACGCTGGAGGCCGTGCTCAGCGTTTATTCAAACCTGGTGATCGCCTGGCTCGGCGCGCTGGCGGCCGACCTCATCGTGCTCAAGCCCCTGGGCATCAGCCCGCGCCACATCGAGTTCAGGCGAGCCTACCTGTATGCGTTCAACCCGGTGGGCTGCGGCGCCATGCTGATCGCCTCGATGGCCGGCATCGGTGCTTACTCCGGCCTGCTCGGCCCCCTGGCGCAAGCCTATTCGGCCTTTATCGCGATGGGCGCCTCGTTCGCCAGCGCCATCCTGATCGCCTATGCGACCCGCGGCCGCTACTATATCGCGCGCCAGGAACCGCAGATCCGCGCCGCCGGCGCCGACGAGCCGCTGCGCTGCTGCATCTGCGAGCGCGACTATGAAGCGCCGGACATGGCGCACTGCCCCTTCTACGAGGGGCCGATCTGCTCGCTGTGCTGCGGCCTGGACAACCATTGCCACGATGCCTGCAAGGCGCCCGGCACCGCCGCGCAGACGCAGGCATCGCCGCGCGAGACCAGCTTCCTGCGGATACTGCCTCCGCATTTCCTGCGCCGCCTAGTGCGTTTCCTCGGCCTGTTCGTGATCGCGTCGGCGGCCATGGGCGCGGTGTTCCTGCTGGCCTACCGGCTCCTCGGCGAGGGCGCCCCGCCGTCCGCCGGCGGGCTCGGGGACCTGCTGCTGCGCGTGTACTCGGCCACCCTGCCCCTGCTCGCATTCGGCGCGTGGTGGATCGTGCTGTCGCACGAAAGCCGCGAGCTGGCGCAGGCCGAACTGATGGAATCGCTGCGGCATCTCGAATCCGCGCGCAAGGACCTGGTGGAAGCCGGGAAAATGGCGTCGCTAGGCGGACTGGTGGCGGGGGTCGCGCACGAGATCAATACGCCGGTGGGCATTACCGTCAGCGCCGCGTCCTACCTGCAGGACCGCACCAGCGCCACGCAGGCGCTGGTGGCAGGCGGCGGGCTGACGCCGGCGGAGCTGGAGCGCTACCTGTCGGACGCCGCGCAATCCGCCCGGCTGCTGTTATCCAACGCCAACCGCGCAGCGGAGCTGGTGCAGAGCTTCAAGCAGATGGCGGTCGACCAGACCAGCGAAAAGCGGCGCAGCTTCGATCTCGGCGACTACATCCGCGAAACCGTGGTCAGCCTCGACCCCAGGCTGCGTGACACGCGCGTGGCGTTGCAGATCGACTGTCCGGCGGGCATCGCCATGACCGGCTACCCTGGCGCGATCGCCCAGATCCTCACCAACCTGATCATCAACTCGCTGGTGCACGCCTTCGGCGGCGGCGACACAGGCCCTGTCCGCGGCACCATCCGCATCGCCGCGCGCCACGCGCCCGGCGACGAGGTGGTGATCCGCTACGCCGACAATGGCTGCGGCATACCGGACGCGCTGCACGAGAAGATCTTCGAACCCTTTTTCACCTCGCGCCGCGGCAAGGGCGGCAGCGGGCTGGGCCTGCACCTGGTCTACAACCTGGTTACGCAGCGCCTGGGCGGCACCATCGCGGTGGGCAACGGCGTCAGCCAGGATGGCGGAGGCATTGTCTTCACCATCCGGATGCCGAGAGTCACGCCCGCCACGAAGGCCACCATTCCGATCGCGTCCGTAAAGAGTCCGTCATGAACACCTCCTTGTCTGTGCCCGCGTGGCAGGTCCTGCTGGTCGACGACGATCCCGACGTGCACGAGATCACGCAGCTGGTGCTGGCGGACCTGACGTTTTCCGGCCGCGGGATCCAGTTCCACAGCGCCTACTCCGGCGAAGAATGCAAGGCGTACCTGGCCGCGCATCCGGACACCGCGCTGGTGCTGCTCGACGTGGTGATGGAAACCGATGACGCCGGCCTGGCGACGGTGCGCTACATCCGCGAGCAACTGCGCAACGCCGACCTGCAGATCGTGCTGCGTACCGGACATCCGGGCATGGCGCCGGAAAGCGAGGTCATCACCGGGTACGAGATCAATGGCTACTTTCTCAAGACAGAACTGACAGCGCAGAAGCTGACGTCCGTCGTCATCGGCGGCCTGCGCACGTACCAGTATGTCAAGGCATTGCAGCAGGCCAATGCGCTGCAACCGGAGGGTGGGCTGCCCGCCGCCCGTCCATTGCCGGACCTCGCAAGCGCTGCGCCATCCGGCGGCCCGAGCGTGGAAGACGCCGTCGAAGAGAGCCTGCGCGGCGGGCAGTACCGGCTGCAAGCGGTGTCCCAGTTCGACTTGAGTTCCGCCGCCATTGCAGCCATCGCACTACTGCCGGAGTGGCCGGTCGCGGACGGCTGGATGCCGCATGCCGAGATCGCCTGCCGTATCCGCCGGCCCGGCCTGGTTACCGAAATCAACGCCGCGCTACTGCGCCGCGCCTGCGAGCTTGCGCAAGCCTGGCACACCGAGCCGCAAGCCGCCGTATCCAGCCCGACCCGCGTCAGCGTTCCCATCCTGCTGCCGCAGGTGGCCGGTGCGGAGGAATCCGCGCTGCTGGCCTTGCCGGAGCTGCTCAGGCAGTCCCTGCGCGAGACCGGCCAGCCCGGCAACCTGCTTGACCTGCAGCTACCCGGCATCCTGCTGGGCACGGCGACGGAAGCCGCCCGCCTCGCCTGCGCGCGGATCCAGGAGCAAGGCGGGTCGGTCACGCTGGCCGACGTGGGCAACACGCCGATCTCCCTAGCGAACCTGCAGCGCCTGTTGCCCGACCGGCTGCAGATTCCGCTTGGCTACGTGCGCAACGTGGCAACCGACGCCAGGCGCGCCGCCATCGCGCGAGCCGTGATCGCACTGGCGCATACGCTCGGCATGCAGGTGCTGGCCAACGGGCTGGCCAGCACGGACGAACTGCAGTTCTTCAAGTGGGAAGGCTGCGATCACGGGCAGGGAGCCGTGCTCGGCACGGCGTGGGAGACGACGGAGTGGATGAAGGCGGCCGCGCGCAAGTAGGGATGGCACGGCGGGTTCTTGCCTGACTTTTGGCCGCTGCCTGCCACCCACCTTGCCACGGATGCGCGAATCAGCCCAGCCGGACTATCGGCAGGCGGACTAACCTCTTCCGCGACGTTCCTCCGGGCGCGCCCGACAGCAACTCACCGCAGCCAGCCACCTCGGCCGAAACCGTCGGGGTGCCGGACTCGGACGGCCCGGGGCACAGTGGCCGATATCGTACGTCACCGAGTGCGCCTCCACCGGGGACACCACCTCCCATCGATGCAACATCCTCCCGATCGCCGCATTCGTGAGCGTGGTGTCCCGCTTGCGGTTGCGCGACAGGATGATCTGCTCCGTGGCTTCCAGATAGACGACATTGACTTCGGCGCCATACGCGAACAGCAAGTCGAGGGTCTTCGCGCGCATCTGCCGGCTCAGGTGCGTCGCGTTCCAGACGAACGGGCGGCCCTCGCGCAGCAGGGCTTTTGCCTGGTCGACGGCGAAGTGCATTGCCGCGCCCTCGTTCTTCCCGTACCTGAGGCCCAGGGCTTCGCGAGCATCGTCAAACCCCACAACCGGCAGGCCGGGACAGTGCGTCGCGATCCAGGTGCTTTTTCCCGTTGCCGGCAGACCGCTAAGGACCGTGACGGAGGACCCCGCCTCACGGTGGTACGCATAGTCCGGATGGACATCGTCTCCACGGAGATTGCGCATGCACGTCCAGCGGTCCGCGAACGCACGCGGCTGGCCGTAGCAGCCCTCCTCGCGCGCCAGCTCGCGAAAGAGCGCGGTATCGACCAGCACGTCTTCGCTATCGGCGCATATCCGCCCGCGCATGTCGGCCTCGGCAAGTGCCGCCAGTTCACGTATGTCGAGTTCGAGCGACAAGCGCCGCACCACCATCTCCGCGGACTCGCCGGACCGGCTTCCCCGGATGGCATAAAACGGGAGCTGGTGCACCTGGATCAGCCGGCAAATGGCCTCCCGCAGCGCAAACGGCACCCCGCTGCGCCACAGCAGCACGCGTGCGTCGACCGCGCCGCGGGCCGAGTGGCCTGGCTGGCCGATCGCCCCGGTTTCCGGATCCACCCACGTGGTGGCGGGCTTTGCGATGTCGTGCAATAGCGCCGCATAGAACAGGACAAAGCGGCGTTCGGAACTGGCGTCCGCATAGTCCTCAAGGTGTACGAGGGACTGGACCACCAGCCTGGTGTGGGTCCAGACGTCGCCTTCCGCGTGATAGCGTGGATCCTGCGGCGTGCGGCGCAACGGCTCCAGGCAGGGGAGCGCCTCCATGACGGCTTTCCAGTCCGGATGGGTGCCGGCTGGCGGAACGTGTGCCGCCAGGCTTGCGCATGCCGGCGCCCGCAGTACGGGTGCGGCCCGCAGCGATTGCAGATTCGTGGCGGTCAAAAGATCGGTCATTTCCATTGCGACTCTCCTGCATGTTCGCGCATGTGGTTCTGCTCGAACGCATGGTTATGCATCCAGTGCTCGTCCGTCTGCACATGCCCGCTACGTACGAACTTCGCCACGCAGCGCCTGAAATCGGCATAGCGGATCTCGTCCGCGACCCGGATCACGTAGCCCTCGGTCCGCTCGCGCTCGCTTTCGCGCCAGAGCGCCTGGATTGCCGCGGCGTCGAACTTGCCGTCGTAAAGCACGGGCACCGGCTCGATGCCGAGCAAGGCGAACCACTCCACCGTCTCGTCCCAGCCTAGGCATACGTTTTGCGCATTCCAGACCGAGAATCCCAGGAAGAAGGAAGCCAGGTCCCGGTAACGGATCGAATGCGTCGCGAACAGGTTCTCGCCGCAGACTCGCCATCGATCCGGAAGATCCATCCGCATCGCGCCCCAGAATCCCTTGAGCCAATCCCGGCTGGGATGGCGGCGGCTGTCCAGGCTTCTGGCGTGCATGCCGGTGCGGTAGAGCGAGGTGTTTTCTCCGTCCATCTTGGACGTAACAATCACGCGGCGCCCGTGGAACGCATCCAGGGTCTCGATCCTCCGGTCGTCGTCGCTGAGTCCGGGCGACCACGGTAAATGCGGGGTTCGCGGGTACTTCACGCGCTCGGCAACCGAGTGGGCAGGTTTAACTTCCCGAAACGCTTCGGGTTCTTGCATCGTCATTTCGAACTCCAGAGGAAATTGGAGCCGACAATGGGATGGCGCGTGGCGGACTGGCAGTTGCCGGGAGGCAACTCAGGTCTGGAACAGTGTAAAGCGCTTAAAGCAAGCACAGCAGACGATTGCGCGGGCGCGCCATCGGCACTCTGCGTGTGCAGGTGTCGTCGGCATCAGAGGGTGATGGCGGACATGCAGGGCACTTTACTCTCCAGTAAAAAAGGCGGTGAACAAACAACGGCACAAGCGTACAGGTGTCGGATATTACACAGGCGGTGCAGGTGCGTAAATCATGCGTTGCTGGTTTTCCACACGACACCTGGCCGGACCTGCGGCTTAACGGATCGCCCCGTCTTCCGCATCCGCTGCGCGCGCGCAAAGCTCGCACGGCAACGGCCGCATCCCGCTAGCCGGGGAGGACGTGGCATCCCGGCTCGTCGATTGCGCCACGGTGCCAAGGGGGCTGTGACAGCGCCCCGATCCCGGCATAATCTGCAGGAAATACAAAACGAGCCAATTCAATCCATGAACGACTGTCCCCGATGCAGTCACCCAGGCCTGGCCGTTCGCCAGGGCGCTGGCAAACCGGATGCGCCTCCCCATTGCGTTCCGGCCCCTGGGCTGATCGGGAAGCCTGCGATCTTGCCGGCGGTCCTGCTGGCATTGGCACTCGTTCACAGCCACGACGGCCGGGCGACGCCGCTGCGCGCGTTCACCATCGAAGATGTCGCGACCGAAAGGAGGTCCCAGTGCTACACCGAATGGCCAGCCTATCCAGCGGAACTCGACCGGGCCGGGATGCGCGGCCGCGCGTCGGTATCGCTGTCCATCGCGGCAACAGGCAAGGTGGCATCGGTGTCCATCAAGGTCAGTTCCGGCAACGCCATGCTCGACAGCCTGGCCCTGGCAAACCTGCGCAAGGCCGATTGCCAGCCGTTCTGGAGCGCCGAAACCGGGCAAGCCATCCCCGGCACCGCCGTGGTGCAGGTCGGTTTCCCGCCCGACAACGGCAACGTCCCGAGACGTCCCCAGCCAGAGCAGCTTGCGGTAACCACCGAAGAGCGCGCTGCGGAGCCGCCGCAGTTGTTCCCGCCGACCTACGATGAAGCCGTCACCGCGCTGATCCGCGCGTTCGATGTCGGCGCCATCCTTGCCGTCGGCCTGGACCAGGCGTTCGCAAGGCTGCCGGCGAAGATCGGACCGATCCCGAAAGACCGCTACGTGGAGTGCACCCGTACGAAGCTCTCGCCCGAACTGGTGGAGAAGGCTGTCAGGCCCGCGCTGGCAGCGGAGATACAGGATCCCGGCCTGACGATGCGGCTGGCGCGCTTGCTCGGCTCCCCCATCGGGCGCAAGACCAAGGAAGCGGCATTGTCAGGCAAGGCGCTGGCGGATGCAGGGATTACCGGGGCCGACCTGCTCGAGTTCAACCGGTATATGGAGAACCGGGACTTGAAAGCCTTTCTTGAAAACGGAGGCCTGCGCCGCATAAAGGATGCCGTCTCCCGCGTGATCGACGTGGAAAGCAAGGCGGCGGCGAACGCCTGCGTCAGGCAACTGATGCCGTTGTACCGCCTGAAAAACGAGCGCTCGGCATGACCTCGCCTGGCACCCGCCGCATCCGGTCCCCTGCGTGAAATATCGTTACAGTTGTATCCCGCGGCAAGGCGGCGGCAGGGCTAAAGTCAAATCATGGCTACTGCACGACGAGGATCGAAATGAGACATGTTTTTTTCTGCGCGCTGGGTGTCGGCGCGCTGGCCTGGGCGGCCTCCCAGCCCGCTCTGGCGCGCGTCGATGTTGACCTGAATATCGGTGTGCCCGCGCCGGTGGTCGTGGCGCCGGCACCCGTCTATGCCGCCCCGGCCTATCCGGCTCCGCCGCCCCCGGTGGTTTATCCGGCCCCGCCGCCTGGCTATGGGCCGCCCCCGGTCGCCTACGGGCCGGCCCCCGCCTACGGCCCGCCGGTGGTGGTCGCACCCGCGGTGGTCATCGGGTGGCATGGGGAGCGCTACTGGGACGGACGCCGCTGGTGGGGACGCCGCGACTGGTACGCCTATCACCACCCCTACCCTTATCACCGGTAGCCGCCCGCGGCAGCCGGCGCTGCTTGTAGCAAAGGCGCAACGGGCCGGATGGAATTCCGTTAATTCTTATTACACGCACGAAAACAAAAAGCCGCCCCGGCAAGGGGCGGCTTTTTGTCTGGCGTGAGCCTTGGTGGGCCTGGGTGAGCGTTAGTGGGCCTTCGGACCAATGACGAACTCTCCGTCCTGGTAACCCACCGGCACCACATCCTTGGCGGCAAACTTGCCTTCGAGGATGGCGCGTGCCACCGGGTTCTCGATCTGCTGCTGGATCGCGCGCTTGAGCGGACGCGCCCCGAACACCGGATCGTAGCCAGCGCTGGCGATCTTGGCGATGGCAGCCTCGCTCACCTCGAGCGTCATGTCCATGCGCGCCAGCCGTGCCGTCAGCCGCTCCAGCTGGATGCGGGCGATCGACTCGATATGTTGCTGGTCGAGCGAATGGAACACCACCACCTCGTCGATGCGGTTGAGGAACTCGGGCCGGAAATGTGTCTTCACTTCCTGCCATACCGCGCCCTTGACCGCCTCGTGCGGCTCGCCTGTCATCGCCTGGATGATGTGCGATCCCAAATTGGAGGTCATCACGATCACCGTGTTCTTGAAGTCCACCGTGCGTCCCTGGCCATCGGTCAGGCGGCCGTCGTCCAGCACCTGCAGCAGCACGTTGAACACGTCCGGGTGGGCCTTCTCGACTTCGTCAAGCAGGATCACGCTGTACGGCTTGCGGCGCACGGCCTCGGTCAGGTAACCGCCTTCTTCATAGCCCACGTATCCCGGCGGCGCGCCGATCAGCCGGCTCACGCTGTGCTTCTCCATGAACTCGCTCATGTCGATGCGGATCAGGTGGTCCTGCGAATCGAACAGGAACTCGGCCAGCGCCTTGCACAGCTCGGTCTTGCCCACGCCGGTAGGACCGAGGAACAGGAACGAGCCGTAAGGCTTGTTCTCGTCCGACAGGCCGGCACGCGAGCGGCGGATTGCGTCCGACACCAGGCGCACGGCCTCGTCCTGGCCAACCACGCGGCGGTGCAGATAGTCCTCCATCTTGATCAGCTTCTCGCGCTCGCCCTGCATCATCCTCGACACGGGGATGCCGGTCGCGCGGCTCACCACTTCGGCGATTTCCTCGGCACCAACCTGCGTGCGCAGCAGCTTGTTGGGCTGCTTCTGCTCGCTGGCCTCGGCCACGGTGGCGGCCTTCAGCTTGCCTTCGAGTTCAGGCAGCTTGCCATACTGCAGCTCGGCTACCTTGTCGAGCTTGCCTTCGCGCTGCAGGCGTGTGATTTCCAGCCGGATCTTGTCGATCTCTTCCTTGAGCGCCGCCGCGCCCTGGGCGGCACCCTTCTCGGCCTTCCAGATCTCTTCGAGGTCGGCGTACTCCTTCTCCAGGCGGCTGATTTCCTGTTCGATCAGTTCGAGACGCTTCCTGGAGGCTTCATCGGTTTCCCGCTTGACCGCCTCGCGCTCGATCTTGAGCTGGATGGTGCGGCGCTCGAGCTTGTCCATCACCTCCGGCTTGGAGTCGATTTCCATCTTGATGCGCGCGCCGGCTTCGTCGATCAGGTCGATCGCCTTGTCGGGCAGGAAGCGGTCGGTGATATAGCGGTGCGACAGCTCCGCCGCGGCGACGATGGCCGGGTCGGTGATCTCCACGCCGTGGTGCAGTTCATACTTCTCCTGCAAGCCGCGCAGGATGGCAATGGTGGCCTCCACGCTGGGCTCGTCGACCAGTACCTTCTGGAAGCGGCGCTCCAGCGCGGCATCCTTCTCGATGTACTTGCGGTATTCGTCCAGCGTGGTGGCGCCGATGCAGTGCAACTCGCCGCGCGCCAGCGCGGGCTTGAGCATATTGCCCGCATCGATCGCGCCCTCGGCCTTGCCGGCGCCGACCATGGTGTGCAGTTCGTCGATAAAGACGATGGTCTGGCCCTCGTCCTTTGCGATATCCGACAGCACGGCCTTGAGGCGTTCCTCGAACTCGCCGCGGTACTTGGCGCCGGCCAGCAGGCCCGCCATGTCGAGCACCAGCACGCGCTTGTTCTTCAGGCTTTCCGGCACTTCGCCATTGACGATGCGCTGGGCCAGGCCTTCCACGATGGCGGTCTTGCCCACGCCCGGCTCGCCGATCAGCACGGGGTTGTTCTTGGTGCGGCGCTGCAGGATCTGGATGGCGCGGCGGATTTCGTCGTCGCGGCCGATTACGGGGTCGAGCTTGCCGATACGGGCGCGCTCGGTGAGGTCCACGGTGTACTTCTTGAGCGCCTCTCGCTGGGTCTCGGCGTCGGCGCTGTTGACCGAATCGCCGCCGCGCACGGCTTCGATGGCGGTCTCGAGCGACTTTCGCGCCAGGCCGTTTTCGCGGGCGATGCGGCCGGCCTCGCCTTTGTCGTCGGCCACGGCGAGCAGGAACAGCTCGCTGGCGATGAACTGGTCGCCACGCTTGATGGCTTCCTTCTCGGTGGCGTTGAAGAGCGCGTTAAGCTCGCGCCCGACCTGGACCTCGCTGGTGCCCTGGACCTGCGGCAAGCGCTTGATGGCGGCATCGAGCGCGGTGGTCAGCCCGCCGACGTTGACGCCGGCGCGCGACAGCAGCGCGCGGGCGGCGCCGTCGTTCTGCGCCAGCAAGGCGCGCAGCACGTGCAGCGGGTCGATATATTGGTTGTCGTTGCCGATCGCCAGGCTCTGGGCATCGGCCAGCGCTTCCTGGAATCGGGTGGTGAGTTTGTCAAGTCGCATTTAGGAGCCCTCTTTTTCGGATGAGTGTCCCGATGCGGAAGGCGGGGCGTCCGCGCCCCGGCCTGCCGATCCCGCCACGCGGGCCGGACACTGGATGTCTGATCGAAAGATAAGGCTTTGCGCCTACATTTCAAGGCCTGACTGAACGGCCATTGATGTGGCGCAGGAAATACGTTGCGACCTGTTCCCTCCTGCGCATTTCACGCTGCCGCGAGCGCCCGCTTGTCTTCCAGGTTGCGCACCAGCACCAGGGCTTCTCCGGCCAGCACCACGCGGCCATCGTCGCCGGTGACGACGGTGGCCAGGTTGACCAGGTCCTTGTCGCCGCGCAGGCGCACGATCCGCACCGAGGCGGTCAGCAATTCGCCCAGCCGCGCCGGCGAACGCAGCCGCAGCGACTGTTTCATCCAGCCGGTGCCGCGGCCCGGCAAGCGCGTGCCCAGCAGGTCCGAGAACATGCCGGCCAGCAGGGGCAGCGGCACGATGGCGCCCCCGAAGCCGCGGCTGCGGGCAAATACCGGGTCGGTATAGAAGGCGTTGCCATCGTCGGTCAACGACACGTATTCATCGATATCGCCGGCGCTGAAACTGCGCACCGCCGAAGCCTCCTGGCCGACGCTAAGGTGATAGAGCGTCCGGTCGCCGTCCACCGCGGCGGCAAGGCGCCCGGCATCGTCCGCCTCGTCAAGCGGCGCCTGCGCCAGCGTTTCGGCACTTGCGTCGACCAGCAGGATCGCATCTCCCTGTGCCGTAATCTGCTCATCGGTAGCTGCCGTTCGCATGCGGCCACGCTGCATGCAGCGGATCTCGGTGTCCAGGGCGATGCGGTCTTGGCCGGGCGTGTCGTTCAGCACCAGCACGGCCGCCACGCCGTCGCCGACGAAGGTGGGACGAGGAAACATCAGCGTCTGCCCGATCGGCAGGACCGGCCTGGGGTTGCTGCGCTGCATCTGCGCGCACAGCAGCGAAAACAGGAACATGCCGTGCGCCACGGTCGCACCGAAATGCGTCGTCCTGGCGAACCGCGGGTCGCAGTGAATGGGATTGTCGTCGCGCGAGAGCGAAGCGAAGCGGTCGAAATCTTCTTGCGTCAGGACGCGCGTGCGGGATGCCTTCATCAGTTGGGTACCTCTACGGTGCTGCCGATGACCGTAATCCGGTCCGCATTGGCCGGGGTGGCGGCAAACGGCGGCAAGTTGGTGGGCAGGATGATGGGCGCCGGCGACAAGGTGCCACCGCGCGCGATCGTGCGCACCACCTGCGATGGCGGCAGCGCGGTGCCGGTGGTGAGGTTGGCGTAGACTGCGTCGAGCGCCCGGTTCAGGTAGACGTGGAGGGGGATATAGCGGTTGTCATAGCCCGCTACCGCGCCGATGAAACTGTCGAAGTGCTGGCCGTTCGTGACTTCCATATAGGAGAGATTGCTGGCGCGGCCCTCCTTGAGCCGGTTATAGCCAAGATAGGGCCGCGAGGTATGGTTGACCGGCAGCAGCGCATCGCTGCGGCCATGCACGATGATGGCCGGTTTTCCATGCAGGTCACCCGAGCGCAGCGTCTGGGCCAGCCCCGCCTTCAGCGCCCGCGCCTGGGTGCCGGTGCCGGTCAGCAGTGCGCGCAGACAGCGGGCACCATCGAGGTTGGCATCGGCCAGATTCGTGCCGGGCGAACTGGAATAGAGGTCGCGCAGCGGCCCGCCGGGGTTGTTGTCGTTGATCAGTTGCACGCCAGCCGCCGGCGGCACGCCATTACCCGTCGAGTACAACACATTGAGCGTGGCCGGCGCGATCGCCACCGGCGTCAGTACGGCCGTGCCGGTGGCGGCAAAGCTGTAGCCGCACAGACGGTCAGCCACGGCGGCACGCGCCAGTGCGTTGGCGAACGTCACGGATACCGCACTGGCCACCTCGAACAGGGCAAGCGACGGATGGAGCGCGTCGGAATCCGACTCCCAGCCGGCATCATGCAGCTTCTGCAACGCATCGGCAGCCCGACTGGCCCCGTCGGACCCGCTGACCAGCCCGGCATTGGCCAGCGACTGGCAACGGTTGAGCGCCGGTTGCACGAGCCCGACGCCGGGCAACGAATACAAGGCCACGCCCGGCGCGTTCACCAGCGCGGTCGCCTGCGAGGTGCAAAGTTGCATCAGGTTGGCCGTGGTGGTGTAGTCATACAGCACGAGCCCCGACTGACTGACGACCGGCACCCCGCCGCGCGTGACGATCACTCCGGTGTTGGCGGGCAGGTTGAGATTCGGCTCGCCCACCGCCACGCCGTCGATCAGGCCCTGGGTATCCTGCTCCGCCGCGGCGATAGCCGCGCCACCGCCGTTGGAGACGCTGGACGCGATGACGACGATCTTGTCGGGGCCGAAGCTGCGCTGGCGCGTGCCATCCGAGGCCACCGTGCCAAACCGGTCATTGATGGCCCAGATCGCGAATTCGGCGGCCTGCAGCGTGAAGGTGCCCCAGTCCTTCTCGGGGTTGCGCTGCGAATGGGCGTGCTTGAACGCGAGCCGGTGCGGCGCCAGCGCATTGAAGGCAGCCAGGCTGGTATTCGGGAACGGGGCGGCGAACTGCGCGCTGGTGCCGGCGGCGGTACGGTTCGCTCGCGTGCCGTCGATCAGCGGCACGGTGTCGGTATCCAGGTCGTGCGGCGCGGCGCCGGTGCCCTTATCAGTATAGGCAACGGCGCAGCCGCGCTTGAGCGCCCACTCGCCAGTGGAAATCGCGCCGTAGACGCCCCGCGAGCCGGACGAGGTGGCCGTGATCAGGCAGGGCTTGGCCACGTTGAAACTGTCGGGAATCTGCACCAGCATCGTCACGTTCTGCTGGCCGCTGCCATCGTCCGAGAAGGCCAGGTACTCGCGCCCGGCGACCTTCCCTTGCCCGCTGGTGACATTGCCCTGCGCGTCCACGTTGGGGCCATACAGGCTGCCATAGCCACCGCCCGCCGTGATATCCACCAGCGCGCGGTAGTTGGTATAGATGGCATAGCGGCGCAACTCGGCGGCCGTGGGCGCCGCGGGGTTCAGCGGCACCGGCGCCGTGGCCGAGCCCAGGCCGTCCTTGCCGAGACCGGCGGTGAGCAGGTCGTCGGTGTTGCCGTCGTAGGTCGTGATCGTTACCGCACCGATATTCGCCGGTTTGGCATTGGGATTGGGATTGGGATTGACCTTGTTCGCATTGTTGTCGCTCGAGCCGCATGCCGCCAGCAGCAAGCCTGCCGCACCTGCCAGCGCCAGCAGCCCTCCGCGTACGTACCTACCGCCATGTCCTGCAAGTCCGCGCAACATGTTGACCCCCTTTTGCATGCTTGATCTATCGGAACGCAATACAGAAACGAGAATTTCACGAGACAGCAACTGCATGACATCGAACTGAGCGGCGACAGGCGCTGGCCGCCGCCTCATCGCGCCTGGAAGCGCGCGCGCAACTTGTGTTTCTCCACCTTGCCGGACGGCGTGCGCGGCAGCGCCTCGATGATCCGGACATGGCGCGGCACCTTGTAGCCTGCCAGCGCCGCGCGGCAATGCGCGAGCACCCCTTCAGCATCGAGCGCCACGCCTGGCCTGGCCACCACCAGGGCCATGCCGACTTCGCCCCAGCGCGCGTCCGGCACGCCGATGACGGCCGCCTCGGACACCCCGGCAAGCTGGAACAGCACGTTTTCCACTTCGGCGGGATAGACGTTCTCGCCACCGGAAATAAACATGTCCTTGGCGCGGTCGACGATGTAGTAGTCGCCCTCCTCGTCCATGTAGGCGATGTCGCCGGAATGCAGCCAGCCGCCGCGAATGGCGGCATCGGTGGCCTGCGGCAGGTTCCAGTAGCCCGGCGTGACACCCGGCCCCTTGATCAGCAACTCGCCGCGCTCGCCGGGCGCCACGTCGCGGCCGTGCGCATCCACCACGCGTGTCAGCATCGAGCCCACCGGCTTGCCGATGGTGCCGATCTTGCGGCGCGCGGTGGCTTCGTCGCAGACAAACACGGTGGGACCGGTCTCGGTCATGCCGAAGCCGAAGCAGATCGTCACGCCCTTGGCCAGGTAGGCCTCCAGCAGAGGCCGCGGCACCGCCGAGCCGCCCGCGGACATATTGCGCACCCGCGAAAAGTCCGCCGCCGCGAAGCCGGCATGCTGGCTCAGGAAGAGATAGACCGCGGGCACGGCAAAGAACATGGTGATGCCCTCACCGGCGCTGGCGTCGAGCTTGCCCAGCGTGACCGCGGCATCGAACTGCCGCATGATATGCACGGTGCCGCCGGCATGGAGCACCGGGTTGGCGTACAGGTTCAGCCCGCCCGTATGGAAGAACGGCAGCACATTGAGGAACACGTCGTCGCGCGTGATCTTGTTGGCCAGCATGGCGTTGACGGCATTGAAGAAGACCATGCCATAGGTCTGTATCACGCCCTTGGGACGGCCAGTGGTGCCCGAGGTATATAGCAGGTGCCAGACCTCGTGCTCGTCGCGGCAAGGCATCTCGATGATGCGGCCCGAACTGCCGGCCAGCATCGCTTCATACTCCATCCAGCCCCCCGGCACATCGGCGCTCTCGTCGTCGGCCAGGTGCAGGACCGCGCGCAGCGGCAGCGCACTGCTCAAGTCCGCGGCGGTAGCCAGGAAGCCATCGCCGGCCACCAGCACGTCGGGCGCGCAGTCGCGCAGGATGGGCAACAATTCCGCCGCCGGCAGGCGCCAGTTCAGGCAGACCATCACCATGCCGGCCTTGGCGCAGCCGTAGAGCATCTCGAAATAATCGGAGCCGTTGTGGGCCAGCACGGCCACGCGGGCGCCGGGCGCCAGCTGCAACCGCTCGCCCAGGTACTCGGCGAAGCGGCTGGCACGCTCGTCGAACTGCCGGTAGGTCACCTTGCGGCCGCTCTCCACGTCGACCAGCGCAACCTTGTCCGGCGTGTGCAGGGCGTTCTTGTGCAGCCAGTCGACTACATACATGGTCCCGGATCTCCCCTGGTAGGTGTCTTTGTTATAGCGCTTCTTATCGTGCTTGTTAACACTCGCCGCATGGTCCGGCATGTCGCAAAGCCCTACGACGCCACCTCGTGCTCCGAGCGATCGCCGCGCAGGCGGCCAACGATGCCTTGCGGGAAGTAGTACACGCTGAGGATGAACAGCAGGCCGAGCCATAAGAGCCAGCGGTCCGGATGCAGCAGCCCCGAGAGCAGCGGCACGGCCGTGGTGGCCTCGCTGGCCAGCTTCATCACATCCTGCAGGTAGGTTTGCGCCACCAGGAACAGCGTAGTGCCGATAATGGCGCCGTACAGCGTGCCCATGCCGCCGATCACCACGATCAGCAGGATGTCGACCATGATCTCGAACGACAGCGAAGTATCGGGCCCGTTGTAGCGCAGCCAGAGCGCCATCAGCACGCCGGCCAGCGTGGCGAACCCGGCCGACAGCACGGTGGACACGGTCCGGTACACCACGGTGCGGTAGCCGATCGCCTCGGCGCGGAAATCGTTCTCGCGGATCGCCTGCAGCACCCGGCCGAACGGCGAGTTGACCACGCGCAACAGCAGCAGGAACAGCACCAGCGCGCCGGCGAACACGAAGTAGTAGGAGAACAGCTTGCCGCTGAGCGGCACGCCGAACCACTCGGCGTCTCCCAGGGTAAAGCCTGGCGTGAAGACCTCCGGCACCTTGAAGGTGATGCCATCCTCGCCGCCGGTCCAATCCGACAACTGCGATACCAGCGTGGCGAAGGCGGTCGCCACCGCCAGCGTGATCATGGCGAAGAAGATGGCCCTGACCCGCAGCGAGAACAGCCCGATCAGGAAGGCCAGCGCCATCGACACCGCCAGCGCGCCCAGCGTGCCGAGCGCCAGCGCGCCCCACCCCGGATCGAGCCGCGACATGGCGATCGCCACGCCATAGCCGCCGATGCCGAAGAACATGGTGTGGGCAAAGGAGACGATGCCGGTATAGCCGAGCAGCAGGTCGTAGCTGGCCACCAGCACCACGAAGATGCAGATCTTGGCCGCCATATTGAGTGCGCGCGCGCCGGGAAACAGGAACGGCGCGCAGGCCAGCGCCAGCAGCATCGCCACCAGGATGACGGTCAGAACGCGGCTTCTTGGCAGGTCGCCGGAAAGCAATCGGGTCATGGTTTTCCTCGGCGCTCAGCGCTTGGCTACCGGGTACAGGCCCTGCGGACGCCACAGCAGGATCATTACCATCAGCAGGATGTTCGAGAACAGCGCTACCTTGGGAAACAGGAAGCCGGTGTAGTTGGCCATCAGCCCGACCAGCAAGGCGCCGACGAAGCAGCCGGTGGTGGAGCCGAGCCCGCCGATGATGATGACGATGAAGATCAGCACATTGACCTGGGCGCCGATGGCGGCGGTGATGTTCTGCTGGTACAGGCCCCACAGCACGCCGCCCATCCCGGCCAGGCCGGCACCCACCACGAACACGCCGATAAACAGGCGCCGGATACGGTAGCCGAGTGACTCGACCATCTCGCGGTTCTCCACGCCGGCGCGGATCAACAGGCCAATGCGGGTACGGTTGAGCACCAGCACCATGGAGACGAAGATCACCAGCCCGAGCACCACGGCGATCAGCCGGTATTTTTCGATCGCCGCATCGCCCAGCAAGACCGCGCCGCGGAAGGTGGTGGGCACCTGCAGCGCGATGGTTTCGGCGCCCCAGATGGCCTTGATCAGTTGCTCCGCTACGATCATGCCGCCCATGGTGATCAGGATCTGCTTCAGGTGCTGGCCGTAGACCGGGCGCACCACGATGCGCTCGAACAGGAAGCCGATCGCGCCCGCCGCCACCATCGCCGCCCCGATGGCGAGGCCGAACACCGCCAGGTTGAGCGCCAGGCTGTCGGCCTCCACCCAGGCGCCCAGCGGCAACAGCACCGACGCCGCCACGTAGGCGCCCAGCGCGATAAACGCGCCGTGGCCGAAGTTGAGAACGTCCATCAGGCCGAACACCAGCGTCAGCCCCGAGGACACCACGAACACGATCATGCCCATGGCAAGGCCGGCAATGGTCAGGGTGAGCCAGGTCGAGCCGCTGCCGATCAGGGGATAGGCCAGCAGCATCAGCAGCGGGGCCAGCGCCAGCGGCGTCCAGTCGAGCCGGACCTTGGGCAGGTCGGCCGGCGCCGCCGGCGTGGTGGGTAAGGAGCTTGTACTCGTCATTGTCTCGGTCCTGACGATTCTTGTTTGATTGCGAGGAGGCCTTGATGGCCCGCCACGGGCGGCGGCACTTGCCACCGCGCGTCATGCCGCGCCCGACGCTACTGATGCGCCGCCAGCGACAAACCCAGCAGCCGCTGCTGCAAGGCCTCGTCCCCTGCCAGCTCAGCCATGTTGCCCGTATGCACCACGCGCCCGTCGTCCATCACGGCGACCGTATCCCCCACCGACCTGGCCATGTGGAAGTTCTGCTCCACCAGCAGGATCGACACGTCTGTCTGCTTGAGCTCGCGGAAGACCGTGATCATGTTCTGGATGATGGCCGGCGCCAGGCCCTTGGTCGGCTCGTCGACGATCAGCAGCTTGCGCGGCTCGATAATGGCCCGCGCCACCGACAGCATCTGCTTCTGCCCGCCGGACAACACGCCGGCTCGCTGGTGCCAGAAAATCTTCAGCGCGGGAAACATGCGGAATACCCAATCCAGCCGCTGCCCGTCGATAGCGCCGCTGCGCGCGGCCAGGCGCATGTTCTCGGCCACGGTCAGCTCGGAGAACACGCTCATGTTCTCCGGCACGTAGGCGATGCCGGCCTGCGCGATGGCGGGCGTGCCGCGGCGGGTGATATCCGCGCCGTCGAACGCGATGCGCCCTTCGCTTGCCTGCCAGAGATTCATGATGGTGCGCAGCGTGGTGGTCTTGCCCGCGCCATTGCGCCCAAGCAGCATCGTCACGCCGCCGCGCGGCACCGAAAAGCTCACGCCGTGCAGGATGTGATATGGCCCGATATGCGTCTGCACGCCATCCAGGCGCAGGATGGGTGTTGCCGGTCCGTCAGCCATGACTGCCCTCCCCCTGCACGCCGTCGTCGGCGGCGCCGATCCCGAGATAAGCCTGTTGCACGATCGGCGAGGCGATCACCTCGGCCGGGTCGCCGTCCGCCATCAGGTTGCCGTTATGCAGCACGATGATGCGGTCGGCCAGCGAGCGCACCACATCCATCTTGTGTTCCACCAGCAGCACCGTCTTGCTCCTGTCGCGCTTGATCTCCTGGATCAGGTCCAGGATGACGGGCACCTCGTCCACGCTCATGCCGGCGGTCGGCTCGTCGAACATGAAGATGCGCGGTTGCAGCGCCAGCAGGATGCCCACCTCCAGCTTGCGCTGGTCGCCATGCGGCAGCGAGGCAACAGGCAAATGGCGCTTGTCGGCCATGGCCACGCGTTCGAGACAGCGCTCTGCCTCGGCGCGTACCGCGCGGTTGCCGCTCCACACGGACCACAGGTCCAGTCCGATGCGTTGCCGCGCCTGCACCGCCAGCCGCACGTTCTCGAACACCGACAGGTTCGGGAACAGGCTGGTCAGCTGGAAGGCCCGGCCAATGCCGCGCGCCGCCTTGTGTGGTACCGGCAGCCGCGTCACATCCTCGCCGCCAAGCAGGATCTGCCCGGCGGTGGGCGGCAACTGGCCCGAGATCAGGTTGAAGTAGGTGGTCTTGCCGGCCCCGTTGGGGCCGACGATGCAGGTCAGCTCGCCCGGTCGGAACGCGCATGACACCGCATTGACCGCCACATGCCCGCCAAAGCGGATGGTGAGGCCGCGCGTCTCTAGCGCGGGCGGCTCCGCCACCGCCCGCGAGAGTGCCGCCGTGGTATCGATGGAAGAGGCGCCCACCGTCATCACCGCTTGTTGCGGATCGGCACGTTCATCTCCTCCGGCTTGATCTCGCGGATCAGCTCGGGCACGCCCCAGGCGAACGCCGGATCGACCTTGATCTTGAAGTGATACATCGACTGCAGGGCCTGGTGGTCTTCCTTGCGGAACGTCATCTTGCCCTTGGGCGTCTCGAACGACATGCCCTCCATCGCGCCGATCAGCTTCTCGGTATTGGTGTCGCCATTGGTCTTCTTGAGCGCCTCGACCAGCGCGATGCCGGCCGACATGCCGCCCGCGGTGAAGAAGTCAGGCGGCGACTTGAACTTGGTGTAGTGATTGGATACCAGCCACTCGTTGGCCTTGTTCTTGGGAATGCCGAAGTAGTAATACGTCGCGCCTTCCATGCCGGGGAAGTTTTTGTAGTTGCTCATGGCGGGCAGGATATTGCCGCCCGTGGCGATCTCGATGCCGTAGCGCTTGGGGTCGAGGTCGGCGATCTTGAACGGATTGCCGGCGCCGGCCCAGATGATGAAGATGATCTTGCGGCCCGGCTTGTCCTTGAGCGAATCAAAGAGGCGCTGGGCGCCGGCGGTGAAGTCCGTGGTGTTGGTGGGCAGGTATTCCTCGTGAACGATCTTGGCGTTCTTGAGCGCGCCCTTGAAGGCCTTCACGCCGTCGCGGCCGAAGGCGTAGTCCTGCGCCAGCGTGGCGATCTGCACGCCGGGCTTGTCCAGCGCCACCGCATTGGAGATGGCGTCCTGCGACGAGTTGCGGCCGGTGCGGAAGATATAGCGATTCCACTTCTCGCCGGTGATCGAATCCGCCACGGCGGGTTCGACCAGCAGGATCTTCTTGTATTCCTCGGCCACCGGCAGCATCGCCAGCGCGGTGCCGGAGGACGTGGGCCCCACCGCGATGTCCGCGCGATCGTCGCTATAGGCCGCGGCAAGCTGGGCCTTGGCGACGTCGGGCTTGCCCTGGGTATCCTTCTCCAGCACCACCAGCTTGTTGCCGTTGACCATCATGGTACCGTTGGTGGCATAGTCCAGCCCCATCATCAGCCCGGTCTGGGTCTGCTTGGCGTAGGCTTCCAGCGCCCCTGTCTTGTCGTAGACGTGGGCGATGCGGATGTCCTTGGCAAGGGTGCCGCCGGCGGCCAGCAGGCCGGCCAGCGCGAACGCGGCTGCGGCTTGGTGCTTGAGTTGCATTCTGTGTCTCCTCTTTGGGTTTCTCTGTTTCTCTTATTGTTGCAAGTAGAGATGCTGCTCGATAACTGCTGATCGCGGCGATTGACCGTGGCCGCCCTATTGCTCCGCTCCTTCAGCCCGCATCCGCGCCGCCCAGGAAGCGGCGCATGCCGGCGGCGGCCTCGGCGCGTGTCACCTGCGCCACAAACGCCGCGCGCTCTCGCTCGAGGCCGTGCGCCAGGACATCGGGGTCCCAGCGCAGCAGCGCGCGCGTACTCGCCACGCTGCCGGCTACCTTGTCCTTCAGTCCGGCCGCCAGCGACAGCGCCATGGCCTCGGCTTCGCCGGAAGGCGCGAGATGCGTGACCATGCCCAGCGAGGCGGCTTGCCCCGCGGTCAACGTCGTGTTCTCAAGCTGGATCGCGCGCGCCCGTGCGGCGCCAATCATCTGGGGCAGCATGGCGGTCCAGCCACCGTCCGGGCTGAAGCCCACCACCGTGTAGTACGGCGCAATGCGCGCGCCCTCGCCCAGCACCGTCATATCGCAGGCGAGCGCCAGGCCCAGCGCGCCGCCGGTCAGCCAGCCCTCCACCGCGGCGATCACCGGGCAACGCAGCGCCGCCAGGCGCAGGATGGCGGCGTTCAGCAGGCCCAGCAGCCGCTGCGCATACTGTTCCAGTTCAGCGCTTTGCGGCGGGAAAGCGGCAAAGGCACCCACGTCGCCGCCCGTGGAAAACGACCGGCCGGCATGGCCGAGCACCACGGCGCGGACGTCCGGATCGGCCTCCACGCGCTCGAGCGCAGCCAGCAAGTCCTCCAGCAACCCTGGCACCAGGCTGTTGTGCCGCTCGGCGCGGTTCAGCCGCAGCACTGCCGTGCTGCCGCTACGCTCGACCAGTACCAGCGCGCTCATCGTGCGGCCAACCCGTGAGAGATCATGTCGAAGGCGGTATCGACCACCTTGTCCATCGACGCCGGCCGCTTCCACAGCGCGTAGCGCATGCCGAGGAAATTGCTGATGCCGATCAGGCACCACGCCCGAACTTCGGCATCGCCCGGCGAAATCTCGCCCTGCTCCTCGGCCTTGCCCAGGCGCCGGCTGTAGACGTCGGCGAAGACCTGGAAATAACTGCTGTAGATGGTCTCGTCGACCGAGTAGGAATCGAGCACGATGCGGTACAGGTTCTTGTGGCGCGACACGAAGGAAAGGAAAGCCTTGAGCCCGAGCCGCTCGGCCTCGATCTGCGTTTGCGCCGGCCCCACGTGCTTGCGCAGGTGTGCGCGCACCAGTTCCAGCATGTGCTGTACCAGCGCGCGGAAGATGTCTTCCTTGTCCTTGAAGTAGAGGTAGAAGGTGCCCATCGCCACCTCGGCTTCCTGCGTGATCTCGGAGATCGAAGCCACGTAGTAGCCCTTCTCGCCGAATACTTTTTCAGCGGCGCGCAGCAGCGCTTCGCGGGTCTTCTGGCCGCGCGCGGTCTTGGGCTGGCTTACGCCGGATTCGGTGAAGGACATCGGGGCTCCGCAGTGGCTGGTCAGTCCGGAATCTCGGCAGCTACATTGCGATTTTGCACCGCGGTAACTGCGCCCTCCGGCCAACCTCAAAACATGATAACTGATTCATGTTTCATGATATAAAGTTAGCGATCCGAATGTCAATACATCGCTTACCCGGAGCCCAGCCCGCCCATCCGGGGAACATGGGCACGCCGCCTGGCAAGCCAACACATCGACTGGAACCATCGCCATTGGATGCTTCTCACACGGCGCCCCATGCCACGCAAGCTGAGCCAGCCGGCCTGGCTCCGGCCTTCGCCGTCCATGCCGCCAGCGCGGCCCGGCCAGGCTGGCGGGAGACGGGCAGCGGGCAAGCGTTGCTGCTCCTGCACGGTTGGTCGCTATCCGGCGAAGCCTTCGACGGCCAGCGCGCGCTGGCGCGACTCGGCTATCGCGTAATCGCCCCCGACCACGCCGGACACGGCTTGTCTGCTGCGCTGCCGCATGCGGGACAAGCCAGCATTGCGCGACTGGCCGCGGATGCGGCAGCGCTGATCGGGCACCTGGGCCTGCGAGACGTCGTGGTGGTCGGATGGTCGATGGGGGCGATGGTGGCCTGGGAACTGATGCGCGGCCATCCTGCGCTGCCGCTGGCCGCCATCGGCGCCATCGACATGACGCCGCGCCTGGTCGGCGACGCGGAATGGCCGCACGGCCTGCACGGATGCTACGACAGGGTCCAGGCCGCAAGAATGGCCATGCACGTGCGCAAGGACTGGCCCAGCCTGATCGATTCGGTACGCACCGGACTGTGGTCCGCCGGCAGCGAACCCGATGCGGCGCAATCAGGCCGCATCACCGGCATCATGCGGCAGTGCGCGCCGGACGCGCTCGCCGCGCTGTGGGAAGACATGGCGCGCCAGGACTATCGCCCGGCGTTGCGCCAGGCTCGCCTTCCTCTATTCCACCTGGTTGGGCAGCACAGCCGACTCTATGCGCCGGCCGTGGGCCAGGCCACACTGGCACTGCAACCGGCCGCGCGCCTTGCCACCGTCGACGGCACCGGCCATGCTCCGCATATGGAGCGGCCGCCGGCCTTCAACACAGCCTTGCTTGCGATGCTTCACTGGCCTGGCTTGCCCGCTGCACCGGCGCCATGAGCCGCTGCCCTCAGGCCAGCAGCCGGTAGGTCCACAGGCCCAGCGCGGTCAGCAGCAGCGAGCCACCAAGATGCGCCGCCAGGTGCACTGCCGCCCAGCCATAGTCGCCTGCCATCAGGTTGGCGACAACCTCGCTGGAGAAGGTGGAAAAGGTGGTCAGGCCGCCCAGGAAGCCGGTCACGGCCAGAAGGCGCCATTCGGGCGACAGATCCGCGTGCGCACCGAAGAATCCTGCCGCCAGGCCGATGAGGTAACCGCCCACCAGGTTGGCCGTCAGCGTGCCATAGGGCAGCGCCGGGTTGGCCGCATTCCACAGGACCGAGAACACCCAGCGCAACCAGGCCCCCATCGCGGCACCGACCCCGACCGCAACAAAACCGAGCCCGCCCATCAGTGCTTGATGCCCGTGTCTTCCGCCCGCACCGGGGTGGCGCTGCCTTCCGGCGTCCCGCCGCTGGCATTCAGGGAGCGAATGCCCCAGCGCGCCAGCGCAGACTCATCGGTCACCCGCGCATCGACCCAGCGCGCGCCTTCCGGCGTCTGTTCCTTTTTCCAGAACGGCGCTTCGGACTTGAGGTAATCCATGATGAACTCGCAGGCGGCAAACGCATTGCCGCGATGCGCGGAGGCCACCGCCACCAGCACGATCTGGTCCAGCGGCAGCAGGGGTCCGACCCGATGCACGATGGTGACGCCGAGCAGTTCCCAGCGCTCACGCGCAACGGCTTCGATCCGCGCCAGCGCCTTTTCGGTCATGCCGGGATAGTGCTCCAGCTCCATCGCGCTGACCGCGCTGCCGTCGTTCATGTCGCGCACGGTGCCGACGAAACTGGCCACCGCGCCCACGCCCGGCTGGCCGTGGCGCAATGCCGCCACCTCCGCACCCAGGTCGAAATCCTCGCGCTGCACTCTGACGCTCATGTCAGCCTCCGGTCACCGGCGGGAAAAACGCCACTTCGCAGCCGTCGGCCAGCATGCTGTCCGCGCTCGCCACCTCATGGTCCACGGCCATGCGCAAGGCCCTGCCTTCAGCCAGCACCTCAGCCCACGCGCCGCCGCGGGCGCCCAGCCACCTCCGCAGGTCCGCAACGGTGGCCACCGCCGGGGGCACCTCGACCCGTTCCTGTCCCAGGCCCAACTGCTCGCGCACGCTGGCAAAAAAACGCAACTCGATATGCATGGCGGTCTCGCTCCTCATGCCAGCAGGCCGTCGAAAGCGATGTACTGCACGGTGTCGCCCCGCGCGATCGCCTGGTTGGGCGGATTGTCGACCAGGCCGTCGCCCCATACGGTGGAGGTCAGCACCCCCGAACTCTGGTTGGGAAACAGGTCGAGCCCGCCAGCCTGGTTGACACGCACGCGCAGGAATTCATTGCGGCGGTCAGGCTTGGGCAGGTTGAAATCGGCGCGCAGCGGCAGCCGGCGCGGCAACACGTTCTGCACGCCCTGCAGCCGCAGGATAAAGGGCCGCACGAACAGCAGGAACGTCACGAAGCTGGAGACCGGATTGCCCGGCAGCCCCAGGAAATAAGCCGGCGCATGATCGCCGCGCGCTACCTCGCCGAAGGCCAGCGGCTTGCCCGGCTTGATGGCGATCTGCCACAGGTTGAGCCGCCCTTCCGCCTCCACGGCCGGCTTGATGTGGTCTTCCTCGCCCACGGAGACGCCGCCGGAGGTGATAATCAGGTCATGCCCCTCGGCGGCCCGGCACAGGGTGTCGCGCGTGGCGGCCAGGGTGTCGGGCACGATGCCGAAATCGCTGACCTCGCACCCCAGGTTTTCCAGCAGCCCACGCAGCGTGAAGCGGTTGGAGTTGTAGATGGCACCCGGCTTGAGGGGCTCGCCCGGCATGGCCAGCTCGTCGCCGGTGAAGAACACCGCCACCTTGACGCGCCGCACAACTTCCAGCGCCGCCTGCCCTACAGAGGCGGCCAGCCCCAGCGCCTGCGGCGTGAGCCGCGTGCCGGCTGGCAGGATCACGCTGCCGGCGCGGATGTCCTCGCCGGCCCGGCGGATCCACTCGCCCGGTTGCGGCGCGTGATTGACGATCACATCGTCGCCTTCCGCCACACACTGTTCCTGCATCACCACCGCGTCCGCTCCCGGCGGGATCAGGCCGCCGGTGAAGATGCGGGCAGCCGTGCCGGCCGCCAGCGCCGTGCCGACATGGCCGGCGGGAATGCGCTGGGCAACCCGCAGCCGCGCGCCCGGCGCGGCCACGTCGGCACTTCGCACGGCGTAGCCGTCCATCGAAGTATTGTCGGCCGGCGGCACGTCCAGCGTGCTCGATACTGGCGTGGCCAGCACGCGCCCGTTGGCGTCCAGCGTGGCGATGCGCTCGGCTTCGGCGAGCGGGCTGGCGCCGGCCAGCAAGGCTTCGAGAGCCTGGGCCATGGTCAGCATGGGGGGACGGGCGGGCGCGGCAGCTTGGGTCATGACGGGAACAGGTAGGTAAGTCAGCGTGAGACAGCAAACCCATGGCCATCCATCCTCCATGGGAAACGGCCCGCGTACCGCCGCCGATACATCCGGGGCAATGCGAGGGCCGTGCGATTCAGCTCGGCAAGTCTGATTGTAGCGAGTTGGCGCGCAGGCGGCAGGAACGCCGCCTGCACGGGCTGGCGCCTACAGGCCCGTGTGGCCGGCGATATAAGCCTTGATCCGGTCCACCTCTGCCGGCATCACCTCGAAGCGCTGCGGCAGGTTCTCGATCCCCTCGAAGCTCGCCGGACGCTCCGGCTCGCGGCCAAGCGCCTCGCGGATGGTGTCGGCGAACTTGGCCGGCAACGCGGTTTCCAGCACCAGCATCGGCACGCCGGGCGTGAGATGCTCGCGCGCGACCTTGATGCCGTCGGCGGTATGGGTGTCGATGGTGATGCCGTAGCGCCCGGACAGGTCGCGGATGGTGGCAACGCGGTCCTCGTGCGTGCTGCGGCCCGAGACAAAGCCGAAGGCACGGATGCGCTCGAATTCCGGCGTGCCGGACAGGTCGAAGCCGCCCTTGGTGTCGATGTCGTCGCGGAACATCGTCGCCAGCTTGCCGGCGTCGCGGCCCAGCAGGTCGAACACGAAGCGCTCGAAGTTCGAAGCCTTCGAGATGTCCATGCTCGGGCTGGAGGTGTGATACGTTTCGGCCGACTTGCGCACGCGGTAGGTGCCCGTGCGGAAGAACTCGTCGAGCACGTCGTTCTCGTTGGTGGCGACCACCAGCTTGTCGATCGGCAGGCCCATCATGCGCGCGATATGGCCGGCGCAGACGTTGCCGAAATTGCCGGACGGCACGCAGAACGACACCTTCTGGCCGGGGCCGTCGGTAGCCAGCAGCCAGCCCTTGAAGTAGTACACCACCTGGGCCACCACGCGCGCCCAGTTGATCGAGTTGACCGTGCCGATCTTCTGGCGGGCCTTGTAGTCGAGATCGTTGGAGACCGCCTTGACGATGTCCTGGCAGTCATCGAACACGCCTTCGACCGCCAGGTTGAAGATGTTCGGGTCCTGCAGGCTAAACATCTGCGCGGTCTGGAATGCGCTCATCTTGCGGTGCGGGCTGAGCATGAACACGCGGATGCCGCGCTTGCCGCGCATGGCGTATTCCGCCGCGCTGCCGGTGTCGCCGGAGGTGGCGCCGAGGATGTTCAGCTCCTGCCCGGCGCGCGCCAGCGCGTACTCGAACAGGTTGCCGAGCAGCTGCATGGCCATGTCCTTGAAGGCCAGCGTGGGACCGTTGGACAGTCCCAGCAACTGCAGCGGCGCGCCGCCCTCTTCGCCCAGCGTGCGCAGCGGCGTGATATCCGCGGTGTTGTCGCCGGGACGGGCGTTGCAGTACACCTCGGCGGTGTAGGTCTTGCGCGTCAGCGCGCGCAGGTCCTCGGCCGGGATGTCGTCGCAGAAGCGGGACAGCACTTCAAAGGCGAGATCGGCGTACGACAGCTTGCGCCAGGCCTCCAGCTCGTCGGCCGAAACCTGCGGGTACTCCTGCGGCAGGTACAGGCCGCCGTCCGGCGCCAGGCCGCCCAGCAGGATCTCGGAGAAGGTTTGCGGCATCTCATGGCCGCGCGTCGACTGGTATTTCATCGGTGCGTTCAGTTCAGTTCTTCCATGCGCAGGCGCGTGACGGCCGACAGCACGGTCGGCAGCGCTTCGATCTTGGCGATGGCGGCGTTGACCTGCTTCTCCAGGGTGAGGTGCGACAGCATGATGATGTCGGTCTGCGGCTCGCCTTCACGCGATTCCTTCTGCAGCATGGCATCGATGGAGATGCCGGCATCGGCCAGGATGCGGGTGATGTCGGCCAGCACGCCGGTCTCGTCCGCCACGCGCATGCGCAGGTAGTACGAGCTGGTGACTTCCTCGATCGGCAGCACCGGCACGCTGGACAGCTCATCCGGCTGGAACGCCAGGTGCGGCACGCGGTGCTCGGGATCGGCGGTGTGCAGGCGGGTCACGTCGACCAGGTCGGCGATCACGGCCGAGGCGGTCGGCTCGGCGCCGGCGCCCTTGCCGTAGTACAGCGTGGCGCCCACGGCGTCGCCCTGCACCAGCACGGCGTTCATGGCGCCTTCCACATTGGCGATCAGGCGCTTGGCCGGCACCAGCGTCGGATGCACGCGCAACTCGATGCCGTTCTCGCGGCGGCGCGTCAGGCCCAGCAGCTTGATGCGGTAGCCCAGCTCTTCGGCGTAGCGGATATCCACGGCCGACAGCTTGGTGATGCCCTCCACATAGGCCTTGTCGAACTGCACCGGCATGCCGAAGGCGATCGAGCTCATCAGGGTGATCTTGTGGGCCGCGTCGATGCCTTCGATGTCGAAGGTAGGGTCTGCCTCGGCATAGCCCAGCGCCTGGGCCTGCTTGAGCACGGTGTCGAAGTCCAGGCCCTTGTCGCGCATCTCCGACAGTATGAAGTTGGTGGTGCCGTTGATGATGCCGGCGATCCACTCGATGCGGTTGGCGGTCAGACCTTCGCGTAGCGCCTTGATGATGGGGATGCCGCCGGCCACCGCGGCTTCGAAGGCGACGATCACGCCCTTCTTGCGCGCGGCCTCGAAGATCTCGTTGCCATGCACGGCCAGCAGCGCCTTGTTGGCGGTGACCACGTGCTTGCCGTTCTCGATGGCCTTGAGCACCAGCTCGCGGGCAATCCCGTAGCCGCCGATCAGCTCGATCACGATGTCGATCTCGGGACGGGTGACGACTTCGTTGGCGTCCGCCACCACCTCGACCTGCCCACCGGTCAGCTCGCGGGCGCGCTCGGTGTTGAGGTCGGCCACCATGGCAATCTCGATGCCGCGCCCGGCGCGGCGGCGGATTTCTTCCTGGTTACGTTGCAGCACATTGAACGTGCCGCTACCGACGGTACCGATGCCAAGCAGGCCTACTTTGATGGGATTCATGGACGATCTGACTCTGAGTTGCTGAAAAATGGATGACGCCGCAAACGGACCGGTTCGGTGCCGTTCAGGCCGCGTGGCCGTGGCGTTTGCGGTATGCCTCGAGGAAACGGCCGACGCGGCCGATGGCCTCGCGCAGGTCTTCCTCGTGCGGCAGGAACACGATACGGAAATGGTCGGGCTTGCCCCAGTTGAAGCCCGTACCCTGCACCAGCAGTACCTTGGACTCCTGCAGCAGTTCGTAGATGAACTCCTGGTCGTCCTGGATCGGGTACATCGACAGGTCGAGCTTGGGGAACAGGTAAAGCGCGGCCTTGGGCTTGACGCAGGTGACGCCGGGGATCTGCGTGATCAGTTCATGGGCAATATCGCGCTGGCGGCGCAGGCGCCCGCCTTCGCTCACCAGGTCGTTGATGCTCTGGTAGCCGCCCAGCGCGGTCTGGATGGCCCACTGGCCGGGCACATTGGCGCACAGGCGCATCGAGGACAGCATGTTCAGCCCCTCGATATAGTCTAGCGCGGGCCGCTTGTCGCCCGACACCACCATCCAGCCGGACCGGTAGCCGCACGAGCGGTAGTTCTTCGACAGGCCGTTGAACGTGACGGTCAGCACATCGGTCGACAGCGAGGCGATCGAGGTGTGGGTATGGCCGTCGTACAGCACCTTGTCGTAGATCTCGTCCGCGAAGATGATCAGCCCGTGCTCGCGCGCGATCGTCACGATGCTCTTGAGCAGTTCGTCCGAGTACAGCGCGCCGGTTGGGTTGTTGGGGTTGATGACGACGATCGCCTTGGTATTCGGCGTGATCTTGGCCCGGATATCGTCGAGATCGGGCATCCATTCGTTGGCCTCGTCGCACACATAGTGC
This sequence comes from Burkholderiaceae bacterium 16, assembly GCA_000955785.1. Lineage (GTDB taxonomy): Bacteria > Pseudomonadota > Gammaproteobacteria > Burkholderiales > Burkholderiaceae > Cupriavidus. The sequence continues at coordinate 44,139 of JYOD01000068.1, forward strand.
ACCGGGGTGCCCCCCGAGAGGCTCACGGCGGCCGTCCACAGCGGGTAATCCGGCGCCGGCACCAGCACTTCGTCGCCGCTGTTGAGCAGCGCGTTCATCGACATCACGATCAGCTCCGAGGCGCCGTTGCCGACGTAGATATCGTCCAGGCCAACGCCCTCGATGTTCTTCTGCTGCGTGTAGTGCATGATCGCCTTGCGCGCGGCGAAGATGCCCTTGGAATCCGAGTAGGCTGCCGAGTTGGGCAGGTTGCGCATCATGTCCTGCTGGATCTCTTCCGGCGCGTCGAAGCCGAACACGGCCAGGTTGCCGATGTTCAGCTTGATGATCTTGTGGCCTTCCTCTTCCATCTGCTTGGCCTTCTCCAGCACCGGGCCGCGGATGTCATAGCAAACATTGTTGAGCTTATTGGATTTCTGGATCGGTTTCACGGCGATGTCGGCAGGAGGCAAGCGCCGCCGGCTGGCGGCAGCAATCTAGGGAATCTGGGTGAGAAAGGAGCGGCCCGTTGTGCGCATCCGCTGCGATGCAACGCAAAACGTGGCAGGCAGGAAGGCAAAAGCTATAATTTATCGGATTATGACAGACTTCGGCAGGGATTCTTGCATTGCAGCGTACGGCGCCGTCATCCGGCCCCCGCGATGGCAACCCCCTCCCGACCTGCCCCAAAATGCTCTCAACCCGCCTTGCGCGGCCCGGCCGGGTGCCGGACGGCCGCCCAAGGCAGCGCCCGATAAGGTTTGCCCTTGAAACTCCACGCTGACCAGCCCAATGCTCTCAATACGGTGACGTCCTACGGACCGGGCTATATCGACATCAATATGGTGCGCTACACGGAATCCGTGCTTGTCATGCCCGAGGGCGAGATCCGGCCCTGGCCGGTGCAGCGCTTCGAAGACCTGGAGCCGGCGCATTTCGAAGGCCTGCTGGTGCACTCGCCCGAGGTGGTGCTGCTTGGCACCGGCAGCCGCCTGCGCTTCCCCCACCCCCGCCTGACCGCGTCCCTGGCGCGCCTGCATGTGGGCGTAGACGCGATGGATCTCCAGGCCGCCTGCCGCACCTACAATATCCTGATGGCTGAAGGCCGCAAGGTGGCGGCCATCCTGCTGCTGGAAGACCCGGCCTGAGCCCGCCGCGCCGCCTGCCGGGCGGTGCCGCAAGTTAAGCCCGCGCCACGCTTGAAGTTTCCGGGCCCGCCCCCATCTGCTGCCACCATGGTGGCAGCACTCATGCAGCCGCCCCCTTCCTGCCCCTCCCAGGAGCCATAAGAATGACAGTCAGTCTTAGCAAGCCCGTACCCGATTTCAGCGCGCCCGCCACCGGCGGCACGTTCAGCCTTGCCGACCAGCGCGGCAAAACAGTCGTCCTGTATTTCTATCCCAAGGACAACACGCCGGGTTGCACCACCGAAGCCATGAACTTCCGCGACCAGCATGACGATTTCGTCAAGGCCGGCAGCGTGGTCTTCGGCATCTCGCGCGACAGCCTGAAGTCGCACGAGAACTTCAAGGCCAAGCTGGAACTGCCGTTTGAGCTGATCTCCGATGGCGATGAAGCCGTCTGCCATCTGTTCGATGTCATCAAGATGAAGAAAATGTATGGCAAGGAAGTGCGCGGCATCGAGCGCAGCACCTTCATCATCGACGGCAAGGGCATCCTGCGCCACGCCATGCGCGGCATCAAGGTCCCCAACCACGTCGACGAAGTCCTGCAGATCGTCCGCGCACTCTGATTTGGGCGGTTGCCGGGCCATTCCCTGGCCCTGGCGGACGGCACGTTTAATGCGCCGCAGCAACACCCTCGCAAGTCGTCTCGGCCAGCGATTGCAAAACAGAAAACGTTCGGATACATTGGCCTTTAATGAGTTCAGATTCCGGATGCCACGCTGCTTCATCGTCCCGGCCCAGGCGCTTCCTGCCACAGGCCGGTAGCGGACCTGCCGTGTCTCCAGTCCGAAAAAAAGCCGCCAAACCTGCCCCCCAGGTCTGGCGGCTTTTTTGTTTGTACTGCCCCCACGCACAGGACACGATCGGCAAGTCCGCGGCGCCAAGCGGCCGCGCCAGTGTCCTGCGCCGTTTTCCAGCCGTCTTCTCCCCCTGAAAGGAAAGCCAAGCATGCCGCTGCCGACCATGCCCGCCAAGCCTGCCCAATTGCTTGACCCGAGCGAATTCGCCCCGGTGACCAAGCTGACCAAGGCCAAATCAGCGTCGCAGGGAAAGAAACCTGTGCCGGCGCTGGAGCGTGTGGCCTTGCTGGAAACCGGAAATAGCCAAGCGGAAGGCGCGCCGGCCGTGGTGGCCCGCGCCAGCGGTTCGACGCGAGCGCGCACCAAGGATGCGCCTCCGTCCTCGCTGAAGTCCGTACCGCCGCTGGCCGCCGTACCCTCGGCGCCCGCCAAGCCAGGGCCGAGTACCACCAATCGCCGCGCGCAAAAACACGTTGGTCCCAGCAAGCTGTTCGTGCTGGACACCAATGTGCTGATGCACGACCCGTCCTCGCTGTTCCGCTTCGAAGAGCACGACGTCTATCTGCCGATGATGACGCTCGAGGAGCTGGACAACCACAAGAAGGGCATGAGCGAAGTTGCCCGAAACGCGCGCACCGTCAGCCGCACGCTGGACGCCCTGGTGGGCGGCACCGACGGCGTGCTCGACGAGGGCTTGCCGCTGGCCAAGCTGGGCAACCGCGACGCGCAAGGCAAGCTGTTCCTGCAGACCAAGCTCAACGAGATCAAGCTGCCCGACGGCCTGCCGCAGGGCAAGGCCGACAACCAGATCCTGGGCGTGGTCAGCGCGTTGCAGCAGCAGTTCCCGGAGCGCCAGGTCGTGCTGGTGTCGAAAGACATCAACATGCGCATCAAGGCGCGCGCCCTGGGCCTGCCCGCCGAGGATTACTTCAACGACCAGGTCCTCGAGGACAAGGACCTGCTCTACTCGGGCGTGATGCTGCTGCCCAACGACTTCTGGGCCAAGCATGGCAAGGGCGTGGAAAGCTGGCAGGACCCGAAGTCCGGTGCGATGTTCTATCGCCTGACGGGCCCGCTGGTGCCCTCCTTCCTGGTCAACCAGTTCGTCTATATGGAGCCCAGCGACGGCAGCCTGCCGCTGTACGCCCAGGTCAAGGAAATCAACGGCAAGACAGCGCTGCTGCAGACACTCAAGGACTACACGCACCACAAGAACAATGTGTGGAGCGTGACCGCGCGCAACCGCGAGCAGAACTTCGCACTCAACCTGCTGATGCATCCCGAGATCGACTTCGTCACGCTGCTGGGCCAGGCCGGTACCGGCAAGACCTTGCTGGCGCTGGCCGCGGGCCTGGAGCAGGTGCTCGACCAGAAGCTGTACAACGAGATCATCGTCACCCGCGCCACCGTGCCGGTCGGCGAGGACATCGGCTTCCTGCCGGGCACCGAGGAAGAAAAGATGCAGCCCTGGATGGGCGCCTTCGACGACAACCTGGAAGTGCTGCAAAAGAGCGACGACAGTGCCGGCGAGTGGGGCCGCGCCGCCACCCAGGAACTGATCCGCTCGCGCATCAAGGTCAAGAGCATGAACTTCATGCGCGGACGCACCTTTGTCAACAAGTTCGTCATCATCGATGAGGCGCAGAACCTGACGCCAAAGCAGATGAAGACGCTGGTAACGCGTGCCGGCCCCGGCACCAAGATCATCTGCCTGGGCAATATCGCGCAGATCGACACGCCTTACCTGACCGAAGGCTCGTCCGGCCTCACTTACGTGGTCGACCGGTTCAAGGGATGGAGCCACAGTGGCCATGTCACGCTGGCGCGCGGCGAACGCTCGCGCCTGGCCGATCATGCCGCGGACGTCCTGTAAAGGCCACCGACCGGAAGCCCATGTAGGACCATGTCCGGCAGATTTGTCTGCCGGCTTGGCCTAGCATCAAAGCATCCGGAGCGCCCGCCATATCGGCACCTCGCGTGCCGGCGACTGGCGGGCGCTTTTTTTTGCCCCCTCCGGCTTGTTGAATCGATGGAGACATTGATGGACAACCACCTGCACCACCATCCGGCTTGCGCCCGCAAGTACATGCCGCTACAGCCATTGCGACCATTGCGACCATTTCGTCTGGCACTCGCCGGCGGCATCGCGATTGCCGCATTTTCATGGCTCGCGGCTCCCGCGCTGGCTGCCGACGACATGGTGATCCGCACCATGGGCCCGGTCAGCTATGTTTGCGGCGGCATCGCCGCGGACGAACAGCAACAGCTGGCCGCACAACAAAAGAACTTCAATATGGGCGTCCTGTTCATCCAGGGCGAGCGCGGCGAATACCTCGCCGATGTGGCCGTACGCATGACGCGCGAAGGCCACGAAGTGGCCAGCTTCACGGCGTCCGGCCCGAAGTGCCTGATAAAGGCCCCGCAAGGCAGCTACAATATCGAAGCGACTTATAAGGGTCAGGCCAAGTCGATAACCGTCAGTACGGGCACATACAACGCACAGTTGCGCTGGTAGACCCACGGGCGGCAGCTTCGCTGGCTGCCCGCCACTGGCGCGGCACCTGACCCGGGACCGGACCGAGAAGGATGCCACCGCGCCAGATTGCCCATACCGGAAGACCCGCGCCTTTGCTGGCCGGCGTCTTCGACAGCGCCCGCCTGCCCGCGCTTTGCACCGCTGCGCTGCTGCTTGCCGCCTGCGCCTCTGCTCCGCCGACGCGCCCCGGCGCCCAGTCTCGGCCATCGGCCCCGCCCATGGTCGACCCCAGCGCCGGGCTCGAAGAAGTTTCCATCCAGGCCATGTCCCTGGTTGGCACGCCCTATCGCTACGGCGGCAATACGCCTGACTCCGGCTTCGACTGCAGCGGCCTGGTGCGCTATGTAGTGCTGCGCGCTGCCAACGTCAACCTGCCGCGCACCACCGAAGCCATGGGCGACCGCGGAGTTGCGCTGGAGCGCAGCCAGGTGGCATCGGGCGACCTGGTTTTCTTCAATACCACGGGCCGCGCCAATTCGCACGTCGGCATCTATGTCGGGCAGAACCGCTTTGTCCATGCACCCTCCACCGGCGGCACGGTGCGCCTTGAGGACATGAGCAAATCCTATTGGGCCTCCCGCTACAACGGTGCCCGACGGGTCGCGACAGGGTTTACGCCTCCCCCGGCTGCCTCACCGGCGCCTCAGCCATCGGTTGCGCCGCCGGCGCCGGTGGACGACGACCCCATCGCCGCATTCGCCAATCGCTGACGGCATACGCTCTCCCGCACCGCGACAAACAAAAAGCCAGGCATCGCGCCTGGCTTTTTGCATTCTTGTCGAAGAGGTGTCCGACCGTTCAGAGCACGTGCCGGCCAATCCACCACGCGATGGCTGCCATGAAGGCAGAAGCCGGAATGGTCAGCACCCAGGCCCAGACGATGTTGCCCGCCACGCCCCAGCGCACCGCCGACATCTTCTGCACCGAACCCACGCCGACGATGGCGCCCGTGATGGTGTGCGTGGTCGACACCGGCACGCCCAGCGCCGAAGCGATGAACAGCGTGATCGCACCACCGGTCTCCGCGCAGAAGCCGCCTACCGGCTTGAGCTTGGTGATCTTCTGGCCCATGGTACGCACGATGCGCCAGCCACCGAACATGGTACCCATGCCGATCGCCACGTAGCAGGAAACGATGACCCAGACCGGCGGCTCCGCGCCGCCCTGCGCCACGTGACCGCTGGCGATCAGCAACATCCAGATGATGCCGATGGTCTTTTGCGCGTCATTGCCTCCGTGGCCCAGGCTGTAAAGCGAGGCCGAGATCAGCTGCAGCCTGCGGAACCAGCGGTCCACCCGCGACGGCGGCGTGCGAAAAAACGTCCAGGCCACGATCACCATCATCAGCGAACCGAGCAGGAAACCCAGCAGCGGTGAGATCACGATAAAGGCCACGGTCTTGAGCAAGCCACCACCAACCAGCGCACCGGTGCCGCTCTTGGCCACCGCGGCGCCAACCAGGCCGCCGATCAGCGCGTGCGAGGACGATGAGGGAATGCCGTAGTACCAGGTGATCAGGTTCCAGGCAATGGCACCCATCAGGGCGCCGAAGATGACATAGTGATCGACGATATTGACGTCGATCGTGCCGGTTCCCACCGTGGCCGCCACCTTGAGGTGGAAGATAAAGATAGCCACCACGTTGCACATGGCGGCCATGGCCACCGCATGGTGCGGCTTGAGCACGCCCGTCGACACCACCGTGGCAATCGAGTTCGCGGCATCGTGGAAGCCGTTCATGAAATCGAACAGCAAGGCGAGCGCCACCAGCAGGGCGATCACCCACAAGCTCATTTGTATGGTCTGCATTCCGATGTGTGCCTCAGGCGTTTTCCAGGACGATGCCTTCGATGATGTTGGCAACGTCCTCGCACTTGTCGGTGATGGTTTCCAGTTGCTCGTAGATGGCCTTCAGCTTGATCAGACGCTTGACGTCCGTCTCGTCGCGGAACAGCTTGGACATCGCCGCGCGCATCACGCGATCGGCCTCGGACTCGAGCTGGTCAATCTGCTGCGCCGTCTTCAGGATGGCGCTGGCATTGCTCATGTCTTCAAGCAGGCCGACCGCGATCTTGACCTGGTCGCAGCACTGCACGCAGATGGCCGCGAGCTTGCGCGCCTCGTCCGTCAGGCTGGTCACGTCGTACAGCGAGATGGTTTCCGCCACGTCTTCCATCAGGTCGAGGATATCGTCCATGGTGGTGATGAGCTTGTGAATCTCGTCGCGGTCCAGCGGCGTGATGAAGGTCTTGTGCAGCAGGTCGATCGTGTCGTGCGTAATGCGGTCGGCCTTCTTTTCAGTGGCCTGCACGCGGCGCGCATGCGCCTCGGCATTGGGCAGGTCGTTGACCAGCACCTCCAGCTCGCGGGCGGCGGTCACCGCGCAATCGGCATGCTGGTTGAAGTATTCGAAGAACTTGCCCTCGGTGGGCATGAATCGGCCGAACATGGAATGTTCCTTGTCGAAGCGCGGGGGCGCCGCGGGTTATTGCTGAATGAGGCAGGTACGCATTGCATGACAGCCGCCCTGGGGCGGCTGTCATCAAAACGCAATATTTTACAGGGTTGTGGAGCGAAGCCGGAGGACTTTGACAAACGGCATGGACAATCCACCGTCGCCGCCGAGCCACGATGCCCGGCAAGCCGCGCCAGGACAGGCTTCAGGTATCGTTGTCGAAGAAAGCGGGGCCGCCGCTGAAGTTGTCAAACTTCGTGAATTGACCCAGGAAGGTCAGGCGCACGGTCCCGATGGGGCCGTTACGCTGTTTACCGATAATAATTTCGGCCGTGCCCTTGTCCTGCGAATCCGGGTTGTAGACCTCATCACGGTAAATAAACAGGATCACGTCGGCATCCTGTTCGATAGCGCCGGATTCACGCAAGTCGGACATCACCGGGCGCTTGTTGGGCCGCTGCTCAAGGCTACGGTTCAGCTGCGAGAGCGCAATCACCGGACAATTGAGTTCCTTGGCCAGCCCCTTGAGCGAACGCGAGATTTCCGAGATTTCGGTCGCGCGGTTTTCACCACCGCCCGAGCCCGACATCAGCTGCAAATAGTCGATGATGATCAGGCCAAGCTGGCCGCACTGGCGCGCCAGCCGCCGCGAGCGGGCCCGCAGTTCCATCGAGCTAAGCGCCGGGGTTTCGTCGATGAACAGCTGGGCATCGTTCATGCGCTGGATGGCATGCGTGAGCCGTGGCCAGTCCTCGTCGAGCAGGCGGCCGGTACGCAGGCGGTGCTGATCCAGGCGGCCGACCGAGCCGAGCATACGCATGGCCAGCTGTGTGCCGGCCATTTCCATCGAGAACACCGCCACCGGCAGGCCCTGCTCCACCGCCACGTGCTCGCCGATATTCAGCGAGAAGGCGGTCTTACCCATCGAGGGGCGCCCCGCAACGATGATCAGGTCGCCTGCCTGCATGCCGCTGGTCATGCGGTCCAGATCGATAAATCCCGTCGGCACGCCCGTCACATCGGTACTCGAGTCACGGTGGTACAACTCGTCGATGCGCTCCACCACCTGCGTCAGCAGCGGCTGGATCTCCTGGAAGCCCTTCTGCCCGCGCGAGCCCTCCTCGGCGATGGCGAACACCTTCGATTCGGCTTCGTCGAGCAGTTCCCGCACTTCGCGCCCCTTGGGGGCAAAGGCCGCACTGGCGATATCGTCGGCCGCGGTGACCAGCTTGCGCAGCACCGAACGCTCGCGCACGATTTCCGCATAGCGGCGGATATTGGCAGCGCTAGGCGTGTTCTGCGCCAGCGAATTCAGATAGGCCAGGCCGCCCACCTCCTCCGCCTTGCCAGCAACCTGCAGCGTCTCGTAGACAGTGATGACGTCGGCGGGCTTGGTGGCGGCGATCAACCGGGAAATGCTCTGGAAGATCATCCGGTGATCGAAGCGGTAGAAGTCCGCTTCGGACAGGAAATCGGCGATACGGTCCCAGGCTGCATTGTCCAGCAGCAAGCCACCCAGCACCGATTGCTCGGCCTCGATGGAGTGCGGTGGAACCTTGAGATTATCTAGTTGGGGGTCTGCGACGGGCGCGTTCATGGGAAGGGATTATAACGGTCGCCGCCAGACAGCCGGGGGAGAATTCGCAGTCGGTTGTTACCGCGTCCGGCCAAGTGACGGCGGGGCAACCAGCCCGGAGGCAATGATGCAAACGAGGGTAGCGGCCAAACAAAAAGGCAGGAGCAAAACGCTCCTGCCTTTTTGTTTGGTCAAGCTCGATACCGGCAACCGGTCCCTGCCAGCCAAACAGGCAAGCGGGACCGGTGGCAAGATCAATGCTTAGACGTGTTCGCCCAGGACGGAAACCGTCACGTCGACCAGCACGTCGGTGTGCAGCGAAACGCTGACCGGATGGTCGCCGACGATCTTCAGCGGGCCATTCGGCAGGCGCACTTGCGCCTTCTCAACCTTGAAGCCTTGACCAGCCAGTGCTTCGGCGATGTCGGCGTTGGTAACGGAACCGAACAGGCGGCCGTCCACACCCGACTTCTGGGTGATTTGCACGGTCAGGCCATTCAGCTTTTCGCCTTCGGCTTGCGCCGCGGCCAGCTTCTCGGCAGCTGCCTTTTCCAGTTCAGCGCGCTTGACTTCGAACTCGCTGATAGCGGTCTGGGTAGCACGGCGGGCCTTCTTGTTCGGGATCAGGAAGTTACGGGCGTAGCCGTCCTTCACGCGAACGATGTCACCCAGGTTGCCCAGATTGATGACTTTTTCAAGCAGAATAATTTGCATCGTGTTTTCTCCTTAACGGACCTAGGGCCGATCAGTTCTTGTGCAGGTCGGTGTAAGGCATCAGCGCGAGGAAACGCGCGCGCTTGATAGCCGTATCGAGCTGACGCTGATAGTGCGCCTTGGTGCCGGTCAGGCGGGCCGGGGTAATCTTGCCGTTGTCGCCGATGAAATCCTTCAGGGTGTCCAGATCCTTGTAGTCGATCTGTTCCACGCCAGCCACGGTGAAGCGGCAGAAGCGCTTGCGCTTGAACAGCGGGTTTTGCTGCTGGAAGCGCTTCTTGTTCTTGTTGTCACGTTTGACGAATGCCATGATTCAATCCTTTTCGAATGCTTTACATCCAGTGATGTGAAAGACGAGAGCCTTGCTGTTGCGGTGCTTGCGGGCCAGGAATCCTTCGCAGTCGAGCATCGCGCCGAGCGGAGTCCGCTCAAGCCGCTGGCCGATCTGACCGATTCCCATGGCGGCGATGGCGAACTCCACCTGCCTGGGCGTTTGCGCCTCGACCGTCTCGCCCGCGTACTGCAAGATGCAGTTGACAACGGGGACCCCGGCCGGGGTGTAACGCAAGGCATCGCGTTCCGCGAGCGTTGCGCAGAGCCTTAACTGGTTCAACGCACTCTCCCGCACCGATGCCCGCACTTGCCGCCGCGGCGTTCAACGCCCACGGCAACCACAACAGTCCGCACTTAGGCGGCCTGGACTTCGCTGGTCTGTTGCGCGGCCTTGCGGGCTTCTTCGCGCTGCACTTCCTTCATCATCGGGGACGGTGCGGTTTCGGCCTTCTTGGTCTGAACGATGAGGTGGCGCAGCACCGCGTCGTTGAACTTGAACGCGTGTTCGAGTTCAGCCAGGGTTTCCTTGCCGCATTCGATGTTCAGGCAAACGTAGTGAGCCTTGGCCAGCTTCTGGATCATGTAGGCCATCTGACGGCGGCCCCAGTCTTCCACGCGGTGGATCTGGCCTTCCTGCGACGTGACCAGCGTCTTGTAACGCTCGATCATGGCCGGAACTTGTTCGCTCTGGTCCGGATGGACGATAAATACGATTTCGTAATGACGCATTGACGCTCCTTTTGGATAAGCCGCCCGGGCGCCATGTCCGGTGCAGCAAGGTTGGATAGCCTTAAAGTATAGCGTGCTTTTGCCTTCTGGAGCAAGCCGCCTTAGTTTTCGGCGAACAGCGCCTGCAACGCAGCGGGATCCGCGGCCAGTCCCGGCGTTGCCGCCAGGGCCAGCATCAGGAGCACGCGCGCCTTATATGGATTGAGATCGCCGGCGGAGACGAAGGCACCCGAAGCCGGCCGTGGAGGTGCCGGTATTGCCACATGCCCTGCCCCGGTGCGCGAACTACGCACCACGGCCACTCCCGCCCCGGCCGCGTCCACCAGCGCATCGACCAGCGACTGGTGAACCGACCCGTTGCCTGCGGCCGCCACGACCAGCCCCGCCACACCTGCCTGCGCCAAGGCATCCACCACCAACCGGCCGGGCTCCGCGTAACTGGCAAGAATCTCCACCTGCGGCCACTTCGATGGCACTGCCCAGGCCCGGTCCGGCAACAGTCGGGGCGCACGGACAAATCGCACGAGGTCGTCCTGCACAAACCCGATCGGGCCGGCCAGCGGCGACACAAAGGCGTTGACCGCTGACGTATGTCCCTTCACCACATCTCGCCCGGCATGGATTTCCTGATTAGTCACCAGTAGCACGCCCTTGCCCGCCGCCCCTGCGCTCGCGGCTACCCGTACCGCGTCCAGCAGATTCAAGGGACCGTCAGCCGACAGGGAGGTGGAAGGTCGCATCGCCGCCGTCAGCACCACCGGCACCGTGCCCACACATGCCAGATGCAGCAGCATTGCCGTCTCCTCCAGCGTATCGGTGCCATGGGTAATCACAATGCCCGCCACATCGGCCTGCGCGGACCAGAACGCAACGCGTTCAACCAACCGGGCCCAGAGGGCGAACGACATGTCCTTGCTATCCACCTGCGCCACCTGCTCCGCCTCGACGCGGGCCACGGCGCCGAGCGCCGGCACCGCATCAAGCAGCGCCGTCACAGGCACCGTGGCCGCCTGGTACTTCGCGCTGCTGGCAGCACTGGACGAAGAACCGGCAATGGTGCCACCGGTAGCAAGCACGACGACGCGAGGCAGGAGAGACATGGCGAGATAGCGATCGAAAGCCGGAAAGGTTAAGCAGCGAGCGAAGAATGAGGCTGCAAGTGCCGCGAATTGTAACGCCCAGGCTCGCGCCACACGGCACGGTGAGCCGCGCCCAACGCACCGGTCGATGCGCAAACTCCCAAAATTCCGCTTGCACTTCACTCGATACTGTATAAAATCACAGCATACTGTTTAAACATACAGTGCTTTCCAACACGGCGACCATGGCGACCCTGACACCGCGACAGCAGCAGATTTTCGACCTGATTCGCAGCAGCCTCCAGCACACGGGCTTTCCGCCCACACGCGCCGAGATCGCCGCCAAGTTCGGCTTCTCATCGCCCAATGCTGCCGAGGAACACTTGAGGGCCCTGGCCCGCAAGGGCGTAATCGAACTCACCCCAGGCGCCTCGCGCGGCATCCGGCTCAAGGTTTCGCGCAGCGACTCAGAGCTACCAGACCAATTCTCGCTGCCAATGGCCGGCGTGATGCAGCTGACGCTGCCCCTGGTCGGGCGCGTCGCGGCCGGTAGCCCGATCCTTGCCGCAGAACACATCGACCGCCAATACCAGGTCGACGCTTCGGTATTCGACGTGCAACCTGATTACCTGCTCCGGGTACGTGGCCTGAGCATGCGGGACGCCGGCATCCTCGATGGCGATCTGCTTGCGGTCAAGCGTGCCAGCGAGGCCCCGAACGGCAAGATCGTCGTTGCGCGACTGGGAGACGACGTCACCGTCAAACGCCTCAACCGTCGCGGCGACTCGATCGAACTCATTGCGGAGAATCCCGATTTCCCCAGCATTATCGTGCGCCCCGGCCGCGAAGAATTCTCTCTGGAAGGTATCGCCGTCGGCTTGATCCGACCCAGCGGCTTCTGACGAGTGCGGCTGAGGCGGGCAAGCCCGTATCACGCCGACGCCCGATTGTGCCAACGCCGCCCGCTAGTCGGGCACCGCTAACTGTTGTTGCAAGTCACCAGGTGTAGCCATGCTGCCAGCCAACCGCCTCTCCGCCCGCCGCCCCGTCAAGCCCGTACCCTTCCGCCAATCCAAAGGCGTGCGTATCTACCAGGGTGCGCAACGACGCACCATGGTGGGCAGCATGGCAGCCATCTGCCGCATGCTTGAGTTGGAGGAGTCGGCCAAGCTTTCATAGGTGGACTACGGCAGCACTCACTTGCGCGCGTCGCAGTAACCGACCTAACCAGCTGAAATCGCATAAGGCGGCACAGAGAAAAAATTTGTGCAGAGTACTAGCCATCCACCTTTTGGTATTGTATGATCTTGTTCTTCGTTGCTCAGCAGCCAGCTGAACAACCTCTACGGTGGCTGTAGCTCAGTTGGTAGAGTCCAGGATTGTGATTCCTGTCGTCGTGGGTTCGAGTCCCATCAGCCACCCCAAGAATTTGTCTTGCAAAACAGCGCCTTAACCAAGGCGCTGTTTTCATTTGTGCATCCCAAAGCCAGGGTCCATTCCCCCCATCTCCCCACGGTGGGAATACTTGCTAACCGCCGGTGTCGGCACCACCACCTCGATTTAGCCTGCTTCAGCACACCCCTCCCCCGTTTCTTCCACGCAGCGACCTCCCCCATCCCTTAGCTAGTCCGCAAGAGGAAATCCAAATTCGCCGCGCTCCAGATCTCGCTCAAATGCGACTGTCCACGAAATGCCGGTAGCGGCGGGATAGACTTGGACGCCTCCGCCAACTCGGGCGACAGTGATTTTCCGGGGGATATGACTCGACCCGCTGCCTTGCGAAATACCCTCTTCCTCGCCCACCTCGAAGTCTTCTCGAACAAATCCATGCCGCGCGCAGGCGGATTCAAAGTCGCCGCGTTCATCCACGGGCAGTTCGTGGAACAGTTTTTGAACCATGGCTATCTCCCAGAGCCTGGGAAATCCTAGCTCACAAGGGGGGTTCATGCGCAGGGAGAGACAATCGAAAGCCGCAGGCTGAGACTACGCGACGCCGGAACGCAACTGCATGGCAATGCCACTCCAGGTGACCGCGTCCCGGCCCTGCGTATCCTTACGCTGACCGAGGTAGCAATCCACCAGGCCAAACTCTCGGCCGAGTTCCAGGGTTTCTTCGGCGGAAACATCGAACATCCGCCGGCCAATGGGAACTGGGCCATGCCGGAGTGACATGATCGATTCTCGCTGGATTTTAGCCTGCGCAAGCTAACAGCCAACCGGAAGGCGAACCGCCAAGATCGCCCGCAAATAGCGTGGGTATGGGATCAATCGCCGTCTTTCCATATGGCAATATCTTGCCATGCGGCCTTGATCACCTGAAGGGTCTCTCTTACTCAGCACCGACATGCGAGCTTGAAATATGGCCGGCACCAGCCTGCTTCTGCTGGTCGACGACATCACCTCGATTCTTGTCGATGTGGCAACCATGAGCAAGGTGGCTGCCAGGAAGACCGCTGGCGTCCTGGATGACGATCTTGCCCTCAATGCGCAACAGGTCAGCGGCGTAAAAGCCGATCGCGAGTTGCCGGTTGTGTGGGCGTTTGCGTTGGGTTTCTTGCGCAACAAGGCGATTCTGGTACCGGCCGCGCTCGCAATCAGTGCTGCGACCCCCTGGGCAATCGTGCCACTGCTGATGGTGGGCGGCGCTTTCCTTTGCTACGAAGGACTTGACAAGATCGCGCACCGCTTCATGCACGGAGAGCCGCGGGGCGAAGTAGATTCTCCTGGCAGGCATCAGGCACAAGATCCTCCGACGGAGTCAGCAGTTGACGAGAGAAGGCGAAGATCCGCGGCGCGGTGCGCACGGATTTCATCCTGTCCGCCGAAATCATCGTGCTAACTTGCGACTGGACCTGTACCTTGCGCTGGCGATCACGGACAAGAAAGTTCGCTCGAAGCAGGCTTTGATCGGCCTTCTCGCCACGAGCGGATCAGGGCGCTCGCTTGGGGCTACGGTAACAGAACGATATGGGGGAAGGAAGACTCCAGTAGCCTGACTGGGGGGACTTCTGCGACAGGTAACCGTCAGCGGAACCCGGCTGGCGAGTCGTGGGCGCTGATGAGAAGGTTACGGCTTCACGGTAGGCGGGAGTGGGGTGATGGCGGATCAGCGCGAGGGTATGAGCGGACGAGCAGGGGCAAGGTATAACCGGCACGACGAAGCCTTCTGGCGCGAGATGCTCGCACAATGGGGTCACAGCGGCGGGAACATTCGAGCCTTCTGCCGACAGCACGGCTTGGCCGTTAGCACCTTCGGTCTGTGGCGCAAGCGATTGAACCACGAGCCACCGGTGACGCCGCCCATGGCAGTGACCGCGGATACGGCATTCATCGCCGCGGCAACGACAGCGCTACCGAATGTCCTGCCGGCGAGCGACCCGGCACCATCGAAGTCACGCGACCAAGTGGTCGTCACGCTGGGCGGCGCACGTATCGAGATGGCCGGGGTGCATGCCGAACGCATCGTGCGCTTCGTGCTGGGGCAGTTGGGAGGCGGCCGGTGCTGATCAGCGGCGATGTGCAGGCTTTCATCTGCCGTGACGCGGTCGACATGCGCAAGTCCATCGACGGCCTGTCGTATCTGGTGGAGCCGTTGCTGGCCAAGAATCCCCTGTCGGGCCACCTGTTTGTCTTCGTCGGCCGCGATCGATCGAAGGTCAAGATTCTGTATTGGGACCGCACCGGCTTCGCGTTGTGGTACAAGCGGCTTTCGCGCGGCCGGTTTCCTTCGCCGGCGACGCTAGCCCAGCGTGGCTTCACGCTGGCCGAATTGAACGCCTGGCTCGAAGGCATCGAGATCCCTGTGGTTCGGCCCCACTGCACCGTCGCGGCCACGCGCATCTTGTGACTTGTAAACCTGCCGGCGCTGGCGCATCATGGCGCCATGCTTCCGGTACTGACACCCTCCGACCTGCCAGCCGATCTCGAGGCGGTACGTACCCTCGCGCTGGAGCAGAACCGGGTCGCCCGAGCGCTGTGGGAGCAACTGGAGATATTGAAGCACCAGATCGCGCAGCTTAACCGCGCGCAGTTCGGCGCCAGTTCCGAGCGTCTGCCGGGTCAGGCCGAACTCTTTGCCGCACCGCTGGAGCTGCCGGCTCCGCCAACCGCCGCAGAGGTCAAGGTGGCGGGCCACACCCGCAAGGGGCGCCCGGCACTGCCCAAGGATCTGCCGCGCACGCGGATCGAATACGATCTGTCTGCGACGGAGAAGGCCGCCTTCGATTCACTGCAGCGCATCGGCGAGGAGCGCAGCGAGACGCTGCATTACGAGCCGGCAAAGCTCAGCGTGATCGAGCACATCCGCTTCAAGTATGCGGCCATGAAGAATGGTGAGTCCACCATCGTGACCGCCACCGCGCAGCCCTCGCCGTTACCCAAGAGCAACGCCAGCGCGGGCCTGCTCGCCAACATCCAGGTCAATACCTTTGTGGACCACTTGCCGATCCACCGGCAGGAGATGGGCTACGCCCGCCTGGGCATTCATCTGCCGCGTGCCACGCTATGCGAATGGAAGCTGGGGTCGGCCGAGCTGCTGCAGACGCTCTTGCCATCCTTGCGCACCCACATCCTGCAGGCACCGCGCCTGCACCTGGACGACACCACGCTGCCGTTGCTCGAACGCGGGCGTGCCACCACCAAGCAGGCGCACCTGTGGGGCTACCTCGGAGCCGGACAGCGGCAGGAGAACGGGCTGTGGGTCGATCACCCGCCGGCGGTCATGTTCGAGTTCGCCGAATCCCGTGCCGCCACCCATCCGCTCACCTTCCTGCGCGACTATCGGGGGTACCTGCAGGCCGACGCCTACAGTGGCCACGATGCCCTCTATCGCACCGGCCGCATCATCGAAGTCGGTTGCTGGGCGCATTGCAGGAGACGGTTCTTCGAGATCGCCAAGGTGCAGAAGGCGCCGGGGTTGGCCGCACAGGCGCTGGCGTGGATCGCTCGGCTGTATGCCATTGAGGCCGGCATCAAGGACAAGCCACCGGATCACAAACTGGCAGAGCGACAGGCGCAATCCGTGCCGCTGCTCGCGCAGTTCCACCAGTGGCTGCTGGGCAATGCCCATGGTCTGCTGGCCAGGCAGCCGTTGGAGCAGGCCTTCGGCTATGCACTGCGACATTGGCAGGCCCTCGTGCGCTACACCGAAAGCGGTATCCTGGAGCCGGACAACAATCGCCTCGAGCGCGCCATCCGCCCGATTGCCGTTGGCAGAGCGAATTTTATGTTCGTGGGCTCGCCGCGTGGCGGGCGTGCCGCCGCGACGATGTACTCGCTGCTGGGTACCTGTCGCCTGAATGGTATCGAGCCCTATGGCTGGCTCAAGGATACCCTGGAGCGCCTGCCAGCCCACCCCATCAGCCGGGTCCACGAACTGCTACCGCTGCCACGCTAAACGGTAAACTGTGCGTCATGGACATTCTTGACGCATTGCGCCTCGCCCCGAGCGCCGACCTGTACCGCTTGTATCTGACCATCGGTCGGATGCTCGACGATCCGAAGCGGATCCTGGAGAGTCGCCGGCACCTGCATATCGGCATGACCGTCAGTTACGTGGCCGACGATCTCATCCAGCCGCTGCGGCAGGGCCGTATCCTTGAGTTGCGGCAGACCCAGGCCGTGATCGAGGACACCGCTACGCGCCGGCGCTGGGCCTTGCCCTATGCCGCGGTCATCGCC
>JYOD01000069.1 GCA_000955785.1 Burkholderiaceae bacterium 16
GTAGGCAAAGAAGGCGCGCCGGTTGGGCGACGGCGGTGCAAGTGCCTCAAGCCGCCCGCGCCAGCGGTGCCTTCATTTCGATGCCCATTTCCCGGAGCGTTTCGCTGATTGCGCTTACCACGTTGCGCATCTCGTTGGCGTCGATGGCGCCGATGCAGCCCACGCGGAATGTCTCGACTTGTGTCAGCTTGCCGGGGTAGAGGATGTAGCCGCGTTCGCGTACCTTGGCGTAGAAGGTCTTGAAGTCATAGCGCGCATCGGACGGTGCATGGAACGTTACGATGATCGGCGCCTGCACGGCGGGCGAGAGGAAGGGGCGGAAGCCCAGTTCCGCCATGCCGCTCACCAGCGTTTCATAGTTGGCTTGATAACGCGCACCGCGTACCGGCTGCCCGCCTTCTTCCAGGAACTGGTCGAGCGCGGCACGGAAGGCCGCTACCACGTGCGTGGGCGGCGTGAAGCGCCATTGGGTGGTCTTCTGCATATAGGTGTACTGGTCGTACAGGTCCAGCGCCAGCGAATGGCTGTTGCCCTGGCCGGCTTCCAGCACGGCCTTCTTCACCAGCACAAAGCCCATGCCCGGTACGCCTTCGATGCACTTGCCCGTGGCGGCCACCAGCGCGTCGAACGGCATGGTGCGCGCGTCGATGTCCAGCGCGCCGAAGGAGCTCATGGCATCCACGATCAGGCCCTTGCCCAGGCGCGCGCATAGCGCGGCGATCTCGGGCAGGGGGTTGAGCACGCCGGCGCCGGTTTCGCAATGGACCTGCGCCACATGGGTGATCGACGGATCGCGGGCGAACGCGGCTTCGATCAGCGCGGCGGCCGCTGGCTGGTCTTCGGGGATCGGCAGTTCCACGCTGGCGCGGCCCAATACCTTGCAGATCTTGAGGATGCGCTGGCAATAGGCGCCGTTCTGCGGTACCAGCACCTTGCCGTCGCGCGGCACGACGTTGGCGATGGCGGCTTCCACCGAGAAGGTGCCGCTGCCCTGCATGGGCACGCAGACGTGGGTGCCCTGTCCGTGCACGATGGCGATGAGGTCGTCGCACAGGCTGCGGGTGATGGCGTTGAAGCTGATGTCCCAGGATCCCCAGTCGCGCAGCATGGCTTGCTTGGTGGCGAGCGAGGTGGTGAGGGGGCCGGGGGTCAGCAGGATGGGGTCGTTGCCGCGGATCATGGTTGTGCTCCAGGGATGGATTCAGGGATTGGGATCGTTGGAGTGATGGCTTCCGTGCCTCGTGGGCACGGAATGCCGTTGGGTTGTGATCAGTCGTTGCGGCCGGATTGCCGCCAGGCCTGCGTCCTTGCATCGAGCACGCGCTGCAGCAGGTAGTACAGCAGGCAGGCGAACGCGGAGGTCAGCACCACCAGCGTGGCCATGGCGGCAGCGGGACCGATGTCGCCGCTCTCGTCGAGGTTGACGATCTCCACCGAGGCCAGCTTGGTATCCGCGCCATACAGGAAGACAACCGCCGATACGGTGGTCATGGCGTTGATGAACAGGTAGCGCGAGATGTCCAGGATGGCGGGCAGGCAGGCCGGCACCGTGACCCTGAGGAAGGTGGTGTAGAAGGGCACCTTGAGCGAGGCGGAAACCGCTTCGAACTCGCTGTCGAGCAGCTTGAGCGCGGTCACCGCGGTCAGGTGGCAGGAGGCGTAGTAGTGCACGATGGTCACCAGCACCAGGATGCCCAGCGTCTGGTACATGACGTTGAGCGGGTTGGCCGCCGGCACGAAGAAGAAGATGTAGCCCAGCCCGAGCACCAGCCCCGGCACGCCCATCGGCAGCACCGCCATCAGCCGCACGAAGCCGCGCAGCCAGTCCAGTCCGCGCGTCTTCTCCAGCAGGTAGGCTGTGCTGAAGATAAAGACGGGACCCAGCAGCGCGCAGGCAATCGCCATGCGCAGGCTGTTGAAGTACGAGTCCACCACGCCGCCTTCCACCAGGCCAACCCGGTAGTGATCGAGCGAGAGCGAGAAGTTATAGGGCCACAGCTTGACGAACGATGCGTAGATCGCCATGCCCATCACCGCCACCATCAGCGCTGCCATGATCCAGCAGAACGCGGCCATGGAAAGATCGAAGCGGCGGCTGCGGCGCGGCACGTACGGCACGGAGCGGGCGGTCATCAGCGCCATCTGGCGGCGCTGCGCGCGCGCGTCGATGTAATAAGTGACGGCCACTGGCACCAGCAGCATCAGCGATACCACCGCCCCCTGCGAGAAATCCTGCATGCCGATCACCAGCTTGTAGATATCGGTGGCCAGCATATGGAAGTTGCCGCCGATCACCTTGGGAATGCCGAAGTCGGAGATCGCATAGGTGAACACGAGCATGGCCGCGCTGACCAGCCCGTAGCGCGCGCCGGGCACCGTGATGGTGAGGAACTTGCGCAGCGTGGAGGTGCCGAGCGCATCGGCGGCTTCGTACAGGCGCGCGTCCGTCAGCGACAGCGCGGTGATCAGGATCATCAGCGCATGCGGGAAGGTGGCGAACACCATCGACGCGACGATGCCCAGCGGGCCGTAGATCTGCGTCTCGCCCATGTAGGGCTTGAGCAGGCCCTGGTTGCCGAACCAGAAGATAAAGGAGATCGCCGCCAGCAACGAAGGCGCCAGCAGCGGGATCATCGCCAGGTTGCGCAGCATGCCCTTGCAGGCGATGCGGCTGCGCGTGAGGGCATAGGCGAAGGTGAAAGCCAGCGGCACGGTCAGCGCGGTGGCCAGCGCCGACACCCACACGCTGTTCCACACCGAGCGCAGCAGCGCGGGAGACTCCAGGTAGGCGCGGAAGTGCGCGAGGCCGGCGAGGCTGCCGTCGCGGTTCTGCACGCTCTTGGCCAGGATCATCACGATGGGCGCCAGCACGAAGCACAGCAGGGCCAGCGCGGCCACGCCCAGCAGGGCGAGCGCCAGGCGGTCGGTCCAGTGCGCGCGCACGCGGGTGGCGGCGGGGGTGGCTTCAGCCACCGGGGCGGTGGATAGGCTGAGGCTCATGCTTGGCGGAAGATGCGGATGCGGTCGGCGGGAATGGCCAGGCGCAGCAAATCGCCGGCGCCGGGGCGCAAGTCGTGCAGGTCGTTCAGCGAAAGATCCGCGTAGAGCGTGGCGCAGTGGCCGCCCGTGTCCGGCAACCTGAGCGTGAGGCGGGAAAACGCGCCCAGGAACTCGATCTTGTCAACGGTAGCGTCCAGCACGTTGCCGCCGTGCTGCTCGATGCCGCGCACGCAGACATCCTCTGGTCGGAAGAACACCTGCACGGATTCATCCGTGCAACAGCCGGGCGGCGTCGCGCAGCGCATGCGCGTGCCGCCAAGGTGCAGTTCGCCGTCGCCGCCCACGCGCGCCGCCAGCATATTGGTGCGGCCGACAAAATCGGCGGCGAACGGCGTGGAAGGGCGCTGGTAGATCTGCGCGGGCGTGCCGATCTGCTCGATGGCGCCCTGGTTCATCACCACGATACGGTCGGCCATCGACAGCGCTTCTTCCTGGTCGTGCGTGACCAGGATGGTGGTGATGTTCAGCCGCTGCTGCAGCGCGCGGATCTCGCCGCGCAGCCGCCCGCGCACGCGTGCGTCCAGCGCGGAGAGCGGCTCGTCCAGCAGCAGCAGGCCCGGCGAGGTAGCCAGCGCGCGGGCGATGGCCACGCGCTGCTGCTGCCCGCCGGAGAGCTGGGCTGGGTACTGCCCGCCGCGCTCGGGCAGGCCGACCATGGTCAGCAGTTCCGCCACGCGCTCCAGCCGCTGCGCGCGCGGCATGCGGCGGTTGACCAGGCCATAGGCCACGTTGTCCGCCACGGTGAGGTTGGGGAACAGCGCGTAGGACTGGAACACGATGCCGTAGTCGCGTTCCATCGGCGGCAGGGTGGAGATGTCGCGGCCGGCCTGGATGATGGTGCCGGCGCTTTGCGATTCCAGCCCGGCGATGATGCGCAGCAAGGTGGTCTTGCCGCAGCCCGAGGGCCCGAGGAAACACAGCAGCTCGCCCTGGCGTACCTCCAGGTCGATATGTTGCAGGGCGGTAAAGCCGCCGAAGCGCTTCTGGATGCCTTGCAGGCTGAGGTAGCTATCGTGCCTGGCGGTCATGTTTTGCATGGCGTGTCGCCTCTTGCGGGGGTGAGGACTGGCTTGGCTCGCTGCCGCGCACGGGCATGGCGTCATGCCCGCGCGCGCTGGCGGCCATATTGTTTGCCTTATTGCTTTTCCGACTTGCCGCTATAGCGCTTCTGCCATTCGTTGAGCACGCGCTCGCGGTTCCTGGCGATATAGCTGAAGTCGTTCTTGACCAGCATCTTTTCGTAGTTCACCGGGATGCTCTCCACCTTCTTGGCGATGCCGGGATAGGCCACGATGGCCCAGTCGCGGGCGAACAGTTCATTGGCTTCCTTGCTGGCCAGCCAGTCCAGGTAACGCTGCGCGGCCTCCAGCTTTTTGGTGCCCTTGACGATGCCGGCGGCCTCGATGTCGTAGCCCAGCCCCTCTGTCGGGAAGATCATGTCGATGGGCGCGCCCGAGGCCTTGGTCTTGTGCGCGCGCAGCTCGAACGAGATGCCAATCGGGAACTCGCCGGCGCCCGCCTGCTTGCACGGCTTGGATCCGGAGTGCGTGTACTGGGCAATGTTTTCGTGCAGCGCGTCCATGTACTTCCAGCCTTCCTGCTCGCCAAACAGTTGCAGCCAGGCGGTCACGTCGAGAAAGCCTGTGCCGGACGACGCCGGGTTGGGCATCACGATCATGCCCTTGTAGACGGGCTTGGTCAGGTCGCGCCACGTTTCGGGCCTGGGCAGGTTGCGCTTCTTGGCCTCCACGGTGTTGAAGCAGATGGTGGCGCCCCATACGTCCAGGCCGACCCAGTTAGGCGGCGTGGCCTTGTCGCTGTAGTCGCGGGTGAGACGGTCGAAGCCCTTTGGCAAATAAGGCGTCAGCATGTTTTCCTGTTTAAGCAGTTCCAGGCTGGATGCAGCCAGCCCGGCGATCACGTCGGCCTGCGGATTGGCTTTTTCCGCGAGCGCCTTGGCGGTGATCACGCCGGTGGAATCCCGCACGTACTTCAGTTCGATGTCCGGGGCGACCTTGGCGAAGCCCTCGGCGTAGGGCTTCAGCGTTTCGATCTCCCACGCCGTATAGACGGTGAGGGTGGTCTTCTGCGCCATCGCGGCACTGGCGCAACACAGGGCGAGGGCGCCGGCGGCCAGGTGCGGAACGAACTTGAACGTCGCTTTCATGTGGGGCTCCTTGTGGCATTTTATGTGGTATTGTGTGTCAATGTGGTGAATTTGTTGCAGTGCTTTGGGGCATGTTGCACCACCAGTGCATCACCGAAAATCACCATTAAACCCTTGTTTTTCAACGATTGCAAGACGTGTACTCGGACTTTTCAGGATGCTGGGCGGCGCTTCGTGCTCTTCGCCGATAGCTAGTTTGTTGACAATATACAAACTGCTTGCTTTAATGACAACCAGGAATTTCGATGGTCCCGAATCAGGAGTCTTCATGTCACGGCCAGCCGCTCAGTCGAGCGATATTGCGATCCTGCAGAGCCAGTCGCTGACCACCCTCGTGCAGCGCGAGCTAGAAATGCGCATCGTGTCCGGCGGTCTGCTACCCGGCGCCAGGCTCAATGAAATCGAACTCGCGGGCGAGTTCAATGTGTCGCGCGGCCCGCTGCGCGAAGCCTTCCGGGCGCTGGAGCAGGCCGGCCTGCTGCGCACCGAGAAAAACCGTGGCGTGTTCGTGCGCGCCATCTCCCTGGAAGAAGCCGACGAAATCTATGCGCTGCGCGCGGTGCTGGACGAATACGTGGGCCGCCTGCTCGCCGCCAACATCACGGCCGAAGGCGTGCGCGAGCTGCGCGCGCTGATCGAGGCCATGGGCGCGGCCAGCACCGCGTGCGATCTCGACGAATACACCCGCCTCAACCTCGCCCTGCACGACCGCATGGTGGAGCTCGCCGGCAACCGCAAGCTGGTGGATACCTATCGGCGCCTGGTCAAGGAACTCACCCTGTACCGGCGCGAGGCGCTGTCCGCGGACAGCAACGCCATTCCCACTTCGACGCGCGAGCACCGCGAGATCGTGTCAGCCATTGCCGGGCGCGACGTGGAGCTGGCCGGCAGGCTGATGCGCGAGCACGTGGAACGTGGCCGCGCCCGCATGCATGCCGCCGTGGATGGCAGCGCCGCTACCCATACGCCCTGAAGCCTTTCCTCTCCCGCGCAGGAACCCCCGATATGTCGAACCCGAATCTTTCCAGCGTCGCCGCACCGAGCATCACTGTCAATCAGCGCACCTACCAATGGATGAAACAGCCCGTGGTGGTGGTCTGCGTGGACGGTTGTGAATTCGATTACCTGGAAGCGGCGGCGGCCAGCGGCAGCGCGCCCTACCTGAAACGCCTGCTGGCCGAAGGCGCCAGCTTCCGCGGGGCGTGCGTGGTGCCCACCTTCACCAACCCCAACAACCTCTCCATCGTGTGCGGGGCGCCGCCGGCGGTGCACGGTATCTGCGGCAACTACTTCTTCGATCGCAGCGCCAACGGCGGGCGCGGCGAGGAAGTCATGATGAACGACCCCAAGTACCTGCGCGCCGGCACCATCCTGGCCGCCTTTGCCGATGCCGGCGCCAGCGTGGTGGTGGTGACCGCCAAGGACAAGCTGCGCCGCCTGCTCGGCTACGGCATGCGCGGCATCTGCTTTTCCTCGGAGAAGGCCGACCAGGCCACGGTGGAGGAGAACGGCATCGACAACGTGCTGGAGCTGGTCGGCATGCAGGTGCCGGACGTCTATAGCGCGGAGTTGTCTGAGTTTGTCTTTGCGGCAGGCGTGCGGCTGATGGAAACGCGGCGGCCGGACCTGATGTACCTGTCTACCACTGACTACATCCAGCACAAGTTCGCCCCTGGCTCGGACGGCGCCAACGCCTTCTACGCCATGATGGACAAATACCTGGCGCAGCTCGACGCGCTCGGCTGCGTGGTGGCGCTGACCGCCGACCACGGCATGAACGCCAAGCACGACGACGCCACCAAGGCCCCCAACGTGATCTACCTGCAGGACCAGCTCGATGCCTGGCTGGGCCGCGGCGTGGAGGCGGGCGGCGCGCGCGTGATCCTGCCGATTACCGATCCCTACGTGGTGCATCACGGCGCGCTCGGCTCGTATGCCACTGTCTATCTGCCGGAGGACGCCGACCGCGCCGCGCTCAAGGAGCGGCTGGCGGCGCTGCCGGGCATCGACAGCGTGCTCGATAACGCCGAGGCCTGCGCGCGCTTCGAGTTGCCGCCGGACCGTGTGGGCGATCTCGTGATCGTCAGCGGCAAGCATGTGGTACTGGGCACCAGCCAGAGCCGGCACGACCTGTCCGGCCTGGACGCGCCGCTGCGCTCGCATGGCGGCGTATCGGAGCAGACCGTGCCGCTGGTGTTCAACCGCGCCACTGCGGGCATTCCCGGCAAGGCGCAGCTACGCAACTTCGACATCTTCGACGTCGCGCTCAATCACCTGCACTGAGCGCAGCCCCATTCCGCCCGAATCCTTGACGCGAGAACCGACATGAATGCCCCCCAGTTTTCCGCCGGCCAGGTCAGCCCGCATTTCCGCGCCGAAGCGCTGCGTATCGATGGCAAGAAAATCACGCGCGAGCGCGTAATCGAAGTCTGCAACCCCTACGACGGCTCGCTGGTCGGCACCGTGCCGATGGCCAGCGTGGAAGACGTGCGGCATGCCTTTGCCGTGGCGCGCGCCTACCGCTCCACGCTGACCCGTTTCGAACGCGCCGCCATCCTCAACCGCGCCGCCGCGCTGCTGCGCGAGCGGGTGGAGGAAGCGTCGGACCTGATCACGCTCGAATCCGGGTTGTGCAAGAAGGACTCGCTCTACGAGATCGGCCGGGTGGCCGACGTGCTCGGCTTTGCCGCCAACGAAACCCTGCGCGACGACGGCCAGTTGTTCTCCTGCGACCTGACCCCGCACGGCAAGAAGCGCCGCGTGATGACCCAGCGCTCGCCGTTCCTTGGCGTGATCTGCGCCATCACGCCGTTCAACCATCCGATGAACCAGGTCGCGCACAAGGTGGCGCCGTCCATCGCCACCAACAACCGCATGGTGCTCAAGCCGTCGGAAAAGGTGCCGCTGTCGGCCTGCTACCTGGCCGACATCCTGTATGAAGCCGGCCTGCCGCCGCAGATGCTGCAGGTGGTGACAGGCGACCCGCGCGAAATCGCCGACGAGCTGATCACCCATCCCTCGGTGGACCTAGTCACCTTCACCGGAGGCGTCGGCATCGGCAAGTACATCGCCAGCAAGGCCGGCTACAAGCGCGTGGTGCTGGAACTGGGCGGCAACGACCCGCTGATCGTGATGGACGACGCCGACCTGGAGCGCGCCGCGGATCTGGCGGTGCAGGGCTCGTACAAGAATTCCGGGCAGCGGTGCACTGCAGTCAAGCGCATGCTGGTGCACCAGGCTGTGGCCGACCGCTTCACCGAGCTGGTGGTGGAAAAGACCCGTGCCTGGAAATATGGCGACCCGATGGATCGCACCGTGGATATGGGCACCGTGATCGACGCCGAGGCTGCCGCGTTGTTCGAGTCCCGCGTGAAGGAGGCGGTGGCGCAGGGGGCGCGGCTGGTGCTGGGCAACCATCGCGACGGCGCGCGCTATTCGCCTACGGTGATCGATCGTGTCGATCCGGGCATGACGGTGGTGCGCGAGGAAACCTTTGGGCCCGTCTCGCCCATTATTACCTTCCGGGATATCGGTGACGCCATCCGTATTTCCAACGGTACCGCGTTTGGTTTGTCCTCGGGTGTATGCACCAACCGGATGGACGACTTTGCCCGCTTTGCCGATGAGTTGCAGGTGGGTACGGTCAACCTGTGGGAAGTGCCTGGTTATCGTATCGAACTGACGCCGTTTGGGGGGATCAAGGATTCGGGGCTTGGCTATAAGGAGGGTGTGCAGGAGGCGATCAAGAGTTTTACTAATCTGAAGTCGATTACGATGCCTTGGGGGTAGGAGTAGGGGGGGGGCGTTTTTTGGGGGGGCGGTGTTGGTTTTTGCACCCNNNCACTCTTCTTTGCTTCGGCAAAGAAGACTAACGAGAAGAAAGCCGAGGTACGACTCACTCACATAGGTAACACTTGAGTTCAAGCACATAGGTAACAGTTTTCTACCCTGCATGGGCGACCCTGAAAGGAGATGCCCATGCCCTGGAGCGAGCTGAAACCCATGGACCAACGAATTTTGTTTGTGGTCGATCACGTCAAGGGTGTTGAGAGCATGAGCGCGCTGTGCGCGCGATATGGCGTCAGCCGGAAGACAGGCTACAAGTGGCTTGAGCGGTACGAAGCAGAAGGGCTGGATGGACTGGCCGAACGCAGCCGGCGTCGGCGTGAGCAGGAGCGCGTGCCCTACGCGATCCGCCAGGCGATCCTGGCGCTGCGAATGCAGAGCGGGATGGAGCAAGGGCCGAAGAAGATCCAGAAGCTGCTGGAGGCCCGGTACGGGGCAGAGCTCGTGCCCTCGCGCACGACAATTTACAACGTACTCAAGCAAGCAGGACGGATCACGCCACGGCGCTTGCGACGTCGCGTGATGCCGCACGAAGGCGTATTGCGCTCGACCCGAGAGCCGAACGGATTGTGGAGTGCGGACTACAAGGGGCAGTTTCTGACGGGGGACCACCGGTGGTGTTATCCGTTGACGGTAATGGACCATGCGAGCCGGTATCTGCTGGGTTGCAAGGGCTTGATCGGGCCACAGTTGGTACCCACGCGTGCGGTCTTCGAGCAACTGTTCCGGCGCTACGGCTTGCTGGACCGGCTGCGCACGGACAACGGCGTTCCGTTCGCGAGTACGGGTAGCGGAGGGTTGTCGCAGTTGTCGATCTGGTGGCTGAAGCTGGGGATTGTGCCGGAGCGGATCGAGCGAGGGCATCCTGAGCAGAACGGTCGGCACGAGCGCATGCATCGCACGCTCAAGCGAGCGACGGCGCAGCCGCCGGCAGCCACGTTGAGCAGGCAGCAGCGTCGCATGGATGAATTCCGGCGCTACTACAATCGGGAAAGGCCGCACGAGGCGTTGGAGCAATGCACGCCGCAGAGTTGCTACACAAAGTCGATGCGGGCCTATCCGAGTCGTCTTGAGGAGATGAGGTACGCGAGCTACATCCTGCCGCACCGAGTGACGCAAGCGGGGCTGATCTACCAGGCGGGCAAGATCATCTATGTCGGTCATCTCTTGCAGGGCGAGGTGGTCGGATTGGAGGCAGTTGCCGATGGGATATGGCGTGTGCACTTCGGCCCCATTGCCATAGGATTGATTGATGAACGCCAGGCGAAGCAGCACTACCTGACAATCAAAGTGTTACCCATGTGAGTGAACTCGTTTGTTACCCATGTGGTTGATTCGTACACCGACCCTGCCGGGGGCAGAGCAATCAGCCTATTGCGCGTTGGTGGTTTCGTCGTGCGGCCCAAGGTGCTGGCTGGCGTGCCTTACCCGCTCGAAGGGCAGCGTAATGGCATTACCCAGTGGTTTCGTGGTGCGGCCCCCGGTAGCAGATCCTTGCCCATTCAGCCATCTGCCGTTACCGACGTGAAGCACCACTACACATCGCCTGCCAATGGTTTCGTGGTGGGGCGGGCGCGGTGGAGAAGGTCTCGGGCTTATCAACGCGGTGCCACCGCACCCACGACGAAACCGGTGCGCTTGCAACTTCGTGCCCGGACACGTGGCGAGCGACAGACGGCTCGAAGCAAGTGATTTCTGCTACCGGGGGCTCCGCCACGAATCCCGGAAATTGGCAGGTTCGTGGCCCTTCAAGCCGGTACCGGCAGATGCTAGCCGGCACTCTGGGCCGCACGACGAAACCATCGATATTCGAGAGCCTGATTGCTCTGCTCCCGGCAGGGTCGGCTTTCTTCTCGTTAGTCTTCTTTGCCGAAGCGCCGAAGCAAAGAAGAGTGACCGGCGTCCCCCGCAGGGGGATGTCGTATTCCTTTGGGTGCAAAAACCAACACCGCCCAAAAAAGTAGCGACAACCCCCAAAAAAAGCCCCCAACAGCCAACCAATCCTCATCCCCCCACCGCCAAAATCCGATCCCCAGCAATCGTAGTCCGATGCAACTCCCGATCGAACCCATCATAGTCATTCATCGCCAGATGCTGCGTACACCGGTTATCCCACACCGCCAACGCCCCCCGCGTCCACCGGAACCGGCAAGTAAACTCCGGCCGCACCGCATGGCTGTACAGGAACTGCAGCAACGGCGCGCTCTCCTCCTCGGTCATGCCTTCGAAACGCAGCGTATAGGTGCTATTGACATAGAGCGCCTTCTTCCCGGTGGCGGGGTGGATGCGCACCACCGGATGCGAGACCTCGCTGCTGGCGCGCTCGTCGGTGCGTACATCCATCTTATGCGCGGGATCGCCATTGTTGACGACGGCGCCGCCGGCGCCGTATGAACGCACCGGGCTATGCACGGCACGCAGCTTGTCCAGAACCTGCTTCATGCCGTCCGACAGCGCATCGTAGGCGCGATACATATTGGTCCACATGGTGTCGCCACCATAGGGCGGAATCACGCGGGCGTACAGCGCGGATCCCAGCGGCGGGATTTCCGCGTAGCTCATGTCGGTGTGCCACAGCCCGCCAAAATTGCGTTTGGTCTGCTCGGTCCTGCCCTTCATCACCGGCAGGATCTCGGGATGCCCTTGCAGCGCGCGGATGAACGGCACTTCCAGCAGATCGCCAAAGCGCGCGCTGAACGCCTTGTGCTGCTCGGGCGTCAGTTCCTGGTCGCGAAAGAAGATCACCAGGTTGTCGTGCAGCGCCGAGCGAATCTCGGCGAAGGTCTCGTCGGACAGCGGCCGGGCAAGGTCGACGCCGCGGATTTCCGCGCCGAGCGCGCCGGCAATGGGGTGGATATCGATAAGGCGGTATTGCGACATGGCTTGTCTCCTTGGTGGTGGATGGGTTCTGGCTTTACTGGACCGTGATATTCGCGCTGCGCACCAGCATGCTCCACTTGCGCGATTCCGCTTCGATATAGCGGCCGAAAGCCTGCGGCCCGGCGCCGGAGACGATGCCGCCCATCTCGTCGAGCTTCTTGCGCACATCGGGCATCTTCAGCACGGCCTCCAGCTCGGTGTCGAGCCGGGCGACGATGGCCTTGGGCGTGGCCGCCGGCACCAGCACGCCGAACCATCCGGCGATCTCGTAGCCCTGCAGGCCGGCTTCCGCCATGGTGGGCACATCGGGCAGTTGCGCGGAGCGTTGGGCGCTGGTGATGGCCAGCGCGCGCAGCTTGCCCGCCTTCACCAGCGGCAGCGCGGAGGGCATGTTGTCGAACATCACCGGCACATGCCCGGCCATGGTGTCGTTCAGCCCCGGCGCGCTGCCCGTGTAGGGGATGTGGGTCATCTTCACGCCCGAGGTGGTGGCGAAGAGCTCGCCCGCCAGGTGCAGCGAGGTTCCGGCGCCCGGCGTCGCGTAGCCCAGCGGGGCTGGCTGCCGCTTGCCGTAGTCGATCAGGTCGCGCACCGAATGCACCGGCAGCGCCGGATTGACCACCAGCAGGTTAGGCACCGCCATCAGCATGGTCACCGGGGCCAGGTCCTTAAGCGGGTTGTAGGGCAGGTCCGGATACAACGAAGGGTTGATGGCGATGGGGCCGATATTGCCCATCACGATGGTGTAGCCATCGGCCGGCTGCTTGGCCACGTAGTCGGTGCCCACGTTGCCGCCGGCACCCGCTTTGTTTTCCACCACCACCGGCTGGCCGAGCCGCTCTCCCAGCTTCTGGCCGACGATGCGCGCGAGCATGTCGGTCGAGCCGCCGGGCGGATAGGGCACGACCCATCTGATCGGCTTGGCGGGCCAGGCATCGGCGGCCTGCGCGGCCGGGGCCGGCAGCGCCAGGGCGAGGATGGACGCAAGTGCGGGGGCGATGGTCTTCATTTTGTCTCCTGTGCAAGAGGTGAGGCGCGGTGCTTGCCGCCGCCTTCGTTCTGCTTTAGTATGTTCACTTAATGAACGATACGTACTCTAGGTGAACGAAATATCGGATGAAGAATAATAGATCGATCCAGCGGTGTCTAGCGATCCTGCAAGCGTTCCGCCACAACGGCCGGCCAACACTGGCGGAGCTGTCGCGCGCGGTGGACCTGCCGCACCCCACCGTGCTGCGGTTCTTGCTGACGCTGGAAGAGGACGCGTATGTGGCGCGGGAAGGCAATCGCTGGCGTCTCACCACGCGTATCTTCGAGATCGGCTTTGCCGCGCTGGAAAGCCTGGGCGTCACCGACGCCGTGCAGGAAGGGCTGCAGAAACTGGCCGACGCCTACTCCGGCACGGCCAACCTTGGCGAGGCCAATCCGGAGGGCGTGATCATCATCGGCCGGGCGATGGCGCCGGCCGAGCGGCGCCGGCTGGTGGTCATGAACCTGCGGGTGGGCAGCGTGCTGCCGGCGGGCAGCGCGCTGGCGACGGCCTTGCCCTTGCCGCCCGGCGAGTGGAGCGTGCTGGCGTACCCGGAGAGCAACCAGGTATCGGTTGCGGTGCCCCTGCCGGCGGCGGGCTCGCGGACATTGTCGCTGGGCATTTCCACCTCGGCGGGCGAAGCCACGCCAGAGCGCATCCCCGCCGAAATCGTGCCCGCGTTGCAGCAGGCCGCGGCCAGTATCAGCCGGCTGATCGGGCTGGCCCCGGTATGACGGGGTTAGAATCCACCTTTGTTTTTCCTATGCAGCGGAGTCCACGTGCTGGCTGAGCAGCGGCAAAAATTCATTCTCGACCAGCTCGCCGCCAGCGGCGCGCTGGCGATCAGCGAACTGGTGAGCGAACTCGATGTCTCGCGCGAGACCGTCCGCCGCGACCTCAATGCGCTGGCGGCGCGCGGCCTGCTGATCCTCACTCACGGCGGCGCGCTCACACCCGAGCGGGCCGAGCCCGACACCCAGACCCGCGCCGCGGTCAATGCCGAAGGCAAGCGCGCCATCGGCATGCGCGCGGCGGAGCTGGTGCCCGACGGCGCCTCGCTGATCCTCGACTACGGCACCACCACCCACACCGTGGCCCAGGCCCTGCACGGCCACCATAACCTGCTGGTCTACACCAACGACATCACCATCGCCATGCTGCTCGGGCGGCGCAACGGCAATCGGGTGGTGGTGCTTGGCGGGGAACTGCAGGATAACGAGGACGCTACCCACGGCTGGGACACCATCGAACAGCTGTCGCGCTACCACGCCGACTTCGCCTTTATCGGCACCGGCGGCATCACCGCCGATGGCCAGATGAGCGATTTCTCGCGCGCAGCCGCCGAGTTGCGCAGCCGCATGCTGCTGGCCGCCAGCGTGGCCTGCGTGGTGGCCGATCACACCAAGTTCGGCCGCAACGCCGGCGTGCTGGTCAAGCATTTCGAGAAGGCCGCCTACCTGATCTCCGATATGGCGCCGGAACCTGAACTGGCGGCGGCGCTGAAGGAACGCGGGCCGGTGCTGCGGATCGCCTGAGCGGGTTCGCCTAGCCGAGGCCGGCCACAAGCCCGAGGGCTGCCTCTTCCATTGCCTCAAGCGGCATGGGCGCGGCGGGAAAGCCCCGGCGCTTGCGCAGCCCGGCAATTTCATAGTCGATGCCGTGGCAATCCACGCCCAGCACGCGAACGCCGGCCGGGGCGGCCAGGGATATCGCTTGCACGAGTCCGGCCTCGGTGTCCGGCGGCACCTGCGGTAATGCCCGCCATGCATCCTCCCCGATCCAGCCCATCCGCGCGATGCCGCCGATAAACCGGATGGTTTTCGGGCTGATGCGGAAGAAGTGGAAATCCAGAGCCAGCAGAGGCTCCGCGGCCGGTTCATAGCGCAGGTATCGCGCCAGCTCGGCTGGCCCCGGCTCGAAGCGGGCCGCATCGCCTGCCAGCGTCAGCCGGCGCGCGTTCTGCACGTCCGTGGCGCCTGGCTGCAGCACGGACAGGCTCACTCGCGGATCGGCCAGCAGATTCCGGGTGTGCTCGGCCAGCGCGCTGACGCAGATAACGGGCACGTTGGCGTGGTCGGCCACGAATGGCACGACCGTGGCATAGGGGTAGCCGGGCAGGGCGTCCGCGTTGGTGGCCAGGGTGCCATAGGCCGCCTCGTGGATAAGACTGACCGCCTGATCGATGGGAATTTCCACGCGCTTGAGCCTCGTCCGGGAGCAATCCGCCGATTGTACGGCGCGCGGCTTCCCGTTGCGATCCACTCCATATGGCCGTTGATCGCACAAAAATACATGCAAGCGGCTTTTATATGTCTCCTCATAAAAGGTGTTTTGACTGTCGTGCGTGGCCGCGCCAATGCTAAGCTTCGCCCCTGACGATACATCCAGCCACAATCCTGAATGTATTGACATGCTCCGGCAGCGGCTGCTGCCGGGCTTTGCCGCGTTTGCGCGCCCGTGCCGTTCCGGGCGCACCGTGGCATCCCTCGGCACGCCCGCCGGACAGGTATCCGCGGCGGCCGTCTCCTGCCAAGCACCAGCACATCGAATCGAAGAGACACTTGTGACATCCGCTTCCCTTGAAACATTCCTGGCCGGCGTTGCCCGGCGCGACCCCGATCAGCCCGAATTCCTCCAGGCCGTGAAGGAAGTCATGATGACGCTGTGGCCCTTCGTCGAGCAGCATCCGCGCTACGGCGAGCAAGCGCTGCTGGAGCGGCTGGTGGAACCCGAGCGCGTGATCCAGTTCCGCGTGGCATGGACCGACGACCGCGGCCAGGTGCAGGTCAACCGCGGCTTCCGCGTGCAGCACAGCTCCGCAATCGGCCCCTACAAGGGCGGCATGCGCCTGCACCCCACGGTGAACCTCTCGGTGCTCAAGTTCCTCGGCTTCGAGCAGACCTTCAAGAACGCGCTGACCACGCTACCCATGGGCGGCGGCAAGGGCGGCTCCGACTTCGACCCCAAGGGCAAGTCCGACGGCGAAGTCATGCGCTTCTGCCAGGCCCTGATGACTGAGCTGTACCGCCACCTTGGCCCGGACACCGACGTGCCCGCCGGCGATATCGGCGTGGGCGCGCGCGAGGTGGGCTTCATGGCCGGCATGATGAAGAAGCTGTCCAACAGCTCCGCCAGCGTCTTCACGGGCAAGGGCATGGCCTTCGGCGGCAGCCTGATGCGGCCCGAAGCCACCGGCTACGGCACGGTGTATTTCGCGCAGGAAATGCTCCATCGCAAGGGGCGCGGCTTCAACGGCCTGCGCGTGCTACTCTCCGGCTCGGGCAACGTCGCCCAGTACGCCGCCGAGAAAGCCATCGAACTCGGCGCCAAGGTACTCACGGTATCCGACTCCGGCGGCGTGCTGCACTACCCCAAGGGCATGAACAGCGAGCAACTCGCCGCGCTGATGGCCTTCAAGAACGAATCGCGCGGGCGCCTAGCCGATTTCGCCGTGCAGCAAGACCTGCACTTCGAAGCCGGCCGTACACCCTGGCATGTACCGGCCGACGTGGCGCTGCCCTGCGCCACGCAAAACGAACTGGACGGCAACGATGCCGAACGTCTGCTCGCCAACGGCGTGTTCTGCGTGGCCGAAGGCGCCAACATGCCCTCCACGCTGGACGCCGTCGACCGCTTCCTTGCCGCGCGCATCCTCTACGCGCCGGGCAAGGCCAGCAACGCCGGCGGCGTCGCCACCTCGGGTCTGGAAATGTCGCAGAACGCCATGCGCCTGTCGTGGCACCATGCGGAGATCGACGAGAAGCTGCACGCCATCATGAAAGACATCCACGGCAACTGCATCCACTACGGGCAGAAGGCGGACGGGTATATCAATTACGTGGAAGGGGCCAACGTCGCCGGGTTTGTGAAGGTGGCGGACGCGATGCTGGCGCAGGGGGTGGTTTGAACGCGGGCTTCTGCGGGTAAGCCGGGGAGCCTGGTGGTAAGCGAAGCGGGATGGGCGGTGGTGCCATCCCGCTTTTTTTGGGTGTATCGCCGAATCGCGGGATGGGCAGCGTCACGCTGCCAGCTTGGCGCAAGGCGCATACCTGTGGCGAGACTCCGCAGGGGAAGTCGCGCCATGGATTGCCCGCGCGGCCAATCCAAAGCACCGTTTCGAGAAACCAGCGATCGTCGATAACAAGTCGGCCAGGGCGGGTCCCCCCAAGTCGAGACTGCTATCCTAAACGTGCACAAATGTGAACCTATCTGACCCTCGCGGGTCTTCCGTTTCTGCCCCGATCCCCCTTGTTGGCGGTGATCGTCTCTGACAGACGTAACTTTCCCGATAGCCTCGGGTAGTAAAACAACCTGCTCAAGGTTTTGACTTGCGTTGAAGTCCCGGTCATGTGTCGTGCCGCAATTCTGGCACTTCCATGTCCGATCGCTCAACGTCAGGGCCTCGTTAAGTTCACCGCAGCTAGAGCAGCGCTTTGAGCTCGGGAAGAAGCGGTCCGCTTCGATCAACGTCGTCCCATACCAAGCGCTCTTATAGCGGATTTGGCGACGAATATCGCCAAACGACACATCCAGGATCGCCCGGTTTAAGCCGGATTTCTGCCGGATTTCTGCCGGACGCGCTTGCCCGGCCTCTCTGCCGTGCCCTTCGCACTC
>JYOD01000007.1 GCA_000955785.1 Burkholderiaceae bacterium 16
TAGGCAGGGGAGGACGTCAAAGATTTGTCCAACGCGTTAGTGTGGTTCGCGGGCCGGCGCGCGCATCGGCTGCGATACCTCTGTATCTCATTGCCGCAGCCTGGCGTCCGGTTCAACCGGCGACCCGGCACGCGCGAGCCCCAGCGCCTGCAAGGCGTGGATGTCGGAGGGAGGGGAGGCGGCAGCGGAAAGCATGCCGCCAGTTTACTGGCGGCGTGCTGGCAATGAAATCGGACACGTCCTAAACGCGCGAGTCCGGTGAGCGCGCGCGAGCGCTTTGCTGTAGTTGCCCGAGTAGAGACATTTGCCTATTACGGGTCTTTCGCAAAAGCGGCCCCGTCCCGATAATCCACACATCATCCCGGGAACACCGCCGGGACGGCCCGGGCCTCAGTCCTCTTGCGGTGGCGTCAAGGATGGCCAACTGCCCGTAGTGATACAGGCGTCACCCGGTGGCCCCGGGGGCCGCCCCCGGGCAGCTCATGCCGATTTTGCATAAGCGCCCGCCGGGGCTTATGGAACAATACGGCAACCGACGGATTCCGCTTCCGTCCCTTTACCGCTCTCCCTGTCCTGGCGCTATCCAACATGAACGACGAAATCGTCTACCTCAACGGCGAACTCACGCCTTTGTCCGAAGCCCGCATCCCCGTGCTGGACCGCGGCTTTATCTTTGGCGATGGCGTGTATGAAGTCGTCCCCATCTACGGCGCCAAGCCCTTCCGCCTGCAGCAGCACCTGGCCCGCCTGGGGCGCAGCCTGGCAACCATCGGCATTCCCAACCCGCACGCCGAGCCGGAGTGGATGGCGCTGATCGACCGCGTGGTGCGCGCCAACGGCCTCAGCGACCAGATGGTCTACATTCAGGTCACGCGCGGCGTGGCACGGCGCACCCATGCCTTCCCCAAGGAGGTGACGCCGACGGTGCTGATCATGACCAACCCCATGTCGCTGCCGTCGGCGGACATGCGCGAGAAGGGCGTGGCCTGCGTGACGGCCGAGGACAAGCGCTGGCTGCACTGCCAGGTCAAGTCGACCTCCCTGCTGGGTAATGTGCTGGCGGCGCAAAACGCGGCGGAGCATGGTGTCACTGAGACTATCCAGTTCCGCGACGGCGCGCTGACCGAAGCCTCGGCGTCGAATGTCTGGGTGGTCAGCAAGGGCCGGGTCTCGGCGCCGCCGAAGGACAACCTGATCCTGGAAGGCATCCGCTACGGCTGGATGGAGGAGTTGTGCGCGGCGCTGGATATCTCGCTGGAAGCGCGCCGGATTTCGCAGGACGAGGTAATGGCTGCCGACGAGGTACTGCTGACGTCGGCCAGCAAGGAGATTCTCGCGGTGGTGACCATCGACGGCAAGACCATCGGCAGCGGCGAGCCTGGCCCTGTGTTCAGGAAGCTCTACGCCGCGTACCAGGCAGCCAAGGTGGCGCCGTAGTATGGGAACGGCGAGGCTGGTTGCCCGGCGTGACCGAGCGACTGGCGTTGCCCGTCCGGCCCGCAGAGCAGCAGCGTGCCGGCGGCGGTATCCAGTTCCAGGCGGGCCGCGGCGATCATGCTGCAGCTGTCAGCGCCTGCGGCGCCGCGCGGTATTCCGGCTCTCCTTGCGCCCTGGCGGCCTGCGGGCGGACCTGCCAGTAGGCGTCGTCGGGCGCGGCAGTCAGGATTTGCCCCGCTGCTTCCAGTTTCAGCTTCCCCAACGTCAACGCAGCCTCTTCCCCGGCTTGCCATACGCCAGCGCGGGCAGGCCCGGCCAGTGCCGGCAAGGGTTGCGCCTCGCGCTCGCGAGCGAATGATTCCGGATATGCAAACGCGAAATCCGTGCAGGCGGCGCGAAGCGGGGGAGGGCCGCAGCGCACGCGATGGCGGTCGGGATTCGCATTCGCATATACACCCCACGCATCTAAGCAAAGACGAATTTCGTCCTTCGGCGGCTTGTTGTGCTGCGCTATCGTGAGGGACTTGTAAGCGACCGCTTGCGACGGACAAAGCCTGCGGACAACGGCGCTGCGCAAGCGCTGTCGCATGCGCGGCACCGGGCAGGCATGCAATGCGCGAATCCAGGACCAATCGATATCGACAGGAGGTTTCCCAATGGCTACACCGCTGAAAGTGGTTGCCGTCAACGGCAGTACGCAACAGCCCTCGCGCACGCTCGCGTTGGTGCAGGCGCTGCTTGCCGAGCTCGATGGCAAGCTGCTGCTGCACAGCCATATCGTCAACCTGGGTGAGATCGCCCGCCCGCTGGGCGCCGCGCTGACGCGCGCCGAACTGCCGCCGGAGATTGAAAACGAGCTGCTTGCCATCGAGTCCGCCGACCTGCTGGTGGTGGCGGCGCCGGTCTATCGCGGGTCCTATCCCGGCCATTTCAAGCATCTGTTCGACCTGGTGGGGCAGGAGGCGCTGGCCGACAAACCCGTGCTGCTGGCGGCCACGGGTGGCAGCGACCGGCACGCGCTGGTGCTGGAGCATCAGCTGCGGCCCTTGTTCGGATTCCTGCAAGCGCTGACGCTGCCGATCGGCGTGTATGGCAGCCCCGGCGATTTCCAGAACCACCAGGTCAGCAGCGATGCGCTGGCCGAGCGCATCCGCCTGGCGGCCGACCGCGCTGCGCCATTGTTCGGCGCCAGCCGCAGATCGCCGCTGCAGCGCGCCGCCTGAGGGGAGCGCCGCAGCCGGGATGTCTTCATCCCGGCTTTCGGCAAGCGTTCGTTGCCACGCCGTGTCCTTGGATCCGGTCCGTCATTGCCTTCTCATGCGCGGTCCGGCCCGATTGTCACGGGCGTAATCTATGCTTGTGAGCGACAGCCCGCCCCGGCTCCTCCGCCGGCGCGGCGCCCAATCCCTTGAAAGGACAAGCATATGGAACACCAAGCAGCCAATCAGATCCCCGCCACCCTGATCCCAGGGGACGGCATCGGGCCGGAAGTGGTGGAGGCCACCGTCAGGGTGCTGGACGCGCTGGGCGCGCCGTTTTCGTGGGACGTGCAGCAGGCCGGCATGGCGGGCATCGCCCAGGGCGGCGACCCGTTGCCCGAGGCTACCCTCGACAGCATTCGCCGTACCGGCCTGGCGCTGAAAGGCCCGCTGACCACGCCGGTCGGCGGCGGCTTCCGCTCGGTCAACGTGCGCCTGCGCGAAGCCTTCAATCTCTATGCCAATGTGCGGCCCGCCCGCACGCTGGTGCCGGGACGCTTCGAGAACATCGACCTGGTGCTGGTGCGCGAGAACGTGGGCGGCTTCTACGTGGCCCACGACTATTACATCCCGGTGGGCGACGATCCGCATGCCGTGGCGGTATCCACCGGCACCAATACGCGCGACGCCTGCCGGCGCATCGCCCGCTTCGCCTTCGAGTACGCGGTCAGGAACCAGCGCAAGAAGATCACCGTGGTGCACAAGGCCAATATCCTCAAGGCACTGACCGGGATCTTCCTGGAAGCCGCGCGCGAGGTGGCACAGGACTATGCGGGCCGCGTGGAGATGGACGACCGCATCGTCGATGCCTGCGCCATGCAGCTCGTTCTCAATCCCTGGCAGTTCGACATGTTGCTCTGTACCAACCTGTTCGGCGATATCCTTTCCGACCAGATTGCCGGCCTGGTGGGCGGGCTGGGCATGGCGCCGGGGGCCAATATCGGCGATACCGCCGCCATTTTCGAGGCCGTGCACGGCTCGGCTCCCGATATCGCCGGCAAGGGCATCGCCAATCCGATTTCGCTGATGCTGGCCGCCGGCCTGATGCTCGAACATGCAGGCCGGCAGGACCTGGCGTTGCGGCTGCGCAAGGCGATCGACCTGGCGCTCAATGAGGACCAGGTCAGGACTGGCGACCTGAAGGGCTCGGCGTCCACGCTGCAGTTTGCCGACGCGGTGGTGAAGCGGCTGGGTTGACGCACCGGCGCATGCCGGGCGCCGCGGACAGGACCAACCCGGATAGTCCCGCCACGCACTCTTGCGTACCATGGTTGCGCCGCTACCGTCACTTCCGACGCGAGCCGGCGCTAACCGAGGGCTTGGCATGCAGACATCGGAACCGTACTTCCACTTCCGTCTTGATTCCAACGACGACCACAAGATTGAGGTCCATCGCTGGCAGGGAGGCGCGGCGCCGCGCGCCGTGGTGCAGATCGCGCATGGCATGGGCGAGCACGCGCAGCGCTACCGCCCGCTGGCCGAAGCGCTGGTGGGCGCGGGCTATGTGGTCTATGCCAGCGAGCACCGGGGGCATGGCGCCGATGCGGCCGCCCAGGATAGGCTTGGCGAATTCGGGCCGCGTGGCTTTGCAGCACTGGCGGACGACATGGCCGTGCTCAGCCGGCACTCGCGGGCGCAGCATCCCGGCCTGCCGCTGATCCTGTTCGGCCACAGCATGGGGTCGTTCGCCACGCAGTGCTACCTGGTCGAGCACAGCGAGTTGCTCGCCGGCGCGGCGCTGTCGGGCACCACCGCGGTGGACCTGATGCTGGAGGCGGCGCGGGCGGGTTTCAAGCTCGAGGATATGAATGCCGGAGTGCCGGACAGCCGCACGCCCTTCGACTGGCTCAGCCGCGACCCGGCACAGGTGGATGCGTATATCGCCGATCCGCTGTGCGGTTTCACCGTCACGCCGGCGTCGCGTGCCTCGATGTTCGCCGAATGCGCGCGCCTGGCCGAGCCGGATACGCTGCGCCGCATCCGTCCGGGGCTGCCCATCTACCTGTTCACCGGCGACCGTGATCCGGTCAATAATCACCTGGCCTGGTTCGAGCCGCTGGTCAGCCGCTATCGCGCGGCGGGGCAGACCGATGTGTCGTCCCACGTATTCGGCGGCGCACGCCATGAGACGTTGAACGAGACCAACCGTGCGGAGGTGATTGCCATCCTCGCCGCGTGGATCGGGCGGGTTGTGTCCGGCCGCTGACGGGCGTCAGGGCAGGAGGCGCGCCTCGGTCACCGCCTGCAGCGCTTCCAGTGTGATGCCTTCTGCCATTGCCTCAACGCGCAAGCCATCGGGCGTCACGCGCATCACCGCCAGGTCGGTATAGATGCGGCGGACCACGCCGCGTGCGGTCAACGGCAGCGTGCAGCGGCGCAGCAGGCGCGGGCGGCCGTCGCGCGTGGTGTGTTCCATCAGCACCCAGACCTCGCGGGCGCCGAAGGCGAGTTCCATCGCGCCGCCCACGGCTGGCGGGGTGTTGGGGTCGCCGCGGGTCCAGTTGGCCAGGTCGCCGTTTTCCGCTACTTCATAGGCGCCCAGGATGGCCAGGTCCAGATGGCCGCCGCGCATCATGGCAAAGCTCAGCGCGGAATCGAAGATCGCCGCGCCGGGGCGCAGCGTCACCGGCTGCTTGCTGGCGTTGATCAGTTCCGGGTTTTCCTGGCCCTGCGGCGGGCGCGGCCCGAGATGCAGGATGCCGTTTTCGCTATGCAGGAAGACTTCCCGCTCGGGCGGGATCATGTCCCCGACCAGCGTCGGCAGGCCGATGCCCAGGTTGACATAGGATCCCGTGCGGATGTCCTGCGCCGCACGCCGGGCGATCTGCTCCCTGTTCCATCGCATCATTGTTCGCTCCCGGCGGGTTGGCCATCGGTGGTGACGAGGCGATGGACAAAGATGCCCGGCGTCACGATATGTTCGGGGTTCATGGCGCCGGCATCGACCATCGTGTCGACCTCGGCCACCACCACGCGCGCGGCGGTCGCCATCACGGGATTGAAGTTGCGTCCGGCCAGGTGATAGTCCAGGTTGCCGAGGCGATCCGCGGTGCGCGCGCGGATCAGCGCGAAATCCGCATGCAGCGGCAGTTCCAGCACGTGCTGCACGCCGTTGATCTCGCGCGTGTCCTTGCCCTCGGCAAGAATGGTCCCGGCGGTGATGGGGCAGTAAAAGCCGCCCAGCCCGGCCCCGGCGCAGCGGATGCGCTCCACCAGCGTGCCTTGGGCCACCAGTTCCAGCTCGACTTGGCCGCGCCGGTAGGCGTCGCGAAAGGCCGTGGCCCCGGCCGTCAGCGGATACGAGCAGACCAGCTTGCGCACGCGCCCGGCTTCGATCAGGCTCGCCACGCCCTCGCCGTCGTAGCCGGCGTTGTTGGAGATCACCGTCAGATCCCTGGCGCCATGCGCCAGCACCGCGGCGATCAGGCCGCCGGGCAGGCCGGCGCTGCCGAAGCCGCCCACCATCACGGTGGCGCCGTCGCGCAGATCGGCGATGGCCTCGCCGCAGCTTGCTACCCGTTTGTTGACCAATTCCATGCCCGACACGCTCCCGATCCGCAGCTTCCCCGCCGCCAAGCCATGCATCATGCGGCGTTCGGATCGATAGGTTCAAGTACAAGAGGCTTAATTATTGATAAGCTAGGCTTATATTGTGCGCACTGGCCATCCCGATGAACCTGGAACTCCGACACTATCGATACTTCGCCGCGCTGGCGGAGGAACTGCACTTTGGCCGCGCGGCGGAGCGCCTCGGCATTTCGCAGCCGGCGCTGAGCCAGCAGTTCAGGTGGATCGAGCAGGAGGCGGGTGCGCCGCTGCTTTCGCGCAGCAAGCGCCGGCTGGCGCTGACGGAGGTTGGCGCTGTCTTCCATGAGGAAGCGCTGGGCGTCCTGCGGCAGGTCCGGCACGCCGAACTGGCCACCGCCAGCGCGAGCCGTGGAGATGTCGGCAGCGCGTCCATTGGCTACGTGGCATCCGCCGCGCTCTCGGGTTTGCTGCCGAGGCTTGTCTATCGCTTCCGCCAGGACTATCCGGCCGTGCGGCTTGCCATGCGCGAGATGGACATGCCGGCCCAGCTCGACGCGGTTGCGCGCGGCGCGCTCGATATCGGCTTTATCCGCCCGCCGTTGCAAGCTTTGCCCGAGGGGCTGGCCTTGTTCGATATCGCCGCGGAACCGGTCGTGGTCGCGCTGCATGCCACGCATGCGCTGGCAAGCCGTGCGCGCATCGATGTGGCCATGCTGCGCGACGAGACGTTTATCTGCACGCACACCGAACACGGCACCGGCTTCTACGCCATCACCCTTGCCATCTGCGGCAATGCCGGCTTCCAGCCGCGCGTGGAGGCATTGTCGAGCCAGATGGCCACCATCATCAGCATGGTGGCGGCCGGGTTCGGCGTGGCGCTGATCCCGGCCTCGATGCGCGCGTTCGCCCCGCCCGACGTGGTATTCAAACCGCTGGCGCGCAACGAGGTGACGTCGCAGCTTGCCGTGGTACATCGCAAGAATGAACGCTCGCCCACGGTGCTGCGGTTGATCGAGCGGTGCCGGCAGGGAAAGGGGAAGGACCGGCAGCCGGGCTGAATCCTGATCGGGCCGGGCGGCGGGGAGCCGCCCGGGTCGAATGCGAGGGGCCGTACCCCCGTGCTCAGGCCTTCAACTGGTCCCGGATCGGCAACGCGCGGATGCGCTTGCCCGTAGCCGCGAAGATCGCATTGCACAGCGCGGGTGCGATGGTCGGCACGGCCGGTTCGCCGACGCCGCCGAGCGGCGCGTCGAACTTGCCCGGCACCAGGTGCACGTGGATCTGGCGCGGCGCCGACGGCGCGCGCATGACCTCGTACTGGTGGAAGTTGTCCTGCTGGGCGCGTCCGCCCTTGAAGGTGATTTCACCCGTGGTGGCCAGGCTGATGCCCATGATGCAGGCGCCTTCCACCTGCGAGCGGATGCGGTCCGGGTTGACCTGCGCGCCGCAGTCCACCGCCATGTCGATGCGCGGGATGCTGATGCCGCCATCGTCGCCCACCACCACCTCGATCACCGCCGCTACATAGGTCACGAAGCTGTAGCAGACTGCCAGCCCCAGCCCGTGTCCCTTCGGCAGCTTCCTGCCCCACCCGGCTTCGCGCGTGGCCAGTTCGATCACGCCGCGCAGGCGGCCGGTATCGAGCGGATACTGCTGCGGCGATTCGCCGTAGTTCCAGGCGTCGGACAACTGGTTCGGTTCGATGCGGCGGTCCGGGCCCAGCAGCGCCAGCAGGTAGTCGCGATGATCGCGCCCCGCAGCCGTGGCCAGCTCCGCCGCGAACGACTGGACCGCGAACGCGTGGGGGATATTGGACACCGAGCGGAACCAGCCGATGCGGGTGTGCGCTTCCACCTCCGGATTCTCCACGCGCACGTTGGGGATGTCGAAGGGCATGTTCACCGCGGACATGCCGAGCTCGAAGGCGGCTTCGTTCTTTGCGCCGGCCACGAAGGTGGATGTGATGGTGG
Organism: Burkholderiaceae bacterium 16; assembly: GCA_000955785.1. Classification (GTDB taxonomy): domain Bacteria; phylum Pseudomonadota; class Gammaproteobacteria; order Burkholderiales; family Burkholderiaceae; genus Cupriavidus. The sequence goes on from JYOD01000007.1 coordinate 8,195, forward strand.
ATGCGGCGGTGCGGTGCAGCCAGGCCTGCGCGCGGCCGTCGGCGCCGAGCATCGCTTCCATGTGCTCAACCGAAACGGTGTGGAAGTAATCGTGATGCAGGTCGTCGTCGCGCGTCCAGGTCACCTTGACCGGCTTGCCGCCCATGGCCTTTGACAGCAGCGCGGCCTCGGCGGCGAAGTCAGGCTTGGACTTGCGGCCAAATCCGCCGCCCAGCAGCATCACGTGCACCGTGACGTCCTCGGGCTTCAGGCCCAGATGCCCTGCCACCGTTTCACGCGTGGCCTGCGGCGCCTGCACCGATGCCCAGACCTCGCACTTGCCGCCGGCGACGCGCGCGGTGGCAACCGGTGGCTCCATGGTGGCGTGCGCAATATGCGGCAGGTAATACCGCGCCGTGACCCGCTTGCCGGGACCGGCCAGCGCGGCCATGGTGTCGCCCTGGTTGCGCACCACCTTGCCGGGCTGGCTCGCGGCCTTTTCCATCGTCGCCCGGAACGCGCCGGACTCGTAGCTGGCATTGGGGCCATCGTCCCAGCGCAGCTTCAGCGCCTCGCGGCCCTTGATGGCCGACCAGGTATTGGTGGCGATCACGGCCACGCCGCCGAGCGGATGGAACATCGCGGGTGCGGGGCTGCCCGCCAGTTCGACCACCTTGATCACGCCGGGCACTTTCATGGCCTGCGTGGCATCGACGCTGGCCAACTTGCCGCCGAACACCGGCGGGCGCGCGATCACGGCGTAGAGCATGCCGTCCAGCCGCACGTCGATGCCGTACTGCGCGCGGCCCGTGGCGATGGCGTGACCATCGATATTGCGCGTGCTGTTCTTGCCGATATAGCGGAACTGGGCGGGATCCTTCAGCTTGAGGCTGGCGGGGGCGGGTACCGGCAGGCGCGAGGCGTCCTTCGCCAGCGCGCCATAGCCGAGGCTCTTGCCGCTGGGCATGTGGACCACGGCATGGTTGCGGGCCTGCACTTCGTTCACCGGCACGCCCAAGCGCGCGGCGGCGGCGGCCTCCAGCATCGTCCGGGCGCTGGCGCCGACGCGCCGCATGGGCTCGAAGAAATGCCGCACGCTGCGCGAGCCGTCGGTGTTCTGGTTGCCGTAGCGGATCTCGTCGCCCGGGGCCTGCACCACCAGCACCTGCGCCCAGTCGGCCTCGAGTTCGTCGGCCACCACCATCGGCAGGCTGGTGCGCACGCCCTGTCCCATCTCCGAACGGTGGCACACGATGCTCACCTTGCCGTCCTCGCCGATGGAGAGGAAGACCAGCGGGCTGTCCACCGCGCCGCCGGGCATGCCGTCGCGGCCGTATTTTTTGGGTTCGTCGGCCGCCAGCACGATGCCGTCCAGGCCCACGGTGAGCGTCAGCCCGGCAACGGCGCCCATGCCCTTGAGCCAGCGGCGGCGCCCGGCGGATTGCGGGCTGCCGGCGTGGTCCGGCTGGGCCTGTGCCACGGCGAGAACGTTTCGTTCGCTCATTTTGCGCTCCTCTTGCCAGCCGGCTGGGCAACCGGTTTCGCGGCCACGTTCGATCTGGCGACGTGCTGGATGGCGGCGCGGATGCGCGTATAGGTGCCGCAGCGGCAGATGTTGCCGCTCATGGCGCCGTCGATGTCTTCCTCGCTCGGGTGCGGGTTCGCGTGCAGCAGCGCAGTGGCCGACATCAACTGGCCGGCCTGGCAGTAGCCGCACTGCGGCACGCCGAATTCCTCCCAGGCTGCCTGCAAGGCCTGCCCGATCTTGTCGGCCGACAAGCCTTCGATGGTGGTGATCTTCTTGCCCGCTACGGCCGAGATCGGCGTCACGCACGAGCGGATCGGCTGCCCATCCATATGCATGGTGCAGGCGCCGCACAGTGCCATGCCGCAGCCGAACTTGGTGCCGGTCAGGCCGATGTGATCGCGCACGGCCCACAGCAGCGGAGCATCGTCGGGCAGGTCGATCTTTTGCGGCACACCGTTGATCGTGATTGTTCTCATGTGTTTTTTTGCGGGGATGGTGCAACGGGGAAGAAGACTGGCGTGCGAGCCAGTGCCTGCGCATTCCTGCGCTGCCGCGTGCGTGAGGGCGGGGGAGTGGTTCGTGTGGTGGGAGTGGACCGCCCGGCCGGGCGCCATGCCGCTGCGGCAGCGTTGCGCAACGCGCATTGTGATCCCGGCCGTTGATTCACGGAATGGCGGAGTCGGGATTTCTTAATTCCAGAAAATGGAATTGTGGTGGTGGGGGGCGAAGCGGGGAGGGGGATGAGGGGGTGTTCTTGCGCGGCGGCATCCAATGCCACGGCACCAGGTCACATGGTGCCGCGGCGGGATACCAACTGCGGGTACTGCATCAGGCGTTGGCGCCATCGGTGTAGGCATCGAAGGCGCGGGCCGGGAAGGCCGAGACACCGGTGCGGTCCAGGCCGGCGATGCGGGCGCCTTCGGTGAAGGTATCCAGCTTGCCGCTGCGGGCGCCGTCGGTAAAGGTGTCGTGGGTGCGGAAGTCGTAGCCATACTTGTCGGCGGGCACCGTGGTGCGGAACTCATAGCCGTACTTGTCGCCGGGGAGCAGGTCCTTGGCGGTGGCGGCGTGGGCGGCGCCGATGGCGGCGAACGACAGCACGAGGGTGGAAGCAAGCTTGAGGGCGATGGTCTTGGTCATGATGTTCTCCGGTTTCTTAAAATTCGTTGAATTTCATTGATTATTCGTTGCATCTGCCAGAACGTTGCTTTGTTTGCTGCGCGCCGTTCATGTAACGAACTATAGGAGAACCATGGGTGGCTTTGACTTGGTTTATCAGGATAAATTGTTCAATATTTTTGAATTAAGGGGGCAGGCCGTTGAGCCCTCGCTTGTCGTGCCAGACGCGGCGCAGGTGGACGCTCTCGCCTCAAGCCTCGGGCTGCGCTTCCCGGCTGGCGGCGATAAGCGCCGGCGCCACCATCTGAGCCAGCAGCCGCAAAGTCGCAACTTCACCCTCCGTCCATACGCCGCGCGCCGCGAGGAAGTTAAAGGTGCCCACGCAACGGCCGTCCTCGCACACCGGCACATTGACTACCGCCGACAGGCCAAGGCCGCGGATGACGGCGATGTCGTCGAACACCGCCTCAAGCGCGGCGTCGCCTTCGCCCACGAAGACCTCGCCCTGATGCAGCACCCACCGCGTCCATGGCGTATCGGCCTTGCGCTTGCTGCCGCCAACGGGATAGGCGGCCTTGTCCGAGGACCACAGCCGCACCACTTCCGAACTGGCGCGCCGGTAGGCATTGATGGTGAGCAGGCCGGGGCCGAGCAGTGCGGCGGTGGCGTTGCCAATTGCCTCGAAGGCACTGGCGGGCCTGGTTGCGCGAGCCAGCGCGCCGCACAGCGAGGCGAGCAGTGGCGCAGGCAGCGACACAGTAGCGTGAGCGGGGTCGGTAGCAAATTCGGGAACATGATCGGTCACAGCTTCACTCCCCCTTGATGCCGAGGTCGTGGATCAGCTTGCCGTAGCGGTCGGCGTCGCGGCGCAGGATGGCGCCGAACTGCTGGGGCGTGGAGGTGGCGGTTTCCACGCCGATGGCGTTCATCTTCTCCTTCACTTCCGGCATCGACATGATCCTGTTGATCTCCTGGTTCAGGCGCGTCACCAGTGCGGGCGGCATGCCGGCGGGGCCGAAGGCACCGTACCAGACGGACAACTCATAGCCAGGCACGGTTTCCGCCACGGTCGGCACATTGGGCAGCAGCGGCGAACGCTTGCTCTCGGTCACGGCCAGCAGGCGCAGTTTGTTGGCTTTGACGTGTGGCAGGGTTTGCGTGCCGGCGGAGAACAGCAATTGCGTCTGCCCGGCCACGGTATCGACCACGGCGGGCGCACCGCCTTTGTACGGCACGTGCAGCATCTGCACGCCGGCCATCTTCTCGAACAGTACTGCGCTCAGGTGGTTGGTGGACCCGGGGCCGGCGCTCGCGTAGGCGAGCTTGCCGGGATTGGCGCGCGCGTAAGCGATCAGTTCCTTGACGTTGTGTGCCGGCACCGATGGGTTGACCACCATGGTGTTTGTCACGTAGGCGAGCAGGCCCAGTGGCGTGAAGTCTTCCACGCCGCGGAACGGCATGTTGGGCATCAGCGCGGGGTTCATCGCGTGCGTGCTCATGGAGCCGACCAGCAGGGTGTAGCCGTCGGGCTTGGCGCGCGCGACCATGGCCGAGCCGATGTTGCCGGATGCGCCGGGCTTGTTGTCGACAATTACCGGCTGGCCGAGGGAGCGGGTCAGGTGTTCGGAGAGTACGCGTGCCAGGATGTCGGTGGAGCCGCCGGCGGCCCACGGCACGATCAGGGTGATGGGCTTTTGCGGATAGGGATCGGCCGCGCCGGCCCCGGAGGCGGCGCAGAACAGCGAGAACGTGGCAAGCCCCAGCAGGCAGCGCTTCAAAACGGTTTTCATCTCTTTCCTTCTCCGGTTGCTATGCGAACCGCCTGATGCGATCCGGTTTGATTCGATTCCTGCTTGCCTTGTCGGACCGCTGGTTTCCTCCGACGGTCTTTAACGCGCCTCAACGCCCCACCGCATATCCCTGCATGCCCCGTGCATTAGCCCCGGCACGCAGCACCAGCCGGCCCTGCGCATCGCGCTCTCTGGTGCAGGCGGACATGCGGCCCTCCGACCACGGCTCTCCTACCTTCACCTCATGCCCACGCGCGCGCAACGCCGCAATGGTGTCTTCAGGCAGCCGCGATTCCACGCTGAGCCGGTTGAGGACCACCGAGCGTGGCCAGAAGGAGCCGGGAAAATGATCGATATGCCAGGCGGGCGCGTCGATGGCTTCCTGCAGGTTCATGCCGTGCACGGCGTGGCGCAGGAAGAAGGCGACGGACCATTGGTCCTGCTGGTCGCCGCCCGGTGTGCCGAACACCATGTAGGGCTCGCCGTCGCGCAGTGCCAGCGAGGGCGAGAGCGTGGTGCAGGGGCGCTTGCCCGGCGCCAGTGTGTTGGGCAGGCCTGGTTCGAGCCAGGTCATCTGCAGGCGGGTGTTGAGCGCGAAGCCAAGCTCGGGAATCACCGGGCTGGACGACAGCCAGCCGCCCGACGGCGTAGCAGCGACCATATTGCCGTGGCGGTCGATCACGTCGATGTGGCAGGTGTCGCCGACAAATATCTCGCGCTCGGCCCACTCCGCCACCGGGGGCATTGCCGCAAAAGTGGGCTCGCCCACGCCGAAGCGCACATCGGCTTGCCGCAGCGTGCGTTCCGCCGCGCCGAGATCGGGCAGGCGGGGCGCGCGGCCCCCGACGGTGCCGGGCAGGATGTCGGGCGAGGCGCGCTCGCCAATCTGGCGCGCGCGCGCGGCCAGGTAGGCGGGATCGAGCAGGCCGGCCAGCGGCGCGTCGCCAAAGCGGGGGTCGCCGTACCACGCCAGGCGGTCGGCCATGGCCAGCTTGGCCGCCTCGGCGATGCGGTGGACGAACTCGGGCGAGGTGGGCGCGTGGGCGGCAAGATCGGCGTGGCGCAGCATGCCGATCTGCTGCAGGAAGGCGGGGCCCTGGCTCCAGATGCCGCACTTGGCCACCGTATAGCGGCCGAAATCCAGCGTGGCGGGTGCTTCCACCGTGGGCGTCCAGTCCGCCATGTCTTCATGGCGGAGCAAGCCCTTGTGGCGCTCGCCGGTGGTGTCGCGCACGGCCTGCGTGCGGCAGAAGCTGTCGATTTCCCTGGCGACGAAGCCGCGATACCAGCAATCCAGCGCGGCGTCGATCTGCTGCTCGCGCGTGCCGCCGGTGGCCTCGGCCGTTTCCACAATGCGCGTATAGGTCCGGGCCACGCCAGGCGTCGCATGCAGGCTGCCGGGACGCGGCACGCGGCCATCCGGCAGCCAGACGTTGGCCGAACTGTGCCACTCGTTCTGGAACAACTCGCGCACCGCCAGGATGGCTTGCGAGATGCGCGGAACCAGCGGGAAGCCGTCGCGTGCATAGGCAATCGCGGGCGCCAGCACATCCGCCAGCGTCCAGGTGCCGTAGTCGCGCAGCATGGTAAGCCATGCGCCGAAGGCACCGGGCACGGTGGCGGGCAGCAGGCCGATGCCGGGCACCAGGTCCAGCCCCCTGGCGCGCATGGCGGCCGGGTCGGCCAGTGCCGGCGCGGGACCTTGGCCGCAGACCGAGCGCACCGCGCGTTCGCGCTCGCTCCACAGCAGGATCGGCACTTCGCCGCCCGGGCCGTTCAGGTGCGGCTCCACCACCTGCAGTACAAAGCCGCCGGCCACCGCCGCGTCGAAGGCATTGCCGCCGCGCTCGAGCACGCTCATGGCGGTTTGCGAGGCCAGCCAGTGGGTGGACGAGACCACGCCAAAGGTACCGACGATTTCCGGGCGGGTAGTGAACATGAAGGCTCCGTGGGGTCCGGACAGGGCGGCGAAGTGCACAGCGCAAGCCGAAGGGGGGGTGGTGCCTTGAAGTATACGGTTTCCGGATAACCGTTTGTCGCGGATTACTTATTGTTGTATGAGTGATTGGTTATGCATAACAATCCCCCCAAAGGTGACCCGGATGGCCCGACGACGAGGCGCTCCATACGTGATCGGCAAACCTTGACGGCTCGCTTCGCATCGCGGCGCCTTGTTTGCAGCCCCTCCCGCTTGAGGGAGAGCAAGCCGGGGTCTGATCCAGCTTGCCATCGGTAGGGGAAGCGGTGCTCGCCCCGGGTCCTGCGCCTACAACCCCAGCACGTTAGCCCCGATCTTCGGATCGATTGCCCGCTCAAGCTGCTGCGGATAGACCGTCACGGTTACCTCCAGCGATCCCGTCCCGACCTCCATCGCCAGGATATGCCCACCGTAGGTGTCGAACAGCTTGTCCCCGGCGACACCGTGCGCGTGGATGGAGGGCTTGCCTTCTTTCCAGGCCAGGCTCCCCACGATACTGGCCATCTCCACATTGCGGAACGTCTTCGGATTGAATGCTTTCTTGTCCGCATCCCAGAACCCGAACGTCACGTTGGCAAAGCCGATGGCACTCAGGCTGGCGCTGGGCACGCGCTCGCAGATGGCAAACGCTTCGATTTGTTCGAAAACGTTGTCGCCCATGCGCAGCACCAGCAGGTAGCCGGTGGGGGTCTTGATATAGCGCTTGACGCTGGCGCTCGGGTAGCCGGGATTCTGGCTGGCGGCCTGCGCGTTGGCGCAATCGCTGGATTGCGCGCGGGCCGGCGACGCGGCGATGCCTAGTGCGAGAATGCTTGCTGCCGCCAGGGCCATGCCGTGCTTCGCCAGCTTGCTGCCAATACGTGTTTGCTTCATGTCAGTCTCCTATCGGTTATGTTGGTGGTACCGCATACTTCGATCAAATCAGTCAGCGCAGCCAGCTCGCGGGTACGAGAATGAGCTGCGGGAACAGCACGAAAAGGAACATCAGCGCCGTCAGCGACAGCAGGAACGGCCACACGCCGGCGATCACGCTGTCCAGGCTGCAGCGCGAGGTGCCTGCCACCACGTTGAGCACCGTGCCTACCGGCGGCGTCAGCAGCCCGATGGCGTTGTTGAGGATGAACATCACGCCGAAGTACACCGGATCGATGCCGGCCTTGGTGATCACCGGCATCAGGATGGGCGTCATGATCAGCACGGTGGGCATCAGGTCCAGCGCGGTGCCGACGATGATGACCAGCAGCATGATCACGAACATCAGCAGGATCTTGTTGTCGATGAACGGGTCGAGCAACGCCGTCACCTGGGCCGGGATATTGGCGATGGTGATCAGCCATGCCGAAACCAGCGCGCAGGCCACCAGGAACAGCACGGTGCTGGAAGTCTTGGTCGCGGTGATGATCAACCGGGGCAGGTCGCGCAGGTTCAGCTCGCCATAGACGAATCGGCCGACTGCAATGGCATAGACCACGGCGACGACCGCCGCTTCCGTGGGGGTGAACGCGCCTATCTTCATGCCGCCGATGATGACCACCGGCAGCACCAGCGCCCACACGCCGTCCATCAATGACCGCCGCAGCCGGCGAAACTCGAAGCGCTGCGTGGCGGCGGCGGCCGGCGATTCCTTGCGGGCGCAGAACCACCAGGTAGCGGTCAGCGTCAGCGCCATCATGGCGCCCGGCGCGATGCCGGCGAGGAACAGCTTGGTGATCGACACCTGCGCCACCACCCCGAACACCACGATGGCGATCGACGGTGGAATCACCGGCGCGATAATGCCGCCCGCGGCGATCAGGCCCGCCGAGCGCGGCACGTTATAGCCGGCGTTGCGCATCATGGGGATCAGCAGGGCGGCCACCGCGGCGGTGTCCGCCACCGCCGAGCCGGAGATGCTGGCCACCACCGTGGCGGCGATGATCGCGACATAGCCGAGCCCGCCGCGCACATGGCCCACGGCGGCTTCCGCCACCTTGACGATGCGGCTGGACAGGCCGCCGGCGTTCATCAGCTCGCCGGCCAGCATAAAGAACGGCACCGCCATCAGCGGGTAGTTGTTCACGCCCTCCAGCATGTTCTGGGCAATGATCTGCGTGTCGAAATTGCCCAGGTGAAACATCAGGGCGATGCCCGACACCAGCAACGAGAAGGCGATCGGCATGCCAAGCGCCATGGCGCCCAGCAGGGAACCGACAAATACAACGATAGTCATGGCAAGCTCCAGGAATCATTCGCCGCTGACGCCGGATGCCGGCACCAGCTCCGTGCGCGGCATGCGCCCGCTCAGCAGTCGCCACAGCGAGTGCGTCAGCAGGCAGGCCATGCCCAGGCTGCTGAACAGCAGGCAGGCGTAGACCAGGCCGATGGGTACGCCCGTCACCGGCGCCATGTCGTCCATGCCGATCACCACCAGCTTCCACGCGCCGTTGGCGAGCAGCAGGCAGCAGGCCAGGGCGCCCAGGTCGGCGATAAAGCGGCAAAGTCGCTGCCCCGGCTCGCCGAGCCGGGACACGATGGTGGACATGCCAAGGTGCGCCTTGTCGCGCATCACCAGCAGGGCGCCGGTCAGCGTCAGCCACATAAAGACGAAGCGCGAGGCTTCCTCAGAAAACGCGATGCCTGAGTTGAAGGCATAGCGCAGCACCACGTTGGCAAATACCAGCACGATCATGACGGCCATCATGGCCACCATCGCGCCTTCCGCCGTGCGCACCAGCAGGCGGGTCACGGCGGGCTCTTCTGTCATCGGTTCGNNCTCTCTCTCTCTCTCTCTCTCTTTGTTTTGTTATCCGTGAGGCGGGCGTCTCGCTATTCGGCTGGTCGCGGCTGGCGCAAGGCGCGTAGCGGTAGTTCGCCGGCCTGGGCCTCGATGCGATAGAAGCGCAGCGCGTTGCCGCACCACACGTCATGCGCGGATGCCGGGTCCAGTCCGCGCAATCCCTCGGCCAGCGTGGCAACGACTTCCCCGATGTCGGCGCGCAGGCTGGACACCGGCAGGTTGCTGGCGAACATGCAGCGCTGCCTGCCGAAGATGTCCAGTGCCTGCCGGATGACACGCACGTTGCCGGCGCGGTCCCACGGCGCGCCGGGCAAGCCGAACTCGGACAGCTTCACGTGCACATTCGGCAGGCGCGCCAGTGCCTCCATGCCGCGGCGCCACACCGCAAGGCCGTCGTCGGAGCGGTCCCACGGCAGCCCTGTGTGCTCCAGCACCACTCGCAGCGCCGGGAACATCGCCACAGCCTCCGCTGCTTGCTGCAAATGCCAGAACGGCACGCGCAAATCCCACGACAGCTCATGCGCCACGAGCAAGCCGAGGCCTTCCAGCCAGCGTGCGTCCTGCAGCGTGCCGGGCTGGCCGTGCACGCTCAGGTCCGCGCGGCGGCTGGTCAAGGGCTTGCACCGCACGCCGCGCACCAGCGGGTAGGCGACCTGCGCCAGCAGCCGCTCCTCGAGCTCAGCGCTGTTGAAGTCCGCATGCGCCACGATGGCATTGGGAAAGCCGTGCACCGCATGGATCCGGTGCAGCCAGCCGGTCTCGGCGAGGGACTCGGCGGGATGGCGCTCGGCTTCCACGTGCACGGTGGCGGCGAGAGGCAGCCCGGCCCAGCGGTCCAGGTAGGCATCCGGGCCGAAGTCGCCGCGCAGTGCGTCGTAGTCGCCGAGGAAGAAGGCTTGCGGATCGTAGTTCTCCTGCAGCCACGGATAGCGCGCATCGTCGCCGGGCCGCCAGAGATGATGGTGGGCGTCGGCGATGGCCGACGGCAAAGGCAGGGTCTGCATGTCCAGTCTCCGCGTGGCTTCAACGCTGTGCGTCGATGGCGCGCAGCACGGCGTCGCCGTTCTTCTGCACATAGAGCTGGCGCGTCTCTTCCCTGACGATTTTCCTGATGCTCGCCACATCCGGGTGTTCGTTGACCTGCATGCCCTTGGCGCGCAACTGGGCAATCGCGGCCGCTTCGTTATCCGCGTTGAGCTTGCGCTGGAAGGTGGCGGCGGCAGCGGCTTCTTCCAGCAGGATCTTCTGGTACTCCGGCCTGAGTGAGTCGAACTTCGCCTTGTTCATCAGGACCACCAGCGCGGTGTAGGCGTGGCGCGTGAGCGAGAGGTACTTCTGCACCTCGTACATCTTGGACGACAGCATCAGCGTGGGCGGGTTCTCTTGCCCGTCCACCGCGCCGGATTCCAGCGCGCCGAAGACCTCGGCGAACGGCATCGGCTGCGGACTCGCGCCCAGCAGCTGGAAGGCCTTGATATGCGACGGGTTCGGCGTGGTGCGGATCTTCAGGCCGCGAATATCCTCGGCCTTGGTGATCTGCCGCTTGTTGTTGCCCAGGCTGCGAAATCCAATCTCCCAGAACGCCAGGCCCTTGATCTGGTGCGCGGCCAGTTCATCGAGCAGGCCGCGCCCCACCGCGCCGTCGAGCGTGCGGTAGGCCTGCGGGCCGTCATCGAACTGGTAGGGCAGGTCGAGCGCGTTGAGCCGGGGCGCGAGGCCGGTGACGAACGGGTTGCCGGTCGCACCGATATCGATGGTGCCGCTGCGGATGCCGGTGACCAGTGTGGTGTCGTTGCCCAGCTGGCTGTTGGCGAAGACCTGGATCTCGATCGCGCCTTGGGTGCGCTCCTTGACCTTCTTGCTGAACGACAGCGCGGCCTGGTGCTGGGAATCGGTCTCGGGCACGGTATGGCTGAAGCGCAGCTTGATAGGCGATTGCGCGGCGGCCAGGCCGGCGGCGCCGGCAAGCAAAGCGGCCAGCACGATCCGCGAAATGGCGTGTTTCATGGTGTCTCCTTGGTGTTGTGTCGATGGCGAGCCCGGGTGGTCCCGGGTCTTGCCTGGTGTCGTGCGGAAGGCTCGGGGGAGTGGGCCGGGCAGGCTGTCGCGGCCGGGGTTGTCCAACGGGGCGCCGGTGCCGGGCAGGGCCGGCGCGTCATCTCAGACCTTTACCTGGGCGTCTTTGACCACCTTGGCGCACTTGGCGCACTTGGCGCCTTCATGTGTATTGCAGATCAGCAGGTTCGAACGACCTGCGTAGCATGGTTTGTTTCCAGTCTGCTTTTATAGGCCCTGCGAGGCTTGATCTGCTACAGCCTGTTTTCTCCCCGCTCGCGCAAGCGGGAGAGGGGAGAAAACCACACGCCGCTGGCGTGACTACATCGCTTCGGCCAGCATCGCCGCATACTCCTCCGCGCTCGCAATTCGCGGATTGGTCTTGTGGCAATGGTCGGCCAGCGCGCCTTCGATAATCCGGGGGAACCACGCGCTCGTGACGCCCAGCGCCGCCAGCCCGGCCGGCAGGCCCAGCCGCAGGTTCATCGCGGCAATTGCCGGACCGATCGACTCGGGGCCGTCTAGCTGCATCGCCTGCGCCATGCGTTCCAGCCGCTGCTCGTCGCGTACCGACGGCGCCGAAGCATTGAAGCGGATCACCGCCGGCAGCAGGACGGCGTTCAGCGTGCCGTGGTGCAGCGAGGGGTTCAGCCCGCCCAGCGAATGGCTCAGGCTGTGCACGCAGCCCAGCCCTTTCTGGAACGCCAGCGCGCCTTGCATCGAAGCGCTCATCATGTTCAGGCGCGCGGTGCGGTCCATCGGCGATGCCGTGGCGGTCTCGATATACATCCAGGCGCGGTGCAAGCCATCCAGCGCGATGCCGTCGGCGGGCGGGTTGAAGGCCGGCGCCAGGAAGGTCTCGATGCAGTGGGCAATCGCATCCATCCCGGTGGCGGCGGTCAGCCGCGGCGGCAGGCCGAAGGTCAGTTCGGGGTCGCAGATGGCGACGCGCGGCACCAGGTTGGGCGAGAGCACGCCTACCTTGCGCCCGTCGTCGAGGATCAGCACCGCGCCACGGCCCACTTCGCTGCCGGTGCCGGCAGTGGTGGGGATGGCGATCAACGGTGCCGTGGCCGCAGTGATGCGCGCAACGCCGCCTTCGATCGCGGCAAACGTCTTGAGCGGACCCTTATGGGTGGCGCAGACGGCCACACCCTTGGCCAGATCGATGGGCGAGCCGCCGCCCACCGCAATGATGCCGTCGCAGCGGTGCTCGGTGTACAGCGCCACCGCCTCGCGCATGGCGCGCTCGGTCGGGTTGGAGGGGGTGCCGTCGAAGACCACGGCCTGCACGCCCGCGGGCAGTTGCGCCAGGACGCGCTCCAGGATGCCTGCGGCTCTGACGCCGGCATCGGTGACGACCAGCGGGCGGGAAATGCCGATGCGCTCGCATTCCTGCGGCAGCAGCGCCACCGCGCCGAAATCGATCTGGATCTGGGTGATGTAGTTGATCAGGGCCATGTTGTCTCTTGTCTCCATGCTTGATTTGCTGCGTCGCTTCCCGGAAGCCGCGGGAAGCTGCATTGGTGACGAAGTCTAGAAACAAGCTGCCGGCGTCACAACGTGGATTTACTTGAAGCGGTTCCAAGTTTTTTTCATAGCCGCGCCGGTCCTAGTTTTTCTTGAAGGGGCGCTGAGATTTTCTCGTTTGGCGAGCGGCGAGGGAAACCCTAGACTTCGGCAGGTCAAGGCAACGCATCGAACCTGCCCTTGCGGCAGGCGCCCACGCAACATAGGCCGACCCTAAGCAAACCAGAAGCAGACCATGAGACAAGCCATCCTGATCGAGTATGACGAGTGCATCGCCACCGTTACGCTGAACAACCCCGACAAGCTGAACGCGCTCGACCTGGGCATGTGGCAGGGCCTGGCGCGGGCCTTCGAGACGCTGTCGGCCAACGAGGACCTGCGCTGTATCGTGCTGCGCGGCGCGGGCGACAAGGCCTTCGCGGCTGGCGCGGATATCGAGGAATTCACTCGCATGCGCGCTAGCTCGACGCAGGCCGCAGACTATGCGCATATCACCCATGCTGCCATGCAGGCCATCGCGGAAAGCCGGCATCCCACCGTGGCGATGATCCAGGGCGCGTGCGTTGGCGGCGGACTGGAGATCGCTTCCGTGTGCGATATGCGCATCTGCGGCGAGTCCAGCCGCTTCGGCGTGCCGGTCAACCGGCTCGGGCTGGTGATGTCGTATGGCGAACTCGGCGGCCTGATGGCGCTGGCGGGGCCCGCCGCCGCGCTGGAGATCGTACTGGAAGGCCGTGTATTCGGCGCGGCCGAGGCGCTAGAGAAGCGCCTGGTCAACCGCGTCGTCCCCGACGCCGGGGTGCCGGACGAAGCCTACGCCGCGGCGCGGCGCATCGGCCAGGGCGCACCACTGGTGGCGCGCTGGCACAAGAAGTTCGTGCGCCGTCTGATGAACCCCACGCCGCTCAGCGCGGAAGAACAGGCCGAAGCCTATGCCTGCTTCGAGACGGAAGACTTCCGCATCGGCTACCAGGCCTTTGTCGGCAAGACCAAGCCCGTGTTCCAGGGGCGCTGATCCGGCCGCTACCCATCCCGACGCCGCGAGAGCACGCGCGTCGTCACCTAGCCATAAGGTTTCCAATGAATTTGCCGTTGTCGAACATCAAGGTCCTCGATGTCAGCCAGATCATGGCCGGCCCCTTTTGCTGCATGCTCCTTGGCGACATGGGCGCCGACGTCATCAAGGTCGAGACGCCCGGCGTGGGCGACCAGACTCGCAAGGCCATGGGCTTCAGGCTCAAGGGCGAGGACAGTGGCGGTTTTCTCGCGCTGAACCGCAACAAGCGCAGCGTGGAGATCGACCTGAAGAATCCCGCCGGGCTGGAAGCGTTCTACGAACTGGTGCGCGGCGCCGATGTGCTGGTGGAGAACAACCGCCCCGGCGTGGCCGCCCGGCTCAGGATCGATTACCCGGTGCTGCGCGAGATCAACCCGCGGCTGGTCTATGCCAGCATTTCCGGCTTCGGCCAGACCGGTCCCTGGTCGCGCCGCCCGGGGCTGGACCTGATCGCGCAGGCGATGTCCGGCGTGATGAGCGTGATGGGCCACCCGGAGGCGCCGCCGGTCAAGTCGAGCGTGCCGATCGCCGACCTTGGCGCGGGCCTGTTCAGCGCCTATGGCATCCTGAGCGCGATCATCGGGCGTGGGCACACTGGCCAGGGCCAGTATGTGGACGCATCGCTGTTCGAGACGGCGCTGGGTTTGTCGGTCTGGGAGTCGGCGGAGTACTGGGGAACCGGTACGGTGCCGGTGCCGATCGGCAGTGCCAATCGCATGAGCGCGCCTTATCAGGCGGTGCGGGCGGCGGATCGCCACTTTGTCATCGGCGCCGCCAATCCCAAGCTGTGGGCCGCGCTGTGTGAGGCGATCGGTCGCACGGACCTGTTGCAGGACCCGCGCTTCACGGATAATGCGGCGCGCATCCGCAACCGCGACGCGCTGATTCGCGAGATCGAAGGCGAGTTCGCGCGGCGGCCCGCCGAGGAATGGGTGGAAGCCTTGCTGGCGGCGGGCGTGCCGGCGGCGCCGATCTATACCTACGACGAAGCGCTGGTCAGCGAGCAGGCCGTTGCCCGAGAGATGGTGCTGGAGATCGACCATCCCGTGGAAGGCCGCGTGAAGGCGCTCGGCTTTCCCGTTAAGCTTAGCGGGACGCCGCAGCAGGTCCGCTACCCGGCTCCCTTGCTCGGGCAGCACACGCAAGAGGTGCTCGGCGAATTCGGGCTGGACGACAGGGCGATACAGGCACTGCGCGAACGTGGCGCATTCGGCCAGCCGGTTGCGCCACAAACGCTGAAGAACGGCACTGCCTGAAGCAGGCAAGAAAGAGTCAGAGACTGCACAGCATTAAAAGCACAAAGCAAAAAATCACGGAGACAAGCCTCATGAAGCTCTACTCACGCCCTTGGCGCGTGGCAGCACCCGTCGTCATCGCCACCATCGCCGCCTGGACAGGCGTGGCCGCCGCGCAGGACGGCCCTTACCCCAACCACCGCATCGAACTGATCGTGCCCTGGCAGGCCGGCGGCGGCGCCGATGTCGTGGCACGCGCGCTGTCTGCCGCCGCCGCCAAGCACCTGCCGCAGCCGCTGGTGGTCATCAACAAGCCCGGCGCCACCGGCGCGGTCGGCCTGGGCGAGGTCGTGCACGCCAAGCCGGACGGGTACAAGCTGGTGCTGTCATCCAGCGAGCTGACCTTCCTCAACTACCTGGGACTGGCCAAGTTTACCTACCAGGACCTGGTGCCGATCGCGCGGCTCAATGCCGATCCCGCCGCCGTGGTGGTGCGTGCCGACGCCCCTTACGCCACGCTGGAGCAGTTCCTGGACCAGGCCCGCAAGCCTGACTCCAACGTCCGCGTGGGCAACGCCGGGCAGGGCTCGACCTGGCATATGGCCGCCGCCGCGCTGGCGGAGAAGACCGGGGCGAAGTTCAACCACATCCCCTATGCCGGCGGCGCCCCGGCCACCATGGCGCTGCTGGGTGGCCATATCGACGCGGTGACGGTGAGCACCGCCGAGGTTGCCAGCTACGTGGCGGCGGGCAAGCTCAAGGTGCTCGCGGTGATGGCCGACAAGCGCGTCGCCGGCTACGAAAACGTGCCGACCCTCAAGGAGCGCAACATCGATCTGTCAATGGGCATCTGGCGCGGCATCTCGGCGCCCAAGGGCACGCCGCCGGAAGTCATCAACATCCTCAAGGCGGCGGTGGCCAAATCCGTGCAGGAGCCGATCATGCGGCAGACGCTGGAGAAGCTGCATTTCAGCACCGACACCTATGCCGACGATGTGACGCTGCAAGCCGTGATGGCGAAGGAATCGGCGCAATACAAGCAGCTGGCCAGCCGGATCGCCGTCAAGGATTAACGCGATGCCCAGCTTCACATTCGACCAGCCGTTCATCGATGCCCATCATCACTTCTGGGACCTGCAGGCCAATCCTTATCCGTGGCTGCGGGGTGAAGAGGTAAAGGGCTTCCGCTATGGGGATTACTCCGCCCTGAAGCGCAATTACCTGCCGGAGGATTTCGAGCGCGACACGCGCGGCTTCGCGCCGGCCCTGACCGTGCACGTGGAAGCGGAATGGGCCCGGGCGAACCCGGTGGACGAGACCACCTGGCTGACCGCGCTGGCCCGGCACACGGGCCGTCCTTCGGCGCTGGTCGCGCATGCGCAACTGGACCGCGCCGACGTGGCCGAGATCCTGGCGGCGCAGGCCGCCTTCCCGATGGTGCGCGGCATCCGGCAGAAGCCGGTGACCAGCGCCACGCGCGAAGGCGCCGCCCGCGGGCTGGCGGGATCGATGGACGACGAGCGCTGGCGGCGGGGCTATGCCTTGCTGGCCGGCCACGGCCTGTCCTATGACCTGCAGGCCCCGTGGTGGAACCTGGACCAGGCTGCCGCGCTGGCGCGCGATTTTCCCGGCACGCAGATCATCCTCAACCATACGGGCCTGCCGTCCGACCGCAGCGAGGCCGGCCTCAAGGGCTGGCGCGATGCGATGGCGGCGCTGGCCGCTCAGTCCAATGTGGCGGTGAAGATCTCCGGGCTTGGGCTGCCGGGCCGCGCATGGGAGCAGGCGGATAACGTGCCGGTGATCTGGGATGCGATCGCCATCTTCGGCACGGAGCGTTGCATGTTCGCGAGCAATTTCCCGGTGGACAGCCTGGTTGCTCGCTACGGGACGATTCTCTCCGGCTTCCTTGCGGCGATCGGGATCTACCCGGCCGCCGAACAACGCAAGTTGCTGCACGACAACGCCGCGCGCATCTACCGGCTTGCCGGTGCACATCATCAATAGGAAACCGAAATGAAGAACAGCCTGAAACCGGGTGCCGCCACAACGCGCTCGCTGAGCGTAGACCGCCCGCGCACCATCGACTTCCTCGGCGAGACGCTGCGCATCTACGCCACGCCGGAACTGATCCGCGATATCGAGCAAACCTGCCTGGACTTCCTGCAAGAGTACGTGGACGCGGGCGAAAGCTCGGTCGGCACCGAGGTCTCTATCCGGCACAGTGGCGCAACCCTGCTCGGGGGCGAGGTGGAGATCCATGCCGAAGTGACGAACATCGACGGGCGCAGCGTGAGTTTCCGCGTCTCGGCCAGCGATGGCATCGAAGATATCTGCACCGGCACGCATAGCCGCTTTGTGGTGAACGTGGACAAGCTGCGCGCGCGGGTGGAGGCCAAGGCGGCGCAGTTGCGCGCAGGCTGAACGGCCGGCGCAGCGGGTTCAGGCGTGCCGGGGATCGTCGCCAGCCGCTACCTCGGCGCGCAGCCAGTTCACGAAGGTGGTGACGCGCGGATCGCCGAGGCGCTCTTCCGGGAACACCACGAAGTAAGAGAACTCCACCGGCAGGCGAATCTGCTCGAACAGGCGCACCAGCCGGCCCTGCCGCAGGTCTTCCTCGATCCAGTTCTTCTTGACCAGCGCCACGCCAAGGCCGCTGATCGCGGCATTGATCACCAGGTGGCTCGGCCAGAACGACGGGCCGCGCGACGCGTCGACATCCGTCACGCCCGCGTGGCTGAGCCACATCGACCAGTCGGGGTTGCTGACGTCGGTGTAGGTGCTGTCGTCATGCAGCAAGGTGTGGTGCTTCAGGTCGCCCGGTTCCTTGAGCGGGCGGGGGCCGGCCAGCAGCTCGGGGCTGCAGACGGGTATCACCTCGACTGACAGGCAAAGCTCGGAATGCAGGCCCGGGTAATTGCCGCGGCCATAGCGGATGGCAAGGTCGAAATCGTCGCGGTCGAAGTTGATGGCGTGGTTGGAGGTGGAGACCTTGAGGTCGACCTCCGGGTACGCCTTCATGAAGCGGTCCATGCGCGGGATCAGCCATTTGACGGCGAAGGTCGGCGGCATGTTGACCTTCAGCGCGGGCAGGTCCTTGCTGTGCAGGCGCTGCGTGGCGTCGGCCAGCTGCTTGAAGGCCTGCTGCACGCTGGGCAGGTAAGCCATGCCGGCCGGCGTCAGCACCAGGGCCTTGGCCTCGCGCAGGAACAACTGCACGCCGAGGCTTTCTTCCAGCGTCTTGATCTGGTGGCTGACCGCCGACGGGGTGACGTAAAGCTCGTCGGCGGCCCGCGTAAAGCTGAGATACCGGGCCGCAACCTCGAAAGCTCGCAGAGGATTCAGAGGGGGCATTCGTCGCGACATGCGGGTCTTTCCAACAGAAACTAAAACCAAAAGCAAGGGATCGAAAGCGCTGGTCGGGATGCACGCATCGACACCAGGCCATGGCCCGGACCGACAGGCGGCACCAGGTCATCGAGATTAGCAGTTAGTGCTTTCCGATGGAATAGGGATGAGCCCCGAGACGGCCGGCACCGCAGCGCAAAAAGCACAGCTGCTCAAGTTACTGCCGGAGTTGGAAGCGGAAGCACCAACGTGCCGCGCAACTAATGATCGCAGGCGGGAAGCGGTGGCCATGGTACAGCGATTTAGAGTAGGTCATGGCCCAATGCTACACGACGGCACCTTCAAGTTGACCATGCCCATCTTTACTACACTTCAGAACAGCGGACCCTGTCATTCGACGCACGGCTGGAAGTCTTGATTCGTGGGCATCCATCAGCGCTGGTAGCCGCCGAGCAAACGCTTGAGGAAGCGCTGGTTACGATACTTCACGCAACGCCTGCGGAAGTCGATACCCGGCGGGCATGCTCCCGTGCGCACCACCAAGGAGCTTCAGGATGGCTGGGAATATCCGTAAGCAGACCGATAACGGTGAACAAAAGCCAATTGCACTTGCCTTGCAGGGTGGCGGCATGCACGGTGCGTTCACTTGGGGCGTCCTCGACCGGCTGCTCGAGGATGAGAGATTTACCATCGAAGGCGTCAGTGCAACGAGCGCGGGGGCGATGAATGCCGCCGTGCTCGCCTATGGCTTGCTGCAAGGCGGGCACGACCGTGCGCGCCAGGCGCTCCACGATTTCTGGCGCGCAATCGCGCAATCGGCAGAGCGGTACAGCCCGCTGCGTTGGGTGCCGTGGCTGAAAGGGACACATAGCTTCGGGCTGAACCACTCGCCCTTATACGCGATGGCGGACATCGCTCTTCGTATCCTGTCGCCATACCAGTTCAATCCCAATAACTCGAATCCGCTCCGGGACGTGCTGGAGAAGCAGGTCGATTTTGCGGCATTACGCAAGCAATGCCCGATACAGCTTTATCTGTGTGCGACCAATGTCGAGACTAGCAGGATACGCATCTTTTCAAGCGAGGACATTTGCGTTGAAAGCGTGCTGGCTTCGGCCTGTCCGCCAACCCTGTTTCAGGCCGTGTCAATCGACGGTGAGTACTTTTGGGACGGCGGCTATGTGGGTAACCCGGCAATTTTCCCGCTGATCTATCACTGCAATACAAGCGATGTCGTGATTGTCCATATCAATCCGATCGTACGCCGTGGCGTGCCAACCACTGCCGCCGACATCCTCAATCGCGTCAATGAAGTGAGCTTCAACTCGTCGCTCATGCGAGAAATGCGCGCGATAGCCTTTGTGACTTCGCTCATCCAGCAAGGCAAGGTTGACCGGAGCGAGATGAAGGAAATGCTGATCCACTCCATCCGTTCCGATGAGACGATGAGCGCCCTCGGCGCGTCGAGCAAGTACAACGCCGACTGGGACTTCCTTTGCTTCCTGCGTGACAAGGGGAGGGCTGCGGCCGAGGCATGGATCACGGAAAACTACGACAATGTTGGCCAGCGCTCGAGCATTGACATCAAAAAGGAATTCCTTTGAGGATGATGACCGGGCAACCGGGAAGCACTATCGCGTCAGCTCGGATCGTCCAGTAGTGCCTTGGCTTGCTGCCAGTCAGCCGTGTCGAAGCCCTCACTGAAGGATCCATGGATCGGGGCAAGGGTCTGGCGCGCGGCGTTCGTCTTCCCCTGCCGTCGCCATAGCTGGGCCAGGCTCAGCGCGGCCTGCAGCTCCAGTGACCTGGAACCCTGATGGCGGGCGACGGCGATTGCCTTGTGAAAGCAGGCCTCGGCTTCTTCGTGGCCAGTGAGCGCGCGGGATTGGAGTATCAACTCGCCCTTGAGCCGATGCAGCGTCGCTTCGTCAAGCCGCTCTCCCGTGCTTTCCGTCAAGGCTAGCGCCTCGGCCAGCACGTCCAGTCCGGCTTGGAAGTCCCCGGCTCTCCCGAGGGCTTCAGCTAGCAGGGCCAGAAAGTTCGGCCTGCCCAGTGCCGCGCCAGTTGCCTCGTAAGCGGCGAGGCCCTGGTGAATCTCGGCAATCCCCTCCTCAAAATGGCCTTGTTCCGTCAGCGCCCAGCCTTGCAGAACGGTTCCCCACGCCAGATAGATGGGAAAGCCCTCCTCGCCCGAGATCGCGATCGCGGCCTCTGCGTACTCGCGGGTCAATTGCACCTCACGCCGACATTGGTGTACTTCGGCTACGAAGACGAAGCAAAGCGCGAGGTTAAAGACGTCGGGGCGCTTCCTGGCCAGAACCAATGCGTCCTGGCAGCGCGTGCAAGCCAGATCCGGCAGGCCGAGATACCACAGGATCCAGCCCAGCGTGCTCGTGGCATGTACGGCCGGGTCTCGCCCGTAGCCCAGAAGAAAATCGTATGCCGACGGGTCCGGCCGTTGCAGTGACAGCACCTCCTCCATATGGGCGCGGGCCACGCCGGGCTGGCCCAGACGGAACGTGGTGGCGCCGAGTACACGATGCGCCTCCGCGAGCTGCCCAGGCTTCTGTGTGTCCAGAGCCATGGCAAGCAGCCGTTCCCCAAGCGGCTGCGCAACTGTGTACTGAGCCCGCAATTGGTAGAACGCCCACAGTCCTAGCTGCGCCGAGAAGAAACTGGGTGTTTGCCCACCCTGTTCGCACAATGCCAGCGCGCGCCTGTAAGTTGCCTCCACCTCGGGAGCGGCCTGACCCCGTGTGGCTATCAAGGCCGGTCCTAGCGTTAGTAGCAGTGCGAGTTCCTCGCGTGCGCGCTCGGGTGTGTCGGGCAGCCGCTCTAGCAGTTCAACGGCCGTGCCCAGGTGACGGATTGCTTCCATCTGGGCAGAGCGCTGCAGGGCCTGCTCGCCGGCGCAGTGCAGGTACTTGACTGCCTTCGGGATGTTGCCGCTATGGCTGTAATGATGTGCAAGCTCGCTGCAGTAGTCCTTTAACCGACTCTGGAACAGTGTCTCGATGGCCTCTGCGGTGCGCTCGTGCAATGCGCTGCGCCGCTCGGTAAGCAGCGAGTTTCCGGCAACTTCCTGAGTGAGCGCGTGCTTGAAAGCGTACTCCACCTCAGGGAATACAGGTCGCTCGTAAATGAAATCGCCCGCCTGCAGAGCGGCCAGAAGCGGGCGCAATTCGTCATCAGCCAGCGCAGTGACATGCTGGATGAGACTCAATGGAAACTCCTTTCCGATTACGGCCAGGCTTTGCAGCAGTTCCTTTTGGACGAGCGGGAGCCGGTCGATGCGAGCGGCGAGCACGCCCTGGACGGTGGTGGGGATGTGCAGCGAGGTAGGCGCCTTCTCGATGCGGTAGCAGCCAGGCTGGCCAACCAGGGCATTCTCCTCAACCAGGGTCTGGACCACTTCCTCCATAAAGAACGGGTTGCCTTCCGTCTTGTCCAGGATCAACCGTTTCAGGGGCGCGAGAGCGCGATCCTCGCCCAGCAGCGCGGTGAGCAGCCCCTGGGCTTCGGCCGGGCCCAGCGGCTCCAGATGCAACTGGACGCAGTAACTCCTGGAACTCCAGTCATGGGAGTACTCCGGGCGGTAGTTGACGAGCAGGGCGATCCTCGCCCCCGGCACATAGTCCAGGAGAATATTGAGGAAGGCCTCGGTTTCGCTGTCCAGCCATTGCAGGTCTTCGAACAGGAGCTCGAGAGGCTGGTTGAGGCTTTCGCGTACCAACAGACGTGCAACCGCTTCAAACGTGCGCTGCCGCCGGATGGCAGCGTCCATGGTCGGCAGTGCCGAGCCGGGCTCGACGGAGCCGAGCAGGTAGAGCAAATAGGGCAAATGGTCTTCCAGCGTCCTGTCGAGGGTAAGCAGCCTGCCGGTGACCTTCTCGCGGCAGCTTCGGTCGTTGTCCTGCGGGGTGATTTGAAAGTAATTTCTCAGGAGCTCGATCAGCGGCAGGTAGGCGAAGGCCTTGCCGTGCGAAACCGAGAAGGTCTCCAGCACCATGCAGCCTTGCTGTGATCGCGCCTTGAACTCGTGGAACAGCCGCGATTTTCCTACCCCGGCCTCCCCCATCACCTCGGCGACCTGCCCATGCCCCGCCTTGGCCAGTTCCAGGACCTTGTGCAACGCCTCCATTTCGGCCTGGCGTCCCACAAAGCGCGCCAGGCCTCGATGCGCCGCCACTTGCAGGCGAGTACGCAATGCGCCGAGGCCCAGCACCTCGTACACCGCAAGCGGATCCCGGACGCCTTTTACTTGGGTCGTCCCCAGCGGCTTGAATTCGAAATACCCCTGGGTGAGCTTATGGGTAGACTCGCTGACGAGGATGGACGCCGGTGTGGCAACGCCTTCCATGCGCGAGGCGATGTGGATTGTGTGCCCCACGGGATCGTAGTCCGTGTGCAGATCGTCCTTGCGGATCGAGCGCACCAACACCTCACCCGTGTGGATTCCGACGCGGATCTGAAGCGGTATGCCCTGATCCAGCCGCACCCGGTCACTGTGGCGACGCATCGCTTCCTGCATGCGCAGCGCTGCATATAAAGCCCGCAGAGCATGATCCTCATGGGCAATGGGAGCGCCGAACAGAGCGAGAATGCCGTCACCCAGGAACTTGGCTACGTAGCCCTCATAGTGGTGCACGGCATCCATCATCAGCGTCACCACGGGGTCGATCAGGTGACGCGCCTCTTCCGGGTCCAGGTCCTGGATCAACGCCGTCGAACCAGCCATATCGGCGAACAGCGCCGTGATGGTCTTGCGCTCGCCGGCCGTTCCACCCCTGGCTTCCATGGCCGCCTGCTCCGCCCGGATGCGCTCGGCCAGATGGGGCGGCGTGTAGTGGACAGGGGCCGAAGCGGCGGTCGCAGGCACTGGAAGCGCCGCTGACGGGGAGTCATCCAGGGGCGAGCCACATCCGCGGCAGAACTTCGCGGCAGGGCCGGACTCCTCGCCACAGCGCGGGCAGATCCGCACAAGCCTGGCCCCGCACTGCTCGCAGAAGTTGGCCTGATCGAGGTTCGCGAACCCGCAATTTGTGCAGCGCATCACCCCTCCTGACTGCTACCGCCTGCCTCGGATCATTAGACGCGCCATCGGCCGCCTTAGCAAGTTTTGGGCGCGTCGTGGCGGCGATGGCGTGATACGTTTCGCAGCGCACCGGCGGACGGGAGCATGCGCGACTGCATGCCGAACTCGAAGTGCCCGCATGCAGTTCGGGCAGGCGCAACAGGCGCTAGTAGAATCAAGGACTTGCAAGACACTCAGGTCCAGGACTTTAATTGCCGTCCCCAGTCGACAAACTTCAACACAACCTCGTCACCCGCCTGCGCCTCAAGCATCTGGCGCTACTGCTGGCGCTGGACCGTCAGCGCTCTGTCTCGCGCGTCGCGGCCGAGATGGACCTGACCCAGCCCGCCGTGACCAAGGCGCTGCGGGAGATCGAGGAGATCTTCATGGTGCCGCTGTTCGCGCGCTCGCGGCGGGGGCTGGAGCCTACCGGGACCGGCGCGGCCGTGCTGGCGCATGCGCGGCTGGCGATGGCGGACACGGAGGCGCTGGGGCGGGAACTGGCGGTGATCGGCGCCGGCCTGCACGGGCGGTTGCGCATCGGTGTGATTCCGTATGTGGCGCCGGTGGTACTGGATGCGGCCTGCTCGCACGGCTTGCAACAGCAGCCGCGCGTGGCGGTGCTGGTGCGCGAGGGCACCACGGACGAACTGGTGGCGGCGCTGCGCGCGCACGAACTGGATTGCGTGATCGCGCGGTCCTTCTACGCGCCGGGCGACGACATCGTGCAGACGCCGCTTTACCGCGAGGAACCCGCGCTGGTGGTGCCAGTGGCCGCCGCGGCGCGGCTGGCGCGCGGCAAGCTGGACTGGCAGCGACTGGCCGCGCTGGACTGGATTTTGCCGCCCCCGCATACGCCGATCCGCCGCACCATCAATACCTTGTTCGCCACCGCCGGCGCTGTGCCGCCCACGCCGATGGTGGAGACGTATTCGATCAAGACCATCGCCACGCTGCTGCGCAACCAGCCACGCGCCATCACCATCGTGCCGCGCGCGGTGGCTGCCGAACTCGCGGCCAGCGGCAGCGCCGCGGTCTTGCCGCATACGTTGACGTGGGACCTGCCGGCGGTGGGCGCAATGTGGCTGCGCCGTACGGAACACAGCGAGCCGCTGCTGGCGCTGGTGCGTGCGTTGCAGCAGGCGGTGGGGGTGAAGGGGTGAAGGGCTGAGGCCGGACCTGAAGCGCAAACGGCCGGCTGCGCCCTTCAAAGCGCGCAGCCGGCACAGCCAGGCGGGTTGCAGGCCGTTGCGGCCTGCTTATCCGATGATCTCAAACTCCCCAAAGTACTCTTCGTTGAGCGTCAGCCCCAGCCCCGGCAAATTGTCGTCAAGCTGCAGGTAGCCCTTGTCCGGCGCCGGGTCGCCCTTGAAGATGTAGTAGAACAGCTCGTTGCCCACCTCCACGTCGTGCACCGGGAAGTACTCGGACATCGGCGATGCGGTCGAGGCCATGGTGAGGTGGTAGTTATGCATCTGGCCCGCGTGCGGGATCACCGGCACCGACCAGGCTTCGGCCATGGCATTGATTTTCTGCGCGGCGGTGATGCCGCCCACGCGGTTGGTGTCGTACTGGATCACGTCCACCGCGCGGCGTTCCAGCAGGTCCTTGAAACCGTAGGAGGTGAATTCGTGCTCGCCGCCGGAGATGGGGAACGGGCTCATCTTCTTCAGCTCGGCATAGCCTTCGATGTCGTCGGCGATCACCGGTTCTTCCAGCCAGCGCGGATTGAATTCGGCCAGGCGCGGCAGCATGCGGCGCGCGTATTCGAGCGTCCAGCCCATATAGCATTCCAGCATGATGTCGACACTGTCGCCCACCAGTTCGCGCAGCAGGCGTACCTGCTCGATGTTCTTCTGCATGCCGGAGGGGCCGTCCTTGGGACCATAGCCGAAGCGCATCTTCATCGCCGTGAAGCCCTGGTCGAGATAGCTCCGGGCCTCGGCCAGGAAAGCGTCGCGGTCATCGTTGTTGTAGAGCTTGGAGGCGTAGCACCAGATCTTTTCCTTGGTGCGCCCGCCCAGCAGCTTGAACACCGGCTTTCCCACGGCCTTGCCCATCAGGTCCCACAGCGCGATGTCCACGGCCGAAATTGCTGCCATGCCGATGCCCTTGCGGCCCCAGGCATGGGTGCGGCGGTACATCTTCTGCCACAGGTACTCGTTGTCGAACGGATCCTGGCCGATCACGATCGGGGCCAGGTACTGGTCGACGATTTCCTTGGCCACGCGCGGTGCGAGCGCGCAGTTGCCGATGCCGACCAGGCCGGTATCGGTCTCCACTTCCACCACCAGCCAGCCGTGGAAGCGGAACGAGCCCATGGCGTCGCCACGTTCGAACAGGATGTCGGTGGCATTGGTGCAGAAGTGCGCTTGCGGGGGCACGGTCTTGCCCTTCCATTCAAAGACGCGGGCGCGGACGTTGGTGATTTTCAAGATAGTCTCCGTTGGATAGTGGCCGGTGGCGGGCGGCAGGCTCAGGGGGCTGCGCGCTGGCTGCCCATCTGGCAGGCGATGCGGAAGGCTTGCAGCGTGGCGCCGAGATCGGCGCGGCCTTGCTGCGTGATGTCGAAAGCGGTGCCGTGGGCCGGCGTGGTGATCGGCACCGGCAGGCCGCCCTGCACGGTGACGCCGCGCGAGAAGCCCATCAGCTTGATGCCGATCTGGCCCTGGTCGTGATACATCGTGACGATGGCGTCGAACTGCCTTTGCTGCGGGCTGCCCTGCACCTTGAGGAAGATGGTGTCGGCGGGGAATGGGCCATCCGCCGCCACGCCGCGTGCCTGCGCATCGGCGACCGCCGGTGCGATGAAGTCGATCTCCTCGCGGCCGAAGGCGCCGTTGTCGCCGTTGTGCGGGTTGAGGCCGCACACGGCAATGCGCGGGCGAGCCATGCCGGCCCTGCGCAGGGCCTGGTCGATCAGGTCGATGGCGGCGCCCACGCTGTCGCGGTTGATCATGGCGGGCACGTCCTTGAGCGCAACGTGGGACGTCACGCGGGAGGTCCACAGGCCGTCGAGTACATTGAACTCGCAGAAAGCGCCGTCGTAGCCGAGCTTCTCGGCGAACCAGTGCAGTTCATCGTTGTGCCCCATGCCGGCGGCGTGCAGCGAGCTTTTGTTGAGCGGGCCGAACAGGATGGCGTCGGCCTTGCCAGCCTGCGCCAGCTCCAGCGCCACGGCCAGGGTGCCGAGGCTGTAGCGGCCGCCTTCCGCGCTGGCCACGCCGCGCCGGTAGGCGGGTTTGCCGTCGAGCTGCCAGTGGAACAGGCGCGGGGCGCTGGCGCTGTCGCCGCCAGCGAACGCGAGCGAATCGGTTTCGCGCAGCGCGATATCCACGCCGGCCACCTGCTTGCCGTGGCGCCATTCGTCGCGGTCGGCAATCAGCAGGATGTCGGCCTGCGCCGCGGTGGCAGGGTCGGCCAGCAGCCTGGCGATCAGCTCGGGGCCGATGCCGGCGGGGTCGCCGAGCACCATGGCGATTCGGGGTCGTTGGGTCATGGGAGTCTTGAGGGAAAGGGATTCAGTCCAGCTTGACGCCGAGTTCGGCGATCAGCTTGCCGTAGCGTGCATATTCGGCGCGCGAGAAGGCATCGAACTGGGTGGCGTTGAGCGTACCCGGCAACGCGCCCACGTCATTGAGACGGCGCACGGTGTCGGGATCCTTGAGTATGGTGGCCAGCGCCGCGCTCAGCTTTTGCAGCGTGGCGGGCGGCGCGCCGGCCGGGGCGTAGACCCCGTACCAGGCATTCATCTGGATGCCGGGCACGCCGGCTTCGGCCAGCGTGGGTACGTTAGGCAGCAGCGCCGAGCGCTGGTCGGCGGTGACTGCCAGCGCGCGCAGCTTGCCGGCCTTGATGTGGTTGATGACCGAGGGCATGGTCTCGAAGCTCATGTCGACCTGGCCGCCCATCAGGTCCACCAGCGCGCTGCTGCTGCTCTTGTACGGCACGTGCAGCAGCTTGCCGTGGATCTGGCGGGCAAACGCCGCGCCGGCCAGGTGCTGGGTGCTGCCGACGCCGGAGGAGCTGTAGCGGAATTTGTCGGGATTGGCCTGGATCTGCGCCACCAGCGCTTTTACGTCTTGCGCCGGCACCTGGTTGTTGACCACCAGCACATTGGGCACCGACGACACCAGGCCCACCGGCGCCAGGTCCTTGAGCGGGTTGAACTGCAGCTTGAGCAGGTGGGGCGCGATGGCCTGAGAGGTGACCACGCCCATCAGCAGCGTGTTGCCATCCGGCGCCGCCTTGGCGGTGATGTCGGCGGCGATGGTGTTGGAGGCGCCAGGCCGGTTGTCCACCACGACCGGCTGCTTGAGGATGGCGGCCAGCTTGTCGGAGACGATGCGCGCCATCACGTCGGTGCCGCCTCCCGGCGCCGCGCCTACCATCATCCGTACGGGGCGGGTGTCCTGCGCGTGGACGCCGGTTGCCATGGCGGCTGCCAGTCCCATCACGCCGGCGAAGGCGCCGGTCATCCATCGTTTCATTGTTGTCTCCATGTCTTGTTATGGGCCTGCGCCGGAGCGCGGATGGGGCAACTATAAGGATGGGAGCGATGCGTGACTACTGACGTTTATTGAATGGGTGATTACTTTAAGGAATACCTCGCGGCGGGTGCCAGGCGCCGCTCAGGATTCCGCCTGCCCGGCGCGGAGCAGCTTGATCAACTGGCCCGCGGCGGCGGAAAGCGTGCCCCCGCGCCGGGTCACGACCCCAAAGGTCTGCTGGCGGGACCGCATCGTCACCGGCAGGATGCGCAGCATCTTTTGCCGGGCGAACAGTTCGGCCACGCTGGTCGGCAGCAGCGAGACCAGTTTCGCGCTGCGCTGCAGCAAGGCCACGGTGACGAAGCTGGAGGAGGTGGTGATCGCATTCGCCGGCATGCCCACGCCGACCATGTCCAACTCGCGCTGCAACAACTCGTGCATTGGCATCTGGCCGGGGTAGACGATCCACCGGTAGCCGGCCAGGTCGGCAAAGGTGAGCGTCCTGGCGCGCGGCGCGGCATGGCTGTAGCCCACCACGGCCGAGATCGGTTCGTCGCCAATCGCCTGGTAGTGGTACCTGGCGGGCTGGTCGCTTACCAGCGCGCGCCCGATGACCAGGTCCAGGCGCCCGTCGTCCAGCAGCGTGAGCATGCGCAGGCTGGTGTCTTCGACGATTTCGATGGAAAGGTTCGGCTGTTCGTCCTGCA
The DNA here is from genome assembly GCA_000955785.1 of Burkholderiaceae bacterium 16. Taxonomy (GTDB): domain Bacteria; phylum Pseudomonadota; class Gammaproteobacteria; order Burkholderiales; family Burkholderiaceae; genus Cupriavidus. The sequence continues at coordinate 36,861 of JYOD01000007.1, forward strand.
TGGTCTCGAGCGCCGGCACCAGCAAATCCGGGACCGCGCCCATGATGGCGCCGACGGCCAGGTGGCCGCCCTTGCCGGAACGGATCTCGGCCATGTCCTGGCACAAGGCAGTGAGATCCGTCGCCAGCAGCCGCGCGTAGCGGATCACGCAGTGGCCGAACTGGTTTGGCCGCATGCCGGTCTTGGAGCGCTCGAACAGCGGGGCGTCCAGCATGCCTTCCAGCTCCTGCAAGGCCTTGCTGGCCGCCGATTGTGTCATGGCCATGGCCGACGCGGCCTGGTGCAGGGATTTGTGGTCGTCCAGCGCGATCAGCAATTGCAGTTGCTTCATGCGCAGGCGGGACATCAGAACGTCAAGCGTGGCCTTCATGGGAACCTGGGGCGGAAGCTACGTGAGTCGCAAAAGCGATCACGAGATGGAAAGGTTTCAATATACATCGCGGCCTGGCGCACCGTATATTGCTTCCCTGTCACAAGCCCCCTCGACGTGGGGCTCCGGCCGGACCCGGCGCCGCCGGCAAGAACAAGGAGGAGAGACCATGAACATGCCCAAAGCCAACGCCGTCTACCGTGGTGTATTCCCGGTGGCACCCACCATCTTCGATGAACAAGGTGGCCTTGACCTCGACGGCCAGCGCCGCTGCATCGATTTCATGATCGACGCCGGCTCCGACGGCATCTGCATCCTGGCGAATTTCTCCGAGCAGTTCGTGCTGTCCGACGACGAGCGCAGCCTGCTGATGGCGACCGTGCTGGACCATGTGGCCGGTCGCGTGCCGGTGATCGTCACCACCACGCACTTCAGTTCGCGCATCTGCGCCGCACGCAGCCGCGCCGCGCAGGACGCCGGCGCCGCCATGGTGATGGTGATGCCGCCGTATCACGGCGCCACCATCCGCGTGCCAGAGCGCGCCATCCACGACTTCTTCGCCACGGTGTCCGGCGCGATCGACATCCCCATCATGATCCAGGATGCGCCCGTGAGCGGCACCACGCTGTCGGCCCCGTTCCTGGCGCGCATGGCGAAGGAGATCGCCAACGTCTCGTACTTCAAGATCGAAGTGCCGCAGTCCGCGGCCAAGTTGCGCGAGCTGATCGAACTCGGCGGCGACGCCATCGTGGGCCCGTGGGATGGCGAGGAAGCCATCACGCTGATGGCCGACCTCGATGCGGGCGCCACCGGCGCAATGACCGGCGCGGGCTTCCCCGACGGCATTCGCAAGATCATGGATGCCTACCAGGCCGGCGACACGGAGCTCGCCGCGCAGCACTACCAGCAATGGCTGCCGCTGATCAACTACGAGAACCGGCAAGGCTGGCTGGCGACGGCCAAGGTGCTGATGAAGGAGGGCGGCGTGATTGCTTCCGACGCCGTGCGCCACCCCTTGCAGCCGATGCACCCGGCCACGCGCGCCGGTCTGTTGAAGATCGCGCGCAGGCTGGATCCGGTGGTGCTGCGCTGGGGCCGGTGAGCGGCCGGCAAGCATTGGACAACTGGCGGCGCTGCTAACGCGCCGCCTTTTCATTTCAAGGATAGAGCATGAACATTTCAGGCGAATTGCTGATCGGGCGCCAGTCGGTGCGCGGCACCCATGGCGAGATCCGGGCTGTCGATCCGGCGACAGGGGAAACGCTGGGACCGGCCTTCGGCGGCGCCACGCCGCAGCAGCTGGAGCAGGCTTGCGCGCTGGCCGCGCAGGCCTTCGACGTCTATCGCGAAACCTCGCTCGAACAACGCGCCGCGTTCCTGGAGAAGATCGCCGCCAATATCCTTGAACTTGGTGATGCGCTGATCGAGCGCTGCATCAGCGAAAGTGGCTTGCCGCGTGCCCGGATAGAAGGCGAGCGCGGGCGCACCGTGGGCCAGCTCCGCCTGTTTGCCGCCGTGGTGCGGCAGGGGGATTTCCTCGACCTGCGCATCGATCCCGCGCAGCCGCAGCGCAAGCCGCTGCCGCGCGTGGACCTGCGCCTGCGCAATATCGCGCTGGGGCCGGTGGCCGTGTTCGGCGCCAGCAATTTCCCGCTGGCGTTCTCCGTGGCCGGTGGCGATACCGCATCGGCGCTGGCAGCCGGCTGCCCGGTCATCGTCAAGGCGCATCCGGCCCATCCCGGCACATCGGAACTGGTTGGCCGCGCGATCCGGAAGGCCGTGGACGAGTCGGTTTTGCCCGAGGGAACGTTCTCCCTGCTGTTCGATTCCGGCCTGCAGATCGGCCAGGGGCTGGTGAGTGATCACCGTATTAAGGCGGTCGGCTTCACCGGCTCGCGCGCCGGCGGCACGGCGCTGATGCAACTGGCCGCGACCCGCGCCGAGCCGATCCCGGTCTACGCGGAAATGAGCAGTATCAACCCGGTGCTGTTGTTCCCGCACGCGCTGGGCAGCCGTGCCGACGCCATCGGCAAGGCCTTCGCCGCCTCGCTGATGCTCGGCTCGGGCCAGTTCTGCACCAATCCGGGCCTGGTGCTGGCGGTGGAGGGGCCGGATCTCGATCGTTTCCTGGCGGCGGCCGAAGCGGCGATCGCGCAAGCCCCGGCGTCGACCATGCTGACTCCGGGCATCCACCGGGCATACGGCGCCGGCGTCGAAGGCCTTGGTTGCCATCCGCAGGTCAGCACCATTGCGCGCGGCCAGGCCGGCGCGCAATACCAGGGGCAGGCGGCGCTGTTCTCGACCACCGCAGAGGCCTTCCTCGCACACGAAGCACTGCGCGCGGAAATCTTCGGCGCGGCGTCGCTGGTGGTGCGATGCCCCGACCTGGCCGTCATGCGGCGTGTGGTGGAAAGCCTGGAAGGGCAACTGACCGCGGCCATCCATATCGATGAGGCCGACTACGATGCCGCGCGCGGCTTCCTGCCCGCGCTGGAGCGCCGCGTCGGCCGGATCCTTGTCAATGGCTTTGGCACGGGGGTGGAGGTGAGTCATGCGATGGTGCACGGCGGGCCGTATCCTTCCACCTCGGACGGCCGCTCAACGTCGGTCGGGAGCCTGGCCATCGCGCGCTTCCTCCGGCCCGTGTGCTACCAGGACATGCCTGCCGCCTTGCTGCCGCAGGCGCTGCGTACCGGTAATCCGCTCGGGCTTGCGGTGCGGGTGGATGGGGAGGCACAGGCCGGGCGACAAGCGCCATAGCCGGCTTCGTCTCAGGCACGCAAGCGTAAGCGTGGCGCGGGTGCTTGCCGGCGCCGCGGCCTCCCCGCTAGGCGTTACTTCACGAAGCCGAGCACCTCGCGGAAGCGTTCGTGCCGGCTTGTCCGCATCCATTCGAAGGCAATCATCTCGACCGTGGCGGCGGTGGCCCCGTCCCTGCGCATCCTGTCGATGGCCGCGTCGCGGCTGGAGGCCTTGCGCGAGCCGATGGCATCCAGCACGACGGTCACGCTCAGTCCGTGGCCGAGCAGCCCGGTGACCGTCTGGAAAACGCAGACGTGGGCTTCGCAGCCGGCTACCACTACGTGCTTCCGCCCGACAGGCAGTGCGTCGAGCAAGCCGTCCTGGCAGCCATCGAAATGGTCTTTGGCCACGGTCTGATCGCACAGGCGCCCGATCTCGCCGAGATTCCCGCCCAGGCTGCCGGGGCTTTGCTCGGTGCCGATCACCGGCACGCCCAGTACCCGCGCGATATTGGCCAGGCGCACGGCTTCCGTTACGACGCGATCGCTTTCATGGATCGCGGGCATCAGGCGCGCCTGGAGATCCACCAGCACCAGAACAGATTCAGCGGCGTTGTGCAGCATGCGCATTCCCTTTGTGAGTTGGTGTGGCAAGCGCTTCCTGCATGCGATGCCTGGATGGAACCATAGCAGGCTCAAGCTGCATCATCGCGCCTGGACGGGACTACAGGCAAATCGATCATGACCGGCGCGCCAGGCACCGTGCAGCCTTGCGAGCAGCATTTGCCGGTTTGCGTGTTGCGCGTGATCGCGCGATCCGGATCGTCCGTCAGCCCGCGCGCCAGCAACCGTTCGACCAGTTGCACCTTGGAGCCGACAGGATAATGCCTGTAGATCTCCCGCTTCATCGCTTCCGGCGAGCCGCCGCCATGCAGGCTGATGACCGAGTACCAGCCGCCCTGATAGGACGCCGTCAGGTCTTCGATGAACCGGGCCGTCTCGATGCGCCTGGCGTACGGCACATCGGGATTGGCCCGCAGGACATCCTGCAGCGTTGCCGCGGTGAGCGGGTTGTGATCTTCGTCGGGGCCCGGCAGCGCTACGATCAGCCCGCCCGATACATAGTGGGCGATCTTGTGCATGTCGTAGACCTGCGTGGCCAGCAGCAGCTTGCCGATGTTCGCGAACACCGGGTCCGGCACGAAGCTCTGCGCCGGCACGTCCTGCGTGGCATAGACGGAAGCGGCGACGCCGCAGGCGTAGAAGCCTTCCGTGATCTTGATCAGTTCCACCATCTGATCGCGCAGGTGCGATTCCTCGCCGGGGTCGAAGCCGTTGGCCTCGCACATCAACGCGCCCGCGCCGATCAGCAGGTCGCCGAAGCCGGCCCGCGCGCCGATGCAACTGTGGCGGTGATGCGTGGCGTAGTTGTATGTCATGTAGCCGCTGTGTTCCCATTCGCCGGCGTAGAACACGCGCTCCCACGGCACGAACACATTGTCGAACACCACGACGCCGGTCGACTGCCCATACCGGTTCGAGAACAGCGCCGCCTTCTCGCCCGGGCGGCCCGCGGGGCGGGCGACGATCGTGACGCCCCCGGCATCCACCGGCACCGCGCAGCACACGGCAAAGTCGGCGTCTTCCCGGGTCATGTTGCGGCAGGGCATGACCAGGAATTCGTGCATGTAGGGCGCGCCCGTCACGATGGCCTTGGTCCCCGAGATGCGAATGCCCTTGCCGTCGCGATGCACGACGTGGACGTAGGCGTCCGCGTTGCCCTGCTGGTGCGGCCGCTTGCTGCGGTCGCCTTTCGCATCCGTCATCGCCACGCCCAGCGTCAGGTCGCGGTCCTGGACGTCGTGCAGGTAGTTGGCGAAGCGCTCGCGATGCTCAGTCGTTCCCTTGGCATCATCCAGCCGCGCTGAAACCTGGTGGATTGCGTTCAGTGCATCGTGCGTCAGGTAGCGCTGCGCGCAACCGGTTTCCTGGCAGACCAGCCGAACGGCTTCCAGCTTGTTGAGCAGGTCGCCGCTGCTGGTGTGAATGTGAAGCAGCCGGTTTACCAGCCTGCCGCTGCTGCCCTGGGTCGCGGTCATGACCGGGGCGTATTCAGGCCGCAGCGCATAGTCGTACGTCAGCCCCACCGCGTTGATGCCAGGCCGCAGCGCCGGCTCGTCGACCACGCTTTCAACCCGCCGGCCGTCAACGAATACCTTCGGATGGTACTGGCGCAGCGACTCCTCGTAGTCTTGTGCGGACATCATCATGGCGGGTCTCCTGGGGGTGAACGTCTCATTTTTAACTGGTGTTTTTAAAATTAAACGCTGTTTAATATAATTGTCAAGCGTTCGATTCTGTGACACGATGCGGTCTCACAGGAGAGGCAATGAGCCCAGTGGCGGAAGAGCGCGAGCAGCAAAGGCGCGACAGGAAAGCGGTGGTGAGCGACGCCAAGCGCGCTCACATCCTTGCGGCGGCCCGGCATGTGTTCGAGGAGCGCGGCCTGGACGGCGCCAGCATCCGGGAGATCGCCAAGCAGGCCGGCTACACGCCGGGTGCGATCTATTCGTACTTCGACGCCAAGGAGGAGATCTACGGCGCACTGCTTGGCGAGTCGCTGGAACGGTTGAACGACGCGGTTGCCGAGGGCCTGGGCGCAGCGGCTTCCGACAGGGCGCGGGCCAGGCATGCCGCAATGCGGTTTTATGGCTTTTACGCCACCAATCCCCGGGACCTGGATCTTGGTTTCTATCTTTTCGGTGGCATGAGGCCGCACGGACTGACGCCAGAGTTGAATGCCAGGCTCAACGGCCGGTTGCGCGACGCGCTGAAACCGTTCGAGGACGCGTTACTACGCCTTGGTGCGACGCAAGACACCGCGCGGGCGGAGGTGACGGCATTCTTCGCGCACTGTGTCGGACTGCTTCTCCTGGAAAACACAAAACGAATCAGGATGTTCCAGGAGGACTCCGGCAGGCTTTGCGAATGCTATGTCGATCGCGTCGTAGAGCGGATCGGTGCCGATTCTCCCGATACCATCCCCAATATCAATCGCCCGCAAAGGGACGCAATTAACCCGTGAGTCTGCAATCCGTAATGGCCTTCCTGGCGCAACACGCGCCCGATATCAGGATTCTCGAGACGACGACGAGCACCGCGACGGTTGCCGAGGCGGCCGAGACCCATGGCGTCGAGCCCGCCCAGATCGCCAAGACGCTGTCGCTGCGGCTGAAGGACGAGGTGGTCCTGCTGGTGATGGGGGGTGACACGAGGATCGACAATCGGAAGTACAAGGACCAGTTCGGCGGGAAAGCAAAGATGCTGGATGCCGAAGACGTGCTGGCGTGGACCAGCCACCCCGTTGGCGGGGTTTGTCCGTTCGGTTTGCCCCATGAGCTGAAGGTCTTTGCGGACGTCTCGCTGAAGAAGTTCGACGAGGTGCTGCCGGCGGCGGGCGCAACCAATTCGGCCATCCGGATTTCGCCCGAGCACCTGGCGCGGCTCGTCAAGGCGCAGTGGGTCGATGTGGCGCAAGGCCAAGCATGACGCCAGAGATTGCGCGCGCAAAGCGGCCTTAAAAAGCACCTGATGTAACATGACTCCCCAATCTGCCCAAGGAGAGGGAATGTCTAAAGGTTTGGTATTGCTGGCCGCCGCCCTGACGGCGCAAGTGCTATTGCTTTCGGGTTGTGCCGGTGGCGTTAACGCGAGTTCCATCGAGGCGTCGGAACCGAAGCGCGTGCATTCCAATGCCAGCGTCAGCGACCTGGTGCTGTGCCTGAAAGGCAGGCTGGGGGATGACGCCAGCGTGGTCGCTTACCCGGAGCCGGGGCGGGTCGATATCCGGGTCGGGCGCGCCCAGGATTCCGATTACCGGTTTTTTCACCTGATCAGCTTGCGTCGGGCCCAGGAAGGCTCGGATGTCGAGATCCGCAGCGCGGATGAATGGCATCCCTGGCTGAGTGCCAGCCGGATAGCCGGGATGGTCGATGACTGTGTACCGGGAAAGGCGCGCTGAATAGCCTTTCCTCCATGCGCTCGCTGAAAGCGGGGCGCCTGCCGGGTCAGCGCTGCGTGGCGTGCGCCCGCGCGCTGTCCGCGTTGCCGGGATCCGCATGGCGGCCGGTGCGGCTGTTTCCGGGCGTATCGTCTGCCGCGCCGAAGCGGGGCGGGTAGAGCGGGTGCCGCAGTGCCGCGTAGACAAGCACGACAGTGGCAATGGCGGTGATCCAGTCGATCAGGTCTTTCATTGGCGTTCCTCCACGTTGCCTGCATGGCGCGGCAGTTCCGTATCCAATGACAGTAGCCGACCGGCGCGGCCCGGGCAACGAAGCTTTGGTGCAATCCATATGCGCCGGCGCCGCGGGAGGCCTACAAGATCAGTTTATAGCCCTCATGGCTGGCCACAAAGCCGAGCCTTTCATAGAACCGGTGAGCGTCCGGACGGCCCTTGTCCGTGGTCAACTGGACCAGCGCGCAGCCGCGTGCCCTGCACGCCGAGATTGCCCATTCGAACATCTGCTGGCCAATCCGCGCGCTACGGTAGGGTGCGGCGATCCGGACTGCTTCGATCTGCCCCCGCCATGCCCCTCTCCGGGCAATGCCCGGTATGAACGATATCTGCAGTGTGCCGACTACCGCATCTCCATCCATGGCGACCACGAGACGCTGATTCGGGTCGGCTTCTATAGCTTTAAAGCCGGCAACGTATCGTTCGTCCAGGGGCGAACCGACAGTCTCCCGCTGGCTGCCAAGCGCATCGTCCGCCAGCAATCCGACGATGGCGGGAAGGTCGGCCGGTAATGCGGTCCGAAAAATGATGTGTTCCATATCTGAACCGTGGGTAGCGCTGGTGCCAGGGGAAAGGCAAGTATATCGTCGCATACTGAAGCCCCGGGCGATCGCCGGATCGCTCGGGGTTGCCGGCAAACTGCCTTCGCGACATTGGCTCGCGAGGCGAGCCGTCATGCAGGGAGGCTGAAATGCGCAAGCTGTTCTTCACCACGGGATCGCCGTTCGCCCGCGCCGTGCGCATCGTGCTCGTCGAGAAGGGGCTGGATTTTGAGCGCGAGGAAACCTTCACTACGCCCAGCGTCGAGGAACGCGCGAGGATCACGCCAACCCTTCAGGTGCCTGCCCTGATCGACGGCAAGCTGACGCTATGGGACTCGGCCGTGATTTTGGATTACCTCATGTCGGCCTATCCGGTTGCGGCGGCGCCCGAAGGCATGCAGCCCCTGGCCGCCGGTTATGTGCGCTCCGGGGAAGAATGGCATGACAAGCTCGTTCTCGCCACGCTGCAAACCTTAGGCGTGTCGACGACGACGGTGTCGCAGCTGCAATGGTCCGGCATTCGCCATGAAGAAAACAGCCATGCGGCCCGGTGCGCCATTCGCAACCAGCATCTTTTCGATTGGTTCGAGGCTCAGCTCATCGGCACTGCGGACGGCTTTGTCCCCGGCGTGGTATCCGCCCAGGATATCCTGCTCGCCTGCATTTGCCAGTTCATTGAAACTCGCCCGTTGCGGTTGTCCTGGCGCGCTCCGGATCGCCCCAAACTCGCTTCGCTGATCGCTCGCATGGAACAGCGGCCGTCCTTCCAGGAGGAAGCCGCACTTTGGTGGGAGCCAGGGGTCACTTACGCCACTGCCGCCGAGGTGGAGTGGGCGAAGCGAAAAACCATTTACAGTGGACCTGCCTTCAGCGAGTGGGTCACGGCGCGCTGACTAGCGAATTGGGCCCAGGCACCTGACCCAATGCTTCAAGCGCCGTACTCGTCGCCGCTGGATGGATCGTACGGTAAAACCTGCTCGTGCTCGTCGGGCTGGTTGCGCGCGACGATGGCTCTCGCGGCTATCGTCGCACTCAGGTTGAATGGCTGATGCGGCACGCCGGGAGGAATAAACAGAAAGTCGCCTGCTTCGGTGATGACCGACTGCCGCAGTCCCGGCCCGTATCGCGTCTCGACGCGCCCCTCCAGCATGTAGATTCCGGTCTCATAACCGCTGTGCACGTGCGGTTCGGCGTGCCCGCCTGGCGGGACGACGACGAGGTACATCGACAGGCCTTTCGCCCCCGCACTGTTGGCGGAAATGCCCACGAAGTAAGGCAGACGCTGGCTCGTTGCCATTTCCCGGCCGGGGCGCACCTTGACCAGGGCCGTGCCCGCGTTATCCGAACTGTCTAGCATGTCGGCTCCTCCTGGGTTCGCTTCGCCGTCGCGGCGTGGCTACGGCGTGGTGGCATTGCCGTTGCGACCGGTCTCCTACACCTTATTCTGCCGGCGCCGCCGTTTCAACCAGGTTCGGTTTCGCGCGGCAGCCGGGCAGGAAGCGGGGTGGAAGCGAGCGGGAACATTGCCAACGGGTCGACTGTGCAGGGTTCGCCGTGCTGGAAATGCAACTGTCAGCCGAACTGCCTGCCAGCTCGCCCGGCCTGGACCGCCAGGCTGCATCCTCGTCCGGCGCAGGCAAATCCGCGTCGGCGCTCCTCCGGCCCCGGGCAAAGGCAGCGAACGTATCCGGACCAACTGCGTCAATGCCGCGCCGGGCACGCGTGTTGCAGCCAGAGGATTTCAAACGCCTCGGGCGTCATCGCCACCCCTTCAAACTCCGGATCCGCGTTGATCTCGTTGAGAAGTGGCACGGGAACGAGCCCAAGGTTGGTTCTTCCGGTTGTTGCCCCGACGCTTGCGAAGCCTACGCTTCCATCCGGGAAGAACTCCAGTTTCCGGGTCTCGAAGCGCTTGCCATTGAGCTCCGACACAAGGCGAACCGGCTCCGAGGAAAACTCGTGCCTCCAGATGACGTCGATGTATTCCACGGAAATCCCCCTTGGCGAAATGCAATCTAGCCCTTGCTGGTCGTTTTTGATCGTTACGGGTACGAATGCAGGTACGCCAGCAGGTCCTCGATCTGCCGCTCGTTGCCGAGTCCCCAAAAACGCATCTTGGTACCGGGCACAACCTTGCCCGGCGACCTGAGAAAATCGCTCAGCGTCTTTTCAGACCATACGATCCCCGATTTCTTCATTGCCGGAGAGTAGGTGTAGTCGTTGGTTCCTCCGGCGGTCCTGCCAAAGATGGCATTGAGCTGGGGACCAAACGCACCGCGCGCGGATGGCCCGACGCTGTGGCAAGAGGCGCATCTCGTGGCGAACAACGCCTTTCCGGCCTGTACGTCCCCGGCAGCGTGCGCCGATGTTTGGATGGCTAGTGCCAGAGTCAACAATGCGGCTGTTTTCATGGCGCTTGTTCGGAATAGGAGAGGCGCAGCATTATATAGCGCCTCCTGGCGCCGGAAAGAGCGCGTGCCGCGGACGCAGTATCAATGCAGCGCTTGCGTGGCCAGCGTCCGCTCAGGTGGAGACCAGGCCTCAGTCATCCCGCGTCAACACTTCGAGCAGATCGATCTCGAAGACCAGGTTCGAGTTCGGCTTGATGTGAACCCCGACCTGTCTCTCGCCATAGGCGAGATGGGCCGGCACATGAAGCTTGCGCTTGCCGCCGACTTTCATGCCCATCAGTCCGATATCCCAGCCTTTGATGACGCGCCCGGTTCCGATGACGCACTGGAAAGGCTTGCCGCGATCATGGGAGGAGTCGAATTTGGTGCCGTCCTCCAGGTAGCCGGTGTACTGGGTGGTGATCAGGGCGCCCTTGACTACCTCTTTGCCGTCGCCGGGCTGGATGTCTTCAATTTGAAGTTCGCTGCTCATCGGTTGCTCTCGTTCATGGTCTGACGAGGCAGAGTTTACAGCGACTGTGCCGCCGCGCTATCGCTGTTCGGGAGGGATCGACGAGATGCCTGCGGAAAACCGCGCATGAGCAGAAGGATCTACCGGCCTGTGCTTGACCTTGGTGCTGGCTGGATCCTTGCCGAGATAGTTGTCGTTCTTCCAGTTTCTTGACGGCCTGACCGGCCTTGGCGTGAAGCCGCCCCCACAATTTGGGCAGACATTGGCCAGGACTTCGTCCACGCATCCAGCACAGAATGTGCATTCATAGCTACAGATGCGCGCTTCCAGCGAAGCTGGCGGGAGCGCCTTGTTGCAGTGCTCGCAGGTTGGCATGAGTTCCAGCATGTTCCGTTCCTCCGTATCGATAGCCGGCATAGCCGAGGCGGTAAATTCGCTGCCATACTAACCACAAGCAAGATCGGCTGCTATTTGAAAAAAGGACAAACATGGAAAAAAATGTGCCATGAGGCGTATCTATCTTGTACTGCCACCGAACGTACACATCCTCGATCTCGGCGGACCGATGCAGGTCCTCGGCTCGGTGGCGGCGCTTGGCATTTCGCCGCTCGAACTGGTCTGCGTTGGGCCGCTGAAGGAACTGACAAGTTTCCAGGGTCTGGCGCTCAGCGCGGTGCGGCCTTTGCCGGCGCGGCTGGTGGCCGGCGATGTCGTCATCGTGGTGGGTTTCAAGCTGGCGGTTAGCGCGCTGTCCACGCCGGAGCAGCAGCAGATAGTCCGTTGGCTGCAAACCGTGGCGAAGCCCCGGCTCGGCGAGATCACGCTTGCCAGCGTCTGCACCGGCGCTTTCTTGCTCGGGGAGGCCGGCCTGCTCGACGGCCGCAACTGCACCACGCACCATGATCACCTAGCGCGGCTGCAGCAGCGCAATCCGCTAGCCCGCGTGCTGTCCAACCGGCTGCTGGTCGAGGATGGCGCGCTGATCACCTCGGCGGGTGTCACGGCGGGCATCGATCTCGCGCTGCACCTGATCCGGCATCGGTTCGGCGCGGCCGCCGCGATCCGCGTCGCGCGGGAGAACGTGGTCCCGTTCCGCCGGCTGGGCCAGGACCCGGCGCTTGACGTGCCGCTGCGCTACCGGGATCACCATCATCCGGTCATCCATGCCGTGCAGGACTTCCTGACCGGGCAGCCCGCCAGCGCGTTGCCATATCGTGAGCTGGCCGAACGCTTCGCACTGAGCTATCGGCATCTGGCCAGGCTGTTCCAGCAGGAGTGCGGCGTTACCCTCAAGCAATACCAGCAGCAGCTACGGCTCGATCTGGCGCGCCGGCTGTTGAAGGACAGCGACTGGGCCGTGGAGATCGTTGCCGAGCGTTGCGGCTTTGCCAGCCCGCAGGCCTTCCGCGCGGCGTGGCGGCAGGAGGAGCCGGTTGCGCCCTCGCTCTGGCGGGCGCAACCTTGACGCCGCCTGGCTTATGGCGCGCCGTGCTCGCCCAGTGCCGGAACGTGGTCGTCGCTTGCCGGCAAGCCAAGGGAGAACTTGACGGGGAAGCCGAGCGTGATGGCTTGATCCCCCGGCAACGCACGGATCATGCCGCGTGCCTGCACATGCGGGTCGGCAAACAGCTCCTGCGCGCTTAGCGAAGGGGAGAAGGGAAGATCCAGTGCAGCGAAGGCGTCGGTCCACTCCGCCAGCGTTCGCGTCAGGAAGATGCCTGCGAGCAGGCCGTTCACCTCTGGCTTGTGCTGCTGTCGGCCCGCGCGGGAACTGAACCGGGCATCGAGCAGCGCCGGGAACGCGGCGCCAAGGGCATCGCACAGGTTCAGCCAGAACTTGTTTTCGAGGATGCCCATGGCAAGGTGCCGGCCATCGCGCGTCTCGAAGATATCGTTGTCCGGCATCACGGTGGGCGATTCATGGGGGTGATCCTCGTAGCCGCGCGCGGCCCATGCGCCATGCGCGGTCCAGGACAGGAGGGCGTCATGGATCGAGACATCGAGATGCTGGCCGTGGCCATTCTGGCGCGCGCTCATGATGGCTACCGCCAGCGAGAGCGCGGCGTAGCCCGAGGCCGCGTAGTCGGAGACGCGGGCACGCGGGCGGGAGATCTTGTCCGCCACCTGGACCGGGACGGACCAGTAGCCCGCCAGGGCGAGATAGTTCAGGTCGTGGCCGGCATGGTCGGCATAGGGGCCGGTCTGGCCGAAGCCGGAGATGGAGCACAGCACGATGGCGGGATTCACTTCCGCGAGCGTCTCATAACCCAGGCCGAGACGCTGCATCACGCCGGGCCGGAAGCCTTCGACAACGGCGTCCGCATCCCGCACCAGGCCGAGGAATGCGCTACGCCCTTCCGCGGATTTCAGGTCGAGCGCGATGGATTGCTTGCCGCGATTGAACTGGGCAAACACCGCGGGGCCGAGTTGCCGGGAGGTGTCGCCGATGCCCGGCTGCTCCACCTTGATGACATCCGCGCCGAGTTGCAGGAGCAGGCTGGTGGCGTGCGGGCCCGGCAGCAACTGGCTGACATCGATGATCTTCACGTCCTTGAGGCAGGACCACTCTGGTTTCATGGTGCTTTCCGGGTGAGGTGGATTCAGCTTACGTCGCCGTTCATGCCGATCGAGCGGATCAGCGTGCCGTAGCGGGCGCTGTCGGCGGCTACCGTTGCGTTGAACTGGGCCGGGGAGGCGCTGCGGCGCAACTCGCCCGCGTTGGCCTTGATCTGGGCATCGAGGCGCCCGCCGGCCTGCAACTCGCTGATGGCGGCAAAGAGCCGCTGGGTAAGTTCGGCGGGAAGGCGCGCGGGGGCAAACAGGCCGGTCCAGTTGTCGAGGACGAAGCCGGGCGGCATGGCCTCGGCAAACGTCGGTACCTCAGGGAAATAAGCCGAGCGCGCGGATGACGACACCGCCAGCGCCCGGACCTGCCCGTTGCGCAGGTATTGGGTCGCGGTACTCAGCACGGGCATGCCGAACTGGGTCTGGCCGCTGAGCATGGAGGTAATGATCTCCGTCGCACCCTTGTACGGGATATGGACGGCTTCGGTGCCGGTCTGGTGCAGCAGGGCTTCGACGGCCAGATGCGCGATGCTGCCTTTGCCGCCCGATCCGTAGTTGAGCTTGCCGGGGGCGCGCTTCATCGCGGCGATCAGGTCGCCCGCGGTCTTGTAGGGCGCATCCGCGGGCACCACGAGCGCGGTCGGCCCGCCGGAGATCGCCGCGATGGACGTGAAATCGTGCGCGGGATCGTATGGCATGTTGCGATACATATGCACATTGATGACATGCGTATTCGCGAGAATGCCGAGCGTGTATCCGTCCGCCGCGGCGCGCTTCAGGGCGCCGGCGCCGATGATGCCGCCGGCGCCGGGCATGTTCTCGACCACCAGCGGCTGACCCAGCTGCCGCCCCAGTTCGGCCGCCAGCGTCCGCGCGATATTGTCGGGGGCGCTGCCTGCCAGGAACGGGACGATCAGGCGGATGGGACGGTTGGGATAGGCGGCGGCGCGCGCCGGGGCCAGCATGCTGCTCAAGGCGGCCGCGCTTGCCGCGGCAAGCCAGGTTCGGCGGTTCATGGGTTGTCTCCTTTTTGGGGCCGCGCAGTCTTGCCGCGCCGGCGCGTCAATGCTTGCTTGTGCCTGCCCGCTCAAGCTTGCGCCTGCATGGGCTCGAGAATCGCCCGGGCGATGGTATTGCGCTGGATCTCGCTGGTGCCGGTGAAGATCCGGAACATGCGCAGCTTGCGGAAAGCCTGCTCGACCGGATGCCCCCGGGTGACGCCGACATTGCCGTGGATCTGCACGGCTTTGTCGGCTACCTCGAAGCAGCGCTCGGAGATATAGAGCTTGCACGCGGCGGCCTTCATGCGCAGGTCGGCACCGCTATCGGCCAGCGCCGCCGTCTGCGCGATCATGCTCTCGCAAGCCCACAGCGCGGCGGCCATGTCCGCCAGCATGTGCTGGATTGCCTGGAAGCGCGCAATGGGTCCACCGAACTGGCGCCGCTTGCCGGCGTATTCGAGCGAGGCTTGATAGGCCGTGGTGGCCAGCCCCAGCATGGTAGGGCAGTGCAGCAGCCGGTTGACGTTGATGCGCGACATGCCGAGCTTGAAGCCGTTGCCTTCTCCGCCAAAGATATTGGCGCGCGGCACCCGTACATTGGTGAACTCGATATCCGCATCGATATGCTGGCCCGACATCGGCACGTATTCGGTACTGACCCTGACGCCGGGCAGGTCCAGGTCGATCAGCACGGCCGTGATGGCCGGCGGCGAGGCTGTGGCATCGGTCACGCACATGACGATGGCGAAATCGGCGAATGGCGCACCGCTGATGTAGTGCTTGCGGCCATTGACGACCAGCTCGTCGCCATCCGCCACGGCGGTGGTCGAGATGCTCTGGGCGTCCGAGCCGGAATGCGGCTCGGTGAGGGCAAAGCAGGTCGACTTCTCGCCCCGGATCACCGGCTGGAAGTAGTTTGCGAGCTGTTCGGGCGTCGCATACTTGAGCATATTGCCCACGCGCGGCGGGCCGCCCAGGTCCCCCAGCACATGCGGCGCCAGCACGGCGCCGCTGGCGGCCAGGTCCGCTTTCAGCGCGCACTGCTCGGCGATGTCCAGGCCTTTGCCGCCCAGCTGGACCGGCAGGCAGGCGGCATAGAGCCCCAGCTCGCTGGAGCGGCGCCACACGCCGCGCAGCACATCCCTGGGCCAGACGTCTTCCGAGCCGAGGCCGAGTTCCCGTTCCAGCGGCAGCAATTCCTCGTCGATATAACGGCGGATCGCGGCGCGGGTCTCGATGAGCGTGGGGTTGGTCAGATGGTCGAACATGGCGATTCTCCTTAATTCACGCGGCGGGACACGCCTTGCCAGTACGGCTCGCGTACCAGTTTCCGGGCAAGTTTTCCGCTGGCGTTCTTGGGCAGGTCGGCAACGAAGTCGATGGATCGCGGCGACTTGTAGTCCGCGATCCGTGCGCGGCAGTGCGCGATGAGGTCGTCGGCGCTGGCTTGCCGGCCGGGCCTGAGCGCGACGACAGCCTTGACGCTTTCGCCCCATGTGTCGTCAGGCACGCTGATCACGCAGGCTTCCATCACGTCGGGGTGCAGGTACAGGGTAGCCTCGACCTCGGTCGGGTACACATTGAAGCCGCCGGAGATGATCATGTCCTTCTTCCGGTCGACCAGGTAGATGTAGCCTTGCTCGTCGACACGGGCCAGGTCGCCCGTGCGCAGCCAGCCGTCGGCAAGCGCCTCGCGCGTCAGCGCCGGCTCGCCCCAGTAACCCTGGAACACATCCTCGCCGCGGATCACCAGTTCGCCGATTTCGTCACCGCTCACTTCGCGTCCCTGCTCGTCGACCACGCACACCTCCGTCTCACCGAGGGCCCGGCCACAGGACGCCAGCCGCTCGGGCCGGTGCGCCATTGCCTCGGCATGGTCGGCTGTGGAGAGGCGGGTCACGCCGGAGGTGGACTCGCTCGCTCCGTAGCCTTGCGAGAGGATGGGGCCGATACGCTCCCATGCCTCGCGGATACGGGCCGGCGCCATCGGCGCGGCGCCGTAGGCCAGCGTCTTGAGGCTGCTCAGGTCGGCGCTGGCCAGGGTTGGCTCGGCCAGCAGCATGTTGATCATGGCCGGCACCATGAACACATGGGTGATGCGCAGCCTGGCTACTTCCGCCAGGAAATGCGCGGGCTCGAATTTGTCGAACAGGACCAGGGTCGCGCCGGTGTACAGGTAGGGCTGCATCAACATGCCGGAGGCGTGCGTGACCGGCCCGATCAACGCCAGGCGATCGCCGGGCCGGGCGGGTTTGTCCATGCCGAGCAGCATCTTGCGCAGCGCCGCGAGGCGGTTGCCGTAGCTCTGCATGGCCGCCTTGATCTTGCCGGTGGAGCCCGACGAGAAATGCAATACGGCGAGGTCATCGGAGAGCGGCGCGGCATCGACGGGTGCATCGCTTGCGCCTGCCAGGAGGGACTCGTAGTCGGCATAGCCTGCGGCGGGGCCACCGATGGCGATGAAGGTCTCCACCGAGCCGAAGCCCGCGGTTGCCGGGGAGTAGCCGGTATAGCCCGGACCCGCGATCATGACCCGGGGCGTGCAGTTCTCCGCGACATCCGAGGCTTCCGAGGCGGTGAAGCGCGGGTTCAGCGCCGCCTTGACGAGGCCGGCCTTATACAGGGCGCACTCGATCTCGACCAGTTCCGTACGGTTGCGAGACTGAATCGCCACGCGGTCGCCCTTGACCAGGCCGAGGCCCAGCAGCGCATTGGCCAGGCGGTTGGAGCGCTCGTCCAGCTGGCGGTAGGTCAGGACCCGGTCCTGATAGAGGACCGCGGCGTGGTCCCCCCAATAGCGCGCGGCGCGGCGCAGGAAGAAAGCGAAACCCATTTTGTGTCTCCGTGGTGATTCCTGGCCGTAGTCTGTAAGATGCGTGGCATCACTACAATGCCGTACTGGCTATAAAGACATAACCAACGGGAATGTCAGAATGGAGACTAGAGATCTTGAATACGTGCTGGCCGTGGATGCGCACGGCGGCATCGGCCGCGCCGCGGAGTCACTGGGCATCAGCCAGCCGGCGCTGACCAAGGCGGTACAGCGGGTGGAAGGGCAGATCGGCCTGCCCCTGTTCGAGCGCACGGTCCACGGCATGACCCCGACGCAAGCCGGCGCGCAGTTTATCGAACGCGCCCGGAGAATCCGGCTGGAGTACGAGGACGCGCTCAAGGAGATGCAAGGCATCCGGACCGGCGAGCAGGGCATCCTGCGCCTGGGCTATTCGCCTTCCATACCCAACGCGCTCTTCTTGGGCGCCTGCCGCCAGCTTGTGAAGGAGCGGCCGGTTGCCAGGCTTCGCCTGCGCAGGCGCATGGCGCGGGAACTGATGGATCTGCTGCTGGCGGGCGAACTGGACCTTGCCGTCGCGCCGATGCAGAAGCAGCGCGCGAGCGAGTTCGCGGTGGAGGAGCTGTTCGACGACCGTCTTGTCGTCGTGGCTGATGACGCGCACCCGCTGCTGCGCCGGCGCAAGGTGAGGCTGGCGGATCTGGTGGGGCAGGAATGGTTGCTTCCCGCGCCGCATATCGCCCTGCGGCAGCAGGTCGACGCGGCCTTTCGCAAACAGGGGCTCGCCGAGCCGAACTTGCGGATCGAGACCGATTTTGGCAGCGCTTCGTTGTTCCAGCTGGTGAGGGGCACGCAGATGTTGAGCGTGTCGGGCGGGGATTCGGAGGCGATGCAGATTGGCCTGCGGCCGTTGAACCTGGGGCTTGAAGAGCTGGATTTGCGCCGGCGCGTGGGGGTGATCTCGCGGGCCGGGGCTTATCTTTCGCCGCTTGCGCAGCGGATGACGGTGTTGCTGCGGGAGCAAAGCGGTCAGGGGGGGAATTTGTAGGAGCCCGCAGGGCGGGGGCTATATGTGTGGCTGGTTGCTGTGTTTTTGCCAGGCAACTGCAACTGCTTAACGTCAAAGGCTTAAGGTCAAGGGCGGTTTCACCCTCCTGCGGGGGGCGACTGCAGTTCCTGTTGGGCTGCCCGGTACACGCCCGGCGTCATGCCCGTCCAATGGCGGAAAGCACGATGGAAAACTGCGGGTGAGCTGAAACCCAGGGCATAGGAGATCTCGGCCAGAGAGACATCCTTGCGCGCAAGATTCAGGATAGCCAGGTCTCTGCGCAGATCGTCCTTGATGCCCTGGAAGGACAGGTTCTCGTCCTGCAACCTGCGGATCAGCGTCCGCGAGGACATGTGGAGCTTGCTCGAAACGTCGTCCAGTGTTCGCCCCAGGTCCGCATACAGTAGCTCGCGTACCTTCAGTCGCATGACGTGCTCGTGATAGGAGGTGAAGATCCAATCACGGGGCGCTCGTTTCAGGAATTCGCGTACGTCGGCCGTGTTGCGTTCCGCCCGAATTCTTCCATGCTCCGCGCGGAACGTGATATGTGAGAACTGCCCCCCAAAATCAATGGGGGCCGGGAAGAGAATCGGATAGTCGGCTGCAAAGGATGGGCGTTGGAAAACAAACACCACCCTCTGCACGGGAACCTCCCGACCGACGAGCCATGAAACAATGCCGTGCGTGAGTTTCAATATCAAGGCATGGCCGAAGCGGTTCACGCCAATCTTCGTGGAGCGGGGAATCAACTCCAGGCTCATGCTGTCTCCAGCTTGCGCGAGATTCAGGCGGTAGTCGTCCAACAGCAAATTCCAGACCTGCGTGAAACGGTACAGCGCCACACGGATCGTTGGCGCATCCATCACTGCGCGGACGATGTACTTCAGGGACCCGGTCCGTATGGGACGGCTCCATAGCCCCATCATTTCGTCACCTGTCGCAGCGGCGCTCTCCTGGTACAGCCTGACGAGTTGATCGTGCGTGAGTCGGGAGGCGGGATGGCTGATGAACTCCTTGACAATACCTGCCTGCTTCAAACACTCGTCAAGAGTCGGCTCTGAGCACAAGGCTCGCAGGCTCAGCAGTAAGTCTTGCACCAGTTCGAGCGAGACCGTTGCTGTTGACACGGATCTAGCCGCCTTGTCCGTCCGACCTCCATTTACTGTGATGCTCAAGCTGTCCATGGCACCCTCGCACAGCAGCAAGGGCCGCTGGTCCCACGCGCCAGCGCCGCGTGTTTGAAGGGAAAGGGGGATTGCAGTGTTGCAAAAATGCCCGCTTGATCCCTTCCTGGTGAACGCATCGGCATGCGCCTCCTGAGGCGGCCTCTTCCTGTTGAACTGAGCAATACCGGTTTCCGGACCGACCGGGGCATGCGCGCCTTGGCGCAGCCCTTCCCCCAGTCTACCTGAGTCTGCTCCGTTGGCCAGTCGAATGTTGGCAGTTTTTGCATATTCGCCGTCGCCATTGGCAATTGGGGGATGGAACGAAGCCACCTATTCTTCGGTGATAAGAAAAGGAGACGACAACATGGTGCAACCGGGAAACATGATGCGCATGCCCTTGCTCATCAATTCGATCCTCACACATGCCCTGGAAAGCAGTGCGGATCAGGAGATCGTGACCGCGCTTGATGACGGTAGCCTGCATACGTACACATACCGGGAGTTCGGGCGCAGAGTGAAGGATCTGGCTGTCGGCATGGGGCATCGAGGATTGCTCCCGGGCCATCGCGTGGCGACATTGGCATGGAATACCTATCGCCACTTGGAGATCTACTATGCCACCGCCGGCATCGGAGCGATCTGCCATACGGTCAATCCACGCCTGAGCCGCGAGCAGATCGAGTTCATCATCAACGACGCCCAGGATGTCGTGGTGTTCTACGACGGGCACTTCGCAGAATTGGTTGAGCAACTGGAGCCGCGGTGCCCGTCGGTGGCACATTGGGTTCTGCTCAACGAGGACGCCGATCAAGACCATGCCGGGATGCACTACGGCGCCTGGTTGGGAAACGACGTTCGAAATTTCGAGTGGCTGGAGTTCGACGAAGACACTGCATGTGGGCTGTGCTACACGTCTGGCACCACCGGGGCGCCGAAGGGCACGCAGTACTCTCACCGATCGACCGTTCTGCATGCCTATGCATCCAGCCATCCAAACGCGCTGGCGATCTCCTGCAGCGATGCGGTCATGCCGCTGGTTCCGATGTTCCACGTCAATGCGTGGGGATTGCCGTACTCCTCCCTGATGTCCGGGGCCAAGATCGTCCTACCCGGATCGAACATGCAGGGCGAGCGGCTCTACGCTTTGTGCGAGCGTGCCGGCGTGACGCTATCGGCGGGTGTGCCGACGGTATGGAAAGGGGTGCTGGACCATGTCGAAAGCCGGGCACTGACATTTAGCACGCTCCAGCACATCGTCATCGGTGGCGCCGCGTGCCCGCCGCACATGATTGCATCCTTTCGAGCACGTAACGTGACAGTGCGCCACGCCTGGGGCATGACGGAGGTCTCGCCGCTGGGAACCGTCTGTCAGCTACTACCCAAGCACGCGTCGCTGCCCGGCGACGAGACGCTGCAGGTGCTTGCATCGCAGGGGCGGCCGCTGTTCGGCGCACGCTTCAAGCTTGTTGATGAGGAAGGTAAACGGTTGCCCCATGATGGGGTGTCCACCGGGCACCTCATGGTCCAGGGCAACTGGGTCATCTCCCACTACTACGGCAAAGCCGAGCCTGCCACCGAGGACGGCTGGTTCCGCACTGGCGATGTCGGAAGCATCGATGCGGATGGCTACATGCGCATCACGGATCGCAGCAAGGATGTCATCAAGTCCGGGGGCGAGTGGATCTCGTCAATCGAGATAGAGAACATTGCGATGGAGGAACCCGGCATCGAACTGGCGGCCTGCATCGCCGAGTCAAGCGAGAAATGGGGCGAGCGCCCGGTTCTGTTCGTCGTCCCCAAACCGGATGGTTGCCTGTCTGCCGAGCAGATCCTCGCACGCTATCAGGGGCGCGTCGCGAAATGGTCGATTCCCGACAAGGTCGTGTTCATCGAGCGCATGCCGATGACGGCAACAGGAAAGATACAGAAAGCGGCGCTTCGCTCGTTGCCGCTGCCGACCAAACCTCAATAGCACGACGGTCGTGCTCCTCCCCCTTCATCCATTCCACAGGAGTAGTTCCATGACTGAACCCTTCTTGCTGACGTCCGAGCAGGGCAACATCGGCATCATCACGCTCAACAAGGCGCACAAGCGCAATGCACTGGACGAGCGCGCAATCGCCGAGATCGACGCCTATTTCTCCAACGTCCCCAGCCACATCCGCGCCATTCTCATTACCGCGCAGGGAGATCATTTCTGTGCCGGTTTGGATCTCAAGGAACACCACGATAAGGAGCGCAGCCCGGTTGACTTCATGCGCGTGTGCCAGGGATGGCATCGGGCTTTCGACAAGATCCAGCACGGTGGCGTCCCTGTCATCGCCTGCCTGCAGGGGGCCGTGGTGGGCGGCGGTCTGGAACTGGCAAGCGCCGCGCACGTGCGTGTTGCCGACAAGAGCACCTTCTTTGCATTGCCGGAGGGGACGCGCGGCATTTTCACCGGCGGAGGGGCGACGGTACGCACCGCCAAGATCATCTCGGCCACCCGGATGGTGGAAATGATGCTGACAGGGCGTGTGCTGGATGCGGAAGAAGGCGAGCGCTTGGGCCTGGCCCACTACGTATGCAATACCGAGGCCAATCCAAAATCAGCGTACGACCTGGGCCTGGAACTGGCGCGGAGGATCGCAAGCAACGCGGTGCTGTCGAACTACGCGATCGTCAGTTCCATCAACCGCATCGCCGACATGGCATCGACCGAAGGGCTGTTCGCCGAAGGGCTGATGGCCGCTGTCGTGCAAACCGGGCGAGACGTGCAAGAGCGGCTGGGCGAGTTCGTGGACAAGAAGGCCTACAAGGTTCGGCCGAATAGCTGATCGGCGTCAGCGTGTGGATGTAGGCAAAAAAAGACGACAAGGACGGAGACAAACAATGCTATCCAATGAAGAGATCTGCCGGCGACTTCCCGGCCACCCTGACTATGAGCGGCTGAAGACGCTGCGCCGGCGCGTGGCCTTCTGGTTCGCCGGTGTGTGCCTTGTGCTCTGCATGGGGTTCATACTGACTGCCGTGCTTGCGCCAACACTCTTGGCGGTTCCTTTGAGCAGCAAGGGCACGTTGACCAGCGGTCTGCTGTGCGCAACCGGTCTGATCCTGCTGTCGTGGCTCCTGACGGGCGCCTACATCCATATCGCCAACACCCAGTTCGACAAGATGTGCGAACGCCTGATCTCAATGGTGCGCACATGAACACGGAAGCCATCCTGATTTTCGGCGGCTTCGTCGCCGTCACGCTCGGCATAACGTACTGGGCGTCGCACAAGACACGCTCGACTTCGGACTTCTACACCGCCGGTGGCGGTATCACCGGGACGCAGAATGGGCTGGCCATTGTGGGCGACTACATGTCTGCCGCAACGCTGCTGGGGATATCCAGCCTGGCTTTTTCCAACGGCTTCGACTCGATGATCTATGCGGTGTGCGCATTCATGGGCTGGCCCATCATCATGTTCCTGATCGCCGAGCGCCTGAGAAACCTGGGTCGCTACACCTTGAGCGACATCGTTTCCTTCCGTCTCGACGAACGCCGCACGCGGATTTTCAGTGCCATCAGTTCGTTGACCGTGGTGCTGTTCTATCTCATTGTCCAAATGGTCGGCGCGGGTCAGCTCGTGCAGTTGCTGTTCGGAATCGACTACACCTACGCCGTTATCAGCGTTGGCATCCTGATGATGGTCTATGTCGTCATCGGGGGCATGGTCGCCACGACCTGGGTGCAGATCATCAAGGCCATCCTGATGCTCGGCAACGGCGTCCTCCTGACGGCGCTGGCGCTGAACTACTTCGACTTCGACTTCTCCGCGCTTGTCGCAACTGCGGCGAATAACCACCAGGCTGGCGAGGCGATAAAGGGTCCCTGGAAGCTGATGGGCAATCCGGTCTCCGGCCTGTCGCTGGCCCTCTCCCTGGTCTTCGGGATCGCCGGGCTGCCCCACATCATGATGCGCTTCTTCACTGTGCCGGACGCGCGTGCCGCCCGCAAGTCGGTATTCGTGGCCACGGGATTGATGGGCGTGTTCTTTGTCATCATCTGTTTCCTCGGCCTGAGCGCCATGGCGATCCTGCCGAACTATCCGTCGTTCTATATCGATGGCAAGATCGGTGGCCCGGTGCTGGGCGGCTCAAACATGCCGATCATGCACCTGGCCACGGCGCTAGGAGGTAATCTTCTGTTCGGACTGCTCGCCGCCGTGTCGTTCGCCACCATTCTCGCCGTGGTCAGTGGCCTGACGCTGGCGGGAGCGTCCGCCATAGCACACGACCTGTACGCCAAAGTGCTGCGCTGCGATGATGTTTCACCATCCGAGGCGATGCGGGTGAACCGTATGGCGTCGATAGGCATCGGCGTCGTCGCCATCGTCCTGGGCCTGCTCTTTCGCGATCAGAACGTTGCATTCCTGGTGGCCTTGGCATTCAGTATCGCAGCATCCGCCAACTTCCCCGTATTGCTCATGTCGATGTACTGGCGCGGCCTGACCACCCGGGGGGCGCTGGCCGGAGGCATCGTTGGCCTGGGAGTGGCCTTGACCCTGGTTGTGCTGTCGCCGGCGGTGTGGGTGCGCATCTTCGGGTTCGCCACGCCGCTTTTCCCATATGACTATCCCACGCTGTTCTCGATGCCGCTGGCTTTCCTGATGATCGTTGTCGTGTCCCTGACGGATCGCACCAGGCGGGCCTCACTTGACCGAGCAGGATTCTCGGCGCAAGAGGTGCGCGCCGAGACGGCGGTGGGGATTTCGGCAGTGTCCCACTAAACCAGACATCGGCGACTGCCCACCTTGCTGAGGCACACCAGGATGTGCCTCCTGCCAACGGGCCACGCGCCGACCATCATGCCCGAGAATCGCGCCTGTTCCCTTGTGTGGACGCTCCAAGGTGCAGGGCCTGCCTAATTCAAAGATTTATTCTTTCTCCAGCGAGAACTTCATCATGACAGAGACCAGAAACAACAGCGAAATCATTCATTACATCGGAGGCGCGCTCACTGCGGGTGGTGGCACCCGGACTCAACCCATCTACAATCCCGCGACCGGCGCTGTCAGTCGTCACGTGCGCCTTGGCAATCAGCAGGATTTGGATGCTGCAGTTGCTTCCGCCCGGATGGCATTTCCATCTTGGGCAGATACCCCGCCAATTCGGCGCACCCGGGTGCTGTTCAAGTTTCTGGAACTGCTGAGCCGAAACAAAGATGCACTTGCTGCACTCATCACGGCCGAGCATGGAAAGGTCTTCACCGATGCCCAGGGTGAAGTGGCGCGTGGTATCGACATTGTCGAGTTCTCGTGCGGCATCCCCCAACTTCTCAAGGGAGATTTCACCGATCAGGTCAGCACTGGCATGGACAACTGGACGTTTCGACAACCGTTGGGTGTCGTCGCCGGGGTTACGCCATTCAACTTTCCGGTCATGGTGCCAATGTGGATGTTCCCCGTAGCCATCGCGGCGGGCAACTGCTTCGTGCTCAAGCCCAGCCCCATCGACCCCAGCCCGAGTCTGTTTATCGCAGATTTGTTGAAGCAGGCCGGCCTGCCTGACGGCGTGTTCAATGTGGTGCAGGGGGACAAGGAGGTCGTGGATGCGCTACTGGTTCACCCGGATGTGAAGGCGGTGTCTTTCGTCGGCTCTACGCCGATCGCGAATTACATCTACGAGACTGGCGCACGCCACGGCAAGCGGGTACAGGCGCTCGGCGGGGCCAAGAACCATATGGTGGTGATGCCCGATGCCGATGTCGATCAGGCAGTGGATGCCCTGATCGGAGCGGGCTATGGTTCAGCCGGCGAGCGTTGCATGGCGATTTCGGTGGCGGTACTCGTGGGGGATGTGGCTGACAAGATCATGCCGAAGCTGGTTGAGCGCACCAAAGCACTGAAGGTGCTCAACGGTACCAACCTGGAAGCTGAAATGGGGCCCATCGTGACCCCCGCGGCGCATGCGCGCATCACTGGCTACATTGAGCAAGGGGTCAAGGAGGGAGCGCAGTTGCTGGCCGATGGCCGGACGTTCAAATACTCGACCGCCGGCGTGGGCTGCGATGGGGGATTCTGGCTTGGAGGAACCCTCTTCGATCATGTCACGCCTGAAATGAGCATCTACCGGGATGAGATCTTCGGTCCGGTGTTGTCGTGCGTTCGCGTGACCGATCTTGCTGCTGCAGTGCAGCTCATCAACGACCATGAATTTGGCAACGGCGTTGCGTGCTTTACCCGTGATGGCAATGTGGCCCGCGAATTTTCTCGGTGCATTCAAGTCGGGATGGTGGGCATCAACGTGCCTATTCCAGTGCCGATGGCCTGGCACGGGTTCGGTGGGTGGAAGAAGAGCCTGTTTGGCGATATGCACGCCTACGGAGAGGAAGGAGTTCGTTTCTACACCAAGCAGAAGTCCATCATGCAACGCTGGCCCGAAAGTATTAGCAAAGGCGCAGAGTTTGTCATGCCGACATCCAAGTAGGTTGAACGAAGGTGATACTCAGACATGGGTCCCTCTTTTCCGCTCTTTTTGCCTGCCGACGAGGCGCCCCATACGGCCTGGTACACCTTGACGGCTCGCTTCGCATCGCGCTGGGGTGCGGACCGCCCTTGGGGGCGCTCCACACGGCTGCACCGAGTCGTGATCTGGCGTCATCGCTCTTCTTTGCTCCGGCTCCCTGCCTACCCCAACAGCAGCACTGCGCCGCAGCCCGTCAGCGCCAGCGTCCATACGCGGTCGAGGTTGATCCATCCCGTGCGCAGGAACGCTACGCCGACGCGGTCGTAGACGAGCAACGCTACGGTGCCGATAGCGAGGAGCATGGTCAGCGTATGCAATCCCAGCGCCAGCAGCGCCGGCATCAGCGGGCCATTGGCGGCCGGCCCGCTGGCCACGGCGCTGCACAGCGGCAGCAGCGCCGGCACCAGCATCAAGCCCGCGCCATGCGTGCCCGCCATCAGGAATGACCACAGCGCCAGCCCGGCCATGCCGGCCTGCATGCCCACGCGCGGATGCTGGCGGTGGCCGCGCAGGGCGTGCCAGCCGGCCCAGGCGATCAGCACCGCGCCACCGGCGCGCGCCAGCCATTGGGGATCGAGCAGGCTGCCGAGCGTAAGCGTGGCGGCCAGTACCAGGGCGACCGCCAGCGCATGGCCGAGCGCGATCGGCAGCAGTGCCAGCAGCACTACCTTGCGCCGTCCGCGATGCAGCCCGAGCGCTACCGCGAACAGCCAGCCCATCGCGGGATTGATGCCGTGGAACAAGCCCAGCGCGGCGATGGCCAGCCAGGGCCACCAGAGTGGCCACAGCGTGGCGAAGTGCGTGCCCAGCGGCACGCCCGGGGTGGCGGGCATGGCGGGTCCGCTATGGGTAGCAGTACGAATCCGACGAGCAATCGCCGCCTTGCAGCCTGACCTGGTGCGGACGATGGCCCGCCGGCCAGCGCAGGAAGAAGCGCGGGTCGAAAGCGATGCCGCCTTCGGCGGTGGCGTCCAGCTTGACCATCCAGCCGTCGATCCCGTCCGGGTAGAACTGCGGATCGACCGCGCCGTAGAGCGAGTTGGTGAAGTAGACGCGGCGCCCGTCGCGGCTGACTTCCACCATCTGTGGGCCGCCGTTGAGCGCGGCGCCGCCGGCGCCGGGATGCGTGGCGCGCGAGACGATGCCGCCAATGCGCACACGCCCGCTCTGCTTCGGTGCGAACGGGTCGGAGACGTCGTACTGCAGCAGGTCACCGGTGCCCCAGCACGCGACATAGAGGAAGCGGTCGTCCATCGACAGGTCGATGTCGCTGACCAGCGGCGGCACCGCCTTGAAGCCCTTGAGGATGGGCGGCAGCAGATCCGGGTCCGCCGGCTCGGCGGGAATATCGATCACCTTGCGCACTGCCCACTTGTCGCTGTCCCGGTACCAGACCCAAATCGACGAAGACAGGTCCTTCAGGCTGATCACGCAATTGACGAAGCCGTACGCCTTGGTGGGGTCGTGCGCGGGGCGCAGCTCGAACACAAGCTGGTACGCCTCGCCGAAGTCGATCTCCTGCAAGTGCTTGCGTCTGGTGAGATCCCAGAAGTGCAGGCGGCGGCCGTAGCGCGAGCCGAGCAGGATCTCGGGCACCAGGCCGTCCTCGATCATGTCGGGCGTGCCCCATTCGCTGGTGACCAGCGTGTCGTAGCCGAGGTGCCACCAGCCGTCATAGGCAAAATACTGCGGGCCGCGTTCCACCTCCCACTGCCCGAGCGGCTCGAAGCCCTGCTGGTCCAGCAGCAGGATGCCGCCCGGCCCCTTGCCCTCGGCATTGCCCAGCGCCGTCACGTAGATGCCGGCGGGGCCGCAGTGCACGGTGTGCGGGCGCGTATAGCCGGTGCGTTCGGCCAGCTCGGCAGGTTCGATGATCTTGGCAATGGCCGGCCGCCGCGGGTCGGGCCGGGTGTCGATGATGTAGATGCGCGACGAGCGCAGACCCGGCACCACCAGGTAGCGCCTTTCCATATGCGGATGAGGGGCATTCGGGCAGAGGCAGGAAGAGCAGGCGTTCCAGCCGAAGTGATGCAGTTCGTCGCCCGCATACGGCATGGGCAACTGCCCGACGATGGTGGCATAGGTCTTGGATGCGGGATCGACGTCGACCACGGCAATGCCGTCGGGCTGGGTGCGCGTGGGATCGAACATCGCCACATAGGCGAGTGCCTCTGGGGGCGCCTTTGCTGCCAGGCGGGGCGATGGGTAAAAGCTGGGATCGGGCTTCCAGGTTGCCATGATGCGCCTCCTTGTGCCTAGCCGTGAACCTTGCTGGATACCACTGGCTTTGAACTATAGGACACATCGCGGCAGGCCTGCGC
Organism: Burkholderiaceae bacterium 16; assembly: GCA_000955785.1. GTDB lineage: Bacteria > Pseudomonadota > Gammaproteobacteria > Burkholderiales > Burkholderiaceae > Cupriavidus. The sequence goes on from JYOD01000007.1 coordinate 65,054, forward strand.
GTGGCCAACGCCGGCGCCCGTTACCATCAGTAGCGCCGCCATCGCGGCGGCTTGCCATCGCTTCATTCTCTGCTTCCTCGCTAGGTTGGGTGGCCGCATGGCGGCCGACCGCCGAGTATAGAAAGCGCGCGCAGCGCCGCGAACTGATGGTTTCCTCTTAGCTTAGAAGGCGGGTGCGCAAGGCAGGGACGCTAGGACTGCCTCTCGGCCGTGGCCGGGTTCGGCCCAGTGCCGGCGGCCGGCGCCGTCTGCGTGGACCGGTAGCTGTACGCGAGCGCCAGCAGGATGACGATGGGTACCGCCAGGCACCAGAAAGATGCAAACACGTAGGCATAGGCCCCGGACACGGCGCCGGCGGCGAACGCCCCGATGGCGGGGACCATCTTGCGCAGCCGGTTCTTCGCGGGCGCGATCTTGTCGGCCGGACCGCGGGCCAGTTCTACCAGGTCGATGATGACCTGCGTGCTGTTGCCCGTCATGATGGTGGTCGGCACATGGTCGGTCAGCACGATGCGCGACTGCGCGTTCTGGACCGCCATCGCGGCCACGCCCAGCATGCCGGTTGCGATGGCGGAGGGCATGTCGGGCGAGGTGACGGGCGAGGCCAGGCAGCCGGCTAGCATGAACAAGGCCAGCAGCACCCCTTGCGCGACCAGCAGCGGCGGGAGCGGCGGCTTGCCGCGCGCCAGCATGGCGTCGATCGCGATCTTGGTGGCCGCCACCGACAGGGCGAACACGGGCAACGCCAGCATCTTGGCCGCCACGCCGGTGGTCGAGTGCGCCAGCTCCACGCCGACCATGACAAAGTTGCCGGTCACGTGCGCGGTAAACAGCCCGAACAGCGCGATAAAGCCGACCACGTCGACGTAGCCTGCCACCAGGCTAAGCCAGGCTGCCTTGAGCACGTTGCCGACGGTTGCCTGGGGTTGCGGCGGCGATTGCGGCGTGGTCGGCATGGCGGTCTCATGGTTGTGAAGAGGCGGGCGCTTAACTGTACTACAGCATAGGACGGAACCATTGGTGCGAGAGTCTAAGCGCCAGCATCGCTCCCTCCGTACAGGAGCAGTACCCGCCGCTCAGGGCAGCGTGGTGCCTTGATCCGCCTGCCAGACCGCGTTGCAAATTTCCTTGATTTTTTCAAAAGCTGGCCCATAATGCGGAGGTCTTGCAAACGTTTGCATAACCCAAAGCGAGAGAGACGCATATGGAGACGATACTTGCCCCGAGGCATGGCCAGGGCCTTGCCGTGGTGGACGATGAACACACGCTCAGCCAGCTGGTGAAGCAGGCCATGCACGATACCGCCGACCCGCGCCTGCGTCAGGTCGTCGACGCGCTGGTCGATCATCTGCACGCCTTCCTGAGGGAGGTGCGCCCGAGTGACGAGGAGTTCGAGTTCGGGCTGCGCTACCTCGCAGCGCTTGGCCACGCCACCAACGCCACCAACAATGAAGTCGTGCTGGCGGCGGATGTGCTGGGGTTGTCGACGCTGGTCACGCTGATGAACAACGGCACCACCGGTGGCCGCACGCCGGGCGCGCTGCTCGGGCCGTTCTATCGCGGCGGCGCGCCGTCCTACGACTGCGGGGATTGCGTGGTGCAAGGCGAAACGCCGGGCCTGCCGCTGTTCGTGACGGGGCAGGTGCGCAACATCGCGGGCGAGCCGCTGGCGGGCGCGCTGGTGGAGGCCTGGCAGGCATCGCCGGTCGGCCTCTACGACAACCAGGATCCGTCGCAGCCCGACAAGAACCTGCGCGGCGCTTTTCGCACCGATGCGAACGGCCGCTTCCACTTCCGTTCCGTGCGCCCGGCGGGCTATCCCGTGCCCACCGATGGTCCCGTCGGCAAGCTGCTGGCCGAACAGAACCGCCATCCGTACCGCCCCGCGCATATTCATTTCATCGCGGCCGCGCCGGGCTATCGCACGCTGGTGACGCAGGTGTTCGCGGATGACTCCGAACACCTGGAATCGGACGTGACCTTCGGCGTGCACCGCGAACTGGTCGGGCACTTCCGCCGCGTGGACGAAGGCGCCAGCCCGTGGGGCGGATTCTCCGCGCCGTTCTGCACGCTCGACTTCAACTTCGTGCTGGAGCCCGGCGAGCAGACTTTCCCGACGCCTCCCATCGACTGATTACCTACAACAGAAGAACTCAAGATGGCAATTCCAGATCAAGCAGTGATGCCGCAGCTTGCCGGCAAGGTAGCCGTCATCCTTGGCGGCACGGGCGGCATCGGCATGGCCACGGCGCACAAGCTGGCAAGCCTCGGTGCCAGTGTCGTGCTGGTCGGCCGCAAGGCGCAGACGGCCGCGCGCGCCGTGGCCGGACTGCCGGCGGGCAATCACCACGCTGCCGTGGCGGAGGTCAGTGACTCGGCCTCGCTCACGCGCCTTGCCGATGAAGTCCAGCGCAAGTACGGCCGCATCGACATGCTGGTCAACAGCGCCGGCTTCACCACGGCGATCCCGCATGGCGACCTGGACACGCTGGACGACGCGCTCATCGACCAGATGTTCGCCGTCAACTGGCGCGGGCAGTTCGCCGCGATCCGCGCGATGGCCTCGCACCTGAAGGCCACCGGGGAAGGGCTGGTGGTCAACGTGGGATCGATCGCCGGACGCACCGGCATGGGCAGCAATGTCGCGTACTGCGCGGTGAAGGCAGGACTCGACATGATGGCCGTCTCGCTGGGCCGCGCGCTGGCGCCGGAGATCCGCGTGCTCAACGTATCGCCCGGCGTGGTGGATACGGATTTCGTGCCGGGGCGCGACAGCGCCTTCAACGAGCGGGCGGCAAAGACCACGCCGCTCAAGCGCATCGGCAAGCCGGACGATGTGGCCGATGCCATTGTTGCCTGCGCTACTTCGCTGCGATTTGCCACCGGCACCACCATCGTGGTCGATGGCGGGCGCCAGCTTGGTTGATTCAGCTCCGCTCGCCCACGGCGTGGGAGAGGGGAGCTACGGCGGCGCGAGATCTCGTTCGACGAGGGGTAGCCCGCACTGAAGCGCAAAGAACCAGTTTTCAAGACATCAACCCGTTCGCCATGCACAGCAGAAATACCATCATCACCTGCGCCGTCACCGGCAACATCGTCACCCCCGAGCAACATCCAGGCTTACCCGTGACGCCCGCGCAGATCGCCACAGCGGCACTGGAGGCAGCCGAGGCCGGCGCCGCCGCCGCCCACATCCATGTACGCGATCCCGCGACCGGGAGGCCATCCATGGCGCTCGAATACTACGCCGAGGTCATCGAAGAGATCCGCAAGCGCAACAAGGCACTTATCATCAATCTCACCACTGGCCCCGGCGGACGCTTCGTGCCAGACGACGACGAGCCTCGCCGGGCCGCCGCTGGCACCACGCTGGTTCGTCCGGAGGTGCGCGTGGCGCATATCGCCGCGTTGCGCCCCGACGTGTGTTCGCTGGACCTCAACACCATGAACTCCGGCTCCGATGTCGTCATCAACACGCCGAAGAACGTACGCAAGATGGCGGCCGTCATCCGCAGCGCGGGGGTCATGCCTGAGCTTGAGATCTTCGACTCCGGCGACCTCCACATGGCGCGCGACTTCATCAAGGATGGCGTGCTGGACGGTCCCGGCCTCTGGACCTTCGTGCTCGGCGTGAAATACGGTTTCGCGGCCACGCCGGAAACCCTGTTCTATGCCCGCAATATGCTGCCGCCGGGCGCGCACTGGTCGGCCTTCGGCGTCGGGCGCGCGGAGTTTCCGATCGTGGCGCAGTCGTGGCTGGCGGGAGGGCATGTCCGGGTCGGCCTGGAAGACAACATCTACCTGGAGAAGGGCGTGCTCGCCCCGGACAACGCCGCGCTGGTCGCCAAGGCGCGGGACATCATCGCGTCGCTGGGCGGCGCAATCGCGTCGCCGCGCGAGGCCCGGGCCACGCTCGGCCTGCGGGCGGCATGAGCGCGAAGGCAATCCTGCCAGCGGCGCTCCTTCATATTGACAACACAACTACCGACAAACGTAACCAGGTGCACGACAAGATGAACACTATCCGCGTTTCCCGCAAGGCCGCGAACATCGACGAGCTGCTGCTCGAGTTCGTCGGCAATCCCAAGCCAGCTGCCGCCGCCGGCCAGTGCGTCATCGAGGTGGCCAGTGCCGGCGTCAACCCGAGCGACGTCAAGGCCACGCTGGGACTGATGCCGCACGCCGTGTGGCCGCGCGTGCCTGGCCGCGACTACGCCGGCGTGGTGGTGGACGGGCCCGCGCACCTGCTGGGCAAGGAAGTCTGGGGCAGCGGCGGCGAGCTTGGCATTCGGCGCGACGGCACGCATAGCCGTTACCTGACGCTGGACGCCGCCGCTGTGCGCGAGAAACCTGCCAACGTCCCGCTGCGGGAAGCCGGCGCGGTCGGCGTGCCGTTCGTGACCGCCTACGAAGGCCTGCGGCGCGCCGGCTTGCCAAAGGCGGGCAGCGTGGTGCTGGTCTGCGGCGGCAACGGCAAGGTTGGCCAGGCCACCATCCAGATTGCCACCGCGCTGGGCGCTCATGTATTCGCCGTGGAGCGAGAGGCCGGCCCGTATCGTGGCCACGCAAGCAGCACGGTGCGCATGATGGATGCCAGCCGCGACAACATCGCCGAGCTGGTGCGGGAAGAAACCGACGGCCACGGGGCCGATATCGTCTACAACACGGTCGGCAGCCCGTACTTCGAGCAGGCCAACAAGGCCATGGCGACCGGCGCCGCGCAGATCTTCATCTCGACCATCGACCGCGCCGTGCCGTTCGACATCTTTGCCTTCTACCGCGGCCAGCATACCTATGTGGGCATCGATACGCTGGCGATGGACAGCATCGCATGCGCGGCGGTCTTCGATCGGCTCGCCCCGATGTTCGCGGCGGAGCAGCTCAAGCCCTTCCCGGTGCGCGCCGACTACACCTTTCCGCTGGCCCGTGCTGCCGACGCGTATCGCGCCGTGCTGCAGGGCGCGCGGGAACGCGTGGTGCTGACGCCGTGAATACGACGCGTTTCGCCACGGCGCCGGCGTATTTCCCGCCCCGGCATGAGGGCATGCGCTGCCTACGCCTGCAGGGCCACGAGGCAGGCCCGTCCGAGTCGCTCTGGTTAGGCGTCTCGGTCATCCTGCCGGGCGGCCATACCGGGCTGGATGCTTCGCCCCTGGAAAAGCACTACGTGGTGCTGGAGGGAGAGGTGACCATCAGCACCGGGACGGAGGTTGTGCAACTGGCGCAATACGACTCGGTGCGGCTTGCGCCGGGCGAAGCCCGCAAGGTGGAGAATCCGGGAAACTGTCCTGCCATGCTGCTGCTGGCCATGCCCTGTCCGCCATAACCATGCAGATTTTTTTAGTTTGAATGCAAACGTTTGCAAATGCTTCAAATTGACGTGGTGAGCGTGACATTGTGAACCGCGCGTTGCGATCCCGTACCAAGGGGAGGGAACATGGAAGAAGCCCGGAGGCATGGGTGGGAGGATGCAGGCAAGGGTTGTGGCACAGGCGGTGCCGGGCACCGGTGGCTGGCGCTGGTAGCGGTGGCATGCGCTCCGGTGTACGCGCAATCCTCGGTGACGATCTATGGGCGTATCCGCTGTCCAAACGCACCGCGCTCTTTACCTACTACAGCCGCATCAATAACAAGAAAAACGCCATCGACGATTTCGCCATCAACGGTCTCGGGGTGTCCACGGGGGCCGATCCGCAAACTTTCGCGCTTGGCATGCGCCATTACTTCTAACCCTCGAACCTGACCATCGCGCCGCCCAACTGCGGCCGGATTGCGATCCGGCCGGCCACGAGGCGGTGGAGGAGACAAACGTGATTCGAAAGAGCTTGATACGCGCTGCCGTCGCGGCCGGCGTGGCGGGTGCGTTCGCCCTGCCGGGCGTTTCCGGGCAGGCACATGCCCAGCCGGCCAAGTACCCCGCCAAGCCCATCCGGCTGGTGGTGCCATTCTCATCGGGCAGCGCCACCGATATCCTCGCCCGCATCGTCAGCACCAGGCTGGGCGAATCCGGCAGTTACCAGATGATTGTGGAGAACCGGCCCGGAGCCGGCGGCACGCTTGGCGCCGCGCTGGTCGCCAAGGCGGCGCCCGATGGCTACACCCTGATCCTAGTTTCGGTCGGGCATGCCATCAACGCCACGCTGTATCCCAGGCTGCCCTACGACACCGTCAAGGACTTCGCCCCGGTGACGCTGGTGGCGACGGTGCCCAACGTGCTGGTGGTCAACGGCGCCAGCAAGCTGGGCTCGGTCAAGGACGTGGTGGCGGCCGCCAAGGCGAAGCCGGGCGCCATGAACTTCGACTCGGCCGGCTCCGGCAGTTCGACCCACATGAGCGGCGAGCTGTTCAAGATGGAGGCTGGCGTGGACATCGCGCACATCCCTTACAAGGGCACGGGCGAGGCGCTGACCGATGTCATGGCCGGCCGCGTCGACCTGATGTTCGCGCCCACGGTCTCGGCGATGCCGTTCGTGCGCCAGGGCAAGCTCAAGGCGCTGGCGGTCACCACGCCCCGGCGGGCAACCTCGCTGCCGGACATCCCGACCGTGGCGGAGTCGGGCCTGCCCGGCTATGCATTCGAGTCCTGGTTCGGCGTGCTGGCGCCTGCCGGTACGCCGAAGGAGATCGTTACGGCGCTGAATGGCGAAATCGCGAAAGCGCTAGGCACGCCGGCGGTGCGCGAGCGCCTGCTGGTGCAAGGGGCGGAGCCGCGTACGTCCACGCCGCAGGAGTTCGAGCGCTACATCAAGGCGGAGATCGCCAAGCTGGCGCCGGTGGTCAGGCAGTCGGGCGCGCAGGCTGGCCAGTAGGGCGCCGGCAAGCCGCGGCGGCCTGGGATGGAGGGCGGCTCGGGCGTCTTCGCATAAAATGGCGTGTTCTCATTCACCGCACATCCCAGCCTGCCGTCATGGACCAGCGTAAGCGCATTACCCTCAAGGACCTGGCGGCGAAGGCGGATGTCCATTACTCCACTGTCTCCCGGGTGATGAATGCGTCCACCCGGCACCTGGTCGCCGACGAGGTGGCGGAGCGCATCCTGCGCATGGCGGATGAGCTTGGCTTCCGGCCGAACCGCATCGCCGCCGGCCTGCGCACCAAGCGCTCCGGACTGATCGGCGTGGTGCTGCCGGATATTGCCAATCCCGTCTTTCCACCCATCCTCGCCGGGCTCGAAGGCGTGCTGGCCTCGCAAGGCTATGTGCCCATCGTGGTCAATGTCGGCGCCGACAAGGCGCGGCAGCGCTTCGTCATCGACCAGATGCTCGGGCGTCAGGTCGATGGCCTGATCCTCGCCACCGCCGAGCGCGAGGATCCCGTCCTGGATTACTGCGTCAAGCAGAACATCCCCGTAGTCATGGTCAATCGCGGGGAGGATCTCGGCAGGGTGCCCTGCGTGGTCAGCGACAACATGGTGGGGATGCGGCTGGCGGTGGATCACCTCCTTGCGCTGGGCCATCGCCGTATTGGCCATATCGCCGGTCCGGACTCGTTGTCCACCGGGCACCAGCGCAAGCTGGGCTTTATCGAAGCGGTGCGCAAGCACAAGCTGCGCCAGAGCGAATGGATGATCGTGGAAGCGGCGAACTACGGCCGCGAAGCGGGCCGCGAGGCATGCCAGGCGCTGCTCGCGCAGTTTCCCGCCCTGACTGCGATCGCCGCCGGCAACGACCTGGTGGCGCTGGGATGCTACGACTATTTCCGCGAAGCGGGGATCGCCTGCCCTGGCCGGGTCTCGGTGGTTGGCCACAACGATATGCCGTTCGTGGATGCGCTCACGCCGCCGCTCACCACGATCCGCATCGCGGTGCACGAAATGGGGGCGAAGGCTGCTACCTTGCTGCTGGCGCGCATCGAAGGCGCAGGCGCCGAGGCGGCCAGCGTGGTGCTGTGCCCGGAGCTGATCGTCCGCGGCTCGACGGCGCCGCCGGCGGCCTGACCGCCGTCAGTCAGGTTTATTCGCCCAGCGGCGCCATGGCAACTTGCCACCGTGGCGGGCTGCCGATGCTGGCGCTCAGATGCTCGCAAAAGGCGCGCACCTTGGCGCTTGCACGCGGCAGCGCGTGCAGCAGGTAGATGCCGGTTTCCGCCTGCGGCGCCAGGCCGTCCAGGTCCACGCTCCGCACGGGATCAAGATGGACTGAGCTTCCTCAGCCGGCAGTGGCCGGCAATCAGGGCTTCAGTGCGGCCACCCGTTGCCCGACGTAGCCGCCAATGGCCAGCGATGCGCTCAGCCCCGGGGACTCGATGCCAAACAAGTTGAGCAGGCCCGGAATGCCATGCTCGCGCTCGTCTTGCACGATGAAGTCGGTGGCGCTGTTGTGCATTGACGACCCCGGGCCGGCCAGGCGGGGGCGGATGCCCGTGTAGCCGGGTTGCAGGTCGCCATCGCGCAGGCCGGGGTAATAGCGGCGTACGGCGTGGTAGAACGCGGCTTCGCGCGAGGCGTCGAAGCGGTAGTCCACGCCGTCGCGCCAGTCCAGGTCCGGGCCGAATTTGCACTGCCCGCCCAGGTCCAGCGTTACGTGCGCGCGCAGCGTGCCTGCGCGGCCGGTGGGATAGACCAGGCGCTGGAAGGGCGATGGGCGGCCCAGCGTGAAGTAGTGGCCGATGGCGTGATAGAGCGGCGGGATCTTGTCGGCCGGCATGCCCGCGATGGCCGTTGCCACTCGCTGCGCGCCAAGGCCAGCCGCGTTGATGACGGTGCCGCACAGCAACTCCGTTGGTTCGGCGCCGCCCACCTTCAGAACGATGCCATCCGGGGTTGGCTGTCCTGCCAGCACCGGACTACTCAGTGCCAGCGCAGCGCCATGGCGTTCTGCGTCGCCCAGGTAGGCCAGCATCAGGCCGTGGCTGTCGACGATGCCGGTCGACGGTGACAGCAAGGCCCCCGCGCAAGCCACCTCCGGCTCCAGGGCGCGCGCCTCGGCGGCGCCGATGATGCGCAGGTCGGTGACACCCTGGGCCGTGCCTAGCTCCACATACTTGTGCAGTTCGGGAAGGTCAGCTTCCTGTACCGCGACGATCAGCTTGCCAATGCGCTGGTGGCCGATCCCGCGCTCGGCGCAGTAGTCGTACAGCGCCGCCTTGCCCGCCACGCAAAGCCTGCCCTTGAGCGAGCCCGGCGCATACGAGATGCCTGCATGAATGACTTCCGAATTGCGCGCGCTGGTGTGGGTGCCGAAGGCGTTCTCCGCCTCCAGGATGACCACTTCGCAGCCGGCGGCGGACAAGGTGCGGGCGATGGCGAGACCTACCACGCCAGCGCCGATGACGGCGCAGTCAACGCTTTCCATTTTGCAGAAACTCCGGTTGAAGAAGGTTGGGCTTGCTTTCCGTCTGGCGTCTCAGGTCAGTCTGATCTGCGCTTCGCGGATCAGCGCGCCCCATTTGGCGTGCTCGGCACGGATGTGCGCGGCGAACTGCGCCGCTGTCTGCGGCGTCGGCACGCTGCCTTCCTGCGCCAGCTTCTGTTGCACGTCCGGGCGCGCCAGCACCCTGATGGTCGCCGCGCCCAGCCACTCGGTGACATTGGCGGGCAAGCCGGCGGGGCCCACCAGGCCCAGCCACGTGGTGGCCTCGAAGCCTGCGAATCCTTGCTCGGCCACCGTCGGCACTGCGGGCAGAGAAGGCAGGCGCTTCGCCGACGTCACAGCCAGCGCGCGGATCTTGCCGGCCGACAACTGCGGCATCACGGAAACGGTGTTGCCAAAGTAGGTGTCTACCTGGCCGCCGAGCAGGTCGGTCATGGCCGGGCCGGCGCCCTTGTATGGCACCTGCAGCACACGCACGCCGGCGCGCCGCGCCAGCATCTCGCCGGCCAGGTGGCCCACGGTGCCGTTGCCGGCCTGGGCGATGCCCATATCGCCGTTGCGCGCCCTGGCCGCCTTGACGAAGTCGGCCAGCGTGCGCAGCGGCGAGTCCTGGCGCACCACCAGCACCACGGGCTGTTCCGCCACGCCAGCGACCGGCGTGAAATCCCTCAGGGGATCGAACGGCATCTTCGGGTACAGCGCCGGGTTGATCGCCAGGTTGGCGGCCTGGCCCATGCCAATGGTGTAGCCGTCCGGCGCCGACTTGGCCACCGCGTCCAGGCCAATATTGCCGCCCGCGCCGGGCTTGTTGTCCACCACCAGCGTCCAGTGGTCGGTCAGGGTCAGCTTCTCGGCGACCAGCCGCGAGGTGGTGTCGGTGCCGCCGCCGGGCGGGAACGGCACCACCAGCCGGATGGGTTTCTGCGGCCACGCGCCTTGTGCACGGGCGATGCCGGCGGCGGCCAGCGTCATGGCGGCGGTGGCCTGGAGGAAATGACGTCGTTGCATGTTTTGTCTCCTGTTTGTTTTGGCACCCGCGCGGGCGGTGCCGCGCCGGATTCAGACCGGCAGTCCCTTGGCGCGCAGCGCCGCGTCGAACCGTTCGGGGTCCGAGGTGCCGGCGGCGTTGTCGGCGCGAATCCGGGCCTCCTTCTGCAGGTGGGCGCGGGTGCGCTGCAGGATCTCGACGGCCTCTGCGGCGGGCACGGCGATCACGCCGTCCGCGTCGCCCACGATCAGGTCGCCCGGGAGCACGGCCATGCCCGCGCACGAGACGGGCACGTTGATCTCGCCGGGGCCGTCCTTGCTCGGGCCGCGGTGGGTGTTGCCGCGCGCAAAGATGGGCATGCCGTCTTCCGCCCATTCGAGTACGTCGCGCACCGCGCCATCGATCACCAGCCCGCCGAGCTTTTTGGCCAGGCAGGTGGTGCGCATCAGGCCGCCGACCAGCGCCTGCGTCACGTCGCCTCCGCCGTCGATCACCAGCACATCGCCGGGGCGGACCATCATCAGCGCCTTATGGATCATCAGGTTGTCGCCGGGGCGCACGCGCACGGTGACGGCCGGCCCGCACAGTACGGTGTCCGGCCGGCAGTGATAGGGGCGCAGGCCGATGGTGCCGATATTGCGGCTCATGGCATCGCCGATCGCCGCCACCGGCATTTCGCGGAAGGCGGCGACGATGTCCGGCGCGGGGCCGGCGGCGCAAGGGTTGATGCGGTAGCCCGCGGGCCATGCCTTGTTGCCGGCTTCGGTGCTGCTTGCTTCGTTGCTCATCCAGGTCTCCTTCGTGGCTTGCTGTCGGTTGGGGGCGCGCTGTCACGCGCTGAGGGCATCCGGGGCGCCGTCCAGCACCTGCGGATTGACGCAGGCGGTGGCCGCGGGCGGCGTGCCCTGTAGGAAGCCGAGCACATTGCGCGCGGCGCCGCTCGCCATCGCGGCCAGGGCGGCCGGCGTGGAGCCGCCCACATGGGGCGTGAGGACGATGTTGTCCAGGCCGAGCAACGGGCTGCCGGCGGGCAGGGGCTCGACCGCCATGGTGTCCAGTCCGGCTGCGTAGAGCTGGCCGCTTTGCAGCGCCTGCACCAGCGCCGGCTCGTCGACCACTTCGCCGCGCGCCGTATTGAGCAGGATGGCGCCGTGGCGCATGCGCGCGAACTGCGGCGCGCCGATCATGTTGCGGGTGTGGCTGTTCAGCGGTACGTGCAGGCTCAGCACGTCGCTGGCTTCGAGGAGCGCATCGAGCGTGCCGGCAAGCGCCACGCCCTCCACGGGGCTGGCGCGCCCGGCCAGTGCAGGGTCGAAGGCAAGCACCGGCATGCCGAGCGCCAGGCATACGCCGGCGACCCGTTGCGCGACCTGCCCGAAGCCGACCAGGCCCAGCGTGCGGCCATGCAGTTCGATGCCGTCCTGCGCGCGCGACCACCGGCCGGCCTGGATCTCCCGGTCCATCCACGCCACGCGCCGCGCCGCCGCGAACATCAGGCCGAGCGTGAGTTCAGCCACCGAACGGGCATTGGCGCCGGGCGTGACGTAGACGGGAATGCCGCGCGCGGTTGCGGCTTCCACGTCGATGTTGCTGACGCCTGCGCCGTGCTTGGAGATCACCTTCAGCGTGGGGCATGCCGCGATGGCGGCACCGCTCAGTGCGACGGTGCGGGAGATGACGGCGTCGACCGGTTCGGTGGCGAGGATGCGCGCTACCTCGCCAGCGTCATCCGCATTGGCAAGATAGAGAATCCGCGAACCGGCCGCTTGCAGCAGGCGGGCGCCGGCCGGGGCCAGGCGAGGAGCGGTGACGAGAACGGTATATGGCATGGAGACGGTCAACAGGCGTTGGACAATCGGCGTGCGGCCGATACGGTGCTGAATTCTTGTCCTCACGACAGATTCCGTCCAGCTTATAATTTTTGGAAATCGTTAAATATTGGTAATCAATCAAGGCTGCCCCCCCGGCAGCGCACTCCACGCACTCCACGCACTCCATGGACCTCCGCGATCTCAAGTACTTCCTTGCCGTGGCCAGCGCGGGTAACTTCCGGCGCGCGGCAGAACTGGTGCACCGCAGCCAGCCGACGCTCACCAAGGCCATCGACCGGCTGGAGGCGTCGCTCGGCGCCGGGTTGTTCGAGCGCGACGGCAGGGGACAGAAGCTCAGCGCGGCCGGTGTCGCGCTGCGGGCGCGCGCAACCTTGCTGCTGCAGGAAGCCGACCTGTTGCGCGACGAGGTAAGCGCCATCGCGCGCGGGGTAGCCGGCACGGTACGGCTGGGCAGCGGCCCGCTTGGGGCGGAATACCTGCTGCCCCGCATCTGCAGCATGCTGCTGCGGCAGGCCGCCGACGTGATGCTGCAGCTCACGATCCGCAACAACTACGAACTACGCGACGAACTGCGCGAGGGGCGCCTGGACCTTGTGCTGGGCTTCGTGCCGGAAGAGGAGGAGGAATTCCGCTGCGAGACGCTGCTCAAGGACACCGTGGTCGTCGCGGCAGCGAAGGGCCATCCGATCCTCAAGACGCGGCGCGTCACGCTGGAGTCGCTCGCGGCTTGCCAATGGGCTCTGCCCAACCGCGCGGTGGCAAGCCGGGCCTGGCTGGACCATGCCTTCGAGTCGCGCGACCTGCCCCGGCCCGTGGTGCAGATCGAGACCAATTCGATCCCGCTGATCCCCCGCGTGGTGGCCGACACGGCATTGCTGACCTTCGTCTCGCGGCGCACCTTGCGCGCAAGCGGCGGACAACTGCAAGAGGTGCCCCTGGCGGCGGCCACGCTGGTGCGCAATTTTGGTGTGACGTATCGCAAGGATGTGCCGCTATCGCCGGTGGCGGATCGCCTGATCGGCTTGCTGCATGACCATGGGAGCAGCTTGTTCAACAAGGTGGATTAGAACGGCGGCGTGGGCGCGGGAGGAAAGTGGAACATACTGCGGCTTCCGCCCGGCTGCGCTATCCGGACCAATATTTCCCGCGCATCGCGGTGAGCGATGTCCGATGCGCGGCCGGAATCCCGAGGGAGAGGTTGTGAGCGATCAGCCCTTGTCGTCCTGGCAAGTACATGCCGGGCCCGCCCCTTGCGCGCTTGCGCTGCTGGGGCTGCACGCTGTCCGGTTTCAGCGAAGACCTGGGGCGAACCGTGCGGCGCGTGGAAGTGGTGAGTCCGCGCATCAGAGTGGTGATCGGCTTTGGCGCCGGCTACCTGCTTGGCGCGGGAAAGAACCAGCGGCGCCACCAGGCGTTCGTCGTCGGTAACCCAGCCGGGCCGACCACGGTGGAGCGAGACTTTCGAAGCGGCGGCGATTCGCGAACTGCGCGAAGAGACGGGGATCCGGGTCGATGCGGTCGATGCGCCGGTGAGCACGCGGGAGGTCTCGCTGCAATTGCCTGACGGAGAACATGTCCTGGCGGTCGAGCGGTATTTTGTCGTGGCGGCAACCGGCGAGGCGCTGTCGCGTGACGACTGGACCGACGATGAAAGGAGTGTGATCGCGGACCACAGGTGGTGGTCGCAGACGGAGTTGGCCTCGACCACCGAGACCGTATGGCCGGAAGGGCTGGTTGGCATCCTGAAGGCCGCGGGAAGGTTCTAGCCGCCATGCGCCATGCGTATCGGGGGTGCGGCAGCGGCGTCCCCCGATGCCTCTTCTTCCCTCAGAACAAGGTATAGCCACCATCGATGACCAGCGTATCGCCCGTGTGATAGCGGGATGCCGCGCTCATCAGATAGATGGCGATCCCGCCGAAGTCGGCCGGCTCGCCCCAGCGGCGCATCGGCACGCGCTTGCCCACCATTTCCTGGAACGCCGGATCCGCCTGCCCCCTGGCGGTCATGTCGGTGGCGATCCAGCCCGGCAGGATGGAATGCGCGCGGATGCCGTGGCGCGCGTACTCCACGGCCAGCGCACGCATCATCGATATCAGCCCGCCCTTGGTGGCGGCATAGTGCTGGTTGCGCGCGGCCCCTTCGATGGCGGCTACTGACGCGGTGCCAACCAGCACGCCGCCGCCGTCTTGCTCCAGCATGTGCCGCGCGGCGGCGCGCAGTGTAAAGAAGGCCCCGTCGAGGTTGACCCGCAGCACGCGATGCCAGTCTTCCGTGCCGAGCGTCTCGAAGCGGCCGCCGCGCGCGCCGATTCCCGCGTTGGCAAAGCAGCCGTCTACGCGGCCCAGGGTCGCGACCGTTTCGGCGGGCGGTTTGCACCGCGGCCTCGTCGCCCACATCGCAAACTGCCGTGTGCACCCTGCGGCCGTGCGCGGCCAGGCGCGCGGCCGCATCGTCATTTTTCCGGGCGTTGGTGCCCCAGATCGAGATGTCGGCACCAGCCGCCGCCATGGCCTCGGCCATGCCGAGTCCGATTCCACTATTGCCGCCCGTGACGAGGGCAACCTTTCCGGTCAGGTCAAAAGCTGTGTAGGTCACGACGCTTCCTTAGCCAGGATCAGGGTTCCTCCCTGTGGCGATCCGGCAGGGAACCTGCAGCAGTGTCGCGAGCGCGGTGCGCCCGTGCGTCGTCCAAAGAGACGAATCTGCGCGCCGGGCGCCTTTCCACGGCTTTACCGACATCGACGGCAGCCGGCCGGACGCCTGGCGCTGCGTTCCCGAAGTACAGGACGCGGACAAGCCTGCCGACACAATCGGCTACCGCCCACGGTTGCGGCCAGGCTCCCCGCCTGGCGCGACAACAAAAAAAGCCATTCCGAAGAATGGCCTTTTACACCCCGCGACATCCACACCTCGTAAATCCTGCCCCGTTGGCTCTCTGGCCTGTGTAGGCATGCTGGATCACGCTGCGAAGATCGGCAAACAAGTCGTTCCAGGCGGCAATACCGCTTATGGTCCAGTTGTCAGATCTATTAACTTATGCACTGCGACTTGTCACGCGACGGATCATACGTATTCTTGCTGATACAACGTATGGAGAATAGCCCCTATTTTTCCTCTCTGTTCTCGGGCTCGTCCTTGCTCGCTTGTGCCTTGCCTTCTCCGGGGCAGTGCGCCAGGTGCATGGCGTTAGCCAAAGATGCGCGTATCGGCCGCTGCGTCGTCCCGCTTTGGCAGACGCTCGCGGAGTTGTCGTTCCAGGTCGCAGATGCGGAGATCGACGCGGGTTTGTTTCCGGGCACGCCGGATCGCGAGTGCTGTACAGAGCACGGCAGCAAAGGTGCAGCATAGCGCGGCGAGCTGTGGCAGATTGTCTTGCATAGGGATACTCGGGCTTCTGTGGGCGCCATGGCGCGCTCGGGCGCGGGCAGCGCCAACATGCGGCATGGCGGAGCCCGCCGCTAAGGGAATAACGGCAGCGGCACGCAAATTTTTAGTTCGGTGGCGGCGCATCTCCGGGTCTGTTTTGCCTATGATTTTTCCATAAGCGTTGCGCAGGCCATGCATCCGGCGCGGCCACAAAGCCGTGCGCGCGCGGGTCAGGCGTTGCTCCGTGGCAACGAGCCCGCGCCTGCCGGCTTGCGCGCCGCCCCCGATAGCCAGCTTGCAGGCGGTGCGGGCAAGGCCGTTGCCATCCTCCGTGACATCGCCGCAGCAACGCCTGGTGCGCTAGCCCACGTTCTATTTGCGCGGCCGCGGGTAGGCTCCATACGTCGCGGGCAGGTCTGACCCACCTGTTCGCGCTTTGCGCCTCGCCTATCCCCCGGTGGGCGAGGCGTCTTTCTGCACCGCCAGCGTCGTGCCGACAGCTTTCGCGCTTGTCCCGCAGCGGAACGGCATGTTGCCGCAGCCCTGCCCGCCACCCATGCCGGCGCTGTTCTTTTCCTGGGGATCCATGCCCGCCTCCGGCTGAATGAAGCAACGCGGGGCAGGATGTTGCCTGTCGATTTCGGAGCCGATTTCAATGCTCGTCGGGAAGGATTTCTTCTTTGTGGTGCGCCATGCACCGCTGGTCTCGATCGACCTGCTCGTCACCGATGCGCAAGGCCGGGTGCTGCTTGGCCGGCGCCGTAACCGGCCGGCGCAAGGTACGTGGTTCGTGCCGGGCGGGCGCATCCGCAAGGACGAAGGCCTGGATGCCGCCTTCCGCCGCATCGTGGCGGACGAATTGGGCATCGCCGGGGCCAGGCGTGGCGATGCAGTCCCGCGCGGCGTGTTCGAACATCACTATGCGGACAACTTTGCCGGCGAGCCCGGCGTTACCACGCACTATGTGGTGCTTGCCTATGCCTGGACCCTGCCGGGCGGCGAGCCAGACGGGAAGCCGCCAGGGCAGCCCGATCAGCACGGCGCGTACTGCTGGATGGCGCCGGCCGAGATGCTTGCCCGCGACGATGTGCACGAATATACCAAGGCCTATTTCCGCTGACAGGCCCGGCAAGCGGCGTGGCCGGAGAGCCGTCCTACCAGGTACAGATGCCCCAGTCTGTGAAAAGCGGCATCTCCAGTCCGAGCGCCGCATCGGTCACCGCATGGACCTGCACGAAGGGCCGCTCGGATTCCACCTTGCCGAAAATCGCCGCGAAAGGAATCTCCCCCGCGTCCCGGCCCGTGCCGATGCGCAGCAGGCCGGTGGGAATGGATGTGCCGGAGGGATCGGCCAGGTACCATCTTCCCGACAGGAAGACTTCGACAAAGGCATGAAAATCCGGCGGCCCGAGAGCGGGATCGGCGCCGTAGTCCAGGCTGCTGGAAATGCGCGCGGGAATGCTCAGGGCCCGGCAGATCGCAATCATCAGGTGCGCAAAGTCCCGGCACACACCGGTGCGTTCGACAATCGTATCCACGGCCGAGGTGCGCTCGTTGGTGGACTTTGACATGAAGCGCACGTGGTTGCGCACCCATTCCCGGATCGCGACGATACGGGTGTATCCCCACGGAATGGCGCCGAACTCCCGTAGGGCAAATTCCATCAGCCGGTCGGATTCGCAGTATCGGCTCGGCGCCAGGTAGGGCAGCACATCGAACGGCAGTTGCGCGACCGGGACCTCCGACAAGGTCGATGGCTCGTCGAGGCGATGGTCGACATCGACCACGGCTTCATAGTGAATGGCCAGATGTCCCTGCGGCGCGCGCAGGCGGATCAGCCGGTTGCATAGCAACGGGTCGTTGTAGTGGTCCATGCGCAGCACGGGCGGTAGCGTCAGGCGCTCGGAAACGACAGTCTGGCGGGCGGTACGGGCGGCTTCGATGTTGAAGAGGAAGTCCGCCTCGGCATCCAGGACTTCGTAGGACAGGTCGACCGAGTATCGAAGACGGTTCATTTGATGCCCCTCCCTTTTTTCCCGCGCAGCACAACCGGCGCTTTGCTTGAAGAATAGTTTGTGACAAGTTCAACGGATCGCCACTTCCTGCCGTTAAGCGGTGTATCGTGCCCGACCATGGTCACCGGCACTCAGGGGAAAGTCCAGTGAATCTGTTGAAAGCGCTTTGGTGGTGTCCGCTGTCCTTGCTGAGCACCATCACGGTGCCGTCTCCCGAGCCTGGGTTCGAGATGCATGCGGCGGCGGCCGCGTCGGCGGAGCCGAAGGACCGGGTGGACCGGAACCGCAGTGCCGGTGGTGGCGCGGCGCTTCGCGTCCCGGCGAAGTAGCCCGGGCATCGCGTTCGCCACCGGGCAGGGCTTCGAGGCGTTCGCGCGCGTTTGGAGGCGGGGTATCGGCGGGCCGGCGGCGCTCGCCTGCATTATTGCGCGCCGTTATTCCCGGGTTGTGGCGTTCAGGTGGTGCGCGCGGTGCTGCCCGAGCAGGCCGATGGAAGCGGCGTAGTTGTAGAGTTCCAGGTCGCCACGTAAGCCGAGCCGGCGCATGGCCGACATTTTTTGCGTACTGATGGTCTTGATGCTGCGCCCGAGGCTGACCGCGATCCGGCTGACGGACATGCCGGACAGGTAAAGCCGGATCACCTCGACCTCGCGCGGGCTGAGCGGCCCGAACCGGGCTCGCAGGTCAGCGGGCGGGCCGATGCTGTCCAGCAGCCGCTGTATCGCCGGCGACAGGTAGCGCACGCCAGCGAGCAGGTGTGCCAGCGCCTTCGGGATGTGGGATGCGTCGTCGAGCTTGCTGACCACGGACAAGTGGTCGAAGCTGACCAGCTCGCTGATCTGCTCGGGGTTGTGCAGCATGGTGAATACCAGGATCGCCAGCTCTGGGTAGCGGCGGCGCAGGAACTCGATCATGCGCAGGCCATCGCCATGGGCGCCGCCTGGCATCGCATAGTCGGTCAGCAGGATCTCGCAAGGCTGCCGGCTGAGCAACGCGAGGATTTCGGTGGAGTTCCGGACGATGCCGGCGATTTCGACGCTTTCAAACTTCGCGAGCAAGCCGCGCAGGCCCACCAGCATGACGGGATGATCGTCGGCGATGACGATGCGGGATTTGGAGAGCGAGACGTCGGCCAGCATGGGCTCATATCCGTGAGAACGTCGGGCGGGATGGCTTGCATCGCGCGAGCCGTTCCAGCTGCGCGGGTGGCTCCGGTGCCCCGGTTGCGCAAATTGGGGTGATATCACTCATGGCTTGCTTCCGTGTTCTCCCGTCCAGGCCGCGTTGCGCCAATGGCAGTGCGGCTGACGGTGGTCAATGGCAGTGCGGCTGACGGTGGTCAATGGCGGCGCGGCGCGCCGGCGAAAGTACTGTTTTGTGACTGCAGACTGTATCGCCGACGGCACGATGCCGGTTTGCGAAATTTCCGCATTTTGCGTCCCGCCATGTCGGTGACCCAGGTCATTGGTCTCTTTCTGGCGTGCCGCTGCCGAATGTGCCGTGGCGATCGGCCTCAGGCGGCGGTCAAGGGGATAGTGTGGGAATTGTGTCTTGTGCGGAATTTTCAGCAGCTTGATTCGGAGCATTCGGCGGTCCGGGCAAGATCAGGGTTTCATGCCGGCCACGCAAACCGGGACCGGGCTCCGGCGTGCCCGTAGAGAAGAGGGAAAGTGACTAAGGAAAAGCAGAACATATTTCGACGAAGGACTCAGCGCGGAAGTACTCGGCGAGATCCTTTATGGCATCGCGGTCTGCCCTGCGTCTAGCGCAGGATTTTCTCTCTTTGAACGTAATTCAAGATTCATTTTTATCAGTGAACGCCCGGCTTGAGCCCTGGCTGTGAAGACGCGGTTCGAGGTTGCGGGAGCCGTTCTTTAGGAAATTTCCTATAACTTGCTCGGAAATTTCTGGCCAGCTGTGGCGTAAATTCGCCACATAATCCGCGCTCCACCTTTTGATTATCGGTGTGTCCCGGCGCAGGTGAGTTCCTTGTTGGTTTTTTTTGGGGAGAATGCGAGTGGCAACTATCTTGGTCGTCGACGATCACCCGGCACTCCGCCTGGTGATCAAGACCCAGTTGTCGCAAGTACTGGGGGTCAGCCATATTCTGGAGGCGGACAATGGCCAGGCTGCAATCGAAGCCGCCAGGCAGTTCCAGCCGGATCTCGCCGTCCTGGACCTGGATATTCCCCGCATCAGCGGCCTTGACGTGATTCCGCGTCTGAAGCTGATCTACCCGCCGATCCGCATCCTGGTGATTTCCGGGCAAGACCAGGCCACGTTCGCCCCTCGGGTGAGACACGCTGGTGCCCAGGGCTTCGTCAGCAAGATGCAGGACATGAAGGAAATCGTGCGCTGCGTCGAAGCGGTGATGGGCGGCTATACGGTGTTTCCGGAGATGCGCTACGAGCGCGAACTGCCGAAGGTTGCAAAGCTGGCGGACGAAGAGCGGCTCGCTCGGCTGTCGGACAAGGAAATCGTCATCCTGCAGTTGCTGGCCAGGGGCTTGTCCAATAAAGCGATAGGCGAACTGTTATTTATCAGCAACAAGACGGTGAGCAGCCATGGCAGGATCTGGCGCCAGGCAAGGGGCGATGGCCTGACTTCCGTCCAGTGCGCGCGCATGGCGCCGAGATCGTGGGGCGGAATGCTCAGGATGGCCTTGTTGATGATGCCGAGCAATTCAGGATGCCGGTTGCTGACGCCCAGACCGACTTCCAGCGGGACCCCGCCTGTCGCGGCTGCGACCTTGAGGCGGCCAGCGTAGGTCTGCCTGAGCATGTGGTCGGCCATGAAGGCGTTGGCGATGGTGGCATCGACACGGCCGGTGGCGACCATGCGGAATGCCTCCTCGTAGGAGTCGGTCTCGCGCTGGCTCACCGCATAGCGGGTGCGCACGAGGTCTTGGATGCCGTTGAACGGCGGCCCCGCAATGATCTTGTTGGCGAGGTCGGGCAGGCATCTTGATGCTGTCGTCGCCGGCGCGCGTGACGACGACCCAGTTGCCCGAGAAATAGGGCGCGCTCACCGAGAGGCGGGCGGAGCTGGCCGGAGGCTGGTTCACCGGCAGGATCGGCACGATGTCCAGGATGCCATTCTCGACGGCGGCGGTAATGTCCACGCCGCTGGCTGGCCAGTAAGGCACGAAGCGTAGCCCGGTGCGCTGCGCGATCAGTTGCAGCACCTGTTCGGTGAGTCCGCCGAGGCGCCCCTGGCTTCGGCAAACTGGAACGGGACGAAGTCGCGCGACACCAGGTAGCGCACCTCCGGGTGGCCGGCGATCCAGGCGCGTTCGGCGCCGGAGAGATTGAGCTTGTCGGTGATATCGAACTCGAGCGAGCTGGCGATCCAGGCGGTTTCGATCTCGCGCTTGAGCGAGGCGGGCATGGCCGCCAGCGTCCGGTCGACGATCCGGCCCAGGGAGGGATCCGCCACGGCGAACGTGACGCCCGCTTGCGCCATTGGCGCGACGAAGTTGCGCGCGGTGAGTTCGTCGTACCGGTATTGCTCGACGAGGTAGCCTGCGGCGGTAGCGTTGGTGACCACCACGACGAAGTCGGCATCGCGGGAGAGCTGGTTGAGCGCGCCCAGCAGGTTCTCGAAGGGTTGCAGCGGCGCGCCCGGGTAGGCCCGGTGAAGCGCGGCGGGCGAGACTTCGCCCGCCAGGTAGCCAATGGTGCGGTTGGCCTGGTTACGCGCCTTGTCCCTGCGAGACACCACCTCGATCAGGCGAAGGTCATGGTACGGCGCGGTACGCAGGCCGGCGCCGGGGTCGTCCAGCGACGTGGTGATCAGGTCGACGGCGCCATTGACCAGCTGGCTGCGCGCCAGTTCGTGAGAGGGATAGCGGAAGATTTTCGCCGGTATGCCAAGCCGCGCGACCAGCACGGCGAGGTAATCCGCGGAGATCCCACGGTAATCCCCTTTCAGGTCGACGAGGTCGAAAGGCGGCAGGTAGTTGCCCACCACCGCTACCCGCAGGACCTTGTGCTTGCGGCGCCATGCGGCCAGTTCCGCATCGTCGCCATGCCATGCACCGGCCTGACCGGTGGGGGCGCCCGTACCGGGCGTATAGGACGAGGCCAGCCGCAGCTGGGGGCTTGGTTGCGGCGCGCGCGGCGGCTCGGCCGGGAAGGCAGCCAGCGCCGGCAAGCCGTGGCAAAGCGACAGCAATAGTACAAACAGCTGGCGGTGCCACCAGCGGGCGGGCGCGCGCCGGCTCCGGGTAGCCGAGCCGTCCGCCGGGTTCAGGGAAGTGCAGATGCACATACGGGAGTTCTCATCGAGGGGGGCGTGCCGGCGCCTGCCGGTCCGCCTATGCGAGCGTTTGCTGCTTTGGGAGACGGCAGGCGCCACAACGGGCGCGCATGCGGGATGCCTTGCCCGAATGTAAGCGTCGTGATGGCAGGCAACGTTAGGAAATGTCTGAAAAGTTCTGTGGGAATTTCTGACTCCGCGCCAGTCGCAGCCGCAGCGTCTTTGTTCCCGGCCCCTATGGGCAGGATCAGTGCATTGACGTGATGCATAAGTCTCATGTTAAAGGTTACGTGGAGTCCCATAGGGCGAAGTTATCCATGTTCGATAGCAAAAGACAATCACTGTGTTTGTAATGATGAATTGTACAAATCACGTTGCGGCGCGGAAAATCGGGTCTTCGCTGCAACACGCGGCCATCCACCCCCCAGTCATCCAGGAGCTCATCCATGCTGCAATCCCGTGAAGGTCAACGCGTTCCCAATGTCACGTTCCGCGTTCGCGAGAACAATGAATGGAAGACAGTGACCACGGCCGACCTGTTCGAAGGCAAGACCGTCGCGCTGTTCTCGCTGCCCGGCGCATTCACCCCGACCTGCTCGTCCACCCACCTGCCGCGCTACAACGAGCTGGCGCCGGTGTTTGCCAAGCATGGCGTGGACGCGATCCTGTGCGTTTCGGTCAATGACACGTTCGTGATGAACGAATGGGCCAAGGACCAGGAGTCGGAAAACATCGTGATGATTCCCGACGGCAACGGCGAATTCACCGAAGGCATGGGCATGCTGGTCGACAAGACCGACCTGGGCTTCGGCAAGCGCAGCTGGCGCTATTCGATGCTGGTCAAGGATGGCGTGGTCGACAAGATGTTCATCGAGCCGGAAGAGCCGGGCGACCCGTTCAAGGTATCGGACGCGGACACCATGCTCAACTACATCGCCCCGAATGCCAGGAAGCCCGACCAGGTAGTTGTGTTCTCCAAGGTTGGCTGCTCCTTCTGCGCCAAGGCCAAGCAGATGCTGTCGGACAACGGCTTCGACTACATCGACGTGCCGCTGGAGCACAAGATCCGCGGCAAGGTGCTGGGCGCGGTGTCCGGCAACATGACCGCGCCGCAGATCTTCATCAATGGCAAGCTGATTGGCGGGGCCGAAGCGCTTGAGACCTACCTCGTCCGCTAAGCCTGTCCAGACGCAATAACCGCTTCACCGCCGCAAGGCGCGGCGCCGGCATGGCCGGCAGCCGTGTCCCAGTCGGCGGACCGGATGGCAGTGCCGCGCGGTGCCATCCGGTCCGCTGATTGAAGCCGACTTCACCAGGAAACTCGACATGACCGCCACGCAGACCACGCAGACCACGCAGAAGCAGCAGAACGTGCAAACGATTCAGACCGACGTCGCCGTGATCGGCGCCGGCACCGCCGGCCTGGCTGCCTATCGCGCCGCCAGGGCGGCCGGCAAGCGCGCCGTCATCATCGAAGGCGGCCCTTATGGCACTACCTGCGCCCGCGTGGGTTGCATGCCTTCCAAGCTGCTGATCGCCGCGGCCGAGGCCGCCCACGAACTGCGTCACACGGCGCCCTTCGGCGTTCATGTTGATGGCGAGATCCGCATCGACGGGCGCGAAGTCATGGCCAGGGTCAAGCGCGAGCGCGACCGCTTTGTCGGTTTCGTGGTGCGCGGCGTGGACGGCATTCCCGCCGAGGACAAGGTGAGCGGCTATGCCCGCTTTATCGACAACACCGTGCTGCAGGTCGGCGATCACACCACGGTGCGTGCCAGCCGCGTAGTGATCGCCACCGGCTCCAGCCCCATGATTCCGCCGCCCTTCAAGGTGTTTGGCGATCGGCTGGTGGTCAACGACGATGTTTTCGCCTGGGACGACCTGCCGCGCCGCGTGGCCGTGTTCGGGCCCGGCGTGATCGGGCTCGAACTTGGCCAGGCGCTGTCCCGCCTGGGCGTGCAGGTGCGCGTGTTCGGCCTGCGCGGCGGCGTGGGGCCGCTGACCGACCCGGCCATCAAGGCCAATGCCGTTGCCACCTTCCGCGAGGAGTTCTACCTTGACCCGGACGCGAAGCTCGGCGAGATGCGGCGCGAGGGCGACGAAGCCGTGATCTCCTTCACGGATCTCGCGGGGAACACGGTGACTGAACGCTTCGACTACGTGCTTGCCGCCACCGGCCGCGAGCCTAATGTGCGTGGTCTGGGCCTGGAGCATACTGGGCTGGAACTGGATGCGCGCGGCGTGCCGGTATTCGATCCGGCCACCCTGCAATGCGGCACGGCGCCGATCTTTATCGCCGGCGACGCCAACGACATCCTGCCGCTGCTGCACGAAGCAGCCGACGAGGGCAAGGCCGCCGGCGAGAATGCGGCAGCTTACCCCGCGGTGCGTCCGCTGGCGCGCCGCGCGCCGATCGGCGTGGTGTTCAGCGATCCGCAGATCGCCATGGTGGGCCAGCGCTATGCCGACCTGGCGCGGGGCAGCTTCGTGGTGGGCGAGGTGAGCTTTGAAGACCAGGGGCGCAGCCGCGTGATGCTCAAGAACCGCGGCCTGATGCACGTCTATGCCGACAAGCAAAGCGGGCGCTTCCTTGGCGCGGAATGGACCGGCCCGCGCGCCGAGAACATCGCGCATTTGCTGGCCTGGGCTTATCAGCAATCGCTCACTATCGAGCAGATGCTGGCCATGCCGTACTACCACCCGGTGGTGGAAGAGGGCCTGCGCACCGCGCTGCGCGACGCGGCGGCAAAGCTGGCTGGCTGAACCGGCGGCCGCACCGTAGCCCGCACTCACTTCGGTACGGCGGCACTCCGTGGGATGCCTATCGGCGCCCGGCGGGGCGCCGTTGTTGCCATGGCTCCGCCGCCATACCCCCGGGGGACGGTCCGTTGGCCTTGCGCTTCCCCGTTGACTGCAAAGTTATTCCGAGGTAATCCGCGCCAGCCAATGGCTCGGCGCGGTCGGGGCCGCGTAGCTGCCCGTTTTGTGGGCAGTCCGATAGGGTCCGCGTGCTAGAGCCATTTGCGGAGCTTGTCGACAGTGTTATCCACATAAAGTGTGGATAACACTGCGAGGCCGGGGGAGGCGAGGCACAAAATCCAGGCGTTTTGTCAAGCCCGGATTGCGGGTTTCGCAAGGTTCACGGGAGCGCGCCGGCGATGGCCGCTGATGGCTCCCCGGTGGCTTGTGCGGCTGGCGCGAAAATCGGCGAAACTCTCCTCCGGGCCCGGCCGGCATGACGCCGGCGGCGCTTCAGGCCATCCCGCCCACCCCAAAAACGCCTCGTCAAGGACAACCACGCCATGCCATTCCTCATCGAAACCTGGGACAAGCCGCAGCACCAGCAAGTCCGGCAGGCAGCCCGAGCCGGGCACCTGGCCTTCCTGGACGCCCAAAAGGCGTTGCTACTGGCGTGCGGGGCCAAGCTTAACGATGACGGCAGCGATGCGGGCGGCGGTTTCTATATCGTGGATGTCGACACCCGCGATGCGGCGCAGCAATTCATCGATGCCGATCCGTTCACGCAGGCCGGGCTCTTTGCCGAGGTGCGCATTACCCGCTGGCGCAAGGCCTATCTGGCAGGGGAGTGCTGCCTCTGACAGCCAGGCCCCCGCCGGACAAGTGGCGCGGGGCCGCGCTCAGCCACCTCCTGCCATCCCCGGGGAATCCGGCGCACGCCGTTCCAGGTTGGTGTAGGCATCGGCCGCGATCAGTCCGAACAGGATGTGCGCGAACACGCTTTCCCATCCGCGCGCCTCGTCGAACCAGTTGAAGTAGCGGCCCAGGACATAGAAGTTCACCAGGTAGGCCAGCAATCCGAACAGCGCGCCGACCATGGTTGCCATGCCGATGCTGGAGTCAAAGCGGAACGACGCGATGATCATGGCCAGGATCGTGGCCAGCACCACCGACAAGGCGAAGTGAACCACGCCCGCAGCCAGCACGATGGTCCAGCTGAACGCATCCGCCGATGCCAGCGCCTCCCGGCCGAGCATGATGGCCGCCACCATCTTCACCGTGCCCCATGCCCCTTGGTACAGCACGAAACGCGCCGTCAACAACTCCAGCACGACATACAGGGTACCTGCGATCAGGCCGGCAATCGCGGCCGCGCGCCAGTCCGGCGCGCGGCGCGCGAAATGGTGCGACTGCATATGCAAATGGAGTTCCATGAGAGGCTCCCGTTCACAAGCGGCCTGAAAATCAGGCCCTTGTGATAGTTCTAGCCCATTGACGGGAAATACCAAGCCCGAGCGCGCGCGGCGAGTCGCGCCGGTGCGGCATCGCAATATGATGCGTCGGGCACCCCTTCGCTGGCGTCAGGAATGCTTCTGGTACGTCCCCACCAGTTCCACCTTCGCCAGCACGTGGCCATGCATGGCTTTCTCAAGCGTGGCCTTGGAGGCCTTGCCCAGATCGGGCAGTACCACGTCCAGCGCATATAGCTTGAAGAAGTAGCGATGCCGCCCGATTGGCGGGCAGGGGCCACCGTAGCCGGTGCGGTGCCAGTCATTCGCGCCTTCGCGGGTGCCCGCGGGCAAGCCGGCCGGCGCAATGCCGCCGGGAAGGCCGGCGCTGGCGGGTGGGATGTTGTACAGCACCCAGTGCACCCAGGTCATCCGGGGCGCGGCCGGGTCGGGCGCATCCGGGTCATCCACGATCAGGGCAAGGCTCACGGCGCCAGGGGGGATACCCGCCCAGGCGAGCGGTGGCGAAGTATCCGCACCTTCACACGTGTGGATGGCGGGGATCCCGCCACCGTGCGGGAAGGCTTCGGATGTCAGCGTAAGGGACATGGCGCTCTCCTTGCGGGCCGCATGGAGCCCGGCTTGCGGTACGCACAGCAGCAGAATGGACAGAACGGCAGTGTGTCTTCGCATTCTGGGCTCCTTCTCTCTAGCCGTCACCCGCTGGTGGCCAGGATCCATGCCGGACCGGGCCGAAGCTGCCTCAGGAGACGGCGCGCGGTGCGAGTTGCAGCGTCAATTCCCCGCCGCCATAGGTGGCCCGGACAGTACGGGCGCCATCCGCGACGGATACGTCGAACGGGCGGGTCAGGGTGCCGGTGGTGACCACGATGCCCTTGCGCAGGGTGATGCCGCGCTCCGCGGCGTGCGCCAGCAAGGCTTGCAGCGCTTCGAGCGGATAAATGGCATCATCGCCGGCCAGCGGCAGCGCGCAACGCTCGCCGTCGAGCGCTACTTCGGCGCCATCGCGGATGTCTTCCACGCTGGCGGGGTCGATCTTCCCGCCCAGCACCAGCGCGTGGAAGCCCACGTTGTCGGCGGCAAAGGCGGGCATGCCGACCGCGACGCGGTCTTCATACCGGGACAGGACCACTTCGACGGCGACCTGCGCGCTCTCGATGAGCCCGGCCAGGTCCGCTGGCGCGAGCTCGGCTTGCAAGGGGGCCACATCGCGCGCCAGCCGCACCGCGATCTCGAATTCGATGGTGACCACCGCGCCCGCCGGGACGGGCACGGTATCTCCCGCGGCAAAGCAGCGCGATGCGCCAACCTGGCCCACCAGCGGACGCGCCAGCTTTGCGCGCCGCATGGCATTGGCGCTGCCGACCCCCAGCTTCCATCCCACCAGCGGATCGCCCAGGGCCGCCATGAACTGGTCCTGCACGTCATAACCGCTGGCCAGCGTGGCCGGCTTGGCCTCGGCGGGCAGGTCGCGGAATTGCACGCCGCTGCGCAAGGCATCGGTCAGCAGCGTCGCCGCGGCGCCGGGATTGAAGGTTGCGCTCACAAGTTCTCCTGGATTCTGGTGGTGGATTCGATCGGGCAAAGCATGGGCGGCCGACCACCCATGCAGCGGGGCCGACAGCTTAACCCGGCGCGGGCCGCTTCAGAAGCGATGGCGCTCGGAGGTGCGCCCCACGATCGACGCGCCCGCGATCAGCTCCTTGAGCAGCGCCTGCGATGCCAGGCCGCTGGTACGGTACGGATCGAGTTCGCCGTGGGCGGAGTACTTCAGGATGGTGGCCATATTGACCTTGCCGGTATTGACCAGTCCCATCGCCCAGCCCGCGAATTCGCGTTCGAGGATCTCCTCATAGTGCAGCAGCACGATGTCTTCGTGGCGCGCGTCCCGGACGAGTTGCTGGTACAGGCGCGAGACTTCGTTGCGGCCGCCTTCCAGCGCCTGCATGAAGATACTGTTGCCGTAGCACAGCACCCCGGTGACGCCGTGCTTGGGGTTGTTCGCGATGCTGGTAGCGACGATGGCGTCTACCAGCCCGGGATCGGCCGGCTTGCATGCGCGGCTGGCATAGAGCAGGCGTACGAGCATGATGTCTCCACGGGATAGGCGGGGTTTGCGGGCGGGGGCGCGGCGGCTTAGTCGCGCTGCCGGTTCAGCAAGGTCAGGAACTCGCGGCGCAGGCTGTCGTCCTTGAGGAAGGAGCCGCGCATCACGCTGTTGGTCATCTTGGCATCGGTATCGCGCACGCCGCGCCAGTGCATGCAGAAATGCTCGGCTTCCATGACGATGGCCAGCCCGTCCGGGCTCATCTTTTCCTGCAGGAGATCGGCCACCTGGGTCACGGCTTCCTCCTGGATCTGCGGGCGGCACATGATCCATTCGGCCAGGCGCGCGTACTTCGACAAGCCGATCAGGTTGGAATGCTGGTTGGGCATCACGCCCACCCACAGCTTGCCGATGATCGGGCACAGGTGATGCGAGCAGGCGCTGCGCACGCGCAAGGGGCCCACGATCATCAGTTCGTTGATCCGCTCGGCGTTCGGGAATTCGGTCACGTTGGGCGGGTTGACGTAGCGGCCCGCGAAGATTTCCTTCAGGTACATCTTGGCCACGCGGCGCGCGGTCTCGCGGGTGTTGTGGTCCTGGTCGATATCGATCACCAGGCTGCGCAGCACCGCTTCCATGCGCGACTGCACTTCATCGAGCAATTCGTCCATCTCGCCGGGTTCGACGTAGGCGGAGATGTTGTCGTTGGCGTGGAAGCGCTCCTGCGCGGCCTGCAAACGCGATCGTATGCGGGACGACACACTACCCGCCGACTGGTCCAGGTCCGGGTGGGGTGCTTGGTGGTCGGATTCCATATCGTGCGGTTCGTGGCTGTCGTTGAAGGATCGTTGCAGGATTGGCGAATGGTCCGGTATGGCCCGGCATGGCCTGGCAGGGAGGATTCCTCATGTCCCGGGTTACCCGGGGCCTGCCATTCGCTTTTCGCTACAACCATATCCTACGCCAGCACCGGCCAACCTGGGTGCATTGCACGCAACAGCGGGATGGAGACGCAGGAGCGGGACACACGAACAAACGCCGCGCATCGATCTTGCGGGAGCCGGGGGTGCAGGCCCCGGCGCGGCGGCAAAGCTACAGCGCGGCCTGCATCACCGTGGCGGATGCCGGGCAGGTTTCGCGGGACAATGCCGTGTCCAGCAATTCAGGCGGCATGCAGGCGCGTTCCACGCGCTCGAAACCCAGGCGAGCAAAATAACCGGCCGCCGTAGTGGTTTGCAGCACCACCGACTGCACGCCGCGCGTGCGTGCCTCGGCCAGCATCGCCGCCACCAGCAATTCTCCAAGGCCGGCCGAACGTGCGCGTTCGGCGACCGCCACCGAGCGCAGCACGGCCACCTGCCCGTAGTTTTCCACGCCGGCACAGCCAAGCAGGCCCGCGTTGTCGCGCACAACCAGGAAATTGCCGATTTGCTCGGCTACGCCGTCAACCGGCAAGTCGCAAGCCTGGAGCAGATCCTGTACTTCCTTACTGTCTTTTTCGTTTGCATAGTGCGGGCGCATGATGCCCTCCTGCCCTTCGGGCTGTTCTTCGTATCTTAAGTTCAGACTGGCTTTACGGTGCCTAGGGATACTTCTTAAGTAGATTCGCGTACTGGACGTACCGCGGCCGGTTTCATGCGGAAAGGCGGCAGCCGGCCCGTCCGGGTTCAGGGATTACACTGATGCGCTATCGTGGTGAATTCGCGATAGCAGTTGAATTTTTTTGCCATTGGGCCAGTGGCTGGTGCATTCGATTCGTCACGTACGTTCACGCGCGGAAATCCACTACCATTCCCTGCAGGCAACGACACCCCCGCACGCCGGGCGAGCTCGCATTCACTCCGGCAACCACCCTCCGTTTCAAGGGCGACATGTCATGGCCGATGTACCCGCTCCACCTTCCGCTTCACTGTTGCGCGCACGCAGCGCGGGCATCCTGAAGACCGATGAGCTTGGCAACCGGGCCGGCCGTTCTCCAGACTATGCCGCCGAATGCGTGGCCTTGCGCCGGCTGGCACGGGCGCTGGTGGCGTCCGACCTCGCCCTGCTGCAATCGTTGGCGGATTCGGCGCTGAAGCTTTGCGGCGCGGGCAGCGCGGGCATCAGCCTGCCCGAAGACGGTGGCGACGATAGGGAGAGCTTGCACTGGACGGCCACGGCCGGCCTGTGCGACAAGCTGGTCGGGCACGCCGTGCCTTGCGAAGATAGTCCGTCCGGCATTGCGCTGGAACTTGGCGGCCCGCAATTGCTTGCCTATCCGCAGCGCCATTTCACCTGCTTGCCGGCGCTGGAGCCGGAGGTGGTAGAGGAACTGGTGGTGCCGATTCCCGGCGATGGCGAACCCTGGGGCACCATCTGGGTCATGTCGCATGAGCACGGGCGCGTGTTTGACGACGAAGATGCGCGCCTGCTCGAAAGCCTGGCCAGTTTTGCCGGCGCGGTGCTCAGCATGTCGCGCAGCAAGGATGCCGCCATCGCGGAAGCAGCGCAGGCCAGGGCAGCGCGCGAAGCGCTGCAATTGTCCGACACGCGCAAGGACGAGTTCCTCGCCATGCTGGGGCATGAACTACGCAACCCGATTGCCGCTATCGACAGCGCGATCAAAGTGGCGCGGCGGCTCGCACAGGTGCAGCAGGCCGCCTCCGGCATGCTCGATATTGCCGAGCGCCAGATGCGCCAGCTCAAACGGCTTACCGACGATCTGCTCGATGCGTCCCGTATCAAGCAAGGCAAGGTGCCGATTGTGCGCACCTACGGCAATGTGCAGGATATCGTGGGCGATGCCTTGTCGTCGGTGGCATCGGATATCGAATGGCACGGCAATGTCCTGACCACGGACCTGCCCGCGGCACCGGTGACGGTCTATGCCGATACGGCGCGGCTCACGCAGGTGGTCACCAACCTGCTGTCCAATGCGATCAAGTACACGCCGCGCGGCGGCACCATTGCCTTGTCGGTCCAGGCCGAAGCGCCGCCCCCCGGCGACGCGCCGGTGGCCGTTGCCGGCCATGATGGTTTCGATACGCTGGTGATCACGGTCAAGGATGACGGCATCGGCATCGATCCGGCCTTCCTGCCAAACGCGCTGGACATGTTCAGCCAGTACGCAGCAGACGCCCAAGGTGGCGGACTCGGCGTCGGGCTGGCCATCGTCAGGCGCATGGTCGAACTGCACAATGGCACGGTGACGGTGCACAGCGATGGCAAGGGCCTCGGCACCCTGGTGCAGGCGCGGCTGCCCGTGGTCTGCGCCAGTCCGGTAGAGGCCGGCGCCGCGCAGCCCGGCACCCTTCCGGCGCTGCGTATCCTGCTGGTTGACGACAACACCGAAGCCCTGCGCGCGCTGGGCATGTTGCTCGAACTCGACGGCCACGAAGTCAGGCTGGCGGCCAGCGGCGAGGACGCGCTGGATATCGCCGGCGGCTTTACGCCCGACGTGGCGCTGATCGATATCGGCCTGCCGGGTATCGACGGTTTCCAGCTGGCGCAAAGCCTCCGCGCGCTTCCCGCGTTCGCGGGCACCCGCCTGGTGGCGCTGAGCGGCTACGCCTCCGAAGCCGACAAGGCGCGAGGCGCGGCGGCCGGCTTCGATTTCCACCTGGCCAAGCCGCTGGCGATGGACGCCCTGGCGAGTATCCTGTCACGTACCTGATGAAGGGTCGCCGATGTTCCTCGGGACCCTATTCGTCACAAATCTGTAGGACAGCATACCCGCCAAATCAGAGGTCTCCCGACGGCAGTGTTGTGCCGGCCGTTCCATACTGGAGAGACGCCAACACCAGTTGCCGTCGATGCTTGCCTTCCTCTTGCTAACCCTCGCGGGCCTTGGGGTCGTCGTTATCGTCATCTACATGGCCAAGTGAGCCCGCAACCCCGGCCGTCCCGGCCTGGCCAGGAAAACGCC
Source organism: Burkholderiaceae bacterium 16 (assembly GCA_000955785.1). Lineage (GTDB taxonomy): Bacteria > Pseudomonadota > Gammaproteobacteria > Burkholderiales > Burkholderiaceae > Cupriavidus. The sequence goes on from JYOD01000007.1 coordinate 96,983, forward strand.
GGCCGCCGTGGCCCACGGCCATGCCTTGGCGCCGGCCAGTCGGCGTGCTCCCGGCAAGGCAAAAAGCCGCGCAAAACACTTGCGCGGGGAGTCTTTGATCCGTCAAGGACTCCCCCGTCAGCGCTGGCAGCGGCGCGAGCCGCGCCTACCCCATTGCCCGTGCTGAACTGCTCACGGCGCGCGCGCACTGCAACAGCAGCGGCCCAAGCTTGCGCTCCGCTTCCTCCCGGGTCCAGCGGCTGGTGGGCGCGACAAGGTGTATCGCGCCCAGCGGGCGGCCATTGCCCCCGATCACCGGCGCGGCGATCGTCATATCGCCAAGGAACAGTTCCTCGCAATTTACCGCGTACCCGCGCTGCCGGGTGTCGCCCAACATCGCCACGATTTCGTCTACCTCCGTGCGGGTGTGGACCGTATGCACGTTCCGCGCTGATCGCTCGATCATGCCGCGCGCTTCGTCTTCGGGCAGCGCGCTCAGGTAGGCGCGCCCGGAGCCGGTGCAATACATCGGAATCCGGCTGCCGATGGGCATATGCACCGGCACAAAGTGCGCGCTGACGAATCGCGCGATATAGACCATGTCGAGCAGGTCCGGCTCCGTCAGGCAGGAGGTCTCGGTGGTGACCTTGGTCAGTTCGGAGAGAAACGGATTGGCCACCTCGATCAGAGGGTTGGCGGCCAGGTAGTTGAAGCCGATCTCCATCACGCGTGGCGTCAACTGGTAGCGCCGCGTTTGTGGATGCTTGCGCAGATAACCTAGTTGTTCGAGCGTGAAGACCATGCGCTGGGCCGAACTTTTGTTGATGCCGGCGGCGTCGGCTACGTCGGCGATCGTCATGGTGCGGTGCTGCGCGCTGAACGCGCGCAGCACGGCAAGTCCCTTTTCCAAAGACTGGTTGAACAGCAGGTTAGCGGAGTCATTGGCTTCAGGTTTTGACATACATGTGCTGTAAAAGGCTTATTTATTGATTATAGAATCGCATATCGATTTTAACAATGCAATTACTGGTTAACGACAATTAAATTTCGAGCATGGTTAATTGAAAATTGGCATGCTCATTGCATAAGTCGGTGGGTCGCCCTACCCGGGGCGCCTTTTGTTCCTTCCGCTAGGAGTGTCCGCATGTCTCGATTCACCATGTCCCGTCGCGCAGCACTAATCCTGTGCGCAGCCAGCACCGTTTCGTTCGCCTGGGCCCAGGGAACGGCACCGACCTCGGCACCAACCTATAACGTCGGTGCGACGGCCACCGGCGTGCCGTTTACCTTCCTGGACGTGAAGAGCAACACCATCCAGGGCATGATGGTCGACACGGTCACTGCCGTCGGCAAGGCCGGCGGCTTCAACGTCAACGTGCAGCAGACGGTCTTCTCCGCGCTGATTCCGTCGCTGACTTCCAGCAAGATCGACATCATCTCGGCCGCCATGCTCAGGACGCCCGCGCGCCAGCAGGTGGTGGACTTCAGCGATCCGGTCTACTCATACGGAGAGGGCCTGATCGTCAAGGGCGACGACGCCAAGACCTATGCCTCGCTCGACGAACTCAAGGGCGAGATCGTGGGCGCGCAGGTGGGCACGGTCTTTCTCGACATGCTCAACAAGAAGGGCATCTTCAAGGAAGTGCGCAGCTACGACTCGGTGGCGGACATGACGCGCGACCTGACCCTGGGCCGCATCAAGGCGGGCCTGGGCGACCAGCCCATCATTGCCTACCAGTTACGCCAGAACGCCTTCCCCGGCGTCAAGCTGGCCGCCAGCTACAAGCCGGTCAACGTCGGCGACGTTTGCCTGGTGGTGCGCAAGGGCGACACCGAGACGCTGGCCCGCGTCAACAAGGCCATCGCCAAGATCAAGGCCGATGGCACGCTTGCCGCCATCGTCCAGAAATGGGGCATGTGAGTTGTGATGGAAGCCGCTAATTTCTTCCAGCATGCGCGGGAGTTCCTGCCGATCCTGCTGCAGGGCGCGGTGGTCACCGTAGAGGTGACCGTGCTCGCCTTCCTGCTCAGCAGCGTGCTAGGGCTGGCTCTGGCGCTGATGAAACTGTCGCCGGTACGCTCGCTGTCGTGGGGCGCGTCCGGCGTGATCAACGTGATCCGTGGCCTGCCGATCATTGTGCAACTGTTCTACATCTACTTTGTGCTGCCGGATGCCGGGATTCACCTGACGGCCTTCCAGGCCGGCGTGATCGGCCTGGGCATCGCATACTCGGCCTATCAGGCGGAGAACTTTCGCGCCGGCATCGAGGCTGTCGATCCAGGCCAGCGCGAAGCCGCGCAGGCCATGGGCATGCGCCCGGCGCTGGTCATGCGCCGGGTGATCCTGCCGCAGGCCTTCCGTATCTCGCTGCCGCCCTATGGCAACACGCTGGTGATGATGCTCAAGGACTCGTCGCTGGTGTCCACCATCACCGTGGCGGAGATGACGCGTGCCGGCCAGCTGATCGCCTCGTCGACCTTCCAGAACATGACTGTGTACACGCTGGTGGCACTGCTCTACCTGCTGATGAGCCTGCCGCTCGTCTTCGGGCTGCGCCGACTGGAGCAACGCCTGGGCGCGGGCAGGAGAAAGCCATGATCCGTATCGACAACCTGCAGAAGTACTTCGACGAACACCACGTGCTGCGCGGCGTGAGCCTGCACGTCGACGCGGGCGAGGTAGTTTGCCTGATCGGCCCGTCCGGTTCCGGCAAGTCCACGGTCTTGCGCTGTATCAACGGACTGGAATCCTACGAAGGCGGAGAGATCCACGCCTTTGGCGAACGGGTCGACCGTGGCGGCAAGGACATCCACCGACTGCGTAGCCGCATGGGCATGGTGTTCCAGCGCTTTAATCTCTTCCCGCATCGCAGCGTGCTGGAAAACGTGATGGAAGGGCCGGTGTACGTGAAGGGCGAAAGCCGCGACAAGGCGCGCGCCCAGGCGATGGAACTGCTTGAGAAAGTCGGCCTGGCCGCCAAGGCCCAGGCCTATCCGCCGCAGCTCTCCGGCGGGCAGCAGCAGCGGGTGGCCATTGCCCGCGCGCTGGCGATGCGGCCCGAGGCCATGCTGTTCGACGAACCCACCTCGGCGCTCGACCCGGAACTGGTTGGCGACGTGCTGGAAGTCATGCGCGATCTGGCGCGCGAGGGCATGACGATGATCGTGGTGACGCATGAGATGGGATTCGCCCGCGAAGTGGCCGATCGTGTGTGCTTCCTGCACAGCGGCACCATTGTCGAGGAAGGCGCGGCCGCGCAGGTGCTGGGCGCGCCCCGACAAGCGCGCACGCAGGACTTCCTGCGGCGCGTGTTGCACAAGCCGGTCGATGCGGGGGGCCTGGCGCTATGAGCTCCAGCCAGTTCGCGGCAAACCGTCCGGCTCCGGTGATGCCTTTGCCCCCCTCCTTGTGGGCTGCCACGGCACCGCCCGCGCCGCCCACACCGGCGTTGTACGAATCGCTGACGACCGATGTGCTCGTCATCGGCGGCGGCTTCACCGGCCTGTCCACCGCGTTGCATCTTGCCGAGACCGGTGCGAGGGTGTGCGTGCTGGAGGCCAGCGAGCCGGGATGGGGCGCGTCCGGGCGCAACGGCGGGCAAGTCAATCCCACGCTCAAGCACGATCCCGACGAGCTGGTGCGCCTGTTCGGGGCCGCGCGCGCCGAGCCATTGATCGACACGGTATCGCGTTCTGCCGACCTGGTGTTCGACCTGATTGCTCGCCACGGCATCGATTGCCAGCCGCTACGCAGCGGCTGGCTGCAACTCTCGTATTCGCCGGCTGCGGTGCCTGCCATGCACGCCCGGGCGGAGCAATGGGCGCGCCGCGGGGCACCGGTGGAACTACTGGACCATGCCGCGGTAGCGCGGCGCGTCGGTACGCAGGCCTTCGCCGGCGGCTGGCTGGATGGCCGCGCCGGCGCCATCCAGCCGCTGGCTTACACGCGGGGACTGGTCAGGGCTGCGCAGCGGGCCGGCGCCGCCGTGCACGGTGGTACGGCGGTGACGGCGCTGGAGCGCCACGGCTCGCACTGGGTGGCAGCGACAGATACCGGCGCCCGCGTGACCGCCGGACAGGTCGTGATTGCCACCAACGGCTACACCGGCCCGCTGTGGCCCGGTCTCGCGCAAACGGTGCTGTCGGCCAACAGCTTTATCGTGGCCACGCAACCGCTGCGGGGTTCCGATGCGCAAGGCATCCTGACGCAAGGCGAGACCGCATCCACGTCGCAGCGCCTGCTGCTGTACTTCCGCAAGGATGCGCATGGGCGCCTGCTGATGGGCGGCCGTGGCTTCTTTGCCGATCCGCGCGGGCCACAGGACTTCGCCCACCTGGAGCGCTCGCTTGAATTGCTGTTCCCGCAACTTGGTCCGCTCACATACGAGTATCGCTGGGCAGGCCGCATCGCGATCACGCGCGACTTCATGCCGCATGTGCATGAACCCGCGCCGGGCATCGTCATGGCCCTGGGCTGCAATGGGCGGGGCATCGCGCTTTGCACCAGCCTGGGCAAGCATATCGCGGCACGGCTGGCTGGCAAGGGCGAGGACTTTCCCTATCCGGTCACGCCAGTGACAAGAATCCCGCTACATGGCCTCCAGCGTTTCTACATTGCCGCGGGCGTGGCCTGGTACAGCCTGCTGGACAAGCTGGGCTGACATTCAAGGCAACAGGCCTGCCGGGAGGGCGCGTGGCCGATGGCGCTCAGAGAGGTGATGCCGCCAGCGCCAGCCCTAGCGCCAGCGGCATCACCACCGCGCCGATGCGCAGGAACTGCAGCGCGCCGACCATCTGGCCCTCGCGCCGCAGCGCCGTCAGCCATAGCAGGGTCGCCAGCGAGCCGGTGACGGACAGATTGGGGCCAAGGTCGATGCCAATCAGCACCGCGTCAGTGACTTGGGTGGAAGCATGGCTGGCCGCCAGTGCCGACGAGGCGAACAGCCCGGCCGGCAGGTTGTTGACCACGTTGGACACCAGGGCCACCGTGCCGCCAGTCACCCATATGTTGGCCGCCGGAGACTGCTGCGATAGCGCCTGCACCAGCTGGGCGAGTTTCCCGATCAGACCGGTGTGCTCCAGGCCGGCCACCAGTACGAACAGGCCAGCCACCAGCGGCAGCACGCCCCAGGAAATCTCGCGCAGCGCCGGCAGGCACAGGCCGGGGCGGCGCGCGCAGACCAGCAGCAGCGTCGCCACGCCGGCCAGGCAGGTCGGCCAGCCCAGGTCGGCGCCCAGCAACGATGCCACCAGCAGCACAAGGCCCATCGCCACGATGCCGACGGCGGTCAGTTTGGCCTCGGTCGTCAGGGGCGGCACCGGCACGTCGGTCGCGATGCGCTCCTTCAGTGCGTGGCGCTGGGTCCAGTAAAGCGCGGCAAAGGTCGCGGCGATGGCGACGGCCGACGGCAAGGCAAAGCGCGCCAGCCAGCCCGCCAGCGTGGGCATGTGCGCCCCGAAGATGACGAGGTTGGCGGGATTCGAGATCGGCAGCACGAAGCTCGCTGCGTTGGCTATGAAGGCGCAACTGTAGAGATAGGGCAGGGGATGCCTGACCCTGGCGGCGCGGGTGGCGGCGAGTACAGCGGGCGTCAGCACCACCGCGGTGGCATCGTTGGACATGAACACGGTGACCAGGGTGCCGAAACCATAGACCAGCACGAACAGGCGCCGCGCCGATCCCCCGGCCTGGCGCACCGCCACCGCCGCTACGTGGTCGAACAGCCCGGTCTTGCGCGCCAGTTCGGACGCCAGCATCATGCCGCCGAGAAACAGGTACACATCGTAGCCGCGTGCCACGGCGGCCAGCGCATCCGGTACCGCAAGCAGGCCCGTCACGCACAGCAGCAGTGCGCCCGCGACGGCCCAGAAGGCCTCGGGCAGCCGGAAGGGCCGCATGATGACCCCAAGGGTGGTGGCCGCCGCCACCGCCCAGATCAGTGGGCCGCTGTAGGGGGAGATGTTCATCGGGCGCGCGCAGGCAGCAGGTGATTGTTCATGTTGTGGGCTGCATTCGTGCGCGGGGGCAGTGCCCCGCGCTCGTCAGGTGCTGGGCTGCGACGGACTGGGCGTGGTCCCTGGCGGGAGGGGGGACGTGGATGCCCTGACAGGTTCCGCTGGTCCGGCGGCCGCGGGAGGGGCGGCCATCCCGACGGGCTCGGCCGCGGGATCGGGGTGTGCCGGCGGCGGAAAACCAAGCGCCGCGATGCCGTGGCTGCCGTCCGCATACTCCGGATAAATCCAGTCGTCGCCACTGCGCACCAGGTTTTTCGGCGCCACGAATTCCGCCTCGGGCTGGCCGGCCAACCGGCCTTCCATGTAGTTCGCCCAGATCGGCAGGGCCGTGGTGGCGCCGAATTCGTGCCGGCCCAGGCTGCGGTTGTCGTCGAAGCCCATCCACGCCACCGTGACGATGCCCGAGGCATAGCCGGCGAACCAGCCGTCGACCGAATCGTTGGTGGTGCCGGTCTTGCCGGCCACATCCGCGCGTCGCAGGTAGCGCTGTAGTCCGGCGCCGGTGCCGCTGGTCACCACACTGTGCAGCAGGCTGTTCATCACATAGGCGTTGCGCTCGGGGATGACGCGGCGCGGCTGGGGCTCGCTGTCCGCGGTGAACAGCACATTGCCCGCGCCGTCGCTGATGCGCTCAATCAGGTAAGGCTCGGTGCGGTAGCCCTCGTTGGCGAAGACGCCATAGGCGGCGGCGAGCCGCAGCGGCGTCGTGGTGCCGGTGCCCAGCGCCATCGGCAGGTAGCGCGGCAGGCGTTGCTCGGAGAAACCGAATTTGCCGGCGTAGTCCACCGCATAGGGAATACCGATGGCCTGCAGGGTGCGGATGGCCGGCAGGTTGCGCGACTCGGCCAGCGCCTGGCGCACGCTGACGGCACCCAGAAAGCGGCCATCGTCGTTGCCCGGCTGCCACCGCGACGAGCCGTCCAGCGGCGCGTCGTTGATCATCGTGGTGGCCGATACGCCGCGCTCCAGCGCGGCAGAGTAGATGAAGGGCTTGAAGGTCGAGCCCGGCTGGCGCAGCGCCTGCGTGGCATGGTTGAAGCGGCTGGTGGCAAAGTCCGCACCGCCGATCAGTGCCTCTATGGCGCCCGACCTGCTGTCCAGCGAAACCAGCGCGGCCTGCTGTCCGCGGGCGTTGCCGTGGCGCTTGCCGTACTGGTCGAGCCCTGCGTGCACGGCCTCGTAGGCCAGGCTTTGCCTGACCGACGACACCGTGGTGTAGACATTCAGGCCACGGGTATAGGCAGCTTCGCCGAAACGGTCGTAGGCAAGCTGCCGGGCCAGTTCCGCCACGTACTCGGCGTGGCCGCCGAAGTGGCCGCCATTGGATCCCGCCACCTGCAGCCGTTCGGACCGCGCCGCCTGGTACTGATCGTGCGAGATCATGCCCAGCGCATGCATCCGCCCCAGCACGTATTGCTGGCGTAGCCTGGCGCGGGGGAAGTTGACTACCGGATTCATGGTCGACGGCGCCTTGGGCAAGCCGGCCAGCATCGCGGTTTCCGCCAGCGAGAGCGCTTCCAGCGGCTTGCCGAAATAGGTCTGGGCCGCGCTGCCGAAACCGTACGCATGTTCGCCCAGGTAGACCTGGTTCATGTACAGCTCGAGGATGCGGTCTTTTGGCAGGGAACGGTCGATCTTCCATGCCAGCAGGAGTTCATACCACTTGCGCGCCAGCGTCTTCTCGCGCGACAGGTAGAAATTGCGCGCCACCTGCATGGTGATGGTGGAGGCGCCCTGGGCGTAGCCCTCGCCGATATTGGCGAGCGCGGCGCGGAAGATCCCAGGGATATCGACGCCGGCGTGCTGGTAGAACTGATCGTCTTCCGCCGCCAGCAAGGCATTGGACATCTGCCTGGGCATGCGATCCAGCGGCACGAATTCACGGTGCTCGTTACCGAACTCGCCGATCAGGACATTGTCGCTGGTAAAGATCCGCAGCGGTACGTCGGGGCGGTAATCCCGCAGCGCATCCACGTAGGGGAGTTGGCGCAGGCTCACCACGGCGGCGAACCCAACTAGCAAGGTGGAAGCTGCAGCCAGCGCTAAAGCGGCGCTTGCTGCCTTTACAACGACTCTTTTCATGCGCGCATTCTACCTTGGGGCAAAAATCGGGTAGCCGGCCACGCCATCCGGGGCTTCCGCCACTCTCAGGCCGTCCCCGTTGTCTTGTGAGTCTTCCGGTGCTGCCGGCCGGGTGCCGGGTTTGCCGACCTGCTGCGCGAATTGCGCCAGCGCGCGCCAGGTCTCGGCGCGCTCGATGATGGTGGAGTGGTCGGTGCCAGGCATCGTCTGCCGCGCCACCTGGCCGGGCCATGCCGCGATCAGGCGCTCCGAGCATTCGTGCGGTACCACCTCGTCGGTCTCGGCAAGCAGCACCTTGGTGCTCTGCACCACCTTCTTGCAGTGGGAAATCGAATCGAAGTGATGGCGCATCAACTGCCGCAGCGGTACCAGTGGGAAGCGCTTGCGCACGATCTCCAGCAGCGAGTCATAGGGTGTGATCAGCTGCAGGCTCTCGAAATCCTGCAGGTCCGCCAGCTGGATAGCGACGCCCGTGCCGAGGCTGCGGCCAACCACGTGCACGCGCGTGCCCGGGAACATGCGGCGCAAGTGCAGCAAGAACTGGCTGGCGTCCGCCACGGCGGCGGCTTCCGAGGGCTGGCCGTCCGAATGGCCCAGGCCGCGGTAGTCCATAGTGGCAAAGCCCACGCGCGGCGGCAGCCATTGGAGGTACTGCATGGTGTCCAGCACGTCCTCGCCGCGGCCGGGCAGGTAGAACAGCAGGTCGCGCGCCGTGTTCGTGCCCTGCACGGTTTCCCCGGTTTGCGTGTCCAGCACGCCTTGCGTGCCATAGACGTAGCCGCGCAGCAAGCCGCCCGGCACCTCGTGCGAATACGCGGTAATGCCATCGGGCAGTTCCCGCGGGGGGCGGCGGCGCGCGTCGAACAGCAGCCGGTCCTGGTTCAGCGTCAGGTAAGTCCAGTAGCAGGTAAAGCCGCCTGCGGTCAGCAGTACGGCGGCGAGCGCCTTGCGTGTATGGGATGGCATGCTGGATTCGGAGGGTTTGTTCTGCCTAACTTCTCTGCTTCGCTTGACAGCGCAATGCGGGGCGTTTCGTGGTGAATCCCTGGTGATTTTCCGGGGCCACGGCATTCGACCCGGCTTGGCCCCGCAAGTTCTTGTACGATACGCTTCACATCAACGGCGGCCGGTGCGGCCGCGCACGGAGCCAAAGGCATGACCGACCAGAACAACCAGAACAACCAGAACGACGAACAAATGCGCGCCGAGGAAGCGCAGGCGATGGACCGCGTAGTCAACGCAACGCGGCAGGTGCAGGTGGCATTTGCCGCGCTGCAGGGGCAGTTCGCGCCACAAGGCAGCGGCAAGCCGTCAAAGATGGCGCTGCAGACATTCGATGCCGCCTTGCAGGCGCTGGAAGATGCGCAAGCGGCATTCGACGAGGTCCTCAACGACTTGCTCGACGGCAAGCGCTGAGCCCGTCCGGCGCTCAGGGCGCCGGATAAGCCGCCACCTCGATCAGGTTCCCGTCCGGATCGCGGCAATACACCGAGGTCATCGGGCCAAGCGCGCCGGTGCGCTGCGCCGGCCCGGCCTCGATCGGCACGCGATGTGCCAGCCAGTGCGCGATCACGCTCTCCAGCGTGTTGCGGGTGATGAAGCAAAGGTCATCGCTGCCGGCGGTGGGATGCGTGCCGGTGAACCAGGCCACGGTATCGGTGCCGATGGGGCGCAGGTTGATCTTCTGCTGGCCGAAGCGCACCGAGACCCGTTTTCCGGTGCGGGATTCGAAGTCCTCGCGCTGCATGCCGAGCACGCTCTCGTACCACGCCGCGCTGGTCTCGACGTCCTTCACATTGAGGACGATATGGTCGAAACGGTCTATCACAATACTCATCTTGCGCCTTTCGAGGGAGTGAAACGAGTCAGACGGGAACGGGGCGGGGCGCGATCGCGCGTGCCGGAAAACAGGTACTTTACACCCGACTTCTTCCTCGCGTGCGCCCGTGACGCCGGAGGCTTGTGATAAGGTTTCGCGGCAAGGTCGCCACGCCGCCCGCCAGGCCGGCGCAGAGACGGCCTGACCCGGCCTGGCCGGGATCCAGAACAGGAGACCTGCCGCCATGAGCAGCACGCCAGCCAGCCACGCCACGGCGTCGGACGACGATCCGGAGCGCCGCGCCCTGATTGCCCGCGCCCACGCGCGCTCCTCCGGCTTCGGCCTGGAAGCCGTGCATGCGGCGGACTACCACCCGCTAGGGGCGCGCGCGCTGCACGAACTGGTCGACGCCAACCAACTCCTCTACAAGCATGCGCTGCCGGTCATGGAAACCTTGCACGCGCAGATCGCCAACACCGAGAGCATGGTGCTGCTGACCGATAGCGGCGGCGTGATCCTGCACAGCCTGGGCGATGGCGATTTCGCCGACAGGGCCCGGCGCGTGGCGCTGGCGCCGGGCGTATCGTGGGCGGAGTCGAGCAAGGGCACCAACGCGATCGGCACGGCGTTGGCCGAGACCCGTCCCACGGTGATCCATGCCGATGAGCATTTCCTGCGCGCCAACCGCACGCTGACCTGTTCCTGCGCGCCGATTGCCGGGCCGTTTGGCCAGGTCCTGGGCGCGCTGGACGTCAGCGGCGATCGTCGCGGCTTCCACAAGCACACCATGGCGCTGGTGCGGATGTCGGCGCAGATGATCGAGAATCACCTCTTCGCCACCCATTTCACCGACGCTGCGCTGGTGCGCTTCCATGCGCGGCCCGAGTTCATCGGCACGCTGTTCGAAGGCATGGCGGCATTCGCTGCCGACGGCACTTTCCTTGCGGCCAACCGCAGCGGCCTGTTCCAGCTGGGCTTGCCGCCCGATTCGAGGGGGCGCCACAGTTTCGCCGCCTTGTTCGGCATGCCGCTGGGTGTCGCGCTCAAGCAGGGCGAAGAGGCCTCCGGGCAATTGCTGACGCTGACTTTGCCGAGCCGCGTGCTCGTCTTCGCGCGGATGGCATTGCTGGCGCCGCCCCGGCGCGTATCGCACACAGAGCCCGCTGCGCCCGCAGCACGAACATCCGCCGCCGGGCCGGCCTCGGCGCTGGCTGCCCTCGATACCGGCGACGCCCGCATGGCGGCCGTGCTGCAGCGGGTCGACAAGGTACGCGGGCGCGATATCCCGATCCTGGTGCTGGGGCGCACCGGCACCGGCAAGGAATGGCTGGCGCGCGCCATCCATCGCGACTCGCCGCGCGGCGCGGCGCCGTTCGTGGCTGTCAACTGCGCATCCATCCCGGAATCCCTGATCGAGGCGGAACTGTTCGGCTACGAGGACGGCGCGTTCACGGGCGCCCGGCGGCGAGGCAGTCCGGGCAAGCTGGTGCAGGCGCATGGCGGCACCTTGTTCCTTGACGAGATCGGCGACATGCCGCTGGCACAGCAGGTAAGGCTGATGCGCGTGCTGCAGGAGCGCGCGGTGACGCCGCTGGGGGGTGCCCGCGCGATACCGGTGGATCTGCGCATCATCTGCGCCACCCACCGCGACCTGCGCGCCATGATCGCGGCCGGTACGTTCCGCGAGGATCTGTACTACCGGATCAATGCGCTGGCGGTCACTCTGCCCGCGCTCCGCGACCGCACCGACCTGCCGGTACTGGTGGAACGCATCCTGACGCAACAGCTCGCGCAGGCGGACCATGCCGCGCATGCTGGTGCGCATCCAAGCCAGATCGCGGCGGACGTGCTGGAACGTTTCCAGCGGCATCCGTGGCCGGGCAACCTGCGCCAGATGGTCAACGTGCTGCGCACCGCGGCCATCATGGCCGAAGGCGAGGACGAGATCCGGGTGGAGCATTTGCCGGAGGACTTCGCGGACGACCTGGTGCCGGAGGCGTATGGCGATGCGCAGCGAGCGATGGACGGCGATGCCAATTCAACCAGCGTCGAACCGGCAACGCCAACCGACGCACCCGAGCGCCTGCGTGATCGCGAGGCCGCCATGATCCGCCAGGCGCTGGCACGCCACGGCGGCAACATCAGCCTGGCCGCGCGCGAGCTAGGATTGTCGCGGAACACGATATACAGACGGCTGAAGGGTGCCAGTTGAAGCGTGGCCCGCCAGCCGCCCCCACGCGATGCGAAGCGAGCCGTAAAGATGTACCAGGCCGTATGGGGCGCCTCGGGATCCGGTGAAAAGAGCGGAATAGAGGGACCCATGTTTGAGTATCGCCTTAAGGCGATGGGAGTTTGGGTCCCGGCCGCTCTTTTCGCCGGATCCCGAGGGGGTGTCGCCCCATCCGGCGCGCCTTCTTTGCCTACTTTCTTGGCAAGACAAAAAAATAGGTCGCCCCCCCGCAGGGGGGTGAAACCGCCTTTGACTTTAGGCTTTTGAAGTTGAAGTTGAGTCCAATCTCCCAGCCTCCTCATCGCTAAACAACTCCGACCGCGTCAAAAACCGCATCCCCGTCGGCCCCTCCAGCGAAAACATCCCCCCCGACCCAGCCACCACATCAATCACCAGCCGCGTATGCTGCCAGTACTCGAACTGCGCCCGCGTCATATAAAACCGCGCGCCGCCAATCTCACCGAGGCAAACGTCTGCATCGCCGATAATCAGCTCGCCATCCGGATAGCACATCGGCGCGCTGCCATCGCAGCAACCCCCTGACTGGTGAAACATCAACGCGCCATGCTGAGCGCGCAAGCGCTCGATCAGCGCAAGCGCGGCAGGGGTGGCAACGACGCGTTGCACCGCATCGGGTGAATTGGCATCAGCGTTGGACATCGGGTGGGCTCCTTGTCTACAGACCGTTCAGGCGATCGTTCAGACCGCAAACCTCAGGCAGCAAAGTCCATCACCACCCGGCCCTCGATATCTCCGGCGCGCATGCGCGTGAAGATCTCGTTGATCTTCTCCAGCGGCGCGGTGGACACGGTAGCCTTGACCGCCCCATGAGCGGCGAAATCGAGCGATTCCTGCAGGTCGCTGCGGGTGCCGACAATGGAGCCGCGGATGGTAATGCCCTTGAGCACCACATCGAAAATCGGCGTGGGGAAGTCTCCCGGCGGCAAGCCGTTCAGCGCAACCGTGCCGCCGCGCCGCACCATGCCGATGGCCTGGCCGAACGCCTTGGGCGAAACCGCCGTCACCAGCGCACCGTGCGCGCCGCCGATTTCCTTTTGCAGGAACGTCACGGGATCGGTCGTGCGCGCATTGACCGTGACCTCGGCGCCCAGCTTGCGGGCGAGCTCGAGTTTCTTGTCGTCGATATCCACCGCCGCCACGCGCAGGCCCATGGCGCGAGCATATTGCACCGCCACATGGCCAAGCCCGCCGATGCCGGAGATCACCACCCATTGCCCGGGGCGCGTATCAGTAACTTTCAAGCCCTTGTAGACGGTGACGCCCGCGCACAGGATGGGCGCGATCTCGACAAAGCCCACGCTGTCGGGCAGCAGGCCCACGTAGTTGGGATCGGCGACCACGTATTCGCCATAGCCGCCGTTGACCGAGTAACCGGTATTTTCCTGCTTTTCGCACAGGGTTTCCCAGCCCTGCAGGCAGTGCTCGCAATAGCCGCAGGCGCTGTACAGCCAAGGCACGCCGACACGATCGCCTTCCTTCACGCGGGTCACGCCGGCGCCTACCGCCGATACAAAGCCCACGCCTTCGTGGCCGGGGATAAAGGGCAGGGTGGGCTTGACCGGCCAGTCGCCTTCGGCGGCGTGCAGGTCGGTGTGGCATACGCCCGAGGCTTCAATCTTGACCTGGATCTGGCCGCGTCCAGGTTGCGGCACCGGCACTTCATCGATTGTGAGCGGGGCGCCGAATTCGTGCACCACGGCGGCTTTCATCATCGCTGTCATCTCGACTCCTGATGCTGTTGGCAAGGACGCCCGCGCTGCGCGGCGGGAGGCCGGCAGCGCGGGCACCATGCCGATCATGGCATGGGCGGATGAGCCCATTCTTGCGCTATATCAAAAAAAGCCGAGCGTGTTCGGACTGTAGCTCACCAGCAGGTTCTTGGTCTGCTGGTAGTGGTCCAGCATCATGCGATGGTTCTCGCGCCCGATGCCGGATTGCTTGTAGCCGCCGAACGCCGCGTGTGCCGGATAAGCGTGATAGCAGTTGGTCCACACGCGGCCGGCCTGGATGCCGCGGCCCATGCGGAAGGCGCGCGCGCCGTCGCGTGTCCATACGCCGGCGCCCAGCCCGTAGAGCGTGTCGTTGGCGATTTCCAGCGCTTCCTCCTCATCCTTGAAGGTGGTGACAGAAACCACCGGGCCAAAGATTTCTTCCTGGAAGATGCGCATCTTGTTATGGCCGGCGAATACCGTGGGCTTGACGTAGTAGCCGCTGGACAGGTCGCCGCCCAGCGCGTTGCGCTCGCCGCCGATCAGGCACTGCGCGCCTTCCTGCTTGCCCAGGTCGATGTAGGAGAGGATCTTTTCCAGTTGTTCCTGCGAGGCCTGCGCGCCGATCATGGTGGTCTTGTCGAGCGGGTGGCCCTGCTTGATCGCCGCCACGCGCTTGAGCGCGCGTTCCATGAAGCGCTCGTAGATCGACTCCTGGATCAGCGCGCGCGACGGGCAGGTGCAGACTTCGCCCTGGTTCAGCGCGAACATGGCGAAGCCTTCCAGCGCCTTGTCGAAGTAGGCATCGTCCGCGGCCAGTACATCCTCGAAGAAGATGTTCGGCGACTTGCCGCCCAGTTCCAGCGTGACCGGGATCAGGTTCTGCGAGGCGTACTGCATGATCAGCCGGCCGGTGGTGGTCTCGCCGGTAAAGGCAATCTTGCTGATGCGTGTGCTGGATGCCAGCGGCTTGCCGGCTTCCAGGCCGAAGCCGTTGATCACATTGAGCACGCCCGGCGGCAGCAGGTCGCCGATGATTTCCATCAGCACCAGGATGGAAGCCGGAGTTTGTTCCGCGGGCTTGAGCACCACGCAGTTGCCGGCGGCCAGCGCGGGCGCCAGTTTCCACGTGGCCATCAGGAGCGGGAAATTCCACGGGATGATCTGGCCGACCACGCCGAGGGGCTCATGGAAGTGATAGGCCACGGTGTCGTGGTCGATCTCGGAGATGCCGCCTTCTTGCGCACGGATGCAGCCGGCGAAGTAGCGGAAGTGGTCTACCGCCAGCGGCAGGTCGGCCGCCGTGGTTTCGCGGATGGGCTTGCCGTTGTCGATGGTCTCGGCCACCGCCAGCGTGACCAGGTTGGCCTCGATGCGGTCGGCGATCAGGTTCAGGACGCGGGCGCGCTCCGTGGTGGAAGTACGGCCCCAGGCGCCTTTGGCGCGATGCGCGGCGTCGAGCGCGGCATCCACGTCCTTCTGGTTGGAGCGCGGCACGCGCGTGAAGGTCTTGCCGGTGACCGGCGAAATGGCTTCGAAGTACTGGCCATCGGCCGGGGCCACCCAGGCGCCGCCGATATAGTTCTCGTACTGTTCCTTGTAGGGATACGCAACGCCCAGCTGGGCGATTTCCGCCATGTTCATGTCTCGCTCCGATTCGTGATTTCGCTCTGTACTGCGTGTCGTGCCGCTTTGTTTGCGCACGGATATCCTTCCGCAAGAGCTGTGCCCGGCGGACATTACGGAGCGAGAACGCCAGAAACCGGGCAAAGACGGCGCTTGGCCGGACTATGCCGGCTGTAGCCGATGTGTCACGGCGCGAGGCGGTGTTCCAATCTGGAACACCAGGTGTGGCGATGCGGCGCAGCGGCGCACTCAGCTGCCGCTGGTGTGGATCAGGAACTCGCGCAGGGCGTCCGCCGCCTTCTCCAGCTTGCGCCCGGGCTGCCACAGCAGCCCGACTTCCATGTCCGGCACGCCGTCGGCAATCGGCCTTGCCTCGATCTGCCTGCCCTCCAGCGACCACGGGCGGTACACCATGTCGGACAGCACGGTCACGCCGAAGCCGTGCGCCACCAGGCCGCGCAGCGCTTCCATCGAACTGGTGCGAAACGCGATCGACGGCGCGAGCCGCTTGCTGCGCCAGTAGCGCAGCGTGGAGCGCTCGCCTTCGTCCACCGTGAGCAGGATGTAGGGGTGCGCCGCGATATCCTTCAGCGTCAGCCGGGGCAGTGCCAGCAAAGGGTGCGACGGCGAAGCCCAGAGCTGCCGCCGCGAGCGGATCAGCGTGTGGTGGGCAAACCGCGGCAGCTTCTCGATATTGGACAGCAGGCCGATGCCCAGCTCGATCTCCC
Organism: Burkholderiaceae bacterium 16; assembly: GCA_000955785.1. Classification (GTDB taxonomy): domain Bacteria; phylum Pseudomonadota; class Gammaproteobacteria; order Burkholderiales; family Burkholderiaceae; genus Cupriavidus. The sequence continues at coordinate 113,192 of JYOD01000007.1, forward strand.
CGGACAGCACGGCCTGCTCGATGCCCGGGCGGTCCATGTCGTGCAGGTCGAAATCCACATCCGGATAGTTGGTGCGAAAGCGCGCCAGCAGTCCCGGCAGCAGGTAGCCCAGCACGGTATAGGACGCCGCCAGCCGGACTTTTCCCTGCAGGTTGTGCGCCTGGAAGCGCGGCTCGCGCAGGGTGTCCTGCACGGCGTCGAGGATCTGGCGGGCGCGCTGGTGTAGCCGGTGGCCCTCCGCCGTCAGTGCCACGCCGTGCGGCAAGCGATCGAAGAGGCGCACGCCGAGCTGCTGCTCCAGCATCAGCACGGCATTGGTAATGGCCGATTGCGACACATGCTCGGCCGTGGCCGCCATCGAGAACTGCCCGGTTTCCGCCGCCGCGGCGAAGTAGCGGAACTGCCGCAAGGTGATTTCCTTGGCAATGCGCTGCCCGCCATCTTCCTTGCCGTGCCGTTCTTTCGCCATGTGCGCTCCAGCTATGCGTTTTTCAGATACCAGCTCTCTGAATTCGTGATTTTACGATATCGGCGCACCTTCCTACACTCAGCTCCAGCCCCACAAGAGCGTACGGAGACAGCATCGATGAATGCCCCCCTATCCCAAGCCCAGCAAGATGCCCTGGCGTCGGTTACCCTCGACGACAAATACACCCTGGAAAAAGGCCGCGTCTATCTCAGCGGCACCCAGGCGCTGGTGCGCCTGCCCATGCTGCAAAAGGCGCGCGACCGCACTGCCGGGCTGAACACCGCTGGCTTTATCTCGGGCTATCGCGGTTCGCCGCTGGGCGGGGTGGACCAGGCGCTGTGGAAGGCCAAGAAGCACCTGGCCGCCAGCGACGTGGTGTTCCAGCCCGGCGTGAACGAGGACCTGGCGGCCACCGCCGTGTGGGGCACCCAGCAGGTCAACCTGTTCCCCGACGCCACCCGCGACGGCGTGTTCTCGATGTGGTATGGCAAGGGCCCGGGGGTGGACCGCTCCATCGACGTGCTCAAGCACGCCAATTCCGCCGGCTCGTCGAAGCATGGCGGTGTGCTGGTGCTGGCGGGCGACGACCACGCCGCCAAGTCGTCCTCAGTCGCGCACCAGTCCGAACACGTGCTGCTGGCTTCCGGCATCCCGGTGCTGTATCCGTCCAATGTGCAGGAATACCTCGACTATGGCCTGCATGGCTGGGCCATGAGCCGCTACTCCGGCCTGTGGGTGTCGATGAAATGCGTGACCGACGTGGTGGAATCCACCGCCTCGGTCGAGGTCGATCCCGACCGCGTGAAGATCGTGCTGCCGGAGGACTTCGCCATGCCGGAGGGCGGCCTCAATATCCGCTGGCCCGATCCGCCGCTGGCGCAGGAAGCCCGCCTGCTCGACCACAAATGGTATGCGGCGCTGGCCTATATCCGCGCCAACAAGCTCAACCGCGTGGTGCTGGATTCGCCCAACGCGCGCTTCGGCATCATGACCGCCGGCAAGGCCTACCTCGACGTGCGCCAGGCGCTGTCGGACCTCGGCCTGGACGACGACACCTGCCGTCGCATCGGCATCCGCGTGTTCAAGGTGGGCTGCGTGTGGCCGCTGGACGCGCACGACGCGCGCGACTTCGCCACCGGCCTGGAAGAGATCCTGGTGGTGGAAGAAAAGCGCCAGATCCTCGAATACGCGCTCAAGGAAGAACTCTACAACTGGCGCGACGACGTGCGCCCCAAGGTCTACGGCAAGTTCGACGAGCGCGGCAACCACGGCGGCGAATGGTCGCTGCCGCGCGGCAACTGGCTGCTGCCGGCGCACTATGAGCTATCGCCGGCGCTGATCGCCAAGGCCATCGCCACCCGGCTGGAGAAGAGCGACCTGCCGTCCGACGTGCGCGAACGCATCGCCGCGCGCGTGGCGCTGATCGAGGCCAAGGAGCGCGAAGCCGCGCGCCCGCGCATCTCGGTGGAGCGCAAGCCCTGGTTCTGCTCGGGCTGCCCGCACAACACGTCCACCCGCGTGCCCGAAGGCTCGCGTGCGCTCGCCGGCATCGGCTGCCACTATATGGCGATGTGGATGGACCGCAATACCGACACCTTCAGCCAGATGGGCGGCGAAGGCGTGGCGTGGACCGGCCAGATGCATTTCACCGGCGAGAAGCATGTGTTCGTCAACCTTGGCGACGGCACCTACTTCCACTCGGGCCTGCTGGCGATCCGCGCGGCCATCGCATCCAAGGCCTGCATCACCTACAAGATCCTCTTCAACGACGCCGTGGCGATGACCGGCGGCCAGCCCGTGGACGGCGTGCTGACCGTGCCGCAGATTGCGCACCAGGTGCTGGCCGAAGGCGCCAGCAAGATCGTCGTGGTGACCGACGAGCCGGAGAAATACGGCGACGGCAGCATGCTGCCCGGCGGCGTCACGGTGCATCACCGCGACCAGCTCGACGACATCCAGGTCCAGCTGCGCGACACCGCCGGCGTCACCATCCTGATCTACGACCAGACCTGCGCCACCGAGAAGCGCCGCCGCCGCAAGCGCGGCACCATGGCCGATCCCGCCAAGCGTGCTTTTATCAACGACGCGGTCTGCGAAGGCTGCGGCGACTGCTCGGTCAAGTCCAACTGCCTGTCGGTGGAGCCGCTGGAAACGCCGTTGGGCACCAAGCGCAAGATCAACCAGTCCTCCTGCAACAAGGATTTCTCCTGCGTCAACGGCTTCTGCCCGAGTTTTGTCACGGCTGAAGGCGCCCAGGTGCGCAAGCCGGCAGCGGCGGGCGGCAAGGGTGCGGGCGCCGATTTCAGCGCGCTGCCGCAGCCGGCGCTGCCCACGCTGGAACGGCCCTACGGCGTGCTGGTAACGGGTGTCGGCGGCACTGGCGTGGTCACCATCGGCGGCCTGCTCGGCATGGCTGCCCACCTGGAGCAAAAGGGCGTGACCGTGCTCGACATGGCCGGCCTGGCGCAGAAGGGTGGCGCGGTGATCAGCCATGTGCAGATCGCGCCGACTCCCGCCGCGCTGCATGCTACCCGCATCGCCACCGGCGAGGCGCGGCTGGTGATCGGCTGTGACGCCATCGTCTCGGCCTCGCCCGAAGTGCTGTCCAAGACCCGGGTCGACGTAACGGCGGCGGCCATCAACAGCGCCAACACGCCCACCGCCGACTTCATCAAGAACCCGAACTGGAAGTTCCCGGGCGCCTCGGCCGAGCAAGACCTGCGCGCCAGCGTCGGCGAGGCCTGTGCCTTTATCGATGCCAATGCCTGGGCCGTGAAGTTGCTGGCCGATTCGATCTACTCCAATCCGCTGCTGCTCGGCTTTGCCTGGCAGAAAGGCTGGGTGCCGCTGCAGCGCGACAGCCTGGTGCGGGCCATCGAGCTGAACGGCGTGTCGGTCGAGAAGAACCTGCTGGCCTTCGACTGGGGGCGCTATCTGGCGCACCATGGCGAAGCGGCGCTGAGCGCGCAATTGCAGATGGCACCGCGCGCGCAGGTGGTGGCCATGCCGGAAACGCTCGATAGCGTCATCCGCCAGCGCGAAGCGCTGCTCACGGCCTACCAGAACCCGGCATACGCCGCCCGGTACCGCGCCGTGGTCGACGGCGTGCGCGCCGCCGAGAAGCGCGTGGGTGCCAATGCCCGCCTGCCGCTCAGCGAAGCCGTGGCGCGCAACCTGGCCAAGCTGATGGCCTACAAGGATGAGTACGAGGTCGCCCGCCTGTACGCCGACCCCGCCTTCCTGGACAAACTGCGCGCGCAGTTCGAAGGCGAACCTGGCCGCGACTACCAGCTCAGCTTCCACCTGGCCCCGCCGCTGCTGGCCAAGCAGAACTCGCATGGCCACCTGGTCAAGCGCCGCTTTGGCCCGGCCATGCTGACCGCCTTCCGTTTGCTGGCACGCGCCAAGGGCTTGCGCGGCACCGCTTTCGACGTGTTCGGCAAGACCGCCGAACGGCGCGCGGAACGCAAGCTGGTCGAGGATTACATCGCCATGGTGGAAGCGTTCGGCACCACATTGAGCGCCGATCGCCTGGACACGGCGGTGGAGCTGGCCAACCTGCCCGACGACATCCGTGGCTTCGGGCATGTCAAGGAAGCCAATATGGAGAAAGTGGCGGCACGCCGGGCGGAGCTGCTGGCCCGGTATCGGGGGGAGGCGGTGCGCGTGGCGGCCTGAGCGGCCCCGGGTGCGGATGATGGACTGGCGCGCGGCAAGGACGGCGAGCGCCAGCCCGGATGCACCGTGCCGGTCAGCGAGTGCGGCGGCGCGCCCGCTCCTGATCGGCAATCGCAAGCGCATCTGCAATGGCGTCCAGGGAGTCGACGCCCATCGCCACCACGAGATCGACGGCATCGCCTTTTCTGAAGATGATCACCCTGAGATTGCCGTTGCCAGCGCGGAACTCGTCGACGGCTTGAATAACGCTCGGGTCAAGGTCTTTTACCAGGTCCACGCTCTCAATGCTCCCGGAGGACCAGTACGTGCGTTTCTCGTCCGGGCGGCCAACAATAAGGCGCTCTCTGGCAGGCAGACGTTCGACAAGACCGAACGCTTCAATCAAGGTCATCATATGAATCAGGCAACGGCGGGCCGGCAAAGCAAAAAGTGCCGTCCGCGGGGGGGCGGCCTTCATTATAGCGAGGCCGTGCCAGCAGCCTTGTACCCATCCATGCCCGCTTTATCTCACCGCGGCTGGAACACGATAATCGCCATCCCCGCAATCGCCACCGCCACCCCGGCCAGATCCCAGTGGCTGGGCCGCACCCCATCCACCAGCCATAACCACGCAATAGCGACCGCAATATAAATCCCGCCATAAGCCGCATAGACCCGCCCGGACGCATCCGGGTGCAACGACAGCAGCCAGGCAAACAGCACCAGGGCAAGCGCGCCGGGGATCAGGATCCAGGCGTTGGCGCCCTGGCGCAGCCACAGGTAAGGCAGATAGCAGCCGAGGATTTCGGCGCAGGCGGTGACGAGGTAAAGGGCGAATGTTTTCATTCAACGGAAGAGGCAGCGGACTCAGGCGTGTGTGCAGGGGGCGCATCGGCCTCCGGGTTCGTCGCCCGCTTGCGCGCCGCCGTACGCCGCTTGCCACCGCCCAGTTCGCCGCCCTTATAAGGTACCCGCCCCGACGGCACCACCGCCGAAGCCAGTTCCACATGGCCCTCCTGGTCATCGAAGAACATATGCGCGCCGAAGGCCTGCAGGACCTGGTCCTTGGGCAGCCCGCCCAGGAAGAACGCCTCGTCGATACTGACATTCCACGCCCGCAAGGTATGCACCACCCGCGTGTGCGCCGGGCTGTTGCGCGCAGTCACGATGGCGATGCGCACCGGGCACTGTCCCGGCTCGAAATGCGACTGGATCTCCGCCAGCCGGAGCAGCAGCTTGGCGAACGGCCCTTCGGCCATGGCCTTGTGGCGATGCTTCTGCTCATGCCGGGTAAAGGCCTCCAGCCCTTTCTGCTTGAAGATCTGCTCGGACTCGGGCGAGAACAGCACGGCGTCGCCGTCGAAGGCGATGCGGATCTGGCCGGCGGGGGCGTGATAGTCGGCGGGCGCGGCGTAAAGCTGGGCCGCGGCCACGCCACCGTCGATGGCGGCCTGTACGTCGGAGGCTTCGCGCGAGAGGAACAGGTCTACCTTGAAGGCTTGCAGGTATCGCGAGATCGGCTCGCCGCCGGTGAAGGCCGCGCGGGTGATGTCCAGCCGATGGGTCTCTATGGCGTTGAACGCGCGCAGCCCGGTGTCCGGCGAATTGCGCGAGATCACCACCACCTCGACCAGCCTGCGGTCCGGGATCAGGTGATTGAGTTCGAGCAGCGCCTGCACCAGCGGGAAGGCCGTGCCCGGCAGCAGGGGCTCGTCCTCATGCTGGCGCTGGTAGGCGGAGTAGGACGCCACGCCTTCGGATTGATAGATGCCGTTCTCGTGCTCGAGGTCGAATAGCGCTCGGGACGAGATGCCGATGACGAGTTTGTCGGTGAGATCGTAGGCCATGCCGCAGTATAAAGGCAGACGATTCGACGCTATGGCGCCAACATCGACATTGAGGATGGGGTGGGCGTGATCAGGGCCAAGTCTCCGTTGCGGTCGCTCAGACGCGGGCAAGCGTCTGAGAATGCCTATCGAGCATAAGTGTTGCTTGATACATGCCGATGGCACGGCCCAGGATGACTCGGCCGACCTGGTGGTGGCGTTCAGCCACAGCCGTCCTGCTGGCTAAGGCTAGCCGGCGGTAATACTGGCCCTTGCGCTGAAAATCTCAATTTGAGATATGCATGCCGTCATGCGCGTGATCTCTAACAAAACCCTGGTGGATTTCGCGGCCCGATATCCGGATGCCAACGTACCCTTACAGGCTTGGCGCAAACTGGTCGAGGCCAGCTTCGGCAGCTGTGCCCACTTGACGGCAAGCTTTAACGCTACCGATCGTGTGGGACATTTCTACGTTTTCGACATTGGTGGCAACAAATACCGTCTCATCACCGCGATTCACTTCGACCGCCAGATGCTCTACGTGCGCGAAGTCCTAACTCACAAGGAGTACGACAAATGGAAGCCCTCTTGAACGTGGCTGCACTGACCGCTCACTTCCGCGCTTTGTCCGAAGTCGTACCCCTGCACCCCATCCGGACTGAACGCGATTACGACAAGGCCGTCAACGTCATGAACGCACTGCTCGATGCGGGCGCGGCAGACGAATCACATCCTCTGGCGGATCTGGTCGCGACGCTCGGTGAGTTGATTGCAGACTACGACCAGGCACACTATGCATTTCCTGCCATAAGCGGCGTGGATGCCTTGCGATTTCTGATGGAGCAGCACCACCTTACGCAGGCGCAAGTCCCCGAAATCGGTAGCCAGGGCGTGGTTTCGGAAATCCTGAAAGGGCGCCGCGAACTCAACGTGCGCCAAATTCGGGCCCTCGCTGCCCGTTTTGGCGTCGCTACATCCGTCTTCCTCCCGGCCGATGCACCTGTCGTAGCCTGAGGCCGCGATACGCCAAGCCCATCTGCCACCACTTGCAGCCAGCGCGCCTGTCCCCGCGGCACGTTGCGCTGCCAGCAGCCCAGCCGCAGCACGCTACGCTGCCGGCGGCCGGTCTTGCTTGCCAATTCGGCAGCTTCTGCCGCGGCCTCCTCCCTACAATGAATTCCTCGATTCGCGGCATCCTTGACGCTGTCGCCGGATACAGAAGAACGAAGCCCACGGAGACCGCAATGAGTGCCCTGCAAAAGCCCGCCGCCATCGAGATTGCCTCAGGCCAAAGCCACGACCCCGACCACGAAGAGACCAGCGAATGGCTCGACGCCCTGGCCGGCGTCTTCCGCGCCAGCGGTGCCCCGCGCGCGCGCTTCCTGCTGGAACGCCTTGCCGAGCATGCGAGCCATCTCGGCCTGGGGCCAAGGGCGAATCCGTACTCGGCCTACCAGAACACGATTGGCGTGGGCGAACAGCAACGCTATCCCGGCGACCTGGCGCTAGAACAAAAACTGACCTCGATCATCCGCTGGAATGCGTTGGCCATGGTGATCCGCGCCAACAAGGCCTATGGGGAGCTTGGCGGGCACCTGGCCAGCTATGCTTCCGCCGCCGAGATCTTCGAGGTGGGCTTCAATCACTTCTTCCGCGCGGACGAGGGCGAGCGCAAGGGCGACCTGGTCTACTTCCAGCCGCATTCCGCGCCGGGCGTCTATGCGCGCGCCTTCCTCGAAGGACGCCTGTCCGAAGCCCAGCTCGCCAGCTACCGGCAGGAAACAGGCGGCGGCGGACTTTCCTCCTATCCGCACCCCTGGCTGATGCCGGATTTCTGGCAGTTCCCGACCGGCTCGATGGGCATTGGCCCGATCAGCGCCATCTACCAGGCGCGCTTCCTGCGCTACCTCGGCCATCGCGGCATTGCAGATACCGCGGCGCGCCGCGTCTGGGGCGTGTTCGGCGACGGCGAAATGGATGAACCGGAATCGCTCGCCGCGCTCTCGCTCGCCGCGCGCGAGAAGCTCGACAACCTGACCTTCGTCATCAACTGCAACCTGCAGCGCCTCGATGGCCCGGTGCGCGGCAACGGGCAGGTGATCAATGAGCTGGAAGCACTGTTCAGCGGCGCCGGCTGGAACGTGGTCAAGGTGGTCTGGGGTTCCGAGTGGGATGCCCTGTTCGCCCGCGATACCAGCCACGCGCTGCTGCGGCGCTTCGCCGCGATGGTGGATGGCGAATACCAGAATCTTGGCGCCAAGGATGGCGACTACAACCTTGCGCACTTCTTCAACCGCGACCCCGAACTGAAAGCGCTGGCCGCCAGCATGAGCAGCGCGGATATCGATGCGCTGCGCCGGGGCGGGCACGATTTCCGCAAGCTGTATGCCGCATTCCGCGCCGCGCAGGAACACAAGGGCCAGCCGACGGTGATCCTCGCCAAGACCAAGAAAGGCTACGGCATGGGCGAGGCGGGCGAATCCCGCATGACGGCGCACCAGCAGAAGAAGCTGGACATCGACGCGCTGCTGGCCTTCCGCGACCGCTTTGCGCTGCCGCTGGACGACGATGCCGTGGCGGCGCTGCGTTTCTGCAAACCGGCGGAGGACAGTCCCGAGATGGCCTACCTCCACGCGCGCCGCCAGGCGCTGGGCGGTTACCTGCCGGCGCGCGCGCGGACCGCGCCCGCGCTGCGCATGCCGGAACTGATGCAGTACGGCCGCTTCGCGATGGAGCCGGACGACCGCGCGGTCTCCACCACCACCGGCGTGGTCCGCCTGTTCACCAACCTGATCAAGGACAAGACCGTCGGCCCGCGCGTGGTGCCCATCGTGGCGGACGAGGCGCGCACCTTCGGCATGGCCAACCTGTTCCGGCAGATCGGCATCTACTCGCCCATGGGCCAGCTCTACGAGCCGGAGGATGCTGGTTCGATGCTGTACTACAAGGAAAGCCAGCAAGGGCAGTTGCTGGAAGAGGGCATTACCGAAGCCGGGGCGCTGGCCTCGTGGACGGCCGCGGCCACGTCATACAGCGTGAGCGGCGTGGCCATGCTGCCGTTCTACATCTATTACTCGATGTTCGGCTTCCAGCGCGTCGGCGACCTGATCTGGGCGGCGGCGGACCAGCGCGCGCGGGGCTTCCTGATCGGCGCCACCGCCGGACGTACCACCCTTGCCGGCGAAGGCCTGCAGCACCAGGACGGCACGAGCCAGCTGATCGCCGCCACGGTGCCGAACTGCCGCGCCTACGATCCGGCTTTCGCCAGCGAAGCCGCGGTCATCATCCATCACGGCGCGCGCAGCATGCTGGAAGAACAGCGCGACGAGTTCTACTACCTGACCGTCAACAACGAAAACTACGTGCAGGCGCCGTTGCGCGAGGACGCGCACGACGGCGTGATCAAGGGTATGTACCTTTACGGCACGCGCGGTCCCGAAGGCGCCGCCGCCAGCGTGAGGCTGCTCGGCTCGGGCGCCATCCTGCGCGAAGTCATCGCCGCCGCGGACCTGCTGGCGAGCGACTGGGATATCAAGTCAGAGATCTGGAGCGTGACCAGCTTCTCCGAACTGGCCAGGGACGCCCGCGAATGCGAGCGCACCAGCCTGTTCGCCAGCGGTGGCGAAACGGAAAGCCATTTGCAGCGCTGCCTGCCGGGCGCAACCCCGGTCATTGCCGCCACCGATTACGTGCGGGCCTATGCGCAGCTTATCGCGTCGTACCTGCCCGCGCCGTTCACCGCCCTGGGCACGGATGGCTTCGGGCGCAGCGATACGCGCGCGGCGCTGCGGCGTTTCTTCGAGATCGACCGGTACCACGTGGCAATTGCCGCGCTGCGCGCGATCTCGCCGGAGCTGCACGCGCGGGGGCTGGAGCACTATGGCGTGCGCGTGGAGGCCGATGGGCCCTGGGTGCGTTAAGCAAGCGCCTGCGCAATATCCGCCAGCAGGTCCGGCGCATCCTCGATGCCGGCACTGAGGCGGACCAGTCCGTCCGTGACGCCGTTCCGCAAGCGGATATCCTCCGCGACGGCGCTATGCGTGGTGGAGGCGGGATGGCAGGCGAGCGAGTCGGCATCGCCCACGGAGACCGCCTGCGTGACTAGCGTCAGCCGGTCCAGGAATCGCCGTGCCGCGGCCCGGCCGCCACGCAGCTCGAGCGACAGGATGCCGCCGAACAGCCGCATCTGGCCGCGCGCGATCTCGTGGCCGGGGTGCGAGGGCAGGCCCGGATAGTAGACGCGCTCCACCGCGGCATGGCCATGCAGCATCTGTGCGATCTGCTGTGCGTTGTCGCAGGCTGCCTCGATCCGCAGCGGCAGCGTTTTCAGCCCGCGGATGAGCATGGCGGCCTCATGCGGGCTCAGGCAGCCGCCCAGGTCTTTCATGCCGGTCGGGCGGATGTGCTGGATAAGCTCGCCACGGGCCACGGCGACGCCGCCCGTGGCATCGCCGTGGCCGCCGATGTACTTGGTGGCCGAATGCACGGCTACGTCGATGCCGAGCGCCAGCGGCCGGGTCAGGCAAGGCGTGGCGAAGGTGTTGTCGGCCACGCTGAGGATGCCCGCCGCCCGCGCGATACGGGCCGTTTCCTCCAGGTCGATGATGCACATGACGGGGTTGGCCGGCGTTTCCACGTAGATCAGCCGGGTACGCTCGCTCAGGCGGGCTGGCACGCTCGCCAGGTCGGGCACGGCAAAGGTCTGGATGCCAAGGCGGGGCAGCAGGTTGCGCATGATCCCGTCGGTGCCGCCGTAGAGCGTGCCGACGTAGATGGCCTCGTCGCCCGCCGAGAGCAGCCCGAGCAGCGTCGACGTGATGGCAGCCGTGCCGCTGGCAAAAGCCACCGCGCCTTCGCCGCCTTCCAGCGCAGCCATCTTGGCCTCGAAGGTCTGCACGGTCGGGTTGGCGAAACGGCTGTAGAGAAAGCCCGGCTGCTCCCCGGAGAAGCGCCGCGCGCCCGCGTCGAAATCGTCGTAGGCAAACGACGAGGTGGCAACGATGGGCGGCGCGATGGCGCCGGTCGACGCATCCGGATGTTGTCCGGCGTGCACGGCGAGGGTGCGCAGGCCGAGGGCGGGGGAGGACGATGAAGCGGGCTTTTGAGAACGCATGACTGTGCCTCGACGATGTGGGTTCGCTAGCCATCCGGGTCTTTCCCGAAGACATGAGAATTATGCTTCTTGTTGAGCGTCAACAGCCGAGTCCTCCGGACGTGGCGTAGATCAATCCCGGCTCGCATCCTCTGAACGTTCGTGCAAGACGTGCCCGAACTCATCCAGTTCCTTCTGGATCCTCGCCATGCTAGCGTCAATGGTCTGCTGCGTAACTTCACCATCGACGAACTCAACCGAGACGCGGGTAACACGGGAATCCTTGTCGACGATGCCCTGCAGCACCTTGTCAAATAGCTTCTCCCCCGCACGCAAGCCGAGCGGGCGGGGAACAAGCACCTTGACCAGCAGGATCTCCTCCTCACTCTCCGTTTTCTCCGTTTGCGCCGCATTGGCAAAGGCCGTCCGCAGATACGATTTGAGTTTCAAGACACTCAGGTTGCCGGGAACACCGATATGCGACACCCGAATCTCTTTCTCCGCCATGCTATCTCTCCACCGAAATTGAACGCGAGGACTATACCGCAGGCGGCATCGGTCCAACAAAGCGCAGCACTGTCGCAATGGATTACGCCAACGAGGATGCAGGTGCAGGTAAAGGGCTGAGCGTGACCGTGCTCATTCCTACGACTGCTGCGCGCTAGGAAGCAACTGGTCAGGCAGCATGCCTGAGCGTGCGCAGGCGCCGCCGGTTGGCGTCCAGCGCCGCGTCATACTCCATGATGCGGGCCGTCTCGTGGCTCACTTCGGAGCCGAGGTACCGCTCAAGGAGGTAGAGCGTCAGGTCAATGCCGAGCGTCACGCCGCCGCCGGTAATGACATCGCCTTCATCGACCACCAGCGCCTGGACGGTTTGCGTGTCCGGATATAGTCTGGCCAGGGTGGTGGCCGGGCATTCCTCTGGTCCTGTGACAGGAAACTTTGTCGTGGCGGTCTTGCCTTCGAGCAGGCCGGAGGCCCCGAGGATCATGGCGCCCGTACATACGCTCGCCACGCGCTCGCCGCTGGCGTGACGCCGGCGGATAAACGAAAGCATGCCATTATTATGCACCTGCTCGCGCCAGCCCGGTCCTCCGGTCACGATCACGACATCCGCCGGCGGCGCATCGGCGAACGCGTAGTCGGTTTCGACGCGCAGCCCGTTCTGCAACCGGACCATGCCGCCGTGCTCTGAAACGGTGAAGTACGAGAGCTTCTCCGTCACGCGTTTCGCCATCGATAGCGTCCCGATGACAGCGAGTTCGATGGGCTCAATGTGTTCATACAAAACGACCGCGATGCGCATGGTGTGTTGTCTCCGAGTGGGTTGTTTCCCAATCTTATGACATTGTTTCCTTTTGGGCAACTTACCCATTTCGCTAGCCTGCCGTTTTGCTACGTCTCACTTGAGGTCTGGCTCGGCAGGCTCCATCACAACCACCACTGCCTGTGCATCGCCCTCCAGGGCGCGGCCCCGATGCGGCGTGCTGGACTCGAAGTAAAGGCTGTCGCCAGCTTCCAGGATGCAGCGTTGAAGCTTGCCTTTGACCTTGAACTCGAATTCGACTTTTCCCGACAGGAGAAAGACGAATTCCTCTCCCGCATGCTCGAAGAAGAAGTCGAGATTGATCTCGGAGGGGAAGGTAAACATGAAGGGGTCCATGTGCTTGCGCTGCTTCTTGTGCGCCAGGCTCACATAGTCGTACCCGTAGGCGCTGCCGCCGCGAAACACGGGTTTGCGCTCCCAATGATGTACCACGGAGACGGGGGTGTCGGCACTTTCGGGCGAGACCGCGTCCGCGGCATCCGTGTCGACAAAGAAATAGCTCAGTTCCATGCCCATGGCGCGTGCGATGCGAGCCAGCGAACCAATCGGCGGCGCCTTTTTCCCGTTCTCGATCTTGGATAGATAGCCTTTTGTGAATCCGGATAGCTCCGCAAGGGCTTCAAGCGTAAGGTCGTGCTCGATGCGTGCTGTGCGCAGACGCAGGCAGACGGCTTCTTCATCATCTATCGGCGCCGTGCTCACATCCTGAGCGGCTTGCTTCTGCCGTGATGCGAGAAGTGTTTTATCGAGGGTTTTTGCCGTCATGGCTTGCAAGTTCCGTTCGCCCGTCTGGTAGGGGAATGGGAAACTTGGGCAAGTTTCCCGGTTGAAATTGTAAGCCTTGTTGCGTGGCGTTTGTTGCCCAGGCGGTTTGGGCGCCGCTTGCGCTGCCCTTGCGCCAGGAAGGCGACGGCACCGCAAGCAGCCATCCGTCAGGATTCGTAGAGGTTGTCCCGATAGGTTTCAGTGCTGGCCGCGGTAGCGATCAGGGTAACGAGGCCAAGCACGGCAATCATGATGGCCACGCCGACGAAATGTCCTTGCCTGGCCAGCAGGGCGGTCGCCAGCATGGGCGCAAGGCCGCCCCCGATGCCCGCCGCGACCTGGCATCCCAGCGATGCCCCGCTGTAGCGTACCTTGGTGCCGAACAACTCGGGAAGCAGGGCGGCTTGCGGACCGTACATGGAGCCGTGGCCCAGATTCATGCAAATTGCCACGGCCAGCGCAATGATCGCGGGATTGCCGGTCTGGATGCACATGAACAGCGGATAGGCCGCCGCGATGGTGAAAAGGGATCCCAGGAAATACAGCGGGCGCCGGCCCCAGCGGTCCGACAGATGGCCGAACAACGGGATCGTCAGCAGTTCCAGCGCGGCACCAAGCAGCACGCCGTCCAAAATGACCGTCTTGGGAATTTTCAGTACCGTGGTCCCGTACACGACGACGAACACGGTGAGGATATAGACCCAGGCAACTTCGCAGACTTTCAATCCAATACTGATGATGAGGTTGCGGCGGTGCTTGGTCAGCACCTCGAGCAGGGGGATCTTCGGCGGCTCCTTGTCCTGCGACGCCGCGGCAAAGACCGGCGATTCCGAGACCTTCAAGCGGATATAAAAGCCCAGGAAGACAAGAATGGCGCTCAGCAGGAACGGGACGCGCCAGCCCCACGCCAGGAAGTCGGCGTCCGCCATCCTGCTCAGGTAGGCAAAGATGCCGGTAGAGGCAAGCATGCCCAGCGGGAATCCCATCTGCACCAGGCTCCCATAAAAGCCGCGCTTGTCTCGCGGCGCATGCTCGATCACCATCAGCGCCGCGCCGCCCCACTCCCCGCCGATGCCGATGCCCTGGATCACGCGTAGCAATATCAGCAGCACCGGCGCCCAGATGCCAATCTGGCCATAGGTGGGGAGCAAACCGATGGCGAACGTGCCGCCGCCCATGAGGAACATCGTCGCCATCAGCATGGTCTTGCGGCCGACCTTGTCGCCGAAGTGCCCGAATACGACACCACCCAGGGGGCGCGCGATAAAGCCAACGGCAAAGGATCCCAGCGCGGCCATGGTCCCCATCAACGGGTCTAGCGATGGAAAGAACAGCTTGTTGAACACCAGCGCGGCGGCTGTGCCATAGAGCAAAAAGTCGTACCACTCGACCATGGTGCCGATGACGCTGGCCGTCACCACCTTGCTCATGCTGTCCCTGCCGCTGGATCGGTGCGCTGTGTCGACCAAACCTGCGGCGCCCTCCGTGTTTGTGTATGCATCCATCGGTGTCTCCTGTCTCCTGTTTGCTGCTTGTCATTGGTTTCGGGGGCGCAATCTCGCGAGAACTGCGCGTTCATAGTAGTCAATCGGGAAACATTTTCAAGCAATGTAGGGTAAACAAGGAAACTAAAGTTACTAAAAAAGCATATATACCAAAACACAATTAAGGTTGGTTGACCAAAAGGAAACTATTGAGTAAATTGGTTTCCGTGCGACGCATCGTGTTTGCGCGCTTGCACTTACCTAACTGTCCAGAGGAGACTGCCGTGATTGAGAATCAACACTTCAGCGAGCGTTTGAAGGGCAAACTGGAGCCGACCCCCGGCGGCTCGGTTTATGTCGATCCAGATACCCTCGAATGGGAGCCCTCCCAGTTCGAGAAGATCTCGATGAAAGTCCTGTATCGCAACGACGCCGCCGGCGAAATGACCGTGCTCCTCAAGTGGGAGCCAGGCGCGGTGCTGCCATTCCACAAGCATCCGGAGATCGAGCAAAGCTATGTGCTCGAGGGATCGTTCTACGATCACGACGGGATCTGCCGCGCCGGCCAGTTCGTCTGGCGCCAGCCTGGTTCATTGCACGAAACCCGTTCCGACGAGGGCTGCCTGCTGTTCGCGGTCTATCGCAAGCCGAACGTCTTCTTTGGTACGGCCGGCTTCCGCAAGACCTCCTGAAATTACCGGCGTCCTATCCCCGGGGCGTGGTGCTCCGGGATTTGTCATTGGAGTCGCCATGGCTTGCGTCGTCACTGAAGCTTGCATCAACTGCCGCTATGGAGATTGCGCGGAAGTCTGCCCCGTGCATGCGTTCCATCAGGGGCCGAACTTTATGGTGATCGACCCGTCGGTCTGCCTGAATTGCACGATTTGCACCCTGGTATGCCCGGTCAATGCCATCAAGAATGACTATGACCTGACAGAGGAGGAACTCGGTTTCGTTGAACTCAATGACAAGCTGGCGCAGAAGTGGCCGGTGGTGAAAATTGGGGACGGGCCGCTGCCGGATGCGGACGATTGGGCGTTTCTGGAAAACAAGAGGGCGTTGCTGGTCTAGGAAGCAGGTGAGGGGCCATCGCCACGGAGAGCTGCCGTCCATGCGGTCAGCCGTGCAGAGGATCAGGAAGCGCCTGACAGCTTTGGGTGCTCGGCACACTAGCCAGTCGTCCCCGCTCTCTGGTGGCAGCACAACGATCGAGCGCGCGCAGATAACGCGCCTCGGCGTCGATGGCAACGCTGGTAAATGACTGTTGCAAAATCAAACAAAATGTCAGGTACCTCGGCGCTACAGTGGTCCTTCCCATGCCTGAAGGCGTTTTTTGGAGGTACACGAATGAAGCAACATCTGGCGAAATCCCTGTTGATGGCTGGCGCGATGATCGCGTCCTACCCGCTGTTCGCGCAGCAGGCCCAGCCCATTCAGCCGGCCCAGCCGATGCCGATGACTCAGCCGATGCAATCCACCCAGCCTATGCAATCCGCCCAGTCGGTGCCATCCGCGCAGCCTGTGCAAGCCATGCCGGCGGCAGCGCCGTCGGCCCAGGCGACGCTGCCGGCCGCACGCGATCCTTATGCGCAAAGTGCCGAACAGCCGGTTCAGCCGGGCATGGCGCCCGCACCGGTCGACCCGACGCTGGCCCGCAGCCCCAACCCGGCAATGGACTCCGCCAGCATGAGCCTGGCTCCCGATGCGCTCGGGACGCGCCTGGGCCAGCGCAATCCCTTCCTCGACGGTGCCTGAGCGCCTGTTAGCCTTCCTGAGCCCCAACCCTTCGGAGTGCAACGTGCCGTGAACCGGGCAGCGCGCCGCGCTGCATGCAAAAGCAAGTAGCGATGAAGTAGCCGGTTGAACCGGAGGGCAGGGCGCCGGCACGTCCGCGCCGGCGCCCTCCCTCAATGGTCCTTGCCCGCTTCCGCGCGCAGGGCCTTCACCTTTTCCGCGCTCACATCGCCGGGTTGTCCGCCGTAGCTCGCCCGCAGGTAGTTGGCCAGGTCGGCAAGCTCCGCGTCGCTCAGGTGCGACGCAAAGCCGGGCATGTCCTGCATGCTCTCCAGCCCGGGGAATTTCTGGGCTTCGATGCCGTCGAGCATGGATACGATCAGGTTGTGCGGGTCGGCGTTGCGCACGGTGGAGTTGCCCAGCATCGCCACCGCCACGTGCGGCTTGCCCTCGCCCTCGCGGCCGTGGCAGCCGGCGCAGACGGCCAGGTAATGCTGGCGGCCGGGCTTGAACCGGGCCGCGTCCGCGTTGGCCGGCTTGAGTGGCTGGGGCTGCGGCGGCTGGTCGCCCAGGAGGTAGGTCGACATGGCGGCGAGGTCGGCCTTGTTCAGGTACTGGCTGCTGAGATGGACCACGGGGAACATCTCGCCGTAAGCCGAGCCTTGCGGCGCCATGCCGGTGGCGAAGAAGGTCTGCAGGTCGGCGCCCGTCCAGCCGCGCGCGGCCAAGCCGGCGGGCGTGATGTCCGGCGCGGCCACGCGGCCGAGCGCGGCGCCGGCCAGTGGCTTGGCTGCGTCCAGGCGGCCGAACGCGGCGCGCGGCGTGTGGCATTCGGCGCAGTGGCCCAGTGCATTGGACAGGTAGCGGCCGCGCTGCCAGGGCGGGGTCTGGCCGGTGGAGGCGTCGGGCAGCTGGTCCTTCAGGAACAGCAGGTTCCAGCCGGGCAGCGCCGCGCGCATGTTGTACGGAAAGCTGAGATCGTGCGGCCTGTTGGCCACGGCAACCGGTTTCAGCTGCATCAGGTAGGCGTACATCGCATCGGTGTCGCCGCGCGACAGGCCGCGATACGAGGTGTAGGGCATGGCCGGGTAGAGATGCTTGTCCGGCGTGACCCCGTCGTGCAGCGCCTTGTAGAAATCGTCCGCGCTCCACTTGCCGATGCCGTGGTCCTTGTCCGGCGTGATGTTGGTGCCGTAAAAGGTGCCGAATGGCGAGGCTAGTTCCACCCCGCCGACAAAGGGCGCGCCCTGGGCGCTGGTATGGCAGGCGGCGCAATCCGCGGCGCGCACCAGGTAGCGTCCGCGTGCGATCTGGTCGGCGGGAGAGAGCTTGGTGGCGGGTTGCTGGTCGGCGGCGGTGTCGATCGGGGCGGCGTGGTCGCCGCAGCCAGCCAGCAGGGCCGCGCCCAGCGCGGCCATTGTCGCCAGCGTGGTGCGCGCGTGCCGGAGGAAGTTGGGCGGGCTCATCATCACTTGTCTTCCTTTACCAGGCCCGGGGTGTTGACCACCACGTCCTTGACGGCTTCGAAGTAACGCACGTAGCCGGTGCAGCGGCAGATATGGTCGTTGAGCGCCGCGGTGATGGTCTCGTCGACCTTGCCCCGCGCTACCGGCTGGCGCTTCAGCCGCTCCACCAGGATGGTCGCGCCGTTGACGAAGCCCGGCGTACAGTAGCCGCACTGGAAGCTGAAGTGCTCCAGGAACTTCTGCTGCACCGGCGACAGTTCCACCACCTCGCCCTTGTCGTTGCGCCTGGCGTGGCCTTCCACCGTGCGCACCTTCTTGCCCTGGAAGTAGTGCGCGCCGGTGATGCAGGCGCGCACTTCCTCGCTGCTGCCGTCGGCTTTGTCCAGGATCACCACGCAGGCGTGGCAGATGCCCTGGCCGCAGCCCAGGCGCGAGCCGGTGAGTTCCAGGTACTCGTGCAGGAAGTCGATCATCATCAGGCCTTCCGGCACGTCGATGGGGCCAACGTCCTTGCCGTTGATGTTGAGGGAAAGCGGTTGGGTGGCGATGCTCATGCCAGGACCTCCTGAATCTTTTCGGCGCTGACCGGCAGGGCGGTAAAGCGATGGCCGATGGCATGCGCGATGCCGTTGACGATGGCGCCCACCACCGGAATCATCACCACTTCGGCGATGCCCTTGGGCGGATCGGTGTCGGACACGGGCGGCAGGACTATCCCGGATTGCGACCACACCGCCACGTCGCTGGCGCGCGGCAGGTGGTAGCGGTTGAAGTTCCAGGTGCCGTTGCCGGGCCCGTCCTCATAGAGCGGCAGGAACTCGTGCAGCGCGTGGCCGATGCCCATGGCGATGCCCCCCTGGAGTTGCCCGGACACCAGTTCCGGCGACAACTGCGAGCCACATTCCATGATGGAGTGGTGGCTGAGGATATCCACCTTGCCGCTGGCCTCAGCCACCGACAGCTCCACCAGCGTGGCCACCGCGCTGTAATAGGTCACGGTCGCGTTGTTGCGCTGGGTCGGGGCGATGTAAACCTTCTTGCGGTCCAGCACCTGGTAGCCGCCGCTGGTGGTCATCCGCGCCTTGCGCGCGGCGTCCGCGCCATCGCCGTAGCGTACCGAGAGCCCGTCGATGGGCAGCCGGGCGGCCGTGCCGTCGACCTCAAAATCGGCCTCGCTCCATTGCCATCGATTGAACACGTGCACCGTGGCGCCTGTGACCAGGCCAAGCTCGTGCGCCTTCCTTGCCAGTTGTTCGTAGGGCAGCGCCTGCAGGCCGCCGGCGGTGAGCTTGCCCTTGACCCAGCGCGCATCCTCCACGCGCACCACCAGCGAGGCCGCCTGGCCGCCGCCGACGCCCTGGTTCCAGATCGCCATGGCAGCGGGCCATAGGCCGTGCATAAAGACCACGCGCGCGGCTTCGCGGGTGCTGTGGGTGAAGTAGTAGGCTGAATTGGTCGCGCTGGAAGGCGAGGCGTAGGCGGGCGACCAGCGCGGATTGGCCGACAGCTTGTCCTGGTCGGCCTGGCTCATCAGGTAAGGATCGCCGGTGGCGGTGACGGGAAGGTCGGGCCAGTCGGTGATCGCCACGCGCACTTCCGTGGCTGGCTTGCCCAGCCAGCGCGTCACGGCCACCGCCTGCGAGGTCGACATGCCGGTGCCGATCTCGGCGCCGCAGTGATGCAGGGCGATGGTGCCGTCGGCGCGCATCTCCACCTTGGCGAACGAGGCTTCCGCGCCGGTGCCGAAGTCCTTCTGCACGCAGGCGAAACCCACGCCGTAGCGCCAGCCGGGATGGCTCGCCTCGAAATCCGCCTTCTTCTTCGCGCGGCCGGTCCAGAGCGGATGGGCCCTGGCCGCCTCCAGCACTTCATCCACGCGGATGGCGCCGGCGGGGATCGCGCCCTGCGTATTCTTCATGCCCGAACGCAGCGCGTTCCTCAGGCGGAACTCGATGGGGTCGAGCTTGAGCTGCTCGGCGAACTCGTCGACCATCATCTCGGTGGCCGCCATGCTTTGCAGCGTGCCGTAGCCGCGTGCCGAGCCGGCATCGATGGCGCGCGAGGCGATGGCCACGGCGGTCAGGTCGTTCTTCGGGAAGTAATAGATCGACTGCGCCGCGGTGGCGCCCACCATTGCCACCGAGGGCGAGAAGTTGGCGCGGCCGCCGCCATTGGCCTCGAAGTCGCCCTGGAAGGACTGGAACAGGCCGGTGCTCTTGTTCACCGCGATGCGGTAGCGCATCCTGAAGGCGTGCCGCTTGATCGCGGTCTGGAACTGTTCGTAGCGGTCGTTGGCCAGGCGCACCGGCTTACCGTCGGCGTAGAGCGCCGTCACCAGGCCATAGAAGGGGAAGTTGTAGTGATCCTTGGAGCCATAGCCCACGGTGTAGCAGGGATGGACGAACACCTGCTTTACCGGGAACACGCCCTTGGCCCTGGCCATCATCTCCGCCGCGCTTTCGCCGACTTCGATGGGGGACTGGGTCGGCACGACCATGTGCAGCGCCTGCGTGCCGGCGTCATACCAGCAGTTGGCGTTGTCCGGTTCCAGCGCGGCGGTATCGACGGACTGCGTGTTGTACTCGCGCTCCAGCACCAGCCAGTCGGGCGGCGGCTGGTCAAGTTGCTGGCGGATCTGGCCGGCGTGGAACATGCCCTGCTCGCCGAGCTGGCCGTGGTCCTTGCCGTCGGGCCAGACCGGTTCGTGCTTGCGCATCATGCTGGGGAACAGCGGCGCATTCTTCAGGCTGGAAAACACATCATCGTCGAACGGCGTCTCACCGCCCACCCGCACGAAGCGGAAGGTGCCCCAGGGATCGCGCTCCAGCGGGCCGGTGCTGGCGCCGTAGCGGATGATCTCGTCGTGGAACTTGAGCTTGTCCTTGGCAAAGCGGAAACGGGCGAAATCGTGATAGATCAGGATTGCCACGGCATGACCGAGATAGGCCGGGGTCTTGCCTTCCGGCAGCAGCATGTCTTCGCCATAGAAGGCGGGAAAGGCCACGCCGTCCCGCGTCAGGTCCGCGGCGGTGACTACGCGATCGGGCTTGAGATCGTCGCCCAGCAGCGCCAGGTCGAAGCCCGCATAGCTGCGGTCCGCCTTGGTGGCGCGCAGGATGAAGGCGTGCGATTGCTCCTTGGGCCAGTGCGGCATGTCACGCGAACGGATATCGCGGGCGAAGACCTTGTCGCCGGTGACCTTGGCCATGCCGTCGACGCGGAAATTCGGGGCGCCGGTCTTGGGGTCCCACTGGACCGGGGTCAGGATTTTTTCTTCGAACAAGGCCGCGAAGGCCTTGCCGCCGATCGGTGCGATATACACCGATACCCCGGCCACGACGCTGGCTTTCAGGAACGTGCGGCGCGAAGGGCTGAAATTAGCCATGGATTTTCCTTGGGAATGCGCTGATGCCGCTGCGGCGGCGTCCGGGCGAGATACACGGCCTGACGCGTCCGGCCTGGGCAGCCGGGCGAACGAGACGGGAAGAACCGGAAGGCGAGGCGCAGCGGCAATCGAGGTCTCCGTACATGAGGGCGCGGGCACGAAGTACGGCACCGGCGCGGATTACGACGCAAGACTGGGCTGGTGATCTGTGGGGCAATGCAAGCTTTTATTCTAGGCGTGGAAGTGCATGCCGGGGCGCGGATTCTGCGCCGTCGGGAGTGCGGCAGCAACCGGGCGGGCTGAATAATGCTTATCACGGCCGTGTCATCCCGTTGCGGGCAACATCGAAGTAGCGCGTTGTGCGGAGCACAAACCAGCGTCGCATGGGCGTACCGCGCGATCGTCGTCCGGCATCGTCTTCGATGCCTGATCGTTGTAGCATCGCAGCCATGGACAACCTGCTCAGAAAACTCGACCTGACCTCGCTGCGGCTATTCGTCGCCGTCTGCCAGGAACAGAACATTGCCCGCGCCGCCGAGCGTGAATTCATTGCACCGTCGGCGGTCAGCCGCCGCATCGCCGAGATCGAGGCGATGATCGGCCTGCCGGTGATCCAGCGGCATCCGCGCGGCATCACGGTCACGCCAGTGGGCGAGACGGTGCTGCGCCATGCATTGGCCATCATCGGCAATATCGAGGCGCTCGGGGCGGAATTGTCGCGATTTTCCTCGGGCGCGCGCGGGAATGTGCGGATGGTATGCAATCTCGGCGCCATCGTGCAGTTCCTGCCGGAGGACCTGGCGGCCTTTGGCCGGGTGTATCCCGATGTCGGCATCGAGCTGGAGGAGCAGCATAGCCCAGAGGTGCTGCGCCAGGTTGGCGAGCGCAGTGCGGATTTTGGTATCTGCAATGCTATCCAGGGCGTCGAGCAGTTCGTATCGCTGCCGTACCGGGAGGATCAGCTATGCGTACTGGTGCCGGGCGGCCATCCGCTGGCCTCGGCGCCGGCGGTGTGCTTTGCGGACTTGCTGGGCGAGACGTTTGTTGCGCTGCGGGATGAGAGCGCGCTGAGCCGGCTGTTGTCGGATCAGGCTGCACGCCTGAACGCAGCGCTCAGGATCAAGATCCGGGTGGCCAGCCTGGATGCGCTGTGCCGCATGGTGCATGTCGGGCTGGGCATCGCCATCGTGCCGCGCCAGGTGGGCGAGCTTTACCTGAACACGCTCGACGTGGCCGCGCGGCCCCTGGCGGATGCGTGGGCCACGCGGCAACTGGTGGTGGTGTTCCAGTCGCGTGAGCAGCTTTCGGTCAGTGCCGCGGCATTGGTGGGGTTTCTCTGCCGGCAATAGCGGCAATAGCGGCTGCGGCAATAGCAACGATAGCGAGGCATGGCAGCCGTCTCGAACCGAGACGGCTGCCATGCCGACTCCGCACTTTGCCCGTCCGGCGCCAAAACATATAGTGGGGCCATCAGAAGGAGAAGCCCCCACGATGGAAGACACCATTCGCTTCAGCGGCCGCGTGCTGTACCTGTCGCAAGACCCTGCCAGTGTGCGCGCCCAGCTTGAGGGCAGGCCGATGACCCTGGCCGCGGCGGGCCCGCTGCGCGACAACATCTCCACCGACGAGATCACTCCGGTCACGGTGATGCTCACCTACGACGAACGCCTCGGGCAATTCCCCTACGTGGGCTTCCAGGCTGGCGGAGAGCAGCCCATCGGCCGCGATGCCGTGCGCAATGGCGGCTTTGCGGTCACGGTGGCGGGCAAGCGCTACGGCAAAGGCTCGTCGCGCGAGTCCAGTCCACTGGCCGAACTGTCGGCAGGCATCCGCCTGATCGTGGCGGAGAGCTTCGAGCGCATCTACCAGCAGAACTGCGACAACATCGGCATTCTCACCACCACGGATTTCACCGTGCTTGACAGGGTGCTGGCGGGCGAGGCGATCCCCATCGAGGCGTTCCTGACCGGGCGCGACGCGCTGACCCGGCAGGTGATCCGTGCAGGCGGCCTGCTGGCCTATAGCCGCGCTGCAAACTGGCCGGCAGCCGGCGAGGGCGCACCGGGCGAGCAGGGCGCGCAGGCAGGGGGCCACACCGCGCCACGCACCCTGGTGGAAAAAATCATCGACCGTCACCTGCTCGCCGGCACGGGGCGTGTCGAGCGGGGCGAGGGCGTGTTCGTGGCGGCAGACTGGCGTTTCTCGCACGACTATTTCACCGGCATGTGCGCGCACCTGATGCATCGCGCCTTCGGCAAGCCGGCGGCGTTGCGCGCGCCCGACCATATCATCGCCTTCCAGGACCATCTGGTGCTGGCGGCGCAGAGCTTTCCGCATGTGCGCGACGGCCTGCTGCCCGGCGTGGCCAACCTGATGCAGGGCCATAGCAGTTTTGCGTACGACTACCCGGTGCGCTCGCATAACGCGCTTCCGGGCGAAACACCGGGCTCGGAAGGTATCTGCCACGCGCTGATGGCCGAGCAATACGCGTTGCCGGGGCAGGTGGTGGTGGGCACCGATTCGCACACGCCGCATTCCGGCGCGCTCGGATGCCTGGCGTTCGGCGCCGGCGCCACCGATGTCGCCAATAGCTGGGTCACCGGCTACGTGCGCTGCAAGGTGCCGGAGACGCTGCGCGTGGAGGTTGAGGGAGAGCTGGCCAAGGGCGTGACGGCCAAGGACATCGTGCTCTACCTGCTGCAGATGGACGCGATCCGCTCCGGCGGCGCCATCGGCATGGTGTTTGAATATGCCGGCAGCACGGTACGTGCCTTGTCGATCGACGAGCGCGCCACGCTGACAAATATGGTCGCCGAGCTGGGCGGCTTCACCGGCATCGTCGAACCCGACGACAAGACCGTGGCCTTCCTGAAGGCGCGGCGCGGCGTCGACTTTGTCATTGAGGACTGGATGCGCAGCGATGCCGGTGCAAGCTACCGCGACATAATCCGCATCGATGCCACTGCCATTGCCCCCATGGTCGCGCGCCCCGGCGACCCCGGCAACGGCATCGCGGCCGACACGCTGGACCAGTCCGTCCCGGTGGACATTGCCTACGGCGGATCCTGCACGGCCGGCAAACGCGAGGATTTCGACTACTACCACGAGGTGTTGCGCTGGGGGCTGGATCACGGCCTCAAGGTGTCGTCCCGTACCCAACTCTTCCTGCAGTTCGGCACCCTCGGCGTGAAGGACTACTGCGAGGCGCGCGGCTACATGGACACCTTCGCCGCCGCCGGCGCCACCCTGATCATGCCGGGCTGCGGGTCATGCGCCAACTGCGGGCCGGGCGCGTCCACCGCCAGCGAGCAGGTCACCATCAGCGCCATCAATCGCAACTTCCCCGGCCGCTCGGGGCCGGGCCAGGTCTGGCTCGCCAGCCCCTACACGGTGGCCGCGAGCGCGCTGGCCGGGCAGATCAGCACCTTCGGGCAATTGCAGGCCAGTACCGCCCGGCCTGCCTCGTAGCCATTCACCCCAGGCCCCCGCGGCAGCGGGGGCATCGCGGCACCTGAGCGGGGCGACAGATCCCGGCCGCCATTCACAGCATTCACAGGAGACAGACATGTTCCCCATCACCTCGCGCGCCCTGCGCGCGGCGGGGCGGCTTTTTGCCGCCACTGCCATGCTGTCCGCGGCAGCCGCACTGCCGGTCATCGGCGCGCCCGCCGCCCGCGCCGCCGACAAATATCCCGCCAGGACCGTGCGCCTGATCGTGCCGAACTCGCCGGGCTCCACCGCCGACGTGGTCGCGCGCGTGGTGGCCGAGGGGCTGGGCCAGGACCTCGGGCAGCCGTTCTACGTGGAGAACATTCCAGGGGCGGCCGGCATTCCCGGCACGCGGCAACTGGTGTCCGCCGCCGCCGACGGCTACACGCTCGCGGTGGTGTCGTCCAACCATGCCATCAACCCCGGCTTGTATCGCAATATTCCCTACGACAGCGTAAAGGACATCACGGCCGTGGCGCTGATCGGCACGACGCCGCTGGTGCTGGTGGTGGGTGCGGGTTCGCCGTACAAAACAGCGCAGGAACTGATCGCCGCGGCGCGCGCCCATCCGGGCAGCCTGAGCTACGGTTCCTCTGGCAAAGGGAGCGTGCTCCACCTTGCCGGCGAACTGCTGAAATCCAAGGCAGGCATCGATATGCTGCACGTGCCCTACAAGGGAGTGAATACGCTGATGACCGATGTGCTTGGCGGACAGATCAATGCCGCCTTCCTGGCCACGCCATCCGCCTTGCCGCAGATCAAGGCCGGCAAGCTGAGAGCCCTGGCGGTCAGCACCCCGACGCGGCTGGAAAGCCTGCCGGGCGTGCCGACCCTGGCGGAGTCCGGCGTCAAGGACTATGCCTACGATGCCTGGATCGCGCTGGTCGGCCCCGCCGGCTTGCCCAGGGACATCACCGCGCGGCTACAGCAGGCGATGGCCAAGGCGCTGGCCGCGCCCAAGGCCAAGGAACTGTTCGCCGCGCAGGGCTTCGTCCTGAAGAGCGGCAATGGCGAAGAGACCGCCCGCCTCATCCGCGACGAACTGGGCAGGAGCCAGGCGCTGATCAAGAGCGCGTCGATTTCCGTGGAGTGAGGGCGCACCCACCAGGGACCAGCGGGCATCTTTCAATTCAAGCCAAGCCCTCTTTCGCTCGCGGGGTGACCAGCCACGAAGTTGCAAGCGATACCGGTTGCGTCGTGGGCGCGGTGGCACGGTATTGAAGAGTCTGAGGGTTTCACCACCGCGCCCGCCCCACCACGAAACCATCAAGATGTGATGTGTCGTGATGGTGCGCCGGTACCGGCAGATGGGCGAATGGGCAGGGATGCCGATGCCGCCGCGCCAGCCTCCTGCAAGGATCGCTTTCTTTTGAGTGCGCCCGGCAGGGCGCACTTACATTTCTTCATATCACGCAATGCCTAGCCGCTACAGCGCAACAATTCTAGTGGCGGCGAATGTTACTACCCAATGCGTGAGAATTGTCGCCACCAACGCCACGGCTAGCAGGCAGGTTCTCTCGACGCGCGTGCTGAGCACGAACCCCAACACGCCAAACAGAACCGGTGGAACGGGTATCAGCAGGATCAAGCCAAACAGCATCCGGGCATCAGCAGGGCACACGTCTATTCCAACGCATGTCCCAGGCCGCGGCGTGCACAGGCGCAGGAACACTTCACAGAGGTACGCATCAATGACGGAACATGCGACTACACTGCCAAGCCGACGCCGGAAAATGCTGCCGTCGCAACGAAGCGCCGCCAGCCTACTTGATTTCCCAAAAGAGTATCTCCGTTGATCGCCCGAGGTCCGACCACCCATAATGGGTGCCGGGAAAGAACGCATCCCATCCCAAGCTGCGACCGATTGTTGAAACGACGCCGGGAGTGCTGCTGATCGTCAGCCGCGACCCATTTCACAGGTCAATGTGACCGCCGCTGGCGTTGCCAGCCGTTTCGCCATCGCGCCTCCAATAGTTCCTGAACGCGACGATGCCAGTGCGTCCCGCGATCTTCTTTTGTCAATCAGACCCGGTGATGTTTTCCGGTGCTCCGAAGCCAGCCATGGGCTTGAGCCGCAGCCAGTTCGCCATCTCGGAAGCCAGAACAGCTGTGCGCTTTCCTTCCAGGCGAATCTGGCCCTTGCCGCGGAACGACTTCATCTCGATGCCAACCTTGTGCAGGGTGACGCTCATCCGAATTGCGCATTGATTTTCAAAGCCCGCCGGCACGTCTCCTGTCTTGGGATCGACGTATGGCGTTCCTCCCGGATAGGCCGCCCACAATTCGGAAAATGTGACCCTCCTGAGCGATACCTCGGCCTTGGAGTCCACTTTTGTGTTGGTTGGCGCCTGCTTCGAAAACGGCCAAAGGCGTACAGCCGCGACAGCAGCCAGAAGCGCAAAAACATCGCCCACCCACGCCAACTTGCGCCCTCAGTCACCATCGCTCCGCTACCTTGCTCCTATACCTCCACGAACACGGCCCCATTCTCGATCTTCACGCCATAGGCCTGGATATCACTAGTCAGCGGCTCGCACATCGCCCGGCCGGTGCGCACGTCGAACTTGCCCTGATGGAGCGGGCATTCGATCTCGTGTCCATCGAGAAAGCCGTCGCACAGGCGCGCGTTGCCGTGGCTGCAAGCGTTGTCCGTGGCGTAGATTTCGCCGTCCACGCTATAGAGCGCGATCTCCCGGCCACCTGCATTGACGGCCACGACGTCGTCCTTGGGGATTGCGACCAGTGGTATCACCTGGGTCCATTGCTTTGACATGGCATTGCCTCAAATCGGGTAAATGATGGAATTGGCGATCATCTCGCTATCGAACACGCATAGCCTGGACTCGAACTTCAGGCCGTCGACCGTGGGCCGGATCACGTCGATGTAGCGGCCGACGTTGTACACGGTGGACAGGCCATCCGGCTTGGTGCGGAAGACGGCGTAGCTGGCCTCGGCCTCGATCCGCTCCGGGCCGGCCTTCAGGATGCGCGGGATGCCGACCACATGCCGCTGGTAGTACGGGTCGTGGAAGATGGTCTCGGTCGCGCCGTAGATGCGGTCCTTGAGCATGCCGCGGCTCTCGAAGGAAAGCGTGGCAAGCGGGAAGCCGCCATCGTAGTTCTCGCGCGGCTGCAGCTTGTAGACGCACGCCTCGGTGAAGAAGTCCGGCCACTTCTCCCATTCTTTGTTGTCGAGCGCGGCGGCGTAATCCGCGTATAGCGCCAGCACTTGCGAGTAGGTTTCAAAGTCGAGCATGTCTCAAGCCTCCATCACGCGGCGCCAGTAGTTGTACATGCCGCGAATCAGCGTCTCGGTCACCATGTGGTCCGTATCGCCGATCTCGCGTCCGCCCAGTTCCGCCACCGTCCGGTGGAACGGCTTCTGCTCGAAGCCCTGCTGGGAAAACTCGATCACTTCGCCGTCGTCGGCCGAGACAAAGCCGGCCGGACCGAACAGGTTCGCCTGGCGCAGCCGGCGCCGGGTCATGTCGGCATCGTCGTCCTCGAAGCCGAAGTGCGTCCACACGAAGTTGAACGTGCCGTGGCCGGCTGGCTGGATATGCCGGGTGGAAACTGAGTTCACCTGCTGCTGGATGATGACGCTGGGGAACAGCGTCATCATCACCGCCGTGGGCGTGCCCCACCAGTCTTCCTTCACCACGTCGAGGAAGCGGTCGTCGTGCAGGCTCATCTGCTCCTTGAAGCTGGACACTCCGCTGGTCACTTCGCCCTTGCCGCCCTGGCCGCGCGTGGAGATCATCGCCGCGTGGCGGAAGTGCTCATCCATCTTGAGCTCCGACTTGTTGTCGGCTCGCCAGAGCCCGAACGTCACGAACCAGGTGTGCAGCAGCCCGGGGTGGTATGGATCCTTGATGTTCTCCTGCATCAGCTTCCAGTTGCCGGGGATCTGCTGGCGGCTGTAGCCGAGGATCGTCAGCTTGCGGCCATCGAAGACCCTGTCGAAGTAGGCCAGGATGGCCGGGCCGAGATAGTCCTCCAGTTCGGGCACCTCATGATCGAACGAGGCGAAGATCACGCCGTTGCGCCGCGCGACCTTGAGCTTGGTCAGGCCGTGCGCCTTCGGGTCGAAGTCGGCTGGCATGCCGCCATTGACCTTGCCGTCGAGCTTGACGCCGCGCCGGAACGGCACGCCGACGAGGTTGCCCTTGAGGTCGTAGTTCCACTGGTGATAGGGGCAGGTGAAGTCCTTGCGATTACCGGAGCGCTCGCGGCAGAACTGCACGCCGCGGTGCGCGCAGACGTTCTCCACTACGTGGATCCCGCCGTCCGCCGCGCGGCTGGCGATCACCGAGCGCTCGCCGACCGCCGTGCGCTTGAAGTCACCCGGGTTCGGGATTTCCGCTTCCAGCCCGATGTAGCACCAGTGGCCCGAGTAGAAGAAGCGCTCCAGCTCCTGCCGGTAGATATCGTCGTCGGTATAGGCCCAGAACGGAATCCGGCTCGAGCCTTCGTCCTTCCATTCCTTTTTCCTGAATGCAATGGCCTGTTCGCGCTTGGCCTGTTCGTGCATGGCTTGTCTCCGTGTGGTCTGTTGTCGGGATGTCTCAGACGCCGCTGGCATGGAATGCGTCGGCGTGGATGTGCTCGGGATCGATGCCTTTCTGCCTGAGCAGGATGGAGGCGGCGTCGACCATGACGGGGGCGCCGGCGAGATAGGCCCGCCAGCCGCCCATATGTGCCCAGTCGTCCGCGACCGCCTTGGTCACCACGCCGCCCCGGAAGCCGTCGCCGTCACCGGCTGCCGCCACCACTACATGCACGTGCAGCGCGGCATGGCGCGCCTGCAGTTCGCGTAGCCACTCCAGGCCATACACGTCCGCCTGCGTGCGGACGCCAAAGTAGACATGCACGGGATTGCGCATGCCGGCATCGAGCATGCCGCGCAGGATCGACAGGATCGGGGCGAGTCCGGTGCCGCCGGCAATGCACACTACCGGGCCGTCGCACTTGCGGCGCAGGTAGGCCGTGCCCAGCGGACCGCTGACGCGGATGGGATCGCCGACCTTCAGCTCCGACGCCACATAGGACGTGACGCGCCCGTCGGGCACCAGCCGGATGTGAAACTCGAGTTCATCGGCGCCACGCGCGACCGCCATTGAGTAGGGGCGGATATGGCGCGGCGTGAACTGCAGCGTCGCGTACTGCCCGGGCGAGAAGTCGAGTGGCTTCGGAATTCCCACGCGAACGCGCTTGATGTCATGCGTGAGGTTCTCCAGGCCGGTCACCGTGCCTTTGAGGATCTTTGCCGGGTGCACCACGACATCGTCGAGTTCGGGAATCTCGATCGCGCAGCTTTCCACCAGCGTGGTCTGGCACGCCAGCACCGTATCTCCCGCCGCCATGGGCGCGGGGGAATCCTCGGGCCCGGCAACCAGTGCGCGGCCGCCCACCAGCTTGCAGCGGCACGTGCCGCATCGTCCCGCCATGCAGCTGTATGAAATAGGAACCTGGTTGGCGCGCAGTACGTCCAGCAGGTTGTCGCCGGGCTGCACGCGGAGCGTGCGCGCGAGCGGATGAATGGATACTTCCATGGGGCTTTGTCTCCAACGATGCTTGCTGTCGTTGTCCGCATATTGGCGCGGCAGGTAGAATAAATAAATAGAAGGAAGGTGATACGTCATATCACTGTGAGTGATAAAGGAGGCGAGATGGAACTGCGGGAAATCGACCTGAACCTGCTGGTCGTGTTCAACGAATTGCTTCGCCTGCGCCGCGTTTCCGCGGTGGCGGAGGCGCTGGGCATTTCCCAGCCCGCCATCAGCAACGCGCTCAATCGCTTGCGCAAGCTGCTTGGCGACGAACTGTTCCTGCGGACCTCCAAGGGCATGGTGCCCACGCCGTTCGCGGAGAATCTCGCGGAGCCGATCGGCTATGCGCTTGGTGCCATCCACAACACGCTCAACGCGCAGTCAGCCTTCGAGCCGGCATCGAGCACGCGCAACTTCACCATCGCCATGACGGATATCGGCGAGATCTATTTCCTCCCGGACCTGATGAAACGGCTGTCGAAGGTGGCGCCGGGCGTGACCATCAGCACGGTGCGCAACCATACGGTCAACTTGCACGAGGAGATGGAAAGCGGGCGCGTCGACCTGGCGATCGGCTTCATGCCGGATCTCAAGGCCGGTTTCTTCCAGCGGCGCCTGTTTCGGCAGCGTTACGTCTGCATCTTCAGGAAGGGCCATCCGCTGGCGCGCGAGGGCATGACGATCGGTTCGTTCAGCAACGCCGAGCATGTGGCGATCGTGGCGGCCGGGACCGGCCACAGCATGGTGGACGAAGTGATCCAGCGCGCGGGGGTGCCGCGGCAGGTGCGTCTGCGGGTGCCGCACTTCGTGGCGGTGGGCCATATCCTGCAGACGACGGACATGATCGCGGTGGTGCCGGAGGCCTATGCGGAGCGGACGTTAAAGCCGTTTGGCCTGGAGACGGCGGCGTGCCCGGTCAAGATTCCCGATATCGTGATCAACGTGCTCTGGCACGCCCGGAACAATCGGGAGCCGGCCAGCCAGTGGTTGCGGCAGTTGGTATTTGAGGCGTTCTCGAAGTAAATGCGGTGCCGAAGGCGATTCCCTATTCCAAATTCCCTATTCCCGCTTCCATGGGAAAGGCGGCATCGGCATTCCCCGCCTGCCCACAAGGCCCACCCTCAAGCCCCCAGAACTTCCGCGCATACCGACAACCACGCCCGCGCCGCGTGCGACTGATACCGCCCCTGCGCCCAGATATGCGCCAGCGCCCAGTCCATGGTGGGTTCCGTCAGCCGCGCCACGGCCAGCTTGTCCTCGAGTTGCAGCTTGGACAGCAGCGGCTGCGGCAGGAAGGTGGTGCCCAGCCCGGCCGCCGCCATCGAGGCGAGGAATTCCCAGTGTCCGCTTTGCGCCACGACCCGCGGTTCGATGCGGGCCTCGAGGAAGGCTTGCCGCAGCTTTCGGGTCAGGGAGAAGTCTTCTGTCAGCAGCAGCAGGGGCTCGTCGCGCAGCGCCGCCAGGGTGACGGTCTTGCCCTTGGCCCAGCTGGCCTTGCGTGATCCCGCCACCCAGATCGGATACTTGGCGAACTCGCGCGTGGCCAGGGCAAGGTCGCTATCCCTGGGCAACACCGTTGCGCCGACTTCAAGCTCCCCACTCGCCACTTGCTGTTCCACCATGTGGCCGCCATGCTCGGCGAGGTTCAGGTCCAGGTTGGGGTAGCGCTGGCGGAAGGCGCTGACGGCCGGCGAGAAGAACAGGTTGGCCATGGGCGGAATCCCTACCGTGAGCTGGCCACGGCCCAGGGAGGAGAGGTCGGCCACTTCCAGCGTGAGCCGGTGCACCACGCCCAGCGCTTCCTGCCCGCGTTCGTAGACCACCCGCCCCACGTCGGTCATCTGGACCTGCTTGCCCTCGCGGATCAGCAGCGGCTGGCCGATCTCGTCTTCCAGCTGCCGCACCATCTTGCTGATGGTGGATTGCGTGACGAACAGGGACGCAGCCGCCTGCGTGAAGCTCTTCAGGCGCACGGTTTCCACAAAGTACCGCAGGGCACGGATATCGATGGGCATGGGGTACTTCCTTTGCCATGAAAAAAGCGAATAGGGATGGCAATTTTAAATCATGTTCGGAATGCTCGCCAGTTGGCTACACTTCTTTTCTACGCGGCGCCGGGCTGCCGTTGCAGGGACCCGGCGCCGGATCTGGAAGCCAAGGAAGACAAGATGAATGCCCGTGCGCAAACGCGCCCAACCGCCATCGCCGCCCCCCGTGCGATGCGCCTGCGTCCCGTTGCACGCCGCGTTGGGCGGAACACCTAGCCGGCCGGCCCGATCGTCCTGGTTCATCGCCCTGTCCGCCAGCGTGCCACGCCGGCGTGAATACATCGAGCGCCCCCCCAAAAAACAACAGGTTCGCGTCATGCCTAGCTGGCCGAGCGCACGGCAGTGGCTCTTTTCGCTGAAAGCATTTGCCGCTTCGATGCTGGCGCTTTATATCGCGCTGGCACTGGGCTTGCCCCGCCCGTACTGGGCCATGGCAACCGTCTATTTCGTGTCGCATCCGCTGACGGGCGCGACCCGCTCCAAGGCAGCCTATCGCGTGGCGGGCACGCTGCTGGGCGCGACCGCCGCCGTGGTCACGGTGCCCTTGCTGGTCAACGCGCCCGTCATGCTGATGGGGGCGATCGCACTCTGGACCGGCGCCTTGCTCTATCTCTCGCTGCTGCAACGCACGCCGCGCAGCTATGTGTTCCTGCTGGCGGCCTACACGCTGCCGATCGTGGCGCTGCCGTCGGTCAGCGATCCCGCGCAGGTGTTCGACATCGCCGTTGCGCGCATCGAGGAGATTGTCATCGGCATCGTCTGCGCCGGCATGGTGGGCGCCATCGTCTTTCCGGCAAAGGTGGCACCGGCGCTGCGTGCCAGGTCCGCCACCTGGCTGGCGGACGCGGCGCTCTGGGCAACCGACATGTTGTCCGCCGATCCGGCCGCCAATGCCACGCGCCATGGCAGCCGCCACCGGCTGGCCGCCGATATCCTCGCGCTGGACCAGTTGATCGTCCAACTGTCCTACGACACGGAAAGCGCGGACACCCTGCGCCATGCGCGCGCCTTGCGCGAGCGGATGACGATGCTGCTGCCTGTGCTGTCTTCGCTGGCGGCTGTCCTGCAGGCCCTGCGGCGCCACGCGGCTGGCATTCCGGAGCAACTGGCGCGCCATATGGCCGACATGTCGGGCTGGATCCACGCTGGCTTCGATGGCCCGCGGCCTGCGCTGGAGCCGGCGGCCGGGCCGTGGGCCGGGTACGGGAAGGCGCCGGGCTGGCATGCCGGCCTGGTCGCCACCGCCAACGATCACCTGCGCAAGCTGGCGGAGGTGTGCGAAGACTGCCACGCCTTGCAGCGCGGCATCGGCGACCAGGCGGCGGGCGCGGCGGCGGCGCACCGCGGCCGCAGTAGCCGCCGAGCCGACCGTGCGGACCGGGCGCATCACCACGATCACGCCATGCTGCTGTTCTATGCGTGCTCGACCAGCCTCGCCGTGTTCTGCGCGGGGATGCTGTGGATCGTCTCGGGATGGGAGGACGGGGCGGGGTCGGTCGCGGTGGCGTCGATCGCGTGCTGCTTCTTTGCCACCATCGAGGAGCCGCGGCCGGTGGCGCATTCCTTTTTGCGCTGGAGCTGTTTCTGTTTCGCCGTCTCTTCCTTCTACCTGTTCCTGGTGGTGCCGAACGCACACAACTTCGAAACCCTGGTGGGCATGCTGGCCGTGCCCTACATGGGCATCGGCATGCTGATTTCGCGGCCGGGCTTCAACCTGATCGCCATGCTGCTGTCGGTCAATACGGCATCCTTCGCCAATGTGCAGAGTGTCTACGATACGAATTTCCTCGGCACCTTTAACAGCAGCCTTGCCAGTATCGGCGGCATGCTGTTCGCGCCGCTGTGGGCCATGGCCACGCGGCCGTTCGGCGCCCGCGTGGCCGCGCACCGGCTGATCCGCGCCAGCTGGAAGGACCTGGCGCAGGCCGCGACCCGGCGCGAGCCCGGCGAGCAGGCAAAGCTGGGCGGCCGCATGCTCGACCGGCTCAGCCAGCTCGTGCCCCGGCTCGCGGCCAGCGACGACAAGATGTCGTCGGACGGCTTTGCCGAGTTGCAGGTCGGGTTTGGCGCGCTGGCGCTGCAGCGCAACCTGCCGGCCTTGCGCCCGGCCGCGCGCCGGGGCGTGACCAGGGTACTGAATGCGGTCGCCCTGCATTTCCGCGCACGGCTGAAAGCCGGGCACGCGATGGCGCCCCCGGATGCGCTGTCCGAGCGGATCGACAAGGCGATTCGCGAGGTCGCCCTGCAATCCGACGGCGCGGGAACCCTGGGTGAGAGCGCCCGCCATGCGCTCGCCGCGCTGATCGCCCTTCGGGTCACGCTATATCCGGCGGAGCAGGCGGCGGCGCGGCCGGCGCACCCCTTGCCTGCCTTGCCGCTTCCCTTGCAGGCGGAACACAAATGCTGAGCGCGGAAATCGATATCTACGGCGTGTTCGTGCCCGGCCTGCTGGCGCTGATGCTGCTGACCTTTGCCATCACCGCCGGCATGCGCGCGGTGCTCGCCCGCGTGGGTTTCTACCGGCTGGTCTGGCACCGGTCGCTGTTCAATCTCGCCCTTTACCTGATCGTGCTGGGTGGCGTGGTCGCCATGGCCCGCTCGCTGCAATCATGAAACTCAAATTCCGTTTGTTGGGCCCCGTATTGCTGACCGTGCTTGCCACGGTTGCCGCCCTGTTCGTCGTCAGGCACCTGTGGGACTACTACACCATCGCGCCATGGACGCGAGATGGCCACGTGCGCGCCGACGTGGTGCAGGTTGCCCCCGATGTCTCCGGGCTGGTCACGCGCATCCTGGTCAAGGACAACCAGCGCGTGCGGCGCGGGCAGGTGCTGTTCGTGATCGACCAGGATCGCTATCAGCTGGCGCTGCAACAAGCCATGGCGACGGCAGCCGCGCAGCGCGCGACGCTGGCGCAGGCACGCCGGGAGGCCGCCCGCAGCCGAAACCTGTCCGAGGTGGTCGCCACGGAAGTGGTGGAGGAAGGGCAGGCCAGGGTGCAGCAGGGTGAAGCGGCGCTGGCGCAAGCCGAAGCCGCCGTCGCCCTGGCGAAACTCAACCTTGCCCGCACCAGCGTGGTCAGCCCGGTGGAAGGCTTCCTCAACGACCGCCTGCCGCGGCTGGGCGATTACGTCACGACGGGCCGGCCCGTGCTGTCGATGGTCGACACGGACTCCTTCCACGTCGAAGGGTATTTCGAGGAGACCAAGCTGCACGGCATCCGCATCGGGAACCCCGTCACGGTGCGCATCATGGGCGAGCGCACCCTTCTGCACGGACATGTGCAGAGCATTGCCGCCGGCATCGAGGACCGCGACCGCAGCAACGGCTCCAACCTGTTGCCGAACGTGAACCCCACTTTCAACTGGGTGCGGCTGGCGCAGCGGGTGCCGGTGCGCATCGTGCTCGACGACGTGCCGGCCGGGGTGCGGCTCGTTTCCGGCCGCACGGCGACGGTGTCCGTGGCGGAGCCCCGCAAGGGCATTCCTGTCCTGCGTGACGAGGCGGGCGCGCGATGAACAAGCTCCGCCTGGCCTTGCTGCCCACGCTGGCGCCGCTGCTGTTCGCCTGCACCACGGTGGGACCCGACTACCACGTGCCAAAGCAAGCCGCCGTGCGCGCGCCGGAGGCCAACGGTCCCTTGCTTGGCACGGCGAACCCGGCCGTCTCCGTTGCGCCGGTGCCGGACGACTGGTGGCGCCTGTATGACGACCCCAGGCTCGACAAGCTGGTCCGGCAGGCGCTTACCGCCAATACCGACCTGCGCGTTGCCGCCGCCAACCTGCGGCGCGCCATTGCGATCTACCACGAGGTCGAGTCGGAGAACCTGCCGCAAGCGGCGTTGTCTGCCAAGACCGAGCGCGCGCAGATCGCGGGCGAGAGCTTCCTGATCAAAGAGAAGCTACCGGTCTTTAATCTGGGCGATTTCGGTTTCTCGGTGTCCTACCTGGTGGATTTCTTCGGCAAGCTGGCCCGCGCCGACGAAGCCGCGCTGGCTAGCGCGGAGGCGAGCCAGGCCGCGCTGGACGCAGCGCGGGTCAGCGTGGTGGCGCAAACCGTACGCGCCTATGTGCAGGGCTGCGCCGCCACGCATGAGCTGGAAGTGGCGGGGCACCAGCTTGCCTTGCAGTCGCGTGGCGTGGAGATCGCCGGCAAGATGGTGGCCGCCGGCCGTGGCCAGCCCACCGACATGCTGCGTGCCCGGGCGCAAGCCGAGACCCTGCGCGCGGCATTGCCACGCTTCAGGGCGGAAAAGGAAAGCGCTGCGTACCGGCTCGCGGTCATGCTGGGCAAGCCGCCGGCGGCACTGCCCGAGGCGGAATCCGAGTGCAAGGAGGAACCGCGGCTGCGCCAGGCGATTCCGGTAGGGGATGGTGCGGCGCTGCTCAAGCGCCGGCCGGACGTGCGGCAGGCGGAGCGCGAACTGGCCTCCGCCACGGCGAAAATCGGCGTGGCCACTGCCGATCTCTACCCCTCCATCCGCATCGGCGCGTCGGCCGGCCTGAGCGGCCTGCTCAGCGACCTCGGCACGGGCCCGACCGCCCGCTGGAGCATGGGCCCTCTACTGACCTGGAACCTGCCTACCAACGGCGTGCGTCCGCGCATCCACGGCATGGAAGCCGGCGCCGACGCCGCGCTGGCCCGCTTCGATGGCGTGGTGCTGAAGGCGTTGCAGGAAACCCAGACGGCGCTCAGCGCCTACACCAGCGAACTGGAGCGCAACCAGTCCTTGCGCGTGGCGCGCGACGACGCCAATGAAGTGGCGCGGCAGCACCGGATGCTGTACCAGGCGGGCCGTGTGCCCTACCTGTCCAGTCTCGATGCCGACCGCACGCTGGCCGGGGCCGAAGCCGCGCTGGCGGCATCGGACAGCCAGGTCGCCATTAACCAGATCAACCTCTTCCTGGCGCTGGGCGGAGGATGGCAGAACAGCCCCAAGGTGGAGGAGCACACTGCGGCAAGCGAGCACCCAGGCGAGCACCACTAAGCTTTGCCACGTGCGGATCCCGCCTTCTTGCCGGTGACGTGCCGCACGGACTCGATAAAGCGCTGGACGCGCGGCGAGCGGCGCGCCGCCGAGTACACGAACTCGATATCGACGCGCTCCGTCAGGTCGGCCAGCGCGATAAATGCAACAGCCGGTGGCGCATGCAGCTGCGAACTGGCTGGCACCAGCGCGCATCCCACGCCCGCGGCCACCAGCCCGAGGATGGTCGGCGTGTCGGTGCCGATCTGGACGACGTGCGGGGAAAAGCCCGCGTTCGCGCAGGCCGTCATCAGCAGGCTGTGCTGCGCGCTCGATTTTTCCCGGCTGAACCAGACAAAGCGCTCGCCGGCGAGATCGGCCAGCCGCCTCGGGCGCCTGACGGGCGGCGAGGCTTGCGCCGGCACCGCCAGCACGAAGTGCTCCCGGTACAAGGGGATGCCGCTCAGGCTGGCATCGTCCGCCGTGCGCCAGGCCATGATGCCGCCGTCGAGCTGCTCGCTTCTGAGCGCCTGCGCCTGTTGCATTGACAGCAGAGGCTCGATTGACAGCAGAACCTCCGGGTTGTGCTCCCGATAGTGTTCGAGAATCGACAGCGTGACCGGTGAAGCCAGGTAGCTCGGCATGATGCCCAGCCTGAACGAACCGGTCTGCCCCTGCGCAATGCGATGGGCGCGGTCGCGCGCATGCTCCAGCTGCAGCAGGGATTGCTTCGCATCCTGCAGATAGCTCACCCCGGCATCGGTAAGCTGCACCCCCTTGGCATGCCGCTCGAACAAAGGAACGCCAATGGCGCCCTCCAGGTCCTGGATCTGCCGCGACAAGGCTGGCTGGCTGATGTTCAGGGCCCGGGAGGCCGCAATGATGCTGCCTTCCTCCGCGACGGCGATGAAGTAGCGTAAGTGCCGGGTTTCGATGTTGCGCATTCGTGCTGTCTTTGCTCCGGGGATCTTGTGCCGCTGGCGAATCCCGTCGCCATGACGGTGCCAAGCCTATGCCTTGAAAGTATAGCTTCCGCATCCAGTAAGCATTTGACCGCATGGCGGTCCGGCTCCTACCATGCAGCATCCCTCATTGCCGAACCAACACGCTTCACATGTCCAATTCTGACCACGCACTGCCAGGCGTCCCTGGCGGGGCAACGCACGAACCTGACCTGCACATCGTCACGCCGCTGCTGAGATCCACGTCCTATTCGCAGCGGCTGGGCCGGTCGGTGTGGTTCAAGATGGAAGCGCTCCAGCCCCCCGGCTCATTCAAGGCGCGGGGAATCGGCCATGCTTGCCGGGTCCACAAGGAGCGGGGGGCAAAGCACTTCGTCTGCTCTTCCGGCGGTAATGCTGGCATTGCCGTCGCCTATAGCGGGCGGCTTCTCGGCGTGCCGGTCACTGTCGTCGTGCCCGAAAGCACATCCGCCGCGGCGCGCGAGCGCATCCGCATGGAAGGCGCCGAACTGATCGTTCACGGACGCGCGTGGAGCGAGGCAAACGACCACGCGCTCTCGTTGATGAAGCAGGACTACGCATTCATCCATCCTTTTGACGATCCCCTGCTTTGGGAAGGCCACGCGACCATGATCGACGAGGTCGCTGCCACCGGCATCAAGCCCGGCGCCGTGGTGTTGTCGGTGGGTGGCGGCGGCTTGCTGTGCGGCGTGCTCGCCGGGCTGCACCGGAACGGCTGGGGCGACGTGCCGGTCATTGCGGCCGAGACCGTTGGCGCCGAATCCTACGCGGCCTCGCTGGCGGCAGGCGCGCCGGTGGAACTGCCGGCAGTCACCAGCATTGCGACCTCGTTGGGGGCGAAGCGCCCTTGCGACAAGGCGGTCGAGTGGTCCACGCGGCATCCGATCGTCAGCCAGGTGGTCTCGGACAAGGCCGCGGTCAGCGCGTGCCTGCGCTTCCTGGCGGAGCACCGCATCGTCGTGGAGCCGGCATGCGGCGCGGCACTGGCCGCCCTGGAGCAAATGCCGGCGGCGGCAATGGCGGCAACGGATGTGCTGGTCATCGTTTGCGGCGGCGCCGGCGCGACTGCCGAACAATTGCAGGCATGGGGGTGCGAGGGCTAGCGCTTCCCGCCGCTCGCCTCAATCCTCGTGACGCAGGTGCCTGGCTTCCCGTGGCAAGCGCAGGCTGACCACGAGCGCCAGGGCCATCATTGCCGTCACATACCAGTAGAAGGACGATTGGTGCCCCGCCGATTTCAAGGCCAGCGCCACGTATTCGGCCGAGCCGCCAAAGATCGCATTGGAGATGGCATAGGTAAGCCCCACGCCGAGCGCGCGCACCTCGGGCGGAAACATCTCCGCCTTGACGATGCCGCTGATCGACGTGTAGAGACTGACGATCGCCAGCGCCAGGGAGATCAGCAGGAAGGCGGCGAGCGGGCTGGAGACAATCTGCAGCGCGCTCAGGATCGGAACGGTGGCGAAGGTGCCGAGCGCGCCGAAGGCCAGCATATTGCTGCGCCGGCCGATGCGGTCCGACAAGGCGCCGAACAGCGGCTGCATGCACATGTAGAGGAACAGGCAGCCGGTCATCACCGTGCTTGCCGTCCTGATGGACATGCCCGCGGAGTTCACCAGGTACTTCTGCATATACGTGGTGAACGTATAGAAGATCAGCGAGCCGCCGGCGGTATAGCCCAGGACGGTAAAGAACGCCGCCTTGTGATGGCGGAAGAGCGCCGCGACGCTGCCGGCTTCCTTGCTGCCGCGCGTGGCGGCGGACGACGTCTCGTGCAGCGTGCGCCGCAGTGCCAGCGCGACGACCGCGGTCAGCGCGCCGATCACAAAGGGAATACGCCAGCCCCAGCTCCTGAGCGCGGCTTCGTCCAGCAGTTGCTGAAGCACCACCACCACCAGCACGGCCAGCAACTGGCCGCCGATCAGCGTCACGTACTGGAACGACGAGAAGAATCCGCGCCGGCCCTTGAGCGCGATCTCGCT
Organism: Burkholderiaceae bacterium 16; assembly: GCA_000955785.1. GTDB lineage: Bacteria > Pseudomonadota > Gammaproteobacteria > Burkholderiales > Burkholderiaceae > Cupriavidus. The sequence goes on from JYOD01000007.1 coordinate 153,414, forward strand.
CATATAGGTCGCCGTAGTGCCATATTCACCGCCGACCGACAAGCCTTGGAGCAGCCGCGCCAACAGCAGCAGGGCGGGTGCCCAGTTGCCGATACTGGCATAGGTGGGCAGGCAAGCGATCAGCAGCGAGCCGAGGCACATCATCAATACCGAAATCAGCATCGAACTCTTGCGCCCGTGGCGGTCCGCAATGCGGCCGAACAGCCAGCCGCCGATCGGCCGCATCAGGAAGCCGGCAGCGAATACGCCGGCGGTATTCAGCAGTTGCGCAGTGGGATCCGCCTTTGGAAAGAAGGAGGGCGCGAAGTAGATGGCGCAGAACGCGTAGACGTAGAAGTCGAACCACTCGACCAGGTTGCCGGATGAGGCTGCGACGATGGCGAAGATGCGCTTGCGGATGTCTTCCGGGGAGGGCGGTTTGCGTGATGCGGCGGAAGCGGATTCTGTCATTCGGGGTGCGGCCGGGGGGCTTATTGTCATGGCAGCCGGTGACCGGGAGAGGGCGACCGGAGGGCAGGGAACCGCGCGGAGACCGTGGGGGATGCCCGGTTTCACCTGGTGCGGCGTGCGGAGTGTACCCATGCCGTACGCATTGCCGGCATGAATTAATGTCGCACTGATCAGTCGGGTTTCGCATGGATGACGGGCGCCCGCCCCCGTTTTGGCAAAGGACTTCGCCCGGCTGTGCATTGTGAAAAAAACGACTGAAAACGAGACGTTTAATTCATCACGGGAATGATTCGCCGTGACTACACTATGGACCTGTACCGCGCTGCTTATCGCGCCGGTGCAGATCAAAAGGCGAAACAGACGACATGCGGGACGCAGATCCGCCTATCCCGCTCCACGTTAAGTGGAAAGTGCCGCCAAATTCTGGAATCAAGCAGCATCATGAACAAGAAGCTCTTCACGACCCTCGTTTCCGCAGCCGCCTTCGGTGTCTGCGTACTGGCATCGACGCAAGCCAGCGCAACGGGTCCGAAAGATAGCACCAGCGCCGGCGACAAGTACGGCTACGCACTGCACAACGGCAAGCGCGACCCATTCACCGACGGCGCACGCGCCAACGACCGCCGCGATCCGTTCACCGACGGCGCGCGTGCCAACGACCGCCGCGACCCGTTCACGGAAGGCGCGCATGGCGGTGTCTCCGCGGCTCTGGAGCTTGCCGGCCGCGACCTGACCGGCGTGTCGGCTTCGCCGGCGCATGGCGCGGCAGCCAACAGCCAGGCCAGCGCCTGATACAGCGCGGCCGGTCCGGCCCCTGGGTTCCCGCCCGGGGGCTGGCCGGCAAGTATCAAGATCCCCGATTCCTATTCCTGTCTCAAGACAAATCATGAAAACCATCGTGCTGGCGCTGCTTAGCGTCACCGCCCTCGCTTCCTCGCTGCCGGCCTTTGCCGGTCCGGACTGGACCGTCATCGAGCGCGCTCGCGTCCAGAAGCAGGCGCAAGCGAAGCAGCAAGCGCAGACCCCCTGCGCGCTGAAGTCCAATCAAGCGGCTGCCGCTCCCGGCGCCGACGGCAAGTCAAGCTGAGCATTGCCCCCGGGTGCCGGCACCGCACGCGGTTCAACCGGACACCTGCGTCCGGCTCCTGTTGCGCGGCACCCCGGTGCTCCGCATGTCATTTCACAGCGCGCATCAGCGCATCACACCCTGACCCTGGCGTTGCCCGGGTCGTAGGGCGGCCGCAGATGCACGCTGGCAGGCATTAATTCGCCGGCCAGGTCAACGTGGTACTTGCCGGCGGCGATCCATTCCGCATCGGCCGCACCATCTTCACGCTGCAGCAGCGCCAGGCCCACCGGGCAACCCAGCGTATGGCCGAAGGCCGCCGACGTGATAAAGCCGGCCGGGCGTACCGTGCCATCCGGACCGGTGCGCAGCACCGCCTCTCCGCCCCACAGCATGGCCTGGCTGGCGCCGTCCAGCGTCAGCACGGCCACGTGCCGCTTCACCTGGGCGGCGCCCCCTGACGTGCGCAGCTTCAGCAGCGCTTCACGTCCCCGGAAAGGAATCGGCTTGTCCAGTTTGCAGGCGAAGGACAGCCCGGCCTCGAACGGATGGATGCCGGTAGTCAGCTCGCGGCTCCAGGCGCGGTAGCCTTTTTCGATGCGCAGCGATTCGATGGCGTAGTAGCCGGCATTGACCAGCCCGAGCGGTTTGCCCGCTGCGTGCAAGGTCTCGTAGACGCCCACGGCGAACTCCACGGGCACATACAGTTCCCACCCAAGCTCGCCCACATACGTCAGGCGCGTCGCGCGCACGGTGGCGTAGCCCAGGTCGATCTCGCGCGAGCTGCCGAAGGGAAAGGCCGCGCTGGAGAAGTCCGCGCGCGACACGCGCTGCAACAGTTCGCGCGAGCGCGGTCCCATCACCGCCAGCACCGCGTACTGGCCAGTTACGTCGACGATGGCGCAACGCTGGTCGGCGGGGATCAGCCGTTCGATGTAGCTGAAATCGCGCGTGGTCTGCGCCGAGCCTGTCACCAGCAGGTACTGGTCTTGCGCCAGCCGGGTCACGGTCAGGTCGGACTCATAGGTGCCGCCTTCGTTGAGCATCGCGGTGTAGACCGTCTGCCCCGGCGGCACTGCAACGTCGTTGCTCATCAGTTGCTGCAGCACGGCCTGGGCATCGGCGCCCTTGACGATGTACTTGGAGAAGGAGCTCATGTCGAACAGCGCCACGCCCTCGCGGCAGGCGCGATGCTCGGCGCCGCTCCATGGCAGCCAGTTTTGCTGGCTGAACGCGTACCGGATCTCCGGCGTCTCCCCGGCGGGCGCAAAGAAGTTCGGCCGCTCCCAGCCCATCTTGCTGCCGAAACTGGCGCCGGCTTCGCGCAGGTGGGCGTACAGCGGCGAGCGGCGGAAAGGCCGCGCGGTATCGAGTTCGCGATTGGGCCAGGGCATGGCGTAGTGCAGTCCCAGGGTTTCCTTGACGCGGTCGTGCAGCCAGCTTTCGTTGCCGTTGAAGCCGGCAAAGCGGCGGATGTCGACCGGCCACAGGTCCATGGTGGGCTCGCCCGCCACGATCCATTCCGCCAGCGCCATGCCGGCGCCGCCGGCCGAGGCGATCCCCATCGAGTTGAAGCCCGCGCCCACGTAGAAGTTACGCAGCTCGGGTGCTTCGCCCAGGATGAAGTTGTTGTCTGGCGTGAAGGACTCAGGGCCGTTGTAGAACTGCTTCACCTGCGCCGTTTCCAGCGCTGGCACGCGCTGCAGCGCGTTCTGCATCAGGATCTCGAACTGGTCCCAGTCGTCGGGCAGGAGCTGGAACTCGAACGGCTCGGGAATGCCTTGCATACCCCAGGGTTTGGCGTTGGGTTCGAAGCCGCCCATCACCAGCCCGCCCACTTCCTCCTTGAAGTAGATAAACCCGTCCGGGTCGCGCATCACCGGCAGGTCCGGGTGCACGCCGGCGATGCGCTCGGTGACGATGTAGTAATGCTCGGCCGAATGCAGCGGCACGGTCACGCCGCACAGGCGGCCTACCTGCCTGGCCCACTGGCCCGCGCAGTTCACCACGATTTCCGCCTCGATACGGCCGCTCGCGCCCTGCTTGTCCTGCCAGCTCACGCCGCCGGCGCGGCCGTCACGCGTATGGATGGCCGTGACCTTGGTGTCCTGCACGATGAACGCGCCGCGGCTGCGGGCGCCGCGCGCCAGCGCCTGGGTGAGATCGGTGGGATTCCCCTTGCCATCGCCAGGCAGCCACACCGCGCCGTGCAGGTCGTCGGTGCGCATCACTGGCCACAGCTCGCCGGCCTGGCGGGGGGAGATCACCTCGCAATCCACGCCGTAAGCGCGCGCCACCGCCGCCGTGCGCTTGAGCTGGGTCATGCGCTCGGCGGTGCGCGCCACCGAGAGCGAGCCGCACTGCTTCCAGCCGGTGCCCAGCCCGGTCTCCGCTTCCAGCTCGCTATAGAGACGCGTCGAGTAGCGGATCAGTTTGGTCATGCTCTCCTGTGCGCGCAACTGCCCGACCAGGCCGGCCGCGTGCCAGGTGGTGCCGCAGGAGAGCTGGCCCTGTTCGAGCAGCACCACGTCTGTCCAGCCCAGCTTGGTGAGGTGATAGGCCACGCTGCAGCCAATGATGCCGCCGCCGATGATGACGACGCGGGCGTGCTCGGGAACGGGGCGGCGATAAGACGCGGACATAGGGGCACCTGTGGGGAAAGCGCGCCGGGAGACGCTGGATTCATTCGCCACAGTTTGCCAATAAAAAACACAAAATGCAACAAAATGGCGCGTGAGCCGGCAGGCCACTGAGTTGGCGCAGCGCAGGGAAAGAAGAGATTGGGAAGCCCGCCCGGCGGCGGATGCCGTCAGGCGGGAAGCGGCGCAGCTACCGCTCGGTGAGTTGGACTCAGGACTCCAGGACGATGACCATCCACGACATGCCGAAACGGTCCTTCGTCATGCCGAAGCGCGGCGAGTAGAACGTCTTGCCAAGCGGCATCAGTACCTCGCCGCCCTCGGCCAGGGCGTTGAACACGCGGTCCGCGGTGGCGATATCCGGTACGGTCACCGACAGCGAGAACCCCTGGAAGTCGGGCTTGCCCGTGCAGCGGCCGTCGGACAGCATCACCGTGGTCTCGCCGATGCGCATGGACATGTGCATGATCTTTTCTTCGCTGCCGGCCGCGGGGCCGCAGGCGCCTTCTGGCGGGGGCGACTCCGGCGGGGGCGCTTCCTTGAAGCGCATCATCAGGATCACTTCGGCGCCCAGCGTGCGCTTGTAGAACTCAGCCGCTTCCTCGCAGCGGCCTTCAAAGAACAGGTAGGGTTGGACTAGCATCTTGTCTCCTTTTTTGCGCTTTCACGCTGAGGGGTTGAAACTGATCGGCACCGATGCGTGCTCATGCACGACCAGCCATTGACCGCCGATCTTGCGAAAACAGACAGTGGCGCGCACCCACGCTTCCCGGGGAGCGCCGCCCCTGGGGGTGCTGCTTACCCGGCTGACGCTGTAGCAACAGGCCAGGTCTTCGCCGGCTATCAGATGCATCCCGGTCATCTCGAAGCCCAGGGGCCCCTCCAGGCTGTCGAACCACTGCTGCCAGCGCTGGCGGTATGGCGCCACGCCGCGGGACTGCACCGGCGGCACGACGTCGAAGATGACCACGTCTTCAGCATAGTTGCGCATCATGGCAACCGCGTCCTTTGCGCGCACGGCGCTCACCCAGGCATCGACCAGGGCGCGGACTTCCGCTTCACTGCCCGGGTGAGATGCGAGCGGGGATGCGTTCACCATCGTGTGCTCCTTTGGGCCATTGGGCGATAGCAGCGCCCACGCATGCGTGGCTGTGATCGCCTGAATCCATTGTGTACACTGTCCACTAACAACACCAAGATAGTAAAGAAAATGGACGATGTCCACATGGAGAAGAAATGACGGGCGCAAAGCGCGCTGCGCACATCCTGGATCCGGCGGATTCCGATGCCCCGGCCACCCCTGCCGATGGCCCTCCGGCCCGCAGCACCTATCGCCACGGCGACCTGCGGCGCGCATTGCTGGAAGCCGGCATGGAACTGGCGCGCGACGGCGGGCCGGACGCGGTGGTGCTGCGCGAGGCCACCCGGCGCGCCGGGGTTGTGCCCAATGCCGCGTACCGGCACTTCGCCAGCCGCCAGGACCTGCTGCAAGCCGTGCGCTCCGCCTCGCTGGCGTTGCTGGCAGTGGCGATGGAAACCGAACTTGCCGCGCTGGACACGGCGGCGGCGCCAGCGGATTACGCGCGCGCCAGCCTGCGTGCGGTGGGCACCGGCTATCTGCGGTTCGCCTTGTCCGAACCGGGCCTGTTCCGCACGGCATTCTCGGTGCCGGATGAGCAGGAAGGCGTGCCGGTTCCCGCCAAGGCGGGCGAGAGCGGCCTGAATCCGTTCCAGTTGCTGGGCGCGGCGCTGGACCGCATGGCGGCTGCCGGCGTGCTGCCCGCCGCACGCCGCGCCGGTGCCGAATACCTGGCCTGGTCCGCCGTGCATGGCTTGTCCATGCTGGTCATCGACGGGCCGCTGCGCATGGTGGCGATGGTGCCGGGACAGGCGGACGCGATTGGGCAGCGTTTGCTGGAAATGGTGGAAAAGGGGTTGTAGCGATGCCGCTATAAACTGGCACGGCTCACCCATGCGTGCGCACCGGGCGAGGACCGAAGGACTATGCGAGGAGCAACGGCTGTGAGATCCTTCTTGTATTAAATCAGGAGCGACTGTCGCCAGAGCAAGAGATGGTGCAGGACTTGATGACCATTGTTCACTGCTT
>JYOD01000070.1 GCA_000955785.1 Burkholderiaceae bacterium 16
CATTGCGGCAGATCAGGTCACCCCGCGCACCAACGTTGTAAGCCTTTCAACGCCCAAAAACCTCACCGAAAAAACCCACTAGGCGGCACCCCAAACTGCCTCCTAAACATAGTAGAAAACGCACTAGGACTCTCATACCCAAGATCCAGCGCCACATCCACCACCTTAGCCCCGGCGGCCAGCCCCTCCAACCCCGCCAGCAACCTCGCCTGCTGCCTCCACTGCCCAAACGTCATCCCGGTCTCCCGCGCAAACCGCCGCTGGATCGTCTTGGGGTCCACGCCCAGTCGCTCCCCCCATTCAGCCAGCGTCAGCGCCGTATCCGGCGCTCCGACAATCGCATCGCAGATCTGCCGCAACCCGGCGTCGGCGGGACGCGGCAAGTGCAGAGGCAGCGTTGGCACCAGCATCACTTCATCCAGCAGCAACCGCATCAACCGTCCGTCGCGGGATTCGGCGGCGTAAGGCGTGGGAATGTCGATCGCGGCGAGGATGAGTTCGCGCAGCAGCGGCGTGATGCCGAGCACGGTGCAGCGTGTAGGCAGGTTGGCGGCGGCGTCCGGGCGGATATAGGCGGTGCGCATGCGCACGTGGCCAACCATGCGGATCCAGTGCACGGTGCCGCCGGGCATCCACATGCCGCGCGTGGGCGGGACGATCCATTGGCCTTCTGCGGTGGCCACCACCATCACGCCATGTACGGCGTGGATCAACTGGGCATTGGGATGCTGGTGCGGCTTGGTGACGTGGCCCGGCACGTAGTCGGCCGCCATGGCGGTGACCGGCATCAGGCTGCGGTCGTAGCGGAGATAGGCCGGCACCGCCGCGTAACTGTCGGCGCGGTCGATGCCGGGAGTATCGGCAGGATAGCGCGGGGGCGAGGGTGGGGCGCTGGCGCTGTGCGGCGCGAAAGGCGCAGCGTCCACACCTGCGTTGCGGCGAGTAACGGGACGGGGCATGTCCTTTTCTCCAAGGTTACGGCCCTATTCTCGCAGGACAGGCGGAATTGCGCCATTTACGATGGGCGCCAGGATTCCCCCCTTGTTTTCTCTCAGCCCCCGTTTCCATCATGAGCAGCCGCATCGATACCGCGCCAGGCGGCGCGAACGCCTCGCCGCAGGGCCAGGCCCCGAGTCTTCACACTACGCAGGCCGCCGCCGAGCGGACCGGTTTCCGCGTGCTGGGGGCGATCAGTTTTTCGCATTTCCTCAACGACATGATCCAGTCGCTGATCCTGGCCATCTACCCGATGCTCAAGGGCGGCTTCAATCTCAGCTTTACCCAGATCGGGCTGCTTACGCTGACCTACCAGATCACGGCTTCGCTGCTGCAGCCGGTGGTGGGGCTGTACACCGACAAGCATCCCAAGCCGCAGTCGCTGTCGATCGGCATGGGCTTCACGCTGTGCGGCCTGCTGCTGCTGTCGGTGGCGCCGACCTATGGCGTGCTGCTGGTGGCGGCCGCGCTGGTGGGTACCGGTTCGTCGATCTTCCATCCGGAGTCGTCACGCGTGGCGCGCATGGCTTCGGGCGGCCAGCACGGGTTGGCGCAGTCGATCTTCCAGGTCGGCGGCAACGCGGGAAGCGCCACGGGGCCGCTGCTGGCGGCATGGATCGTGCACCAGCAGAGCAGCGTGGCCTGGTTCTCGCTCGCGGCCTTGCTGGCCATCGCCGTGCTGTGGCAGATCGGTATCTGGTACGGCCGGGAGCTGGCGCATACCACGCGCAAGCGCAAGGCGGTCGCCGCGCACGCACCGCTGCCGCGCAGCACCGTGGTGCGCGCCATGCTGGTGCTGATGGCGCTGGTGTTCTCCAAGTATTTCTATATGGCGAGCCTGAACACCTATTACACCTTCTACCTGATGGAGCGTTTCGGCCTGACGCGGCAGAGTTCGCAGCTCTACCTGTTCGTGTTCCTGTTCGCGGTGGCGGCCGGCACCATCCTGGGTGGTCCCATCGGCGACCGCATCGGCCGCAAGCGCGTGATCTGGGCGTCGATCCTTGGCGTGGCGCCGTTCACGCTGATGCTGCCGCACGCCAACCTGTTCTGGACCGGCGCGCTGTCGTTCATCATCGGCTTTATCCTGGCGTCCGCCTTCTCGGCCATCCTGGTGTTCGCGCAGGAACTGATCCCTGGCAAGGTGGGCATGGTGTCGGGCCTGTTCTTCGGCTTTGCCTTCGGCATGGGCGGCATCGGCGCAGCGGTGCTGGGCAAGCTGGCGGACACGCATGGCATCCAGTCGGTCTACGAGTTGTGCGCGTTCCTGCCGCTGCTTGGGCTGCTGGCCATCTTCCTACCCGACCTGGGCGGGCGAAAAAAGCTGGCCTGAGCCTGCGCGCAGTGGCCCGCGGCCATATCGGTGTTCGATGCCATGCACCGTCGCGGTGCTCACGCGCCACATTGCAGCAACCCCACGCGGTGCCTGGCGTACCTGTGGGGCTGCTCTATCAGCGCATCAGGCGCATCAAGCGTGCCCTGCCGGATGCCTGCCGCCGGCAGGATGCAGGACGATCACGCCATACCAGCCCAGCCCCGGATAGGTCTCGTAACCCGGCGTGCGGGCAAACGCCACCAGCGCGCCGTCCGGCGCCTCGTACCAGCCGGTGGGGTGATTGTCGTCCTTCAGCGGGAAGGTCTCGGCCAGCAAGCCCATGCCATCCGACGCGGCGATGACGCGGTGCTTCGCGTCCACCAGCAGGCAGCGCGTGCGCTGCCAGTCTTCCGGGGACAGGCGTACGCCCTTGACTACCGCCTGCGCCTGCGGCGCCCAGTTGAAGAAGATGGCGAGCACGCCGGCGGGTTCGCCGGTGGCGCGGCCGCCTTCGCGGATGGCGGTGGCGTAGGTGGCCACGCTGGCATTGTCGAGAAAGCGCGATACCGCGACGTCGTGCGCGACATAGTCGTCGCGCGAGCCCGTGGCCATCGCGCGCTTGAACCATTCCACGCCCGAGACATTGCGTCCCGCCACGCCGGGATAGGCATGCGGGCGGCCATTGGCAACGACACGCCCCTGCGCGTCGATCACCCACAGGTCGAGGTAGACGGTGTAGCTGTTGAGGATGACGCCGAGGCGCTCGCTCGCATGGCTGGCGCTGGCACGGTCGGGGTTGCTCACCGCATCGACGATGGCGGCATCGGTGGCCCACCAGCGCACGTCGCAGGAGCGCTCGTAGAGGTTGCGGTCGACCAGGTCGATCATGTTCAGCGCCATGTCGGCCAGGCGCTGGCCCTGGTGGCCGCGCATCTGCCGGATCATGGCGTCGCCGAGCTGGGTGAGCTCGGCGATGGAGCCGCCCAGTTCCGTGGTGAGCTCGCCGGTGATGCCGGAGATGCGCTCGGAGACCTGCTTGACCTGATTTGCCACGACGCTGAAGCCACGGCCCGCATCGCCGGCGCGGGCCGCCTCGATCAGGGCGTTCAGGGCGAGAAACTTCGTTTCCCGGTTGATCTCGGCGATGCTGGAGATCTTGTTGTCCGCGATAAACCCAACGTGGTGAGATAGCTCAACGATGCGGTCTGCGCTTGCCATACGGTATCTCCCATTCAGATTCAGTGACCCGTCAGGAGCGCGGCGTGTGCTGTCGAAAACGGTCCGCACCATGTTTGTTCTGCGTCGCTCCTGCCGTTCTCCATAGGCGAGAAGCGTGCCAGCCCTGCAACAGGCTGGCACGAGCGACAGGCTGGGCGAGCAGATCAGCGGCCAGTCTTGTCCTGCGACACGTCCATGATCATGCGCGTGAGCAGGTACAGGCGCGGCGTGACCGAGTTGAGGTCGACATACTCGGCATCGTTGGAGTGCGCGCCAAAGCCGCGCAGGCCGAAGCGCTCGATCACCGGCGCCTTGGTGGCGGCCGCGGCAAAAGCCGCATCGGTGCCGCCGCCTTCGGCGGTGTCGTACACGGCCAGCTTCTCACCGATCTCGGCATACACGCCTTGCGCGTGCGCGGCGAGCTTGCGCGCGGCATCGGTGGCTTCCAGCGGCGGGCGGCGGCGTTCGAACTTCACTTCCACCCTGGTGTCGGGGATCAGCTGCTTCTTCACGCGCTCCTGCAGCGTGCGCTCCAGGTTGTCGTAGTCGACGGTGTGCAGCACGCGCACATCGGCCTGTGCCGTGGCGGTGGCCGGGATCACGTTGCGGTTGGTGCCGGCCGACGAGATGGTCCAGTTCACCTTGAGCCCGCTGTCCGGGTTGGACAGGTCGCGCATCTGCAGGATCTGGTGCGAGAGTTCATACAGCGCGTTGCGGCCCTGTTCGGGCGAGCTGCCCGCGTGCGAGGCCTTGCCATGCACGGTCAGCGCGATCGCGCCGATGCCGCTGGTGGCGAGCGACAGGCGGTCGCCGGTCACGCGCGTGGCTTCGCAGGAGAACACCGCGTCCTGCTGGCCGCCCATCGTGGTCAGCATGGCGCGCGCGCCGGGCGAGCTGATCTCCTCGTCGCCGTTGATCAGCACGGTCAGCGTGCCGTAGTCCTTGAAGCCCATCTTCTGCAGGATGGCTACCGTATGCAGGATCACCGCCACGCCGTTCTTGTCGTCGGCGATGCCCAGGCCGTAGGCGCGGTCGCCGTCGATGCGGAACGGCTGCTGCGCCAGCATGCCGCGCAGGTAGACCGTGTCCATATGGGCGATCAGCATGATGTTGCGCTTGCCCGTGCCCTTGAACTGCGCCATCACCATCTTGCCCACCTGCCTGGGCGTGTCTTCCATGCGGTAGACCTCGGTGGGCTCGATCAGCTTCGCGTCGCCGCCCATGGCGGCCAGCCGGTCGCGGATCAGCGCGGCGATGCGGTCCAGCCCTTCGATGTCCTTGCTGCCCGATTCAATCGACACCAAGTCCTTGAGGGTGGCGATGAGCGCGGGCTTTTCCTGCTGGGAGAGCTGGTAGGCGGGCTCCACCGGCGCCGCCTGCGCCGCGGCGGCGCAGAGCAAAGCGGCAAGCGTGGCGGCGGCTTTCAGTGACGGACGGCGGGAAAGGGCGCTGGCGCGCGGGCGAAGGTTCAAAAGCATGCGATAGTCTCCGGGATGCGGTGGGGGGCGTAAATGGCGCGGCCGAAGGGGCAATAGGCCGGGGGCCGGAAGCCGGGAAGCCGCGCTGGTGTAAGGGACAGTGTTATTCGTCAGCCGGCTCGAAACCCTGCAGCCAGCGCCGCAGCAGTCCTGCCAGCTGCTTGCGCTCAGCGGCCGTCAGCCGCTCCAGCAAGCGATGCTCGTTGGCCACGTGCACCTCCAGCGCGTGGTCGACGCGGTCGCGGCCCGGCTGCGTCAGCTCGATCAGCAGCCCGCGCCGGTCATCCGGATTGGGGCAGCGGCGCACCAGCCCGGCGCGTTCGAGATGGTCGAGCCGGTTGGTCATGGTGCCCGAGGTAATCATCAGCGAATCGATCAGCGCACCCGGCGACAGCGCATAGGGCGGCCCCGAGCGGCGCAGCGTGGCCAGCACATCGAACTCCCAGCTATTCAGGCCGGCCGGCGCCAGCGCCGCTTCCACCGCGCGATCGGTGTGGCGCGCCAGGCGCCAGACGCGGCCGATGATGCCCATCGGCGCGGCATCCAGGTCCGGGCGCTCGCGCGCCCACTGGGCCAGGATGCGGTCGACGCGATCGCCTTGCGCTTTGGCTGGCTGGGCTGGCTGGGCCGGCTGGCCGGCTTGGGGAGACGCGCCGCCGCCGGTTTCGTCGTTGGGCGCCGTTGCGCCGTGTGCCTTGGGTTTGCCGCGGGTGGCCATGATGTGTGCTGCGATTTGACTGAGTGACAAGAATCTTGACATCAAGCCTTTCACTTCGTAAAGTGGATTTTAAATCTTGATATCAAGATTCTTTTTGTGAAGAAAAATAAAGGCATGATGACATGAAGCCCGACGCCCAGCCCGCCCTCCCGCTGTCATCCCGGCAGGTTGCTCCGGTCCCGCAGGCGCAGGTACGCGCGGCGGATATCCTGCTGACCGCCTCCGCCCCGCTGATCTGGGGCAGCACCTACCTGATTACCAGCCAGTGGCTGCCGCCGGGCCAGCCGCTGCTGTCCGGCGTGATCCGCGCGCTGCCCGCCGGGCTGGCGATGCTGGCCTGGGGCCGGCAACTGCCGCGCGGCAGTTGGTGGTGGAAGGCGGCGTTGCTGGGCGTGCTGAATATCGGCTTGTTCCAGGCCATGCTGTTCATTGCCGCTTACCGCCTGCCGGGCGGGGTCGCGGCCACCGTGGGGGCCATCCAGCCGTTGCTGGTGGTCTTGCTGGCCTGGCTGCTGCTGGGCGCGCGGCCGCATCTTGCCGCCTGGCTGGCCGGCCTTGGCGGCATCGGCGGCGTGGCTCTGCTGGTGCTGGGGCCCGCCGCGCGGCTGGATGCCGTGGGCGTGGCCGCCGCCGCGGCCGGCGCAGTATCGATGGCCTTGGGCACGGTGCTGGCCAAGCGCTGGCGCCCGCCGGTCTCGCCGCTGGTGCTCACGGCCTGGCAGCTCACCGCCGGCGCCCTGTTCCTGCTGCCGTTCGCGCTGGCCTTCGAAACCCTGCCGGCGCGCCTGACGCTGCCCAATGTACTTGGCTACACGTGGCTGTGCGTGGCCGGCGCCGGCGTCAGCTACGCATTCTGGTTTCGCGGCATCGGCCGCCTGCCGACCGCGGCGGTGTCCGCGCTGGGCTTGCTGAGCCCGGTGAGCGCCACCGTGCTGGGCTTCCTGGTGCTCGGCCAGACCCTGAGCACAGCACAAATGGCGGGGGCTTTGCTGGTGCTGGCAAGCGTGTGGCTGGGCCAGCGCGCGCCGGTGGCTGCGGCGCGGCAGGGGCAGGGGCCGCAGGCAGCCGATGGCGCGCAATCGCCGTTGCCGCATCGACAGGGGTGAAAGGCGCGCCGTTTTTACGGCATCATGGCGGGCATGACGTCTGCCGTGCCTCCCCCCAACGCGCCGCGGCCCGCCCGGCCTGCCTGTGACCACTGCCTCGCGCTCGCGGCGGATTCCCGCCGGCGTGAGCCGCATGCGCGCCTGGCGCTCAAGCACACCGCCCCGCTGGTGAGCCGGAGTGCAGCCGGCGTGCCGTTCAGCATGCTCACCTTCACTTGCCGCGAGTGCGGCACCGTATGGCGGCTGTACGACCGCGCCAATGAGCTGTTCGTATCGTGGGTACCGGAGTGTCCGCTAGCTCCCCGCGGCCCGGCGGCGCCGGGAGGCGTGGCCGATCGGATAAAATAGCGCCCGTTTCCTGCATTGAGGCCAGCGCCCGTCCCGGGCCGCCCAGCGGCGCCAGCGCGGCCGGTCCCGTCTCCAACCGTCGTCCTCGCCGTTCCCCCATTTATGTCCGCTTCCCGCCGAATTCCCTTGCTGGCTGCTGTTTCGGTGGCTGCCGCCGCCCTGGCCAGCCCGCTCGCCGCCACTGCCGCCGACGCGTATCCCGCGCGCCCGATCCGCCTGATCGTCGCCTATCCGACCGGCGGCATCAGCGATGCCGTGGCGCGCGCGCTCGGCGAGCGCCTGTCGGCCCAGACGGGCGCCTCGGTGGTGGTGGAAAACAAGGCGGGCGCGGGTGGCAGCATCGGCATGGACGCCGTGGCCAAGGCCGCGCCGGACGGCTACACGCTGGGCTTCTCCTCGACCAGCCCCCTCACGCTCAATCCGCACGTCGGACACGTCAACTACGATCCGCAGCGCGATATCGCGCCGGTCATGAGCGTGATGTACTCGCCGGTGCTGGTGATCGCCACGTCAAGCTTCGGCGGCAAATCGTTCCAGGACCTGCTCGCACAGGCCAAGGCCAGGCCCGGCTCGGTGCGCTGGGCCACGTCGGGCCTGGGCACGGTCGGCCATGTCATGCTGGAGCAGGTCAAGGCGAAGTCCAGGGCCGACCTGACGCTGATTCCCTACAAGGGTGCCGGGCAACAGATGAACGACGCGCTTGGCGGCCAGTTCGAGGTGATGAGCACCAATGCCAGTCCCATGCTGACGCAGCACATGCAGGCCGGACGGCTGCGCGCGCTCGCGGTGGGGGCGCCCAGGCGCATCGAGTCGCTGCCCAATGTGCCGACCTTCGCCGAGCTGGGATACCCCAAGGCCAACCTGACTTCCACTTTCGGCATCTTCGCGCCGGCGCGCACGCCGGCGGCCATCGTCACGAAGCTGAATGCCGAACTGAACAAGGCCCTGGCCGAGCCCGAGGTGCGCGAGCGCCTGCTCAAGGGTGGCGAGGTGCCCACCGGCGGCACCGCCGCGCAGTTCGCCGCGGCGATCCGCGCGGAGTATGACGACAACGCTCGCATCGTGAAGGACGCGGGCATCAAGGCGGACTGAGCCGCCGGCTGGCTGGCCCCTGGCGGCAACTGCCGCCGTTGCCGGCGCCTTGCGCGGGCCCTGATGGCCGGTCCGGCTGGTCGATCAGATCGAGCCGGCAACCGCTCGCGTACACCGAGGACAGCCGCACGCCGTTGCGCGGACCCAGCGCAAGCTTGGTGCGCACGCGCGAGAGATGGCTGTCCACCGTGCGCGATGCCGGCGGCACGTCGCGCTGCCAGATTTCTTCCTCGATGGTCTGGCGCAGCAGCAACTGGCCGGCATGGCGGAACAGCAACACGGCCAGTTCGTACTCCTTGGGCGCCAGCCTGACCGGGTGGTCGTTGACATAGGCGCGCCGCTCGCCGAGGACAAAGCGGTAGGCCCCAAGCGTGAGTTCGCCGCAGGCCTGCGCCACCGGCGCCATGCGCCGCAGCAGCGCCTCCACCCGCGCAGCTAGTTCGGCGTGGCGGATCGGGGCAGCCAGGAAGGCATCCGCGCCATGCGCGAAGCAGTGGGCGATGTGGTCGTCGTCGCTGGTCTGGCTCAGCAGCATGACCGGCAGTTCGTCGTCGAGGGTGCGGCGTATCCACTGCAATATGTCCGGTGCCGGGATGCCGGGAATCTCCCAGGCCATCAGCAGCAGCTCGTAAGGCTCGTTGCGCAGGGCCTGCATCAGCGCGCCGCCTTCGCGAAAGCGCACCGAGTCGTGGCCGCTGAGGCTGAGTGCCTGCTCCAGCAGCATGGCACGGGCCGGGTTGTCCTCCAGTACAGCGATTCGCATGAAGTCTCCCCTCGCGCGCGGGATTCGGCGCGCCTGCCTCCCGGGTCTGGTCGCCGCGCTGCGCATGGCGGCGCCGGGATGGCGCGGCACTGCCAGAGCATCTTAGCTTCGTGCCGTGCGCAGCGGAAAGCAAAAAGCCATCGCTGGCGAAATTTGAGAAAATTCCCATCCGAAAGCGTCTTCGCGCGGTTTTTAATAGCGGATAGCCCCGCAGCGTCGGGCCCCACTGGCGCCAGCGGCGCCAATCACAGCGAGACCGGCGGGCCACCAAGCCGTACCGGCCAACCAAGCATGGGAATGAAGATCGCTTCTCTCGAAGACGAACCGGCCGAGGCGGCCCTGATCCGGCAGATACTCGGCGAGGCCGGGCATGTCTGCATGACCTTCAGGCGCGGCCGCGAACTGCTGCTGCACCTGCGCGAAGAAAACTTCGACCTGCTGCTGCTTGACTGGCAGATGCCGGATCTTTCCGGCAAGGAGGTGCTGATGTGGGTGCGCGCCAACCTGGACCGGCGCGTGCCCGTGATGTTCCTGACCTGCCGCAATGCCGAGGAAGACGTCATCGAAGGCCTCGTCGCGGGCGCCGACGACTACATGCTCAAGCCGGTGCGGCGCGGCGAGCTGCTGGCGCGTACGCAGTCCCTGCTGCGGCGCGCCTACCCAGACCCTGCCGCAGGCGGCGAGCACGTCAAGCTGGCCGACTATGTCATCGACTGATCCGCGCGCACGCTGGCCCACCGGGCCCGGCCGCTCAGGCTGCCCCCCAAGGAATTCGACCTCGCAGTGCTGCTGTTCCGCAACGAAGGACGCATCGTGTCGCGGGACCATATCGTGGCGGCCGTGTGGGGGCGCGAGCTTTCGCAGCTGTCGCGCACCATCGATACGCATATATCGCGGGTGCGCAGCAAGCTGGCCCTGCATCCCGAGCATGGGCTGCGGCTGCAGCCCGTCTACACGCTCGGCTACCGGCTCGAACTGACCGGAGGCGAGCGATGAGGGCATGGCTTGGTCACGGGCTTGCGCGGCTGGAGGCGTGCCTGCGCGCGGCGGAGCAATGTATCGGGCGTCTCGCTGTCGACATGGGGGCGGGGCAGGAGGAGCGGGAGGCCGACGCAGGCGCCGCCGTCATGCGCCTCCTGCCGGCCAGCGCCGGCGCCATCGATGTGGCGGCGTATGACAGCGAGGCGCTGGCGTCCTGGCAAACCGGCCTGCGCGCCCTGTCGCACGATTTGCGCGCGCCGCAGAGTGCCATCCTGGCACTGGCCGAGCTGCAACTGGTCGCACCCGAGGCGCTTGCGCACGATGCGTTCGCGGCGCAGGCGGCAGGCCATGCGCAGGCTTCGCTGCATCTCACCGACGGCATTGCGCGGCTGTTGCGCGAGCTGGTCCACGGTTATCGCATGGAGGTGGTGGACCTGACCGCGCTGCTGCGCGAGGCCGCCGACGCGTTGTGGCAGGCGGCCGGGCCCGGAACCGAACTCCATCTGGCGGGGGCCAGGGTCTGGATACGGGGTGATACGGCGATGCTGTCGCGTGCTGCTGGCCCTGGCACTGGACGCCGCCGGGGACACGCGGCCGCTGGTGCGCCAGCAAGTCGACGGACGCATCTGCCGCTTGTCCGTCGCCTTCGTGCCCGGAGCCGAGTCCGCGCAGGCGGCGGAGCCGGTTGCGATGCAGTTCTGCCGCCGCGTGCTGTTGTGCCATGGCGGCACACTCGACATCGGCGGCAGCGCGGATGCGGACGACCATGCCGGCCGGCCCGTCACCTGGCAACTGCGCCTGCCCGTGCTGTCATGAAAAACAAAAAAGCACCCGAAGGTGCTTTCTTGTCGTTTGACGTCACCCCCGCGCGAGCGGGGGTCAGGCCTGAAAGGACAATCAGAAAATGTGGCGGATACCTGCGGCCACACCGGTCTGGTTGTTCTTGCCCGGCAGTTCGGTACGCGTACCGCCAGTCAGCTTGTTGTAGTCCACGGTGCCGTAGACCTGGGTGCGTTTGGACAGCGAGTACTCGGCCAGCAGCACGCCGGTGTAGCGGTTGCCCTGGTTGTTGGACACGCCGTTCGTGTTCTGGACGTGGTCGCCGTAGAACACGCCGGTCATGGCCAGCGCCGGGGTGACCTGGTAGGTCAGGCCCAGGTAGCCGGTGATGTCCTTGCGCGGGTTTGCCGCGAAGTTGCCGGTCGGGACCGGATTGGCGGTACCGGCTGCCAGTGCATCGCCGTTCAGGCTGGCGTCGACGCTGCCGGTGCGGTCCAGGCCACCGATGTAGCCCAGGAAGATCTTTGCCGGGCCGATGCTGTACTTACCTGCCGCGCCCCACATTTGCTGCTTGTTGCCAGCGGTGTCGCGGGTGAGCTGGTATACGCCACCGAAGCCGAACGGGCCAACGGTGTATGCAGCGCGGAAGCCATAGTATTGCGACGAGGTGAAGGAGCCGGCCTTTTCGCCGAAGCCATAGCTGCCGCCCACGTTCAGGCCGCCGAACTTGCCGTCGTAGCTGACTACGTTGTCATTGCGGAAGTTCGTCAGGAAGAACGGCCAGGCGTTGGCGGTGTAGTTACCGATGGTCAGCGGATCGAAGTCGCCGAAGAAAGTAAAGCCCTCGGTGTACTGGCGGCCCAGCTTCACGGTACCGAAGTCGCCGGACAGACCCACATATGCCTGACGGCCGAACAGACGGCCACCCTGGTTTGCCCTGCCGGTATCCGGATCGAAGCCGTTTTCCAACTGGAAGATTGCCTTCAGGTTGTTGCCCAGGGCTTCGCTGCCCTTGATGCCCCAGCGGCTGTTGGTGATCGCGCCGTTGGTCAACTGGTACAGGCTGTCGTTGTTGGCGTTCGAGTTGTTGGTGTAGCGCAGGCTCTGGTCGACGATGCCGTACAGGGTCACCGACGATTGAGCGTAGGCGCTGCCGGCCAGCAGCGTACCAATGGCAAGGGTGAGGGCTGATCTCTTCATGTGGCTCCTTTTCTGTTCTGTATTTGTCCGCGGCCGGATCACGGCGGCGAACGAGTTTACGTTCCGTGTAAACGCTCGCGGAAATTTAACAAAACAGAAAAGATTTAGACACTAATGCACACCGTTGACGGGCCCTTTGCCGGCAATTGGTGCAAAAGCGTTGCGACGCCGCGACAGAACTGTTAAATGGTGCATAGCGAGATGGCGTCGGCGTCATCTCGTTTTCCCCACGGTCGTGGGGCACACCGGCGGCGCGCAGGCGTGTGGCTGGCCACGGTATGGCCAGGTAGCTACGGCATGACGGCCCGCCACCGCCCGGACTTTGGGCGAGGGGGCGCGGATTAACCCTGCGGGATCTCGATCTTGACCTCGAGCACCTCGAGGTTGTCCTGGCGCTCCAGGCTCACGCGCAGATCCTGGTCGCTGATCTTCACGTACTTGGAAATTACCGCGACCAGTTCACGCTGCAGGGCGGGGAGATAGTCGGCCGGCGCGGAGTGGCCGGTGCGTTCATGGGCGAGGATGATCTGCAGCCGCTCCTTGGCAACCGAGGCGGACTTTTTCTTCTCGCCGAGCAGGAAGGACAGAATCGACATGATGGTGGACCCTCCTTACTTGTTGCCGAAGATGCGCGAAAGCAGCCCCGGCTTCTGGTAGTCGGTGAAGCGCATCGGCTTGTCCTTGCCCAGGAAGCGGTCCACCACGTCGCCATAGGCATCGGCTACGTCGGAGCCTTCCAGGTGGATGGCGGGCGTGCCCTGGTTGGATGCGTGCAGCACCGCCTCGGATTCCGGCACCACGCCGATCAGCTTGATACGCAGGATTTCCTGGATGTCGGTCAGCGACAGCATTTCGCCGCCATGCACGCGCTTGGGGTTGTAGCGGGTGATCAGCAAGTGTTCCTTGACCGGATCGCCACCGTCCACGGCCCGCTTGGTCTTGGACGAGAGGATGCCGAGGATGCGGTCCGAGTCGCGCACCGAGGACACCTCGGGGTTGGTCACGACCAGTGCCTCGTCGGCGAAATACATCGCCAGCAAGGCGCCGGATTCAATGCCTGCCGGCGAATCGCAGACGATGAACTCGAAGCCCATCTCGACCAGGCCGTTGATGACCTTCTCCACGCCCTCCTTGGTCAGCGCGTCCTTGTCGCGGGTCTGCGAGGCCGGCAGGATGAACAGGTTCTCGCACTTCTTGTCCTTGATCAGGGCCTGGTTCAGGTTGGCCTCGCCTTGCACCACGTTGACCAGGTCATACACGACGCGGCGCTCGCAACCCATGATCAGGTCGAGGTTGCGCAGGCCGACGTCGAAGTCGATCACGGCAGTCTTGTGGCCACGCAAGGCCAGGCCGGCGGAAAAGCTGGCGCTGGTGGTGGTCTTGCCTACGCCTCCCTTGCCGGAGGTCACAACGATGATTTTTGCCATGGCTCTTGGATCCAGTAATGGTTGAAGCTTGCGCTGCTGTGGTTTGGGCTCTGCGGCGGGTGTTACTTCATCCGGAGCGGTTCTAGTATCAGTTTCTCGCCAGCCAGCCGCACCTGGGCCGATTTGCCCAGTACATCGGCGGGCAACGGCAGTTCGGCGGTACGGTAGATGCCGGCGATCGACAGCAGTTCGGGCTCCAGGCAGGTGCAGAAGATGCGCGCCTGCGCGTTGCCCTTGACGCCCGCCAGCGCGCGGCCGCGCAGCGGGGCATAAATATGGATATTGCCTTCGGCGATCACCTCGGCGCCGTAGCTGACCAGGTCGAGTATCACGACGTCGCCGGCGGCGTAGATCTGCTGGCCGGAGCGCAGTGGCTTGTCGATCAGCATGGTGGGTACGCCGCGCGAAGCGGCTTCGGCCAGCGCGGCGGCGGCCACGGCCGCGGCTTCCACCTCGGCTGCCGCGGCTTTGGCTTCGGCATGCGCCTTCGCTTCGGCCTCTGCCTCAGCCTGTGTCTCGGCCTGGGCTTCGGCTTCGATCCTGGCCGGTGCCGCTCCGGCCTGCGGCGCTTCGTCGCGTCCGCCGCGCCGGCTCTGGCTGTCCAGCAGGGGTAGGCCGAACGACTCGGCCCAGCCGCGCTGCGCCTCGCGCGCAACCACGCCGATGGCGCGGGCCTTGAGCAGGGCCAGGGTTTCGATCACGGTGTCCAGTGCGACCCTGTCGTCGCCTTCCAGGCGGCGCAGGTCCAGGGCGACCACATCATTGGAGAAGAAATCGGGGGTCGATTCGAAGCGGGACAGAAGATCGTCCCGCAGCGCTGCGATGTCAGCGGTCTTGAGAGCGAGTAGGAGGGCGTCGACATTGCCACTGCGCAGCTCGAAGCGTGGCGATTTCTTCTGGGACATAGTCGGTGACCGTGGAAATGGGACATTCTAACTTCGTCTGGGTGCAGAACTGTAACAAATGACTGATGCAGGCAGGCCAGTGCCGGATGCGGCGCGTTGATGGCCCGTTTTCCCGGGCGGATGCATTGTCTCCGGCGCCGCGCGCAGGCAACGGCACACCGGCGCGCCATGGTGCCGCCGCTCTTGTTACGATTGCGCCATCTGAACAACGGAGTGCTCATGGGCGCGATCGTCAATAGTGTGGCCTACCGGGGCGGCAAGCGGCTGTGCGACGTGGCCGTGGACGAAATCAGCGAAGCGATCACCGTGCCCGGCACCTTTGTGTGGCTGGGACTGCACGAACCGGACCTGCCGCTGCTGCGCAAGGTGCAGCAGGAGTTCGGCCTGCACGACCTGGCGGTCGAGGATGCCCTGGACGCGCACCAGCGGCCCAAGCTGGAAACCTACGGCGACTCGATCTTCATCGTGCTCAACACCGCCCAGTTGGTGGACGAGGAAGTAGTGGTGGGCGAGACCCACCTCTTCGTCGGCCCCAACTATGTGGTATCGGTCCGCCACGGCGTGAGCAGCAGCTACGCGCCGGTGCGCGAGCGCTGCGAGAGCGATCCGCGCGCGCTGGCCAACGGCCCGGGCTATGTGCTCTACGCACTGATGGATTTCGTGGTGGATCACTACATGCCCATCGTCACCCGGCTCGAGGACGCCTTCGAGCGGCTTGAGGAAGGCATTTTCCGCGACGAGTTCGACCGCGCCGCGATCGAGCACCTGTACCACATCAAGCGCCAGGTGCTGCGCCTGCGCAATGCGGTCTACCCGATCGAGGAGATCTGCGGGCAACTGATCCGCTTGCACGAGGAACTGGTGCCCAAGGAGCTGCGCGCGTACTTCCGCGATATCGAGGACCATGCCAGCCGCCTGGTGCGCACCCTCGACGTGGTGCGCGAGATGCTGACCACCGCGGTGCAGGTGAATCTGGCGCTGGTCACCGTGGGCCAGAACGAGGTGGTCAAGCGCCTTGCCGGCTGGGGCGCCATCCTGGCCATTCCCACAGTGGTGTTCAGCCTGTACGGCATGAACTTCAGCTTCATGCCTGAGCTGCAGTTCCACTATGCGTATCCGGTGGTGATCGGTGTGACGGTGCTGGCCTGCGGCGGGCTCTGGCGCAAGCTGCACAAGTCGGGCTGGATCTGAGGCGCGTGGCGCGGCCGCCCGGCCGCCGGCACCACGCCGGCCGGCAGCCCACGGGGGCCGCCGCGACTCCGGTCACACCGCCTTCCTCCTTTCCCCCTCCCGCTTCCCGATGCTTTGGCGGCACGCCATGCCATGTTTATGGGATTCCCTCCTTCCGGCGCGCTGGATAGTCTGGCCCCCGGTCCGCGCCCGTGCGTGGACCGGGTTGGCGTGGGTCGCGCCACCGGACGCGCCATGGCGCGGCAAACAAGGTCACAAGAACACAAGAAGTGCAGCATCCATTCTCAGGGGGAGAAATCCAATGAAGCTTCAATTTCAGACTTTCGGGGTCGCGCTGAGCGGCGCGGCGCTGCTGGCGCTGGCCGCCTGCGGCGGCGGGGGGCAGCGATAGCACCAGCAGCGGTTCCACCGGCGCCAAGCCGGTCGTGGCCGCGGCCGCGTCCGCGGTGACTGGCACGGCCGCTACCGGCGCCGCCGTCGCCAACGCCAATGTGGCCATTACCGACTGGCCATTACCGACAGCGCGGGCGCCTCGCCCTGCCAGGAAGCCGCAGTCACCACCAGCGCGCTGGGCACCTACACCTACACCTGCACCCTGAAGACGGGCGAGGTGGCGCCGTTCTTCGTGGTCGTCACGGACCCCACCGGCAACACCGCCCCGCTGGTCAGCGTGAGCACCGTCACGCCCGCCGCCGGCGCCAAGCTGACCCTCAACGCCACGCCGTTGACCACGGCCATCGTGGTGCAACTCGCCGCCGACGGCAATCCGCTGACTTTCGTCAGTGGCAAGACGGTGGACGCCGCCGCCTTGCAAAAGGTCACCGCCAATGTGGTCGCGCAGCTCGCCAGCGTGCTCGCCGCCATCGGCGCGCCCGCCAGCTACGATCCGTTCTCGACCGCCATTACCGCTGCCACGGCCACCGGCGTGGGCAATACCGCCGACCAGGTGCTCGATATCGTCAAGGTGGTCACGGACCCGGCCACCGGCAAGCTGGCGCTGACCACCGTCGACAACCCGACGCCCATAGCCATTGCTACCGCCACCAGCACCGGCGGCACGCTCGCCGCCCGCCGCCCGCCGCCCGCCGCCGCCGCCGCCGCCGCGGCGCTGCCGCAGGCCGCGCAGGCCGTCGCTAAGGGGCTCTCGGCCTGCTTCGCGCTGCCCGCCGTTTTGCAGGAAATCGATACCGGCTGCGTTGCTGCTGTCGGCAGCGATGTTCTGGCATGCGGACGCCACCCCGTCGACCTCCGGGCCGCCCTGCGACGCGCTCAGGTTGGCATTGGAGGACGTCACGCGCTGCGCGATAGCCACAACAAGACCCTGCTGAGCGACCTCGTGCCGGCCACCCAAGGGGTGAGCCTACCGTGGAACACGCTGGGCAGTCAGTCGCTGGCCGCGCTGGACCCGTCCAACGCCAGCCTGGCTGGTGCGCAGACGTCGCTGACGGCGGACTGGGTGCAGAATGTCTCCGCCCAGCAGATAGGCAGCGTTGCCGTCTCGGTCGACAGCAACGGCACCTGGAGCACATCCACGCCAGCGCCCAAGGGCGCGACCTCGATCGTGGTCAATTCGGCGGTGCCGGCCTTCTCGGCCAATACCACGCGCGGCCTGCTGTTCGGGTACCGGATGCTGGACAACAGCAACAAGTCGGCGGTCTACACCTACAACTGATTCCAGGAATCAGGCGCTCCTGACGCGGCCGGCGCCACAGCCGGCTTCGGCGTCCTGCATAGCCCCGCAAGGCCAAAAGCCCGCGGGGCTTTTTTTCGCCCCGGCACGCCGCGCCACGGCCGCGGAGGAGGCTGCCGCGCACTTGGGCGCTGTCTTTACGCGATTTTTATATCTTCTTTACATCCCCGCCTCCCCTCTCTACCCCGTTTTTACCGCGCCATCCCTAATCTGCCATCTGTGAATCACTCACGGTGTGTTGTCATGGACGGGATCTATTTCATTGGTTTGTTGCTGTTCGGTGCGCTGACTGGCGCACTGCTGGCCTTATGCGCCGCGCTGGGAAGCAAACCGCCTGGCGCGGCCGAGGGGCCGGGCGCGGAGGGTGCCGAAGTGCACCGCAAGGACAGCGCCACCGACAGGAGGCTGTGATGGACTGGGCTGACCTGCTGGGCGGCGTGCTCGCTGTCGCTGTCTTTATCTACCTCCTGATCGCCTTGTTCCGGCCGGAGAAATTCTGATGTCAACCGAATTCCTTGGACTTCTTGTCCTCTACCTGGCCATCCTGCTGGCGCTCGCGCCCCTCGTGGGGCGCTATATCCGCCGTGCGATGGAAGACGAGCGCTACCTCGCCACAGCCTGGGGCCGCCCGCTGGAGCGCGTGCTGTACCGCGCGGCCGGCGTGCGCGCCAATGCCGAGATGGGCTGGAAGCAGTACGCCGTCGCGGTTATCGCCTTCAACATGCTGGGTGTGGTGGCGGTCTACGTGCTTCAGCGTGTGCAGGTCTGGCTGCCACTCAACCCGCAAGGCTTTGGCGCCGTCACGCCGGACTCCGCCTTCAACACAGCCGTCAGCTTCGTCTCCAACACGGACTGGCAGGGCTATGCGGGCGAATCCACCATGAGCTACCTGACGCAGATGCTGGCGCTCACGGTGCAGAACTTCTTCTCGGCAGCCACCGGCATCGCCGTGGTGTTCGCGCTGATCCGCGGTTTCGCGCGGCAGAGCGCAGCCACCATCGGCAACTTCTGGGTGGACATGACGCGCTGCACACTCTACGTGCTGGTGCCGATCGCCACCGCCATCGCGCTGGGGCTGGTCAGCCAGGGCGTGATCCAGAATTTCGACAGTTATAAGGAAGTCACGCTGGTGACGCCGGTCGAGTACAGCCAGCCCAAGGTGGACGCAGCCGGCCAGCCCGTGCTCGACGCCAAGGGCGCGCCCGTGACGGAGGCCATGAAGACCGACAAGCAGACGCTGGCAATGGGCCCGGTGGCTTCGCAGGAAGCCATCAAGATGCTCGGCACCAATGGCGGCGGCTTCTTCAACGCCAACTCCGCCCATCCCTACGAGAACCCGACGGAGTTCGCCAACCTGATCGAGATGCTGGCCATCTTCCTGATTCCGGCGGCCTTGTGCTTCACCTTCGGCGAGATGGTCAAGGACCGCCGCCAGGGCGTTGCGATCCTGGCCTCGATGGCGGTGATCTTTATCGTCATGGCGTGCGTGGCGGCGCTCTCCGAGCAGATGGCCAACGGCGCGCTGGCGGGATTACCGATCGACCACGCGGCCAGCGCGCTGCAGGCCGGCGGCAATATGGAAGGCAAGGAAACGCGCTTTGGCATTGCAGCCACCGCGCTGTTCGCCACCATCACCACGGCGGCATCGTGCGGCGCGGTCAACGCCATGCATGACTCCTTCACCGCCATCGGCGGCCTGGTGCCGATGCTGCTGATGCAGCTCGGCGAGGTGGTGTTCGGCGGCGTCGGCTCGGGCCTGTACGGCATGCTCGTGTACGCGGTGCTGGCAGTGTTCATCGCAGGGTTGATGATCGGCCGCACGCCGGAGTACCTGGGCAAGAAGATCGAGACCTACGAGATGAAGATGACTGCCGTGGCGATCCTCGTCACGCCCCTGCTGGTGCTCCTGGGCACGGCGGTGGCGGTGATGGTGGAGCCGGGCCGTGCCGGTGTGTACAACCCTGGCACGCACGGCTTCTCGGAAATCCTCTATGCGTTCTCGTCGGCTGCCAACAACAACGGCAGCGCCTTTGGCGGCTTGTCGGCCAACACGCCCTTCTACAACGTGGCGCTGGCCGCGGCGATGTGGTTCGGGCGCTTCTGGATCATCGTGCCGATCCTGGCCATGGCGGGTTCGCTGGCGGCCAAGCGCCGGCTGCCGGTCACCGGCGGCACCATGCCCACGCACGGTCCCCTGTTTGTGGTGCTGCTGGTTGGCTCGGTGCTGATGGTGGGCGCGCTGACCTATATCCCGGCGCTCGCGCTGGGTCCGGTGGCGGAGCAATTGCAGCCCCCCGCGGTGACGGCGGCGGGCAAGTGACAGAGCGCCTGCCGCGCGGCATGGCGAGGCAGCAAACCAGCAAGCAATGAGGGCTGCCGTCCGCGCAGGCGGCGCCAGCCCTCAAGAAAAGCGTATCAGCGTATTGCGGAGAAACGCATGCAACAAGAATCCATGGTGACGCGGGGCAAGACTGCCGGCGCGGCACCGGCAAACACGACTCCGGCGACCAGCGTGGCCACGCCGGCCCACGGATCCGGCAAGGGCGGCGGCCATCATCGTCCGGCGCGCGGCGGCATGTTCGCGCCAGAGCTGGTCAAGCCGGCCCTGCTCGACTCGGTGAAGAAGCTCTCGCCGCGCGACCAGTTGCGCAACCCGGTGATGTTCGTGGTCTACGCGGGCAGCATCCTGACCACCATCCTGTTTTTCCGCGCCTTGTTCGCGCCAGCAACGGCGGGCGGCGAGAGCGCCGGCTTCATCCTCGCGGTATCGGTGTGGCTGTGGTTCACCGTGCTGTTCGCCAACTTTGCCGAAGCGCTGGCCGAAGGGCGCAGCAAGCAGCAGGCCGAGGCGCTGCGCGGGCTGAAGACCACGGTCACCGCCAAGCTGATCAAGGAAGGCCGGCGCGATTACCGCGCCGCCGGCGCCACCGAGCCGCGCGGCGCCGCCGCGCTGCGCCGTGGCGACGTGGTGCTGGTCGAAGCCGGCGACATGGTGCCTGGCGACGGCGAAGTGATCGAAGGCGTGGCCTCGGTGGACGAGAGCGCCATCACCGGCGAATCGGCGCCGGTGATCCGCGAGTCGGGTGGCGACTTCTCCTCGGTCACGGGCGGCACGCGCGTGCTGTCCGACTGGATCGTGGTACGCATCACCACCAATCCGGGCGAGAGCTTTATCGACCGCATGATCACCATGGTCGAAGGCGCCAAGCGCCAGAAGACGCCCAACGAACTGGCGCTGACCATCCTGCTGGTCGGGCTGACCATGGTGCTGCTGCTGGCCACCGCCACGCTGCAGCCGTTCTCGGTGTTCAGCGTATTCGTGGCCAAGGCCGGCATGCCGGTCACCATCACCGTGCTGATCGCGCTGCTGGTGTGCCTGATCCCGACCACCATCGGCGGCCTGCTGTCGGCCATCGGCGTGGCGGGCATGAGCCGCATGATGGAAGCCAATGTGATCGCGACCTCGGGCCGCGCGGTGGAAGCCGCGGGCGACGTGGACGTTCTGCTGCTCGACAAGACCGGCACCATCACGCACGGCAACCGCCAGGCCTCGCGCTTTATCGCCGCGCCCGGCGTGTCGGCGCAGCAACTGGCCGAAGCCGCCTGGCTGTCGTCGCTGGCCGACGAAACGCCGGAAGGCCGCAGCATCGTGACGCTGGCGCGCCAGCGGGCCGGCGCGGCTACGCCCGACATCAGCGCGCTGCGCCCGATCTTCGTACCGTTCACCGCGCAGACCCGCATGAGCGGCGTGGATGCCGGCGGCCGCAGCGTGCGCAAAGGCGCCGCCGATGCCGTGCGCAAGTACGTGACCGAGCGCGCGGGCAAGTTCCCCGACGCGGTGATGCAGGCCGTGGACGACGTGGCGCGCGCCGGCAGCACGCCGCTGGTGGTGGCGGAATCCAGCGCCGATGGCGAGAACGTGCGCGTGCTCGGCGTGGTCGAGCTTAAGGACATCGTCAAGGCCGGCATTCGCGAGCGCTTCGGCGAGCTGCGCAAGATGGGCATCAAGACCGTGATGATCACCGGCGACAACCGCCTGACCGCGGCGTCGATCGCCGCCGAGGCCGGCGTCGATGACTTCCTTGCCGAAGCCACGCCCGAAGCCAAGCTCAAGCTGATCCGCGACTACCAGGCTGAAGGCCGCCTGGTGGCGATGACCGGCGACGGCACCAACGACGCCCCCGCGCTGGCGCAGGCCGATGTGGCCGTGGCGATGAACAGCGGCACGCAGGCGGCCAAGGAAGCCGGCAATATGGTCGACCTTGACAGCAATCCGACCAAGCTGATCGAGATCGTCGAGATCGGCAAGCAGATGCTGATGACGCGCGGCTCGCTGACCACCTTCAGCGTGGCTAACGACGTGGCGAAGTATTTCGCCATCATCCCGGCCGCCTTCGCCACCACGTATCCGCAGCTCAACCAGCTCAACGTGATGGGTTTGTCGACGCCGGCCTCGGCCATCTTGTCGGCGGTGATCTTCAACGCGCTGATCATCGTGGTGCTGATTCCGCTGGCCTTGCGCGGGGTGGTGTACCGCCCGCTCGGCGCCGCCGTGCTGCTGCGGCGCAATCTGCTGGTGTATGGGCTGGGCGGCATCCTGGTTCCGTTCGTCGGCATCAAGGTGATCGACATGATCCTGGCGCTGTTCGGCTGGGTCTGAGCGCGTCGAACGCGTGGCATGTAAACGGAGCAATCAATGAATACGAAAGTCCAGACCGCGCAGCCTGTTGCGCCCATCCAGGGTGGCCTGCTGCGGCCCTTGCTGACGGTGTTTGTCGTGTTGTCGGCCGTCACTGGGCTGTTGTATCCCGGCGTGATCACCGGCATTTCGAGTGCCGTGTTTCCGCACGAGGCGGCAGGCTCGCTGATCGTCAAGGACGGCAAGGCCATTGGCTCGGAGCTGATTGGCCAGCCGTTCTCGGACCCCAAGTACTTCTGGGGCCGCTTGTCGGCTACCGCGCCCATGCCGTATAACGCGGCAGCATCCGCCGGTTCCAACCTCGGTCCGAGCAATCCCGCGCTGACCGATGCGGCGCGTGCCCGCATCGAAGCGCTGCGCGAGGCCGATCCCGGCAACCAGGCGCCGGTACCGGTGGATCTGGTGACCGCTTCGGGCAGCGGGCTCGATCCGCACATCAGCCCGGCCGCGGTGCAGTATCAGGCGGCACGCGTGGCCCGGCTGCGCGGCCTGCCCCTGGAGCGCGTGCAGGCGCTGATCGCGGCGAACACGGACGGGCCGCTGCTGGCGGTGATGGGCGATCCGGTGGTGAATGTGCTGAAGCTGAATCTGGCGCTGGATGGCGAGAAGCGGTGAGGTCGGGGAGCCATTGGCGCGCAAGCAATGCCCGCTGGTTTGCTCCGCTCTCCAACAGGGGAGAGGGAGTGACAGCCGTCGTCATGGCAAACGGTTCTTGCACACCAGGCGTGGCACAATCGTTTGTATCCATCCCTCTCCCGGGCAATGACCCCAACCATGCCTGACACCGCCACGCGCGACGCCCCCGGCCGGCCCGATCCCGATGCCTTGCTGCAACGCATGCAGGAGGAGGGCGAGCGCGCAGCGCGCGGCAAGCTGCGTGTGTATTTCGGCGCTTCCGCCGGCGTCGGCAAGACCTTCGCCATGCTGGCCGCCGCGCGGGCGCTGCGCGAGCAAGGCAGCGACGTGGTGATCGGCGTGGTGGAAACCCACGGCCGCGCCGAGACCGAGGCGCTGATCGCGGGGCTGGAGCGGCTGCCGATGAAGGCCATGCCGCATCACAAGCTCGACGACCGCGTGCTGCAGGAGTTCGACCTGGACGGCGCCCTGGCCCGGCGCCCGGCGCTGATCCTGGTCGACGAGCTGGCGCATTCCAACGCGCCCGGCAGCCGTCACCCCAAGCGCTGGCAGGACATCGAGGAACTGCTGTCGGCCGGCATCGATGTCTGGACCACCGTCAATGTCCAGCATCTGGACAGCCTCAACGAGGCGGTGGGCGGCATCACCGGCATCCGCGTGTGGGAGACCGTGCCCGACACGGTGTTCGACGACGCCGACGAAGTCATCCTGGTGGACCTGCCCGCCGACGAACTGCTGCGGCGGCTGCGCGACGGCAAGGTCTACCTGCCGGAACAGGCCCGGACCGCGGCCAGCAATTTCTTCCGCAAGGGCAACTTGATCGCGCTGCGCGAACTGGCGCTGCGCCGCACCGCCGACCGCGTCGACGACGATGTGCGCGCCTACCGGCACGCCGAATCGATCCGCCCGGTATGGCGCACGCGCGAAGCGGTGCTGGCCTGCATCGGCACCGGCGACGACGCCGCGCAGGTGGTCAAGAGCGCGCGCCGGCTGGCCGGGCAGCTCGATTGCGACTGGCATGTGGTGACGGTGGCCACGCCGCGGCTGGCGCGGTTCGCCGAGCAGGAGCGCGCGAACATCGAGGAGGCGATGCGGCTGGCCGAAGAGCTCGGCGCGCGCACCGAGACCCTGGCCGGCAGCGATATCGTGCAGGCGGTGGCGGGCTATGTGCGGCGCCACAACCTCACCAAGGTCGTGGTCGGGCGCGCGCCAGGAACCTGGCACCACGGTGGCGGCAGTCTGCTGGCGCGCGCGCGGGCGCTGCTGGCGCTGGGCCTGTCGCCGTTCCTGGGGGCGCGCGCCTGGCTGTTCGGGCGCCATAGCTTTGCCGATTCGCTGGCGCTGGGCTGCCCGGAGATCGATGTGATCCGTGTCGCCGCCGATGCCATGGGAGCCGACACGCGCGGCCGCGCGCAACCGGTGTCCGGGCGCGCCGACGTGCGCGAGGATCCGGCGCGCAATGACGACAGCAGCGAGGTGGCGCACCGCATCGACTACCTGTGGGCGGTTGCGTGGTGCGGCGGCGCCAGCTTGTTGTCGGCGCTGACGCGGCCGTGGTTCGATCTGGTCAATATCGCGATGTTGTTCCTCGCGGCCGTGGTCGGCGTGGCGCTGCGCCACGGCCGCGGCCCCGCCGCGCTGGCCTCGGTGCTGTCGGTGGCGGCTTTCGATTTCTTCTTCGTGCCGCCGCGCATGTCCTTCGCGGTCAGCGACGTGCAGTACCTGGTGACGTTCGTGGTGATGCTGGCGGTGGGCCTGGTTATCGGCCAGCTCACCGCAGGGCTGCGCGAGCAGGCCCAGGTTTCGGTTGAGCGTGAAACCGATGCCCGTACCCTCTACGAGCTGGCGCGCGAGTTGTCCGCCGCGCTGATGCCCGAGCAGATCATCGAGATTAGCGGCCGCTTCCTGCACGCCGCGCTGGGGGCGCGTTCGGCGTTCTTCCTGGTGTCGCCCAAGGGGCGGCTGATGCCGCCGGTAATCGATCCGGCGCAGCGCGGCAGCGACGCCATCGACCCGGTGCTGGCGCAATGGGTATTCGATCATGGCCAGCCCGCAGGCACCGGCACCCATACGCTGCCGGGCAGCACCGTGCTCTACCTGCCGCTCAAGGCGCCGATGCAGACGCGCGGCGTGCTGGCGGTGGAGCCGCAGGAGTGGCGCGCCTTCGCGCGGCCCGAGCGGCGCCGGCAGATCGATGTGTTCGCCACGCTGATCGCGATCGCCATCGAGCGGCTGCATTATGTGGAGGTGGCGCAGCAGGCGCTGGTGTCGATGGAGTCGGAGCGGCTGCGCAGCTCGCTGCTGGCCGCTGTCTCGCATGATCTGCGCACGCCGCTGACCAGCCTGATTGGCATGGCCGAAACCATGCAGCGCACCGAACCGCCGCTGCCTCCGGCGTTGTCCGAAACCGTGGACGCGATGCGCGAGCAGGCCCTGCGCATGCGTACCATGGTGGTCAACCTGCTCGACATGGCGCGCCTGCAAAGCCGCGATGTACGCATGCAGAAGGAGTGGCAATCGCTCGAAGAGTTGGTGGGCGCGGCACTGGCCGGGATGCGCGACGCGCTCTCGCGGCACCGCGTGTCGGTGGCCGATCTGTCGGCGTTGCCGCTGGTGGAGTGCGACGCGGTGCTGATGGAGCGGGTGCTGTGTAACCTGCTGGAGAATGCCGCCAAGTACACGCCGCCGGGCACCGGCATCCGCATCGCCGGCGAGGTGGCTGACGCGGAGGTGCGGCTCGTGGTGGAGGACGACGGCCCCGGCGTGCCGCGCGGACAGGAGCTGTCGATCTTCCAGAAGTTCACGCGTGGCGAGCGCGAGTCGGCCACCGCCGGCGTGGGCCTGGGGCTAGCCGTTTGCGAAGCTATTGTGCAGGCGCACGGCGGGCGCATCTGGGTGGAAAGCGCCGGCGTGGCGCGTGCCGGTGGCACGCAGGGCACCGGCGCGCGATTCGTGGTGGCGCTGCCGCGCGGCAATCCGCCGGCGATCGAGCCGGAGCCGCCCGAGCCGGGTGTGGTGGCGCACGAATCGCAGCAAGGCGGAATGTCCTGGAGCGGTGCCGGGCGTGTCGCGCACGAAGCAGCAAACAAGGAATCCAACCGAAATGACATTTGAATTTTCGCCGACGGTATTGCTGGTCGAAGACGAGCCGCATATCCGGCGTTTCGTGCGCGAGGCGTTGCAGGCGGAGGGCTGCACCGTGCATGAGGCCGAGACGCTCAAGCGCGGCCTGATCGATGCCGGCACGCGCCAGCCCGACGTGGTGATCCTCGACCTCGGCCTGCCCGACGGCGACGGCATGACGCTGATCCGCGAGATGCGCACCTGGACCGAAGTGCCGGTGCTGGTGCTATCGGCGCGCACCGGCGAAGCCGACAAGATCGCCGCGCTCGATGCCGGTGCCGACGACTACCTGACCAAGCCCTTCGGCGTGGGCGAGCTGATTGCGCGCGTGCGCGTGCTGCTGCGCCGGCATGCCAAGATCAATCCGCAAGGCACGCCGCTGGTTGCCTTTGGCGAAGTGCGGATCGACCTGGCCAACCGGGTAGTCACGCGCGCCGGCGAGGACGTGCATCTCACACCGATCGAATACCGCCTGCTGGCCGTGCTGATCGCGCATCGCGGCAAGGTGATGACGCATCGCGAGCTGCTGCGTGAAGTGTGGGGGCCCGCGCATTCCGAGAGCAGTCATTACTTGCGGGTGTACATGGGGCACCTGCGGCACAAGCTCGAAACCGATCCCGCGCAGCCTTCGCATCTGATGACGGAGGTGGGGGTGGGGTACCGGTTCGTGGGGTGACAGGGCGGCCGGGCTTGCCCGCCAGACGAAGAAAGGGCGCCTCGCGGTGCCGCATCCCTGCAGAATCGACCCTGCCCCCGGTGCGAGGCCCGCTCGCACCGCTCACCACACGCCAAAGAACACGCCCGCCTGCTTATACACATTGGTCTTCGCCGCCACTTCCGCATTGCTGACCGTGGTGCGTGGCTTCAGGGTGCAGAACCACTCCAGCAGATGCCCCCGCATGGCCGAGCGGATCGGTTCATGGCCGGCATCCCCGCCCAGGTCGAAGAACTCATCGGGGTCGCGCTCCAGGTCGAACAGCTGCGGGCGGAAGCCCTGCCAGTGAACATACTTCCAGCGGGCGTTGCGGACCATCCAGGCACGGCATTCGCCCGGGTGCCGGCCCAGCGCCACGCGCGCGCCGCGATAGGCGTAGTCCAGCTCCGACACCACGAAATCGCGCCACGGACCAGCGCTGCGTGCGCGCGTGAGATCCAGCAGCGAGCGGCCTTCGACGCGATGGTCCGCCGGCGGCAGGCCCAGGGCGTCCAGCACGGTCGGCACCACGTCCACGGCGGATACCATGCGCGCATCGACGCTGCCGCGCGTGGCATCGGCGTCAGGCGACGGGTCGTAGACGATCAGCGGGATATTCTGCACGGTGTCGTAGAACTGCTCCTTCTCGCCGAGCCAGTGATCGCCGAGGAAGTCGCCGTGATCGGCGGTGAAGACGATCAGCGTATCCTCCCAGCGGCCCAGGCGTTCGAGCTGTTCCCACAGCTCGCCAAGCCGGTCGTCGATCTGCTGCACCAGCCCCTGATAGGCGGGGCGAACCGTGTCCGAGACTTCGCTGCGCATGAAGTTGGCGCATTCCTCCTGCGTGCGGTATGCGTCCAGCACCGGGTGCGGGTCCTCGAGCTCCACGTCGTGGCGCTTGAGCGGCAGGCAGTCGTCCAGCGAGTAAGCCGCGTGGTAAGGCGCCGGCGCCATATAGGGCCAGTGCGGCTTGACCAGCGAGAGATGCAGCACCCACGGATCGTCGCCACGCGCGGCGATGTACTGCATGGCCTGGCCTACCGTATAGGCCGTCTCCGAATGCGGCTCCGCCACGCGCGCCGGCAGGCCTGCATTGCGCATCTGCCAGCCCGACACGATCTCGCCCTGCGCGTTCTCCGCGCTGATCACGTAATCGGTCCAGGGATCGGCGCTGTCGTAGCCCTGCTGGCGCAGCCAGTCGGCATAGGCGCCGCGGGGCTCGGCGTGGTGGCCGTCGTGACGGTCGACTTCGACAAAATGCCCGCTGCGCAGCAGCGTTTCCAGCTCGCTGCCGCCGTCGAGGTGCAGGCGCTTCATGTTGGCGTTGTCGGGCATGACGTGGGTCTTGCCGGCGAGCGCCAGTGAGCGGTGACTGTCCTTCAGGTACTCGCCCAGCGTCACTTCGCCGACCGACAGCGGCACGCGGTTCCAG
This sequence comes from Burkholderiaceae bacterium 16, assembly GCA_000955785.1. GTDB lineage: Bacteria > Pseudomonadota > Gammaproteobacteria > Burkholderiales > Burkholderiaceae > Cupriavidus. The sequence goes on from JYOD01000070.1 coordinate 27,793, forward strand.
GTGGCGCCGTGGCTGCTGGGGTAGCGGCCAGTGTAGAAGCTCATGCGGCTTGGGCCGCACACGCCGGAGGTGACGAAGGCCTTGGTGAAGCGCACACCGCGGGCGGCGAGGGCGTCGATGTTCCTGGTGCGCAGGGTGGGGTGGCCGTAGCAGGTCAGGTGGTCCTGACGCAACTGGTCGCACATGATGAAGAGGGTGTTTCTCGTGGACATGGCTTTTTGACGATCTGCCTGGGGTCGGACGATTGCTGCCCGACCCAGATTTCATCAATTCAACAAATAACAGAATTGGATTCGACGATGACTACATCAATCAAAAAGATAATATTGATATGATGAATAGTCATGGCGATATTATCCGGTGAGATTTTCAGTCTCCCGTATAACCGGATGCCTTGACCACCGGCCCCCAGCGCCCCGCGTCCGCCGCCAGCACCTTCCCGAACTGCTCCGCGCTCCCGGTCAGCGGCTCCAGTCCCAGCTTCAGAAAGCGCTCCTTCAGGTCCCCCGACTGCACCGCGTGCACAATCGCCGCGTTCAGCCGCTCGATGGCCGCCTTCGGCAAACCAGCCGGCGCCAGGAAGCCGTACCTGCCTACGCCCTCGATATCCTTATAGCCAAGCTCGGTAAATGTGGGCACATCCGGCAGCGCCACCGACCGCTGCATTCCCGAACTCGCCAGCACGCGAATCTTCCCGGCCCTGTGCATCTCGGTCAGGTCGGCCAGCGTATCGACCGACGCCGGCACCTGCCCGCCCACCAGCGCATTCATCAGCGGTGCCGAGCCATTGAACGGCACATGCAGCATCTCGATGCCTACCTGCCTGCCGATCAGCAAGCCAAAGAAGTGCGGGATGCTGCCAAGCGCCGGCGAGGCGTAGGAGTTGTTCTTCGCAGGGTTGGCCTTGAGCCAGTCGATGTACTCCTTCAGCGTCTTCGCCGTCGTGCCGGGGCCGGCGGCTAGCGCCAGCTGGAAGTTGGCGGCCTGCGCCACCGGGGTGAAGTCGCGCTGGATGTCGTAGTTGAGCTTGCGGTAGACCAGCGGGGCGATGGTCATTACCGCCGAGTTGGCGATCACCAGCGTGTTGCCGTCCGCTGGCAGCGTGCGGGCGTAGTCCATCACCAGGCGGCCGCCGGCGCCGGGCTTGTTCTCGATGACCACGGTCTGCCTGAGTTCGTCGCGCAGCTTGTCGCCGATCAGGCGCGCGGCCAGGTCGGCGGTGCCGCCGGCGGGGTAGCCCACAAGGATGCGCAGAGGACGGTCGCTCTGGGCGCTGGCCGGTGCGCTGGGCAGGCAGGTGGCGGCCAGCACGGTCATGGTGGCGAGGGTGGGAACTAGCGCGCGCAGCAGTTTGGCGGGTTTCACGGATTCTCCTGTTGGTTCGGCATCGGCGGGAAGCCGGCCAATTTATCGATACGGTCGTGGTGAGCCAAAGAAGAGTTTCGCGGATCGATCTGCGCGTTTCGTTCCTTGTCGCCGGATGCCCGGCCGTACCCCGGCGGCTGCGTTGTCCATGCGGCTCGCCAGTTCTTGTGCAGCGGCACAGACGCTAACACCCACCCATATAATTGACAAAATCAACTAAATTTGCGGGTGCGGCATGGGCGATGACGAGACGGGCGGGCAGGGGAGCGGGAACGCCGGGGAGCCGGCGGACGAACGGGAGCGGGATGCCGGCGAGACGCTGCAGCATCCCGCCCGGCTGGCTGACTTCCTTAACTACCGCCTCTATCACCTGAGCCGTGTCGCCCTGCAAGCCAGCGGGCATCACCTGCGCGCCGCGGTCGGCGTGAGCCGGCGCGAGTGGCGCATGCTGGCTTTCCTCGGCGAGCAGCCGGGCACGCGCCTGACGGAGCTGGCGCAAAGCGCCGGGCTGGACAAGGTGCTGGCCAGCCGCGCCGTGCATGCCCTGATGGCGCGTGGGCTGGTGCTGCGCGCCACGCGCGAGACGGACCGGCGGGCGGCGGCGTTCGTGCTGAGCGAGGAGGGCGAGGCAGTCTACCGGCAGGCCTTTGCGCAGGCGCAGGCCTTCAACGCCCGCCTGGCCGCCTGCCTGGATCCGGCGGAGGCGCGGGTGCTGGGGCGTTGCCTGTCCCGCCTGCAAGCCGAGGCCGAAACCTTGCTGGCGCAGGCGCAAGCGCTGCCCGAGACCGTACCCGCGCCTGCGCAGTCCCCCCAGAACTGGTGGCGCCAGCCGTAAGGTCCGGCCGCTGGCTTCCGACTGCACCCTGCGACTTCCTGCGCCTACACTTGTAGACTTGGAGTCAGCGCGTGCACTGCCTGGAGCCTGCCATGCCGCTTGTCCGTCTCTTTTCGCCCCGGCTGCGCGCTGCCACCGCCGCGGCGCTGCTGCCCGCCTGCCTTCTCGCTGCCCCGCTTGCCCTTGCCGCGCCCCAGCCTCCCGCACCGGCGCAAGCGCTGACGCGCCAGGCGGTGGCCGCCTACGACGCAGGCGCCTTCGAAGCGGCCTTGCGCGACTTTGCCAAGGCGGCCGAGCAGGGCAACCGGCTGGCCCAGTTCAATTACGCGATGATGCTGCTGCGCGGCGAGGGCACGCCGGTGCGCCCGCAGGAGGCGCTGGTCTGGCTGCGCCGGGCCGCCGACAACGACATGACCCACGCCCAGTTCACTTTTGGTGAGTTGTACGAGCACGGCGAACTGGTGCCGCGCTCGCTGGAATCCGCCAACGAGTGGTACCGCCGCGCGGCGGAAGGCGGCCATGTGCAGGCCCAGGTCGAGCTGGCGACGAACTACTTTACCGGGCGCGGCGTGGCGCGCGACTACGGCAAGGCATTCCAGTGGTACAGCCGCGCCGCCAGCGCCGGCGACGGCGGCGCGCAATACATCGTCGGCAGCTATTACGAGCGTGGCGAGCCCGGCGTGGTGGAGAAAGACATCGAGCAGGCCAAGATCTGGTACGCCCGCTCCGCCTCGCACGGAGACCCCGGCGCGCTGGCCAAGCTGCGCTCGCTGCTGGAGCAGGGGCTGAAAGACAAGGCGAAAGCCAATCCCAAAGGAGCCGGTGCCATGTAATGCCCCGGTCGCATTGCCATGGTGCCATATCAGGTGGAGTACCCGCGGCCAGGCTGACGCCGGCCGGAGCAGAGCGTAATCAAGGAAGAAGCCGCGCCTCGTCGAGCCCGGGCGGTACAACTCTTGCTTGTAAGCACAACACAAAACCTGCGCAATGGGAGGCCCGAGTGGCAACGCACGTCGCACTGAACCACGTCACCCACTACCGGTATGACCGGCCGGTGAAACTCTCGCCGCAAGTGGTACGGCTCCGGCCCGCCCCACACTGCCGCACCCCCATTCTTTCGTATTCGCTGCGCATCGAGCCCGAGCAGCATTTCATCAACTGGCAGCAGGACCCGTTCGCCAACTACCTGGCCCGGCTGGTGATCCCCGAGCCCACGACCGGGTTCAAGATCACCGTCGACCTGGTGGTCGAGATGGCGGTCTACAACCCGTTCGACTTCTTCCTGGAACCCTACGCCGAGCGTTTCCCCTTCAGTTACGAGGCCGGCCTGGCGCACGAGCTGGCGCCCTATATGGTCAAGGGCGAGCCGACGCCGCGCTTTGCCGCCTTCGTGGAGAGCATCCCGCGCACGCCGCAGGTCACCATCGATTTCCTGGTGGGCCTGAACCAGCGCCTGCAGGAGGACATCCGCTACCTGATCCGCATGGAGCCCGGCGTGCAGACGCCCGAGCAGACGCTGGAATCCGGCGCGGGCTCCTGTCGCGATTCGGGCTGGCTGCTGGTGCAGACGCTGCGCCACCTGGGCCTGGCGGCGCGCTTCGTGTCCGGCTACCTGCTGCAACTGGCGCCCGACGTGAAATCCATCGACGGCCCCAGCGGCACCGAGGTGGACTTCACCGACCTGCACGCCTGGTGCGAGGTCTACCTGCCCGGCGCGGGCTGGATAGGCCTGGACCCCACCTCCGGCCTGCTGGCCGGCGAAGGCCATATCCCGGTGGCGTGCACGCCTGAGCCCAGCAGCGCGGCGCCGGTCAGCGGCGCGGTGGACGAGAGCGAGGTGAGCTTTCACCACGAGATGGCGATCACCCGCATCTATGAGTCGCCGCGGGTGACCAAGCCCTATACCGAGGAGCAGTGGCAGGCCGTGGCCGCCACCGGCGCCGAGGTCGATCGCTTGCTCAACGCGCAGGACGTGCGCCTGACCATGGGCGGCGAGCCCACCTTTGTCGCGGTCAGGGACCGCGACGGCGCGGAGTGGAACACCGACGCGCTTGGCCCCACCAAACGCGCCTATGCCACCGAACTGGTGCATAAACTGCGCGGGCGCTACGGCGAGGGCGGTTTCCTGCACTTTGGCCAGGGCAAGTGGTACCCCGGCGAGCAACTGCCGCGCTGGGCCTTGTCGATCTGCTGGCGTGCCGATGGCCAGCCTTGCTGGCAGGATCCGTCGCTGTTCGCCGACGAGCGTGAGCCGGGCGACTATACGGAGGCCGACGCGCAGCGTTTCCTCGACAGCCTGGCCGGCCGGCTCGGCCTCAATCCGGGCTTTGTGCAGCCCGGCTATGAAGACACCTGGTATTACCTCTGGCGCGAGCGCCGGCTGCCGGTCAACGTCGACCCCATGGACGCGCGGCTGGACGACGAGATGGAGCGCATGCGCCTGCGCCGCGTGTTCGATGGCGGCCTGTCGCGGCCGACCGGCTACGTGCTGCCGCTGCGCCGCATCGGCGAGGAGGATGGCCCTGCCTTGTCCGACCAGCGCTGGATCAGCGGACCGTGGTTCTTCCGCGACGACCGCATGTACCTGCTGCCCGGCGATTCGCCGATGGGCTATCGCCTGCCGCTCGATGCCCTGCCCTGGGTCAGCGAGGCGGACTACCCCTGGCAGTTCGACCAGGACCCGTTCGCGGTGCGCTCGCCGCTGCCCACCGGCGCACAGCTGCGCACGCAGTTGCCGGGCCTTGCCGGCACGGGCGCCGAGACTGGCCATGGTCCCGAGATTCGCGCCAGCACCGCGGCTTTCCCGGCACCCGGCTCCGCGATGGCAAGGAGCGCAGTTGCCGGCGTCGGCAGGGCCGCGGGCATTGCCGTCGGTGCCGGCACGCCCGGCGGCCAGGCGGCGGACCTGGCGCGCGTGCCCGGACGCGGCGAATCCGCGGGCTGGATCACCCGCACCGCGCTCTGCGTGGAGGTGCGCCACCCCAGCCGCGCCGCGGGCCCCAAGGCCGAGAGCAAGGCTGCTGGCGACAAGCGCGGCATGCTCTATGTCTTCATGCCGCCGCTGACCGTGCTGGAGGATTACCTGGAACTGCTGGCGGCGGTGGAAGCCACCGCCGCCGGGCTGGGCGTGAAGGTCGTGCTGGAAGGCTACCCGCCCCCGCGCGACGTGCGCCTGAAGGTGCTGCAGGTCACGCCCGATCCCGGCGTGATCGAGGTCAATATCCATCCCGCGGCCAATTGGGACGAACTGGTCGACCATGCCGAGTTTCTCTACCAGGCCGCCCACGAAACCTACCTCAGCACCGAGAAGTTCATGCTCGATGGCCGCCACACCGGCACCGGCGGCGGCAACCACTTCGTGCTGGGCGGCGCCACCCCGGCCGACAGCCCTTTCCTGCGCCGCCCCGATGTGCTGTCCAGCCTGATCGCGTACTGGCACAACCATCCCTCGCTGTCCTACCTGTTCTCGGGTATGTTCATCGGCCCCACCAGCCAGGCGCCGCGCGTGGACGAGGCACGCAACGACCAGCTTTACGAACTCGAGATCGCCTTTGCCGAACTGCAGTACCAGCTCGACCGCCTGAGCGGCACGCAAGGGGCGGCCGGCGCCAATGGCGCGCACATGCCGCCGTGGCTGGTCGACCGCGCGTTGCGCAATATCCTGATCGACGTCACCGGCAACACGCACCGCAGCGAGTTCTGCATCGACAAGCTCTACTCGCCCGACGGCCCCACCGGCCGGCTCGGCCTGCTGGAGCTGCGTGCGTTCGAGATGCCGCCGCACGCACGCATGAGCCTGGTGCAGCAACTGCTGCTGCGCGCGCTGGTGGCACGCTTCTGGCGCGAGCCGTATCGCGCGCGGCTCACGCGCTGGGGCACCGAGCTGCATGACCGCTTCCTGCTGGGCACCTTCGTGCAGATGGATTTCGACGACGTGCTCACCGAGATGCGCGAGGCGGGCTTCGCCTTCGAAAGCGCCTGGTTCGCCCCGCATTTCGAATTCCGCTTCCCGCGCGTGGGCGAGCTGGCGGCGGGCGGGCTGGCGCTGACGCTGCGCTCCGCGCTTGAGCCCTGGCACGTGATGGGCGAGGAGGGCAGCGCCGGCGGCACCGTGCGCTATGTGGATTCCTCGCTGGAGCGCATCGAGGTGCGCGTGCTGGGCCTGAACGACAGCCGCCACGTGGTCACGGTCAACGGCCGCGCGGTGCCGCTGCAGCCCACCGGGCGCGTTGGCGAGTTCGTGGCGGGGGTGCGCTACCGGGCCTGGGCGCCGCCGTCCGCGCTCCATCCCACCATCCCGTCGCACGCGCCGCTGACTTTCGACGTGGTGGATACCTGGATGGGACGCAGCATCGGCGGATGCCAGTATCATGTTTCGCATCCGGGCGGGCGCAGTTACGAGACCTTCCCGGTCAATGCCTACGAGGCCGAAAGCCGGCGCCTGACACGCTTCTTCACACTCGGACACACACCGGGCGTGATGCGCGTGGAGGAACCCCGCCGCAGCCTCGAGTTTCCGTTCACGCTGGATTTGCGGCAACGCTGATCCGGCTCGCCCCCAAGCCGCGCCGCCGTGCCTCAACAGCCGTCACTGCCTTTCGATGAATCCACCCCCGCGGTAGACGCGGTAACGCACCGCGCGCGGCCGGTGCCGCCCGGCCACCTTGACGAACTGGGCGCGTGCGGCGAAGGGCTGCGCGCGCCGTGGGCGAGCTTCTTCCAGGTGCTGGGCGAGGAAGGCATCGACGGCCTCGACCAGCAGGCCGCCGCCATGGCGCGCCAGATCCGCGACAACGGCGTGACCTACAACGTGTACGCGGACAACGCCGACAATGCCGGCGCACGCGCCTGGGCACTGGACCTGCTGCCCTTCCTGGTGTCCGAGGAGGACTGGGAGCGGATCGAACGCGGCGTGATCCAGCGGGCCGGGCTGGCCAACGCCATGGTGGCCGACATCTACGGGCCGCAGACCCTGCTGTCCAAGGGTTTGCTGCCGGCCGGCCTGGTCTTCGGCCACCCCGGCTACCTGCGCCCGCTCAAGGGCTACCAGCCGCCGGGCGGCAATTTCCTGCATATCGTCGCAGTGGACCTGGCGCATACCGTGGAGGGCGGCTGGACCGTCATGGCCCACCGCACGGAAACGCCTTCGGGCATGGGCTATGCGCTGGAAAACCGGCTAATCATTTCCAGCCTGTTCGCCGATGCGTTCCGCGAGCTGCGCGTGCGGCGCCTGCCTGCCGCGTTCACGCAGCTGGTGGCCACGCTGGCGCAGCAGCCCGCGGCGCAGCCACCAGCGCCCGAATCCTGTGGCGGTGCGGCGGCGGCGGTCAGCAAGCACATCGTGCTGCTCACCCCGGGCCCCTATAACGAGACCTATTTCGAGCACACCTTCCTGGCCCGCTACCTCGGCATCACGCTGGTCGAGGGCAAGGACCTGACCGTGCGCAACGAAGTGGTCTACCTGAAGACGCTGGCCGGGCTGGAACGCGTCGACGTGGTGCTGCGCCGCCTGGACGATGCCTATTGCGATCCGGTCGAGTTGCGGCAGGACTCAACGCTTGGCGTGCCAGGCTTGCTGCAGGCGATGCGCGCGGGCAATGTGCTGGTCTCCAACGCGCCCGGCTCGGGCTTCCTGGAAACGCCGGCCATCCACGGTTTCCTGCCCGCCATCGCCCGCGAACTGCTGGGCGAGCCGTTGCTGCTGCCCGGCGTGCCGAGCTGGTGGTGCGGCGAGGCCACCGCGCGCGCGGAAGCGCTCGCGCAATTCAGCGAAGCCTTCCTGATGCCGACCTATCCGCGTGGCATGGCGCAGCCGTGGGAAGGGCCACGGCTGGGCATGGAGCGCGGCCTGCAGCGGCTGGCCGACTGGCGCGAGCGCATCGAGCAGGTGCCCGATCTGTTCACCATCCAGGCCGACCTGCCGCTGTCGCACGCGCCGCGCTGGGAAGGCCCGCATATCGGCTCGCGCATGGCCATGCTGCGGGTGTACGCCATCGCCGACGGGCGCGGCGGCTGGCAGGTGATGCCGGGCGGCTTTACCCGGCTCGCGGGAGAAGGGCAGCCGGCGGTTTCGATGCAGCTCGGCGGGTCCAGCGTCGATACCTGGGTGCTGTCGAGCCAGCCGGCACAGCCGATGCCGATGCCGCTGCCGTTCCCGATGGCCAGCACGGGCCTGGGTCCGGCCCCCAAGCCGCTGGCCGTATCGAGCCGCGCCGCCGAGAACCTGTTCTGGGCCGGCCGCTACGCCGAGCGCGCGGAGAACAATGTGCGCCTGTGCCGGCTTGTGCTGGGCTCGATCGAGAGCAGCGACGACCGCGACGACAGCGCGCTCGACGTGATCGGCGAACTGGTGCAGGCCTGCGGCCTGCTGCCGACCGGCGCCCCGCAGCCGCGGGCCTCGCTGCGCGTGTTCGAGCGCAGCCTGGTGTCCGCGCTGGCGGAAGACGCCGGCTGGACCAGCGTGGGGCAGAACCTGGCCAGCCACGTGCATGCCGCCACCGAGATCCGCAACCGGCTGTCCAACGACCACTGGCGCACCATCCTGGCCGCGCGCAACGATTTCGGCGACGCGATGGCGGCCGCTTGTGGCGGCAGCCCGGGCGCGGCGGGCTGCGACGCCGGTTACTACGACCGGCCGCGCGTGCTGGCGGCGCTGGATCACCTCGGCATGCAGCTCGCCGCCATCAGCGGCGCCCAGGGCGACCGCATGACCCGCGATGAAGCCTGGCGCCTGCTGTTCATCGGCCGCCATATCGAGCGCGTGGCCACGCTGTCGACCTTCCTGCAGGTGTTCGCGTACAACGGCGCGCTGCTGCACCGGACCTGCTTCGACCTGGTGCTGCACCTGTTCGACAGCACGCTGACCTTCCGCGCGCTCTATCCCGGCCGCTCCGATGTGCCGGCGCTGGTCGACCAGATCGTGATCGAGCCCACCAATCCTCGCGGGCTCTATGGCGTGCTGGCGCGGCTGCGCGTCAAGCTCGGCCAGGTCACGCCCCCGGCCAGTCCGGCAGGCACCGGGCGTTTGCCGCTGCCGCAGTTCCTGCCCACGGTGGAGACGCTGCCTGGCTGGGAGGTGCTATGCGAGCGCGATGCCGACGGGCAATACACCAATCTGGTGCAATTGTGCGGGCAGCTGACGAGCATGATGGTGCAATTGTCCGACGAAATCAGTGCGCGCTACTTCAGCCATGCCGGCATGGCCGGGACGGGTGCCTGGGCCGGGGTGCAGCCATGACCGCGGCGATGAACGAGACGACCGCCGTCGCCGTCGCCGTCGCGCCCGCAACACCCGCGCCGCGCGCCGCATCCGTGCTGACCGTCCACCACAAGACCATCTACGACTACACCGCGCCGGTGGAAAACGCCCAGCAGCGCGCCGTGGTGTTCCCGGTCACTTGCCCGTGGCAGGCGGTGCTCTCGCACAGCACGCTGATCGAGCCGGCGCCGTCGCACCAGCGTGCGGACACCGATGCCTTCGGCAACAACGTGCTGTACTTCACCATCGACGTGCCGCACGACTTCATGCAGCTCGCCTGCGAGAGCACGGTCAGCCTGACGCCGCGCTGGGAGGCGCTCGATCCCGCCGCCAGCATGCCGTGGGAAGCCGCGGTGGCGGCGCTGCGCTTTCGCGCCGGCCAGCCCTTCATGCCGCAGAGCGAGTTCTGCTTCGCCTCGCCCAACATAGCGCTGCATCCGGACCTCAAGGCCTACGCGCTGGCCAGCTTCGCGCCCGGCGCGCCGGTGGTGGCGGGCGCCATCGACCTGATGCACCGCATCCATGCCGACTTCGAATACCACGCCACCGCCACCGAGGTCGATACGCCGGCGCTGCAGGCCTTCGGCCTGCGCAGCGGCGTGTGCCAGGATTTCGCCCAGGTGATGATCGGCTGCCTGCGCTCGCTTGGCCTCGCCGCGCGCTATGTCAGCGGCTACTTGTGCACCGAACCGCCGCCCGGCCAGCCCAGGCTGATCGGCGCCGACGCCTCGCACGCGTGGCTGTCGGTCTACTGCCCCCTGGCCGGCTGGGTCGACCTCGATCCCACCAACGATGTGCTGGCCGACACCGGCCACGTCACGCTGGCGTTCGGGCGCGACTACAGCGATGTCTCGCTGCTGCGCGGGGTCATCGTCGGCGGCGGCGCGCACGATGTCGAAGTGGAGGTCAGCGTGTTGCCGCTCGTGTAGCGACGCCGCCGCGGTCAGCGGCTGGCAAGCCAATTGCTTGTCGGTAGCCTGGGTTTGCCGAGAAAAGGGGGAATCATCATGCTAAGCCGCACCGCCGACCACCTGTTCTGGATGGCCCGCTACACCGAGCGTGCGGAGAACACCGCGCGCATGCTCGACGTCAACTACCAGGCCTCGATGCTGCCGCAGTCGCACGACGTGGCCCGGCAAGGCTGGCTGGCGATGCTCGATGTGACCGAACTCACGCCGGTATTTGCCGAGCATCACGGCTCGGTGGCGCACGGGGAGGTGATCGACTTCATGGTGCGGGACCTGAGCCACCCCGCATCGATCATGTCGTGCCTGCGCGCCGCCCGCGAAAACGCCCGTGCGGTGCGCGGCGCGCTTACCACGCCGCTTTGGGAGACCATCAACACCACCTGGCTCGATGTGCAGCAGATGGTTGCCGACGGGATCCTGCGGCACGATCCTGCGCAGTTCTTCGAGTGGGTGAAGTTCCGCTCTCACCTTACGCGCGGCGTGGAAGCAGGGACCATGCTCAAGGACGAAGCCTATTGCTTCATGCGCCTGGGGACGTTCCTGGAACGGGCGGATAACACAGCTCGCATTCTCGACGTCAAGTTCCAGGCTACCGACCTGGGGCAGCAGCAGGACGACTTCTATCAGTGGGCTGCCGTATTGCGCTCGGTGTCGGGGCTGGAGATGTATCGCAAGGTTTATCGCTCGGTGGTCACGCCGGAACGCGTGGCGGAGCTGCTGATCGTGCATCCGGATATGCCGCGGTCGCTGGCGGCTAGCTTGCGGGAGGTGGTTTCGTTGCTGGCGCAGGTGAGTAATGGGCTGTCAGGGGAGACTGAGCGGCGTGCGGGGAAGCTGCATGCAGAGCTTAAGTTCACGCGGATCGAGGATATCTTTTCTGTGGGGATTCACGGGTGGCTTAGTGATTTTTTGCGCAGGATCCATGAGCTTGGGGGTGGGGTTAGTCGGGATTTTTTGATGAAGGGGGTGTAGGGGATAGGGGAGGGGGAAACCGTTGGCTTTTTGGTGTTAGTCGGATTTGATTTGGGCGGTGTTGGTTATTTAACCCAAAGGAATACGGCGTCCCCCTGCGGGGGACGCCGTATTCCTTTGGGTCGGGGGTGTCAGGATTTTTGTGT
>JYOD01000071.1:0-70654 GCA_000955785.1 Burkholderiaceae bacterium 16
GCTTAACTTGGGTGGATTGGGGTCTTCCCGGGAGAGGGTGGCCGCCTGACTTCAAAGTCAACGTGTCGGGTCTGCGAGGACATGCCTTAACTCGAGGCTCTGGCTTGGGCGTTGAATTCGTTGTGTACTTGTGCCGGCAGTCCGCCTCTCCGTGGTGCTGCCGGCTTTTTTTAGCAAGCATTTCGATGCCGCTGCCTTCAGCCCGCAGCTACCACCTTGCGCGCAAACGCAGCCAGCGCATCCAACACTTCATCCGGCTTTTCGCCCATCAGCGCATGTCCGCAAGGCACAGTAACCGTGGTGGCCGAGGCCATCCTGGCGGCAAGCGCCTGGGCGGCCTTGGGCGAGGTCATCATGTCCTTGCTGCCGGTGATGAACAGCGCCGGGCAGCGGACCGCGGCCACCGCGGCATCGCCGTTGGCGTAGGCGTTGCAGGCCGAGAAGTCGTTATGGAAGACGTGGCCCTCGGGATTGCGGCGCGCTACCCGTTCCATCAGGCGCTGGCTGCCGCCTTGCATCCACGAACCCGGCCCCGGCGAGGAGGGTTTGTTGGCCAGGCTGGAGTGCGACCAGGTGTTGACCATGGCGATGGCCTGGTCCACGCGGTTGAGCGAAGCATCTAGCAGGGCGTCGGCAACCTTCATCGGATAGGCCGTGGCGAGCAGGGCGACGCCGCGTACCGCTTCCGGGTGGCGGGCGGCGGTTTCCAGCGCGATCAGCGAACCCATGCTGTGCCCGAACACCAGGGCGGGGGCGCTCACGCCGGCCGCGCGCACCAGTTCGATCACCCAGTCGGCCATGGCTTCGACTGTCTTGAGCGGCTCGCCTTCGCTGCGGTTGTGGCCGGGCAGGTCGACCGCCAGCACGCTGAACCCGTGGTGCGCGAACCAGCGCGTCTGCAGGGCCCAGACGCTATGGTCGTTCTGTGCGCCGTGCACGAATACGGCGCAGGGCAGAGCGGGGTCGAAGGGTTTGCCGCCGGTGTAGGCATAGGCCTTGCGGCCTGCGATTGTCAGTTCCATCAGGCTTGGCCTCCCTTGCCGCTCATGGCTTTCTCCGCGGCCTTGAGGCCGCGCTTGAGGTCGTCGATCAGGTCATCCGGGTCTTCCAGGCCGACCGACAGGCGGATGGTGCCTTCGCCGATGCCGGCCGCCTGCAGCGCCGCGGCGTCCATGCGGAAGTGGGTGGTGGAGGCGGGGTGGATCACCAGCGAGCGGGCGTCGCCCACATTGGCCAGGTGGGAGAACAGCGCCAGGCTCTCGATGAAGCGCTGGCCCGCGGCGCGGTTGCCCTTGAGGTTGAAGCTGAACACGGCGCCCGCGCCGCGCGGCAGCAGGCGCTTGGCGAGTTCGTAGTCCGGGTGGGATTCCAGCTCCGGATAGGCCACCGACTCGACCATCGGATGCGACACCAGGAACTGCACCACGCGGCGCGCGTTTTCCACATGGCGGGCCATGCGCAGCGGCAGCGTCTCGATGCCCTGCAGCAGTTGCCAGGCGGCCATCGGGCTCAGGCAGGCGCCGAAGTCGCGCAGGCCCTCGCGGCGCGCGCGCAGCAGGAAGGGCGCCACCGTACTCTCCTCGGTGAACACCATGTTGTGGAAGCCGGCATAAGGCTCGGACAGTTCCGGGAAGCGCCCGGAGGCCTCGAAGTCGAACGTGCCGCCTTCCACCAGCACGCCGCCGATGGTGGTGCCGTGGCCGCCCAGGAACTTGGTGGCCGAGTGGTAGAGCAGGCCGGCGCCGTGATCGAAGGGCTTGAGCAGGTAGGGCGTGGTGAACGTGGAGTCGACCAGCAGCGGGATGCCATTGTCCTGGCCGAGCTGGGCCAGGGTCGGGATGTCCAGCACGTCCAGCCCGGGGTTGCCCAGGGTCTCGCCGAACAGCAGTTTCGTCTCCGGCCGGATCGCCGCGCGCCAGGCGTCGATATCGCGCGCCCGCACGAAGCTGGTCTCGATGCCGAAGCGGCGCAGCGTGTAGTGCAGCAGGTTGTGCGATCCGCCGTACAGGGCGCTGGACGCCACCACGTGCGAGCCCGCGCCCATCAGGGTGGCCACCGCCAGGTGCAGCGCCGCCTGGCCCGAGGCCACGCCGATCGCGCCGGCGCCGTTCTCGAGGGCGGCGACGCGCTCTTCGAAGACGGCTACGGTCGGGTTGGAGATGCGGGAGTAGACATGGCCCGCGCGCTCCATATTGAACAGCGAGGCGGCATGCTCGCTGTCGCGGAAGACGAAGGATGTCGTCAGGTGGATGGGCGTGGCCCGCGCCCCCGTGGCGGGGTCGGGGGCGGCGCCGGCATGCAGCGCGAGGGTGTCGAAACGGGTACCGGACATGGCTTTAAAGGCTAGAGTTGTCTCCGGTGCGCATCGTAGCATCCGCTGCCGCCGGCGGGCACCGCAAATAGCCCTGGCGGCGCTGGCGGCACCCCGTGCTTTACTTGGGCGGCCGGTTTCGGCTAGGATCGGCGCATCAGGCCGTGCCGGGCGCGGCAGGCAATACACAGCAAAACAGTAGTTTCAGCAAGCGGAGACCATCATGAAAGTCAGCGACATCCTGCAAATCAAGGGCAACACGCTCTATACGGTGAAGCCGGAGACGTCACTGCTGCTGGCGGTCAATATCATGGCCGAGCACGATATCGGCTCGCTGGTGGTGATGGAGTATGGCGACCTGGTGGGCATGCTGACCTTCCGCGAGATCATCAAGACCCTTTCCGCCAATGGCGGCAGCGTCGGCACCACCAGCCTGCGCAAGGTCATGGACGACGCGCCGCTCACCTGCACCATGGAGACCGACGTCAATGAAGTCCGCCGCATGATGCTGGAGCGCCACACGCGCTACCTGCCGGTGCTGGACAACCGCACCCTGATGGGCGTGATTTCCTTCTATGACGTCGCCAAGGCCGTGGTGGAGGAGCAAAGCTTCGAAAACCGCATGCTCAAGGCCTATATCCGCGACTGGCCGGAAGAAAAGACCGATTGAGCCGCTGCGCCGGCGCGAGGATCGGAGTGCTTCCGGCGGGCGATGCCGTACGGCGGTTGAGGCTTGGTAGGCCCCGGCAGGGCGGGGCGCGGTCGAGATGCGTATTGCACGGTACCGCAAGAATCCCTTGCAATGGCATGCCCGCCGCCGTGCGAGCATTGTCAGCGACGTCGCCGGGCGCCCACCGGGCCGCCCGGTTCGCCGGGGTCACCTCTTTCCTGCCTACATGAGCCAACAAAACCAATTTCGCCTGCTCAGTGCGCGCCGCTTCGGCCCGTTCTTCTGGACCCAGTTCCTGGGCGCGATGAACGACAACCTCTTCAAGGTCGCCTTCACTTCGCTGGTTACTTACCACACCGCGCTGTTCGAGGGCGTTGACGCCAAGAGCGCGGCGTTCCTGATCTCCGGCATCTTCATCGCGCCATTCGTGCTGTTCTCGGCCACTAGCGGCCAGATTGCCGACAAGATCGAGAAATCGCGGCTGATCCGGCTGGTGAAGACGCTGGAAGTCGGCATCATGCTGCTGGGCCTGGCCGGTTTTGCCATGCACAGCGCGCCATTGCTCTACCTCGGCACCTTCCTGATGGGGCTGCACTCGACGGTGTTCGGACCGGTCAAGTTCGCCTACCTCCCGCAGCACCTGGACGAGACCGAACTGGTAGGCGGCAACGGGCTGGTGGAAATGGGCACCTTCGTCGCCATCCTGCTTGGCACCCTGCTGGGTGGCGAGCTGGCCGGCCTTACGCATGGCGAAAAGATCGTCGGGCCGTTCTACGTCGGGGCCGCATGCGTGGTGCTGGCGCTGGCAGGGCGGCTGGTGTCGGCGCGGGTGCCGGATTCGCCGGCGCCGCAGCCGGACCTGCGCATCAACTGGAATCCGTTTACGGAGACCTGGCGCAACCTCAAGCTGGCCCACGGCAACCGTACAGTATTCCTGAGCCTGCTGGGCATTTCGTGGCTCTGGTTCCTTGGCGCCACGTTCCTGACCTCCTTTTTCGGCTTTGCCAAGGACGTGCTGGGCGGCGACCAGAATGTGGTGACGCTGTTGCTGGCGGTGTTCTCGCTCGGCATCGGCACCGGCTCGCTGCTGTGCGAGCGGCTGTCCGGGCGCCACGTCGAGATCGGCCTGGTGCCGTTCGGCTCCATCGGCATGACAGTGTTCGCGGTCGATCTCTTCCTGGCCAGCAACGGTGAGCAGCACGCCGAACTGTCCGGGCTCGCCGGCTTTGCCGCCGACCCGCGCCATTGGCGCGTGCTGGCCGACCTGTTCCTTCTGGCGATGTTCGGCGGTTTCTACAGCGTACCGCTGTACGCGCTGATCCAGAGCCGCTGCGCGCCCACCCACCGGGCCCGCATCATTGCCGCCAACAACATCCTCAACAGCTTTTTCATGATCGGCTCCTCGCTGCTGGCGGTGGTGCTGACCCAGGCCGGCTTCAGCATTCCGCAATTGTTCCTGGTGGTCGGGCTGCTGAACGCGCTGGTGGCCATCTACATCTACAGCCTGGTGCCGGAATTCCTGCTGCGCTTCATCGCCTGGATCCTGGTGCACACGGTGTACCGCCTGCAGCGCGTGAATGCCGACCACATCCCGGCCGAAGGCCCTGCGGTGCTGGTATGCAATCACGTGAGCTTTGCCGATGCGGTGGTGCTGATGGCCGCGAGCCCGCGGCCGGTGCGTTTCCTGATGGACCACAACATCTTCAAGGTGCCGCTGATGTCGTGGTTCTTCCGCCAGGCCAAGGCGATCCCGATCGCGCCCGCGTACGAAGACCCGCAGATGCTGGAGCGTGCCTACGACGAAGTCGCGCGCGCGCTTTCGGAGGGCGACCTGGTCTGTATCTTCCCTGAAGGCAAGATCACCGCCACCGGCGACATTAACCCCTTCAAGCAGGGCGTTCAGCAGATCATCCGGCGCACGCCGGTGCCAGTCGTGCCGATGGCGCTGCGCGGGCTGTGGGGCAGCTTCTTCTCCCGCAAGGGTGGCTCGGCCATGTCCCGCCCGTTCCGGCGCGGCATCCTCAACCGGCTCGAGCTGGTGGTGGGTGAGCCGATCGCGCCGGAGCTGGCTACGCCGGAGAGCCTGCAGCAGGTGGTGCAGGGCTTGCGCGGCGAGTGGCGTTAGGGCGCTGGCGTATTGCCCGCAGCGGCGGGTATCCCCGATGTCGCCGAGCCAAAGGAGTCGGCAACCATGATCACGCTCTACACCTTTGGGCCGGCATTCGGCCTGCCCGATGCCAGCCCCTTTGTCACCAAGGCCGACATGCTGCTCAGGCTCGCGGGCCTGCCGTACCGCGCCGAGCGTGGCGGCCTGCGGCGCGCGCCCAAGGGCAAGCTGCCCTATCTGGACGACGAGGGCCGCGTGGTGGCCGATTCCACGCTGATCCGGTGGCACCTGGAGAAGACCTACCACATCGACTTCGACGAAGGGCTGACGCCCGCCCAGCGTGGCACCGCCTGGGCGGTGGAAAAGATGCTGGAAGACAACTTCTACTGGGCGGTGGCGGACTCGCGCTGGAACCACGATGCCAATTTCGCGCGGGGTCCGGCAACCTTCTTCCGGTCCGTGCCCTGGCCACTGCGCGGGCTGGCGATCCGTTTTGTGCGCTCCAAGATCCGCCGCATCCTGTGGACGCAGGGGCTTGGCCGCCACAGCCCGGCCGACCTGGCCGCCATCGCCAGCCGGGACGTGGCGGCGGTGGCCGACGTGCTGGGCGAGCAACCCTTCCTGATGGGTGGCAAGCCATGCGGCGCCGATGCCACCGTCTTTGCCTTCATGGCGGGTGCGCTGTGCCCCTTGTTCGAGACGCCGATCCGCACGGCCGCCGAGTCCCATCCCAACCTGGTGGCCTACGTGGCGCGCATGCGGGAGCGGTACTACCCGGACCTTGCCGCTGCGCGGGCGGCCTGATACGGGCCTGAGGGCGCCACCTGAAGACCGGGCGACGCATCCCGGTGCGGCCTGGCGGGGCCGGACGGGCCGCAAAAGCCTTACAATGTAGCCCGTTCCCCAATTCTCACGCCCTCCGCGGTCTCCATCATGTCCGGCAACACTCTCGGCCTGCTCTTCACTGTCACCACTTTCGGCGAATCGCACGGGCCGGCCATCGGCGCGGTGGTGGACGGCTGCCCGCCGGGCATGGAACTCACCGAAGCCGATATCCAGATCGACCTGGACCGCCGCAAGCCCGGCACCTCGCGCCATGTCACGCAGCGCCAGGAAGCCGACCAGGTCGAGATCCTGTCCGGCGTCTTCGAGGGCAAGACCACCGGCACGCCAATCTGCCTGCTGATCCGCAATACCGACCAGCGCAGCAAGGACTACGGCAATATCGTCGAGACCTTCCGGCCCGGCCACGCCGACTACACCTACTGGCAGAAGTACGGCATCCGCGACTATCGTGGTGGCGGCCGTTCGTCGGCCCGCCTGACGGCGCCGGTGGTGGCTGCGGCGGCGGTCGCCAAGAAATGGCTGCGCGAGCAATACGGCACCGAAATCCGGGGCTATATGTCGCAACTGGGCGAGGTCCGCGTGCCGTTCGTGGACTGGGCGGAAGTATCGCGGAATCCCTTCTTCGCCCCCAACGCGGAGATCGTGCCGGAACTGGAAACCTATATGGACACGCTGCGCCGCGACGGCGATTCCGTCGGTGCGCGGATCGAGGTAGTGGCCAGCAACGTGCCGGTGGGCCTGGGCGAGCCGCTGTTCGACAAGCTCGATGCCGACATTGCACACGCCATGATGGGCATCAATGCCGTCAAGGGCGTGGAGATCGGCGCGGGATTCGAAAGCGTCAGCCAGCGCGGCAGCGTGCATGGCGATTCACTCAGCGCGGAAGGATTCCGCGGGAATAACGCCGGCGGCGTGCTGGGCGGCATTTCGACCGGGCAGGACGTGACCGTCTCGCTGGCGATCAAGCCGACCTCCAGTATCCGCACGCCGCGCGAATCCATCGACAAGGCCGGCCAGCCCGCCACGGTGGAAACCTTCGGCCGCCACGATCCCTGCGTGGGCATCCGCGCCACCCCGATCGCCGAAGCCATGCTGGCGCTGGTGCTGATCGATCACGCGCTGCGCCATCGCGCCCAGTGCGGCGATGTCAAGGTCGATACCCCGCGCATCCCCGCCCAGTCACCGCAGTCCGGCCAGTCGCGCTGAGTTGGCGCAGGCGGAACCACACGCCCACGCCCTCGGCGGCGGGCGCGTCTCCGAGACGCGTTTTGGCCTGTTTTACCTTGGCTACTACGGCTATGTCGGCGTTATCTCGCCCTATGTGAGCCTGTTCTTCGCCGGGCGCGGTTTTTCTCCGGTACAGATCGGCGTACTGATGGCCTGCTTTCAGGTCAGCCGCATCGTCGGCCCGTATTTCTGGGGCTGGCTGTCGGACGTGATGCATACGCGGGTGCGCCTGCTGCGCCTGGCCGCCGTCACGGCCTTGCTCGCTTTCCTGATGGTGCCTGGCGTGACCAGCTACGGCGGGATGATGGCGATGATGATCGGGCTGAACCTGATCACCAGCGCCATGTCGCCGCTGGGCGACGCACTCACGATTTCCACGCTGCGCCGCCATGGCGCCTTCGATCACCGCTACGGGCGCATCCGCATGTTCGGCTCGGCCGGCTTCATTGCGGCCGTGCTGCTGGGCGGGGCGCTGTTCGAGCGCTTCGGCATGGAGACGTTCCCGTGGCTGGCGAGCACCATGCTGGCGCTGTTCCTGGTGGTGGTATTCGGCATGCGCGATGCGCCGGATGAGGGGCCGCGCGTCAAGCCGCCGCCGGCGCTGCCGTTGCTGCGCCGTCCCGACGTGGTCTGGTTCTTCGGCTCGGCCTTCCTGATGATGTTCGCCCACGCCGCGCTGTATGTGTTCTATTCGCTGTACCTGGAGCAGCTTGGCTACAGCAAGTTCGCCATCGGCGTGATGTGGACCATCGGCGTGGTCGCCGAGATTGTCTTCTTTTTCTACCAGGGCCGGATGTTCGGCAGCGTCCCGCTGCGGACCATCCTGACCGGTACCTTCGTGCTGGCCACGCTGCGCTTTGGCCTGACCGGCTACCTGGCGGAACTGTCATGGCTGATGGCACTGGTGCAGGTGCTGCACGCGGCCACCTTCGGCGCGCATCACAGTGCCAGCCTCAAGCGCCTGCAACGCTGGTTCGCCGGCCCGCTGCAGGGCCGCGGACAGGCGCTTTACACCGGCCTTTCCTATGGTCTGGGCGGCACCTGCGGCGGGCTGGCGATGGGCTGGACCTGGAAGGCGATGGGTCCGGCCCACACCTTCGGGCTGGCCGCGCTGGCGGCGGCCGGCGGCGCGCTGTGCGCGCTCATGACGTTCCGCACGGAAGCTGCCTCCGACGCTGCCGCGCGGTGACGCGGGCCGGATTGCGCATGCGCCTCAGAGCAGGCTCGCCACGCGTTCGGCCAGCGCCAGCGACGAGGTCAGCCCGGGAGACTCGATGCCGAACAGGTTGACCAGCCCCGGCACGCCATGGGTAGCCGGACCATCGATGCGGAAATCCGCCGCTGGCTCGCCGGGTGCGCTGATCTTGGGGCGGATGCCCGCATAGCCCGGCTGCAGCGCGCCGTCGGGCAGTCCCGGCCAGTAATTCCGGACTTCGCCGTAGAAGCCGTCGGCATCCGCGGGATCCACGCCGTACTCGATCTCGTCGATCCATCGCACATTGGGGCCGAAGCGCGCCTGGCCGCCCAGGTCGATGGTCAGGTGCACGCCCAGTCCGGCGGCCTCCGGCACCGGGTAGATCAGCCGGGAGAAGGGCGCGCGCCCGGCCAGCGTGAAATAGCAGCCCTTGGCGTAATACTGCGGCGGGATGTGTGCGGCGGGCATGCCCTCAATGCTGCGCGCCAGCGCCGGTGCAGTGAGCCCGGCCGAGTTGATCACGGTACGGGCCAGCAGCGCGGTGCCGGCCGCATCGCCCTGGCCGCCTACGTCAAGCCGGATGCCATTCGCCGTGATGGCGCCGCTCGCCACCGGCGATTGCACCGCCAGCATGGCGCCGGCGTTCTCCGCATCGCCCAGCAGGGCCAGCATCAGGCCGTGGCTGTCGACGATGCCGGTCGAGGGCGAAAGCAGGGCGGCACGGCATTGCAGGTTCGGCTCCAGCGCCTGTGCCTCGGCCTGGCTGAGCAGTTGCAGGTCGTGCACGCCATTGGCCGCGGCCTTGACCCGGATGCCTTCCAGCGTGGCCACCTGGGCCTCGGTGGTGGCGACGATCAGCTTGCCGCAGCGCTGGTGGTCGATATGGTGCGAGGCGCAGTAGTCGTACAGCATGGATTTGCCGCGGACGCACATCTCTGCCCTGAGCGATCCGGCCGGATAGTAGATGCCGGCATGGATCACTTCGCTGTTGCGCGCGCTGGTAATGGTGCCGAAGGCGTTTTCCGCTTCCAGGATGATGACCTCGCGGCCCTGCAAGGCCAGCTGCCTCGCCACTGCCAGGCCGACCACGCCCGCGCCGATTACCACGCAATCTACTTGTTCCATTGTGTTCCTCTGCTGCTGCGGCTGACGCCTGCCATGTCATGCGAGCCGCGGTTCCCGGATAGTGTCGTGCCGCTTGGCGGCGTGCGCTTGCCGCGCAAGGTTCAGTTCAAGGCCAGCCCCATGCGCCTCGCTGCCGCGCTGAGATGCCGGCGTGCCGCCTGGCGTGCGGCGCCGGGGTTGCCGGCGGCAATGGCTTCGACCAGCGCGGCGTGTTCGCCGTCCGCGCCTTGCGAGCCGCCGCGAAAGCGCGCGGCGTTTTCCCAGGCCGTTTGACGCGCCGCCAGCATGTGCTGGCCGACGAAATCGGTCAGGCCGGTAAAGCACGGGTTGTGCGCGGCCTGCGCAATCGCATGGTGGAACGCCACATCGGCCGCCGCGGCGCTGGCGAAATCGTCCGCATGTTGGCCCATGGCGGCCAGTGCAGCCTGAATGGCTTGCAAGTCTTCCCCCGTGCGGCGCTGGGCGGCCATTTCGGCGCAGGCGCATTCCACCACCATGCGCAGTTCGAATAGCTGGGCCGGGGTCGGGCCGCCCTGCGGCGCCGTGGCCAAGCGCCACACCTGGCCGCCTGGCGTTTCCGATACGTACGCTCCCGAGCCCTTGCGCGTGATCAGCAGGCCATCCGCCTTCAGTTGCGCGATGGCCTCGCGGACGATCGGGCGACTCACGCCAAAGGTCTCGCCCAAGGCCGCTTCGGCCGGGAGGCGGGCGCCGGCGGCGAAGCGGCCAGCCGCAATGTCGGCGCGCAGGGCGTCGGCGATGCGGGCGGCAAGCGAGGCGGGGCGGGTCAGAGTGGTCATCAGTAAATCTGTAAGGCTGTCAGACAGCTTGTGGTGAGAGTTTGCGAGGAAAGCGGGATGGCGTCAAGGATCGCCGGATTGCGATGTCAGGAATCGACCTTAAGGTTTTTCGGAAACTGGCCGATAAAAAGCTAGGTGAGAAGCGCTATTCACCTTGGACATCGCGGTGGACGTCGGCCTGGACATGGGCACGCGCGTTGCCGTCCGCCCCCTGGGGCGTTTCGGCGAGGCCAGGCGACGCGATATGCACTGAGCGCCTCGCCGGGTGGTGGCCGCGGGACAGGTTCCCGTGGCCACCGTTGGATCTGCCACGCCTGTAGCCTGGGCGTCACTGCTGCCTGCCATGATTGCACTTACCCCTAACGATCTCCCGGTCGGGCAGCCCTTGCCCTGGTCCTTGTTGGACGAGGCGGGAAACCTCGTGCTCGGCAGCGGTAGCGTGATCCCCGAGGATCGCGATGTCGCCCTGGTCTTCCGGCACGGTACGGTGTGCCGGCCCGATAGCGAGCCGGACGAACTGGACGATGGCGGCCGACCCGCCACCGCCGGGCCGCTTGGCCTGCAGGTTGGCACGCTGTTGCAGGTCAAGGCGCCGGGTCAGACAGGCCGCGCCGCCGCCAGCCGGTTGATCGGCTTTGTCGAGCAGGGCCTGTTTGTGACGTGGCCACAGCTCGGCGGCAAGGAATTGCAAGTCCAGGCCGGCGCCACGGTGCTATTGCGCGGCTTTTCCGGCCACGCGATCCTGAGCTTCGAATCAACCGTGACTGCGATCTGCCGCAGTCCCTTCCGCTATCTGGTGTTGTCAGCACCGGCCGAGTCGCAGCAGCTTCCGGTGCGCACAGCCACCCGCGTGCCGACCCGCCTGGCCGCCTACCTGGTCGACCCCGGGAGCACGGCGAACGACAGCCTGCAGGGCGACGGGGCTGCTCCGCAGGCAGGACCGAGCCCCCACCTGCCGGCCAGGCTGGTGCTGCTGACCGACCTGAGTACCGGCGGCGCGCAGATCCAGATTGCCGGGCCGGTGCCGGCGCCGGGTACATCGGTACGCTTGTGCTTTCATCTGCGCACTGCGGCGCTGGACAGCGAGATCATGGTCGACGGCCTGGTGCGCAACCCGTTGCCCGCCGAGAGCGATACAGAGTTCCCCACATTCGGCGTTGCTTTCGATGTGCTCGGTGAGCGGGAGTTGACGCTGCTTCAGTGCTTTATCTACGAACAGTTGCTGGCAAGTGCCAGCATGCAGGTTTCTACCTGATGTCCTGTGCCTGCTTGCTATCGGCAGCGCGGGGAAGGACGCTGCCGTGACGGTCGCGCTCATTCCGGCGTTTGGAGCTAATCTTCTAGCGCCAGCCTTGCCCCGCGCGCTCCGGCCGTCTCTACTGTCCCCTGCAATAAAAAGCGGTTATTTATTGCAGCCGCTTGTCCCGATCAGACCCATCACGATGACGAGGAGACATCATGAAGCGGAGCCCTCGCTTCGGCGCCAGCCTTTGCGCGTCCATTTCGGCTTGCCTGCTTGCGGTTGCCGTGCCCGCCACGGCCAATGCCATGAATGGACTTGGCCAGGCCCGTGCATTTTCAGCGGAAGAACGTCTGCTTGGGTTAGACGTCCGGTCTAACGAAAGCAAGCCGGATAACAGCCTCGCCCGCGGCAGCGAGTTCCGTCCTGATTCGGATGGGGCCGGAGTGGGCCTGCTGGCGATGTCTCCCCTGGAAGTCGCCTCGGTCACCGCTATCGGCAAGCCAAGCCTTGACGGTGGCTTATCGGGTGTGGTGCTGGCGTTGATCGACGGCATCGGGCAGGTGCCGCTCGCCGGCCCGGCGCTGATTACCTTGATCGCCGGCGTGGCCGACGTGATCGGTTGGTATCAGGACGTGCCAGACAGCAAGCCGCGCTATCACGATTCGCTGGCATTGCCCGCGACATCGAGCCCGCAAGCCTGAACAGGCAAAAAAAAAACGGCACCGAATCGGGTGCCGTTTCTTATGTGCCCTTGGGGCGAGCTTACATTCCTACGTAGTTCGGGCCGCCGCCGCCTTCCGGCGTCACCCACACGATATTCTGCGTGGGATCCTTGATGTCGCAGGTCTTGCAGTGCACGCAGTTCTGCGCATTGATCTGCAGGCGTTCCTTGCCATCGTCGTTCTGCACGAACTCGTAGACGCCAGCCGGGCAGTAACGGCTTTCGGGGCCGGCAAACTTGTCCCAGTTGACGTTGACGGGCACGCTGGCGTCTTTCAGCGTCAGGTGGGCCGGCTGATTTTCCTCGTGATTGGTGTTGCTGATGAACACCGAACTGAGGCGGTCGAAGGTCAGCTTGCCGTCCGGCTTGGGATAGGCGATCTGCTGGCACTCGGCGGCCGGCTTGAGGTAGACGTGGTCCGGCTTCTCGCGGTGGATGGTCCAGGGCGGGTTGCGGATGCCGAGCTTGGGCAGCAGCCATTGCTCGATACCGGTCATCAGGGTGGCGGTGGTGCGTCCCTTCTTGAACCACTGCTTGAAGTTCTTCGCCTGCAGCAGTTCCTTGTACAGCCAGCTGTTTTCGAAGGCGGTCGGGTAAGCCGTCAGTTCGTCGTGCTGGCGGCCGGCCTGCAAGGCGTCGTATGCGGCCTCGGCGGCCATCATGCCGGTCTTGATGGCGGCATGGCTGCCCTTGATGCGCGAGGCGTTCAGGTAGCCCGCGTCGCAGCCTACCAGGGCGCCGCCCGGGAATACGGTCTTGGGCAGCGACAGCAGGCCGCCGGCCGTGATGGCGCGGGCGCCGTAGCTGATGCGCTTGCCGCCTTCAAAATACTTGCGGATCTCAGGGTGGGTCTTGAAGCGCTGGAATTCCTCGAAGGGCGACAGCCACGGGTTGGTGTAGTCCAGGCCGACCACGAAGCCCACCGCGACCTTGTTGTCTTCCATGTGGTACAGGAAGGAGCCACCGTAGGTGGCCGGGTCCAGCGGCCAGCCGGCCGTGTGCACCACGAGGCCGGGCTGGTGCTTGGCGGGATCGATCTCCCATAGCTCTTTCAGGCCGATGCCGTAGCTCTGCGGATCCTTGCCCGCATCGAGCTTGAACTGCGAAATCACCTGCTTGCCCAGGTGTCCGCGCGAGCCCTCGGCGAAGATGGTGTACTTGGCATGCAGTTCCATGCCGAGCTGGAAGTTCTCGGTGGGCTCGCCTTCCTTGTTGATGCCCATATTGCCGGTGGCCACGCCCTTGATCGAGCCATCGTCGTTGTAGAGCACTTCGGCGGCCGGGAAGCCGGGGAAGATTTCCACGCCCAGCGCTTCGGCTTGCTGGCTCAGCCAGCGCGTGAAGTTGGACAGGCTGATGATGTAGTTGCCGTGGTTGTGGAAGCATTCCGGCAGCAGGGCGGACGGCGTTGCCTTGGAACCGGTTTCGTTGAGGAACAGGAATTTGTCTTCAGCGACCGGCTGGTTCAGCGGCGCGCCAAGTTCCTTCCAGTTCGGGAACAACTCATTCAGTGCACGCGGGTCCATGATGGCGCCGGACAGGATGTGGGCGCCGGGTTCGGAGCCTTTTTCCAGCACGCATACGTTGACTTCGTTGCCTTTCTCCTGCGCGAGCTGCTTCAGGCGGATGGCGGTTGCCAGGCCGGCGGGGCCGCCGCCGACGATGACAACGTCGTATTCCATGGCCTCGCGGGGGCCGTACTGCTCCAGGAGCTGTTGCTGATTCATTGTCTCTAACCCTCTATTCTTGGCAACTTGCGCGCAATTGTGGGAAATGCCGTGTTCGGTGGTACCGGGGATGCGATGATCGGGGGAAACCGGGGGCAAGGGCGGGGCGCAGAAGGCGCCGATCGTGCCCGTCTGCGTGTTTTTCCTCTTTCCCTTTGTAGCCCGAGTTCTTAGAATCTCCGGCATTGTCCGGGACTCGCCATGGTCAGGCAAGATTTTTTTTGGAACGACCGTTCTTTTTTTGATATGCTGCCTTCCATTTGAGCCAGGCAGTTTCGTGAGGAGCACCCGGTAGCCGCGGCCATGGCAGGCGGCGCGGGGGGCTCCCGAACATCGAGGTCAATATGGGTTTGTCGATCAATCTGGAAGGCAAGGTCGCGCTGGTGACAGGCGCTTCGAGCGGTCTGGGCACGCGGTTTGCCCACGTCCTGGCCTCGGCTGGCGCCAAGGTGATACTGGCGTCGCGGCGGACCGAGCGGCTCAAGGAACTGCGTGCCGCGATCGAAGCCGAGGGGGGCAGCGCCCATGTGGTGCAGCTGGACGTGACCGACCACGACAGCATCCGCTCCGCGGTGGCGCATGCCGAGACCGAGGCGGGCGCGATCGATATCCTGGTCAATAACTCGGGGGTTTCCACCACCCAGCGCCTCACCGACGTAACCCCTGACGATTTCGATTTTGTCTTCGATACCAATACCCGGGGTGCCTTTTTCGTGGCCCAGGAAGTGGCCAAGCGCATGATCGCGCGCTCCAAGGGAGCCGAGAAAAACGGCAATCCGCTGCCGCAGTCGCGCATCGTCAACATTGCATCGGTGGCCGGGCTCAAGGTGCTGTCACAGATCGGCGTGTACTGCATGAGCAAGGCCTCCGTGGTGCATATGACCAAGGCGATGGCGCTGGAATGGGCGCGCCACGGCATCAACGTCAATGCGATCTGCCCCGGCTATATCGATACCGACATCAATCACCACCACTGGGACACCGATGCGGGCCAGAAACTGATCCAGATGCTGCCGCGCAAGCGCGTGGGCAAGCCCGAGGACCTGGACGGCCTGCTCCTGCTGCTGGCGTCCGACCAGTCCGCATTCATCAACGGCGCGATCATCACGGCCGACGACGGCATGGTGTAACGAGGTCAACGGCGACGGGCCCCGCGCCCGCTTGCCGGCAAGCGGGTCCTGCCAAGCATCAAAAGTGCGGGCAGGCGTGCGATTCGCCGGCCCTGGGCTTATCCGGTCCCCTTGGGCGCGACGCGCATCGGCAACTTGCCGGACTGCCGGATTGCCCGTTGCCCGTTGCCGACAGACGGCGCGAACTCCGGCAGGGCACATGGGTGCCATGTCCCGCCGACGCGGCGGGTTGCGGGACCAAGCAAAAGTTCCCGCACGCTCCACAGTCTTGGCATAATCCGCCATGTCTTGAGATTAAGTCTTTACATAATTCAAAGAATATCCGCCTGCAGCCAGAGCGCTGCGCGGACCGGACCGGAGGCCGGGGAGATGCAAGCAGATAGGGAGGGGCGGCGCGATGCCGACCCGCAAGGCGTCACGGCCATGCCGGACGAGACTGGCGCCAGCCAGCAAGGGGACAGCGGCTTCAGGGTTTCGCCGCGGATCGAAGACTGGGTCGGCGTGATCGTCATGGTGCTGTTGGTGTGCATCACCTTCGCCAATGTGGTGGTCCGTTATTTCACCGATGAGTCCTTTGCCTGGACCGAGGAATTCTCGGTCTTCCTGATGATCGTGCTGGCCCTGGTGGCAGGGAGCGCCGCCGTGGCGCGCGACCGCAATATCCGCATCGAGTTTTTCTTCGAGCGCGGCAGCGCGGCTCGGCAGCGGCGCCTGGCCGTATTGTCGGCGCTGGCCGTCGCGGTGATGTTCATCGCACTGGCGGTACTCGGCGGGCGCATCGCCTGGGACGAATACGCGTTTGGCGAGACCTCGCCGGGCATCGGCGTGCCAAGCTGGTGGTACTCGGTCTGGCTGCCGGTGCTGTCGGCCGCCATCGCGCTGCGGGCGTTCGGCGTGGCGGTACGCAACCTGCGTGCGCTCAAGGCCCTGCATGCCGGGCGTGCGGATGGCGTACCCGTTTCGGAGTCCGCGCCATGACCCTTGTTGCGATCATCCTGTTTGTGGTTTTTCTTGGCCTGATGATGCTTGGCGTGCCGATCGGCGTGTCGCTGGGCCTCGGTGGCCTGGTGGCGATCGACCTGTCCAACCTGGATACGCAGATGTTCGGCCTGCTGGCCGTGCCGCAGAACTTCTACGCCGGCCTGGGCAAATACCCGCTGCTGGCCATCCCGATGTTCGTGCTGGTCGGTTCGATCTTCGATCGTTCCGGCGTCGCGCAGCGTCTCGTGACCTTCGCCATTGCCATTGTCGGGCGCGGCCCCGGCATGCTGCCGCTGGTGGCCATCCTGGTGGCCATGTTCCTGGGCGGGATCTCCGGCTCCGGCCCGGCCAACGCGGCCGCGGTGGGCGGCGTGATGATCGCGTCCATGTCGCGGGCCGGCTATCCCGGCGCGTACAGCGCGGCCGTGGTTGGCGCAGCCGCCGCCACCGACATCCTGATCCCGCCCTCGGTTGCCTTCATCATCTACAGCGTGCTGGTGCCGGGCGCGTCGGTGCCGGCGTTGTTCGCCGCCGGCATGATCCCCGGCATCCTGGCCGGTGTGGCGCTGATCGTGCCGGCCGTCTGGCTGGCACGCAAGCACAATATGGGCGCCATCGAGGCCGGGCTGCCGCGTCCGCCGTTCTGGAAGAGCCTGCGCGAAGCGGCCTGGGGGCTGGTCGCCCCGTTCCTGATCCTGGGCGGCATGCGCGCGGGCTGGTTCACGCCGACCGAGGCTGCCGTGGTGGCCGTGGTGTACGGCTTGTTCGTCGGCATGGTGATCTATCGCAGCATCGGCCTGCGCGACCTGTTCGTGATCTTCCAGGAAGCGGCGGAGACTTCCGCGGTCATCCTGCTGGTGGTGGCGCTGGCCGGTATCTTTGCCTATGCGCTGTCCACGCTGGGCGTGATCGACCCGCTGGCCAACGCCATCGCGCATTCGGGGCTGGGTGAGTACGGCGTGCTGGCGCTGATCGTGGCCTTGCTGATGACGGTGGGGATGTTCCTCGACGGCATCTCGATCTTCCTGATCTTCGTGCCGCTGCTGCTGCCGATCGCCAACGCCTTCCACTGGAATCCGGTGTGGTTCGGCGTGGTGCTGACGCTCAAGGTCGCGCTTGGCCAGTTTACGCCGCCGCTGGCGGTGAACCTGATGGTCTCGTGCCGGATCGCGCGCGTGCGGATGGAAGAGACCGTGCCCTGGGTGGTCTGGATGCTGCTGGCCATGTTCATTGCCATGCTGATGGTGTTGGCCTATCCGCCGCTGGCGACGTGGCTGCCGGACTATCTCGGTTATTGAAGCTGAATCGGAAGTTGATCCCATGGGCGGGCTTCGCGGCTCGCTTGCGGGATCGCGCAAGCGAGCCACGCTCAACGCAGTGCATAAGAAACACACAATACATCCTGAGAGGAGAGAATCCATGAAACGTCGTGCCTTGATGCTGTCGCTGGCAGCCACCATCGCCGCTGCCGCCCTCGCGCCCGCTGGCGCCATGGCGCAGGCCTACAAAGCCGAGTACAAGATGTCCCTGGTGCTCGGCCCGGCCTTCCCGTGGGGCAAGGGCGGCGAGATCTGGGCTGACCTGGTGCGCCAGCGCACCAGCGGCCGCATCAATATCAAGCTCTACCCCGGCACCTCGCTGGTGGCGGGCGACCAGACCCGCGAGTTCTCGGCGATCCGCCAGGGCGTGATCGACATGGCGGTCGGCTCGACCATCAACTGGTCGCCGCAGGTCAAGGAACTGAACCTGTTCTCGCTGCCGTTCCTGATGCCGGACTACAAGGCGCTGGACGCACTTACCCAGGGTGAGGTCGGCAAATCTATCTTCGCGACGCTGGACAAGTCCGGCGTGGTGCCGCTGGCCTGGGGCGAGAACGGCTTCCGCGAAGTCTCCAACTCCAAGCGCGAAGTCCGCAAGCCGGAAGACCTGAAGGGCATGAAGCTGCGTGTGGTGGGCTCGCCGCTGTATATCGAGACCTTCAATGCACTCGGCGCCAATCCGACCCAGATGAGCTGGGCCGACGCGCAGCCGGCCATGGCCTCGGGCGCCGTGGATGGCCAGGAGAACCCGCAATCCGTGTTCGCCGCTGCCAAGCTCTACACGGTGGGCCAGAAGTTCGTCACCACCTGGGGCTACGTGGCCGACCCGCTGATCTTCGTGGTCAACAAGCAGATCTGGGAAAGCTGGACGCTGGCCGACCGCGAGATCGTCAAGCAGGCCGCCATCGACGCCGGCAAGCAGGAAATCGCGCTGGCGCGCAAGGGCCTGGTTGAGCCGGGCGTGCCGGGCTGGAAGGATATGGAAGCCCACGGTGTGAAAGTGTCGCAACTGACGCCGGCCGAGCACGATGCCTTCCGCAAGGCCACGGCCAAGGTCTACGACAAGTGGAAGAAGCAGATCGGCACCGACCTGGTCAGCAAGGCGGAAGCCTCGATCGCCAAGCGCTAAGCCGCAGGGAGGGCTCGCGGTGCCTGCGAGGGCACGAAGAACAGGGGCCGTTCGCGGCCCCTGTTCTTCCTTGGCGGACGGATTGCGTCGCCAAAATGATCGCAATTGTCACAAAATCGGGTATTTCCCGGTTGTTTGATAAAATGCGCCTTTTGCGGCGCATGGGAATTCCATCGCCGCGAGCCTGCCGCGCGCGCGGCGGCCCGGGATCCCAAGAAGGTCCCGTCCTGTGTCCCGACCGGAATGCCATGCCGAACAAGCCTCGCCGTACCTCCTTGCCCGCCCGCCTGACGGGCCTAGCCCTGCTGCTGTCCGTGGCTGGTGCGCAGGCCGCGATGGAGCAGGCAACATCGCCCGCCGTCCAGGCGGCGCGGGACAGCCTGCCGGCATCGGCCTCTTCGCTGGGGCTTGTGGCGGAACTGCAGCAACGGCTGCGGGACAAGGCCGTGCGCGAACTGCGGACGAGCTACAACGGCGATTACGGCACCACGCTGATGCTTGCGGACGACCAGGTGGTCTGCTACGTGGCGCTGTTCTACCAGAAGAACCTCTGGCGGGTTTTCCGCTTCGAGTCGTTCGCTGCGGCGGAGCAGGCTTAGGCTTACCGCCAGTTGACCCAGCAGAGCACAGCCTGGGCGGACGACGATATCCGCCGACAGGTGCTGGCATCGCAGAAACGCGCATTTGACCGGGCCTTGCAAGAGAGCGAGGCGCGGGCAAACGCGCTCAACGAAGACGTGCGCGTGATGCAGGCGCAGCGCCAGCGCATCGCCGAGGAGCAGAAGGTGTCGCGCGTCGAGGTGCAGAGCGCGGAAATCGAGAGCCGTGCCTCGCGCATCCGCCTGGAGCAGCTACAGCAGCAGATTCGCCGCATGGAGTCGTCGCTGACGGACTCCGGGCTGGTCATCCCCGGGGTGCCGGGGAGCGACCGTCCGGCGCGCCACCAATAAGCCGTTTGCGCCTGCCTGGCTGAAATTTCCGAAGGCCGAAGCAGAACTGTCTGAATTTCCCTGTCTGTTCGTAGCGCTATGATTTCCCCCAGACCAGTTTCGCCCGCACAGGCCGGCGAGGCCGGGTCGCGTTTGCGCTGCAGAGGTGTGTCCCCGTGTCCCATTCCATTCTTCCATCGTCCGCAAATTTTGATGTGCCGCCCCCGTGGGGCACGGAGTTCGATGTGCGTGATGCGTTGGCGGCATTGCGTACCGCAGCCGTCAAGCAGCATGTCGCGGCCACCGGTCCTGCGCACGCGCTGGCGTTGCGTCGCGTGCGCCTGCGCGGGCTGGCCGCCGGCGCGTTTGGCGGCGGCCTGGCTGTCGTGGCAGCGTGGCTCGTGACGGTACTACTGATGGCTCCGGCGCCATTGCCCGCGCCGGCTACCACCGGGCTGCAAGCCGTGACCGTCCAGCGACCGGAAACTGCGGCCGCAGAAGTGCAGAACTTGCCTGCCGCGCGGGATCCCGTCGCTCCCTTGCCTGCGGAACTCGGCAGCCACGAGCCCGAGCCGGTCGCCGTGCCTCATCCCGTCGTGGTCGCTAAAAGCGGCCGGCCGATGGCGGGCGAGAGGGGTGCTACAGCCACGGCAGCCAGCCCGGTGACGCCGGCTGCGAATGCGGCCACGCGGAGGCAGCCGTATGCCGCTCCGGTCCGGTTCGTGCCCTCGGCCAGTGGCAACGACAGCCAGACGCAGCCGCGCAGCGAGGCGGCCGATTTGCCGGCCTCGGGCGCCCCGGATATCGACTTGCGCCCGAGCGCAGTCGCATTCGTGCCGCCTGACATGCGCTTCGAATTGCACGGCCATGCCCGGCTGACCGACGACTAAGGCGGGCGCGCCAGGCGCGAACCGTCGTTTCCGCCGATGGAAGCGAAACGCCCCCGTGGTAGGCTCAGGGCCATGAAACCCGTATTCACACTCCTCATGCCCATCCGGTGGGGCGACATGGACGCGATGGGCCATGTCAACAACACGGTCTATTTCCGCTACCTGGAGCAGGCGCGCATTGCCTGGTTCGAGTCGCTCGGCCATCGCGGCAAGGATGCCGACGGTTGCGGCCCGGTCATCATCAACGCGCACATGACCTTCATCAGGCAGTTACGCTATCCGGGCGATATCGAGTGCCGCATGTTTGCCGGCGAGCCGGGACGCACCAGCTTCGAGACCCGCATGGAGATCCGCCGGACCGATCAGCCCGATGTGGTGTACGCGGAGGGCGGCGCCAAGGTGGTGTGGTGCGACTATGAGGCCGAGAAATCGGTACCCGTGCCGCAGGCGATCCGGGCGCTGATGGCATAGGCGTTCCGCGCCCCTAGTGGTTGACCAGGCGTTGCACCAGGTCCACCGAGGTATGGGCGCCGTATTTCTTCATCAGCCTGGCCCGGTAGATGTCCACCGTGCGCGGGCTGATCGACAGCAGCTTGCCGATCTGCTTGCTGGTCTTGCCGTCGACCAGCTGCGCGGCGATATCGCGCTCGCGGGCCGTCAGCTCGGCGGTGACCGGGCGCTTCTGCGAGAGATCTTCGAAGGTCCAGATGCCGGCGCCCAGCGGCTGCTGGCGATCCAGCGAGCGTCCGGTGACATGGCACCAGAAAAGGTCGCCGCCGGCGCGCTTCATGATGCGCTCGTCGGAGTAAGTGCCCTTGGCGTTCATGATGGGCACGATCCGCGCGCCGGTGCGCTCGAATTCATCCGCGGTGGGATAGAGTACCTGGAACGACTCGCCGATCAGGGCCTGCCTGGTGGTGCCGAAGATGCGGCAAAGCTCGTCATTGCAGTCCTCGATCATGCGCTCGCGCGACAGCACAAGGCCCACTGGGGCGAGCTGGAAAGCGGTCTGGTAGTCGATAGCGGGCATTTGCTTATGTAATTGTACGTATTGGCGCGGGCTGCGGCGCTTGCGTATGCTGTCGGGCAGTCGGCAATCGGGCGATCTCCGTCCGATTGTACCGTTACAATTTCCCTGCGTGACTCGCCGGCATCACCCGGAGGCGGGCGCAATGACAGGAAATCACCGAGGAAGGAGCAAACATGAACAAGGTCTATGCCAGCGCCGCGGAGGCGCTCGCGGGCGTCGTTCGCGACGGCCAGACGATCGCGGTTGGCGGTTTCGGTCTGTGCGGCATCCCGGAGGCACTGATTGCCGCCCTGCGCGACAGCGGCGCCAAGCAACTCACCTGCATCTCGAACAACGCCGGCGTGGACGGTTTTGGCCTCGGCCTGCTGCTCGCCACGCGCCAGATCAAGAAGATGATCTCCTCCTACGTGGGCGAGAACAAGGAGTTCGAGCGCCAGTACCTGGCCGGTGAACTTGAACTGGAGTTCACCCCGCAAGGCACGCTGGCCGAGAAGCTGCGCGCCGGCGGGTCGGGCATCCCCGCGTTCTTCACCAAGACCGGCGTGGGCACCATCGTGGCCGACGGCAAGGAAATCCGCGAATTCGATGGCCAGCAGTACGTGATGGAACGCGCGCTGACCGCCGACGTGGCGCTCGTCAAGGCGTACAAGGCGGACCGCGCCGGCAACCTGGTGTTCCGCCGCACCGCGCGTAACTTCAACCCGATGTGCGCGATGGCCGGCAAGTTCACCGTGGTCGAAGTCGAGCACCTGGTCGATACCGGCACGCTGGATCCGGACGAGATCCACACGCCGGGCATTTTTGTGCAGCGCATCGTGCTGAACGCCAATCCCGAGAAACGCATCGAGCAGCGCACCGTGCGTGCCGCCAGCTAAGGAGAAACATCATGGCATGGACACGTGACGAAATGGCGGCGCGCGCCGCTAGCGAACTGCAGGACGGCTTCTACGTGAACCTGGGCATCGGCCTGCCGACGCTGGTGGCCAACCACGTTCCCGCTGGAATGGAAGTCTGGCTGCAATCCGAGAACGGCCTGCTGGGCATCGGCCCGTTCCCGACCGAGGCCGAGGTCGACGCCGATATGATCAATGCCGGCAAGCAGACCGTGACCACGCTGCCGGGCTCGTCGATCTTCTCCTCGGCGGATTCCTTTGCGATGATTCGCGGTGGCCATATCAACCTGGCCATCCTGGGCGCCATGCAGGTCAGCGAGAAGGGCGACCTGGCCAACTGGATGATCCCGGGCAAGATGGTCAAGGGCATGGGCGGCGCGATGGACCTGGTGGCAGGCGTGGGCCGCGTTGTGGTGTTGATGGAACACACGGCCAAGAAGAAGGACGGCACCGAGGACATCAAGATCCTGGCGTCGTGCGCGCTGCCGCTGACCGGCGTGGGCGTGGTCAACCGCATCATCACGGACCTCGGCGTGATCGACGTGACTGAAGCCGGCCTCAAGCTGGTGGAAACGGCGCCGGGCGTGAGCCGCGAAGAGATCCAGAGCAAGACGGGCGCGCCGCTGCTCTGATGCGCTTTGCCGCGCCGGCCTTCGTGGCGGGCGCGGAGTGGCAATGAAAAAGCCCCGCGAGCTTGCGTTCGCGGGGCTTTTTTGCTGGACGGCGCCGCCGTGGCTTCGTCAGGCGCGGCGCTTGTTGTAGCTGGCGAAGACCGAGGCGCCACCGTCCGCGCGGACCAGCAGGACATGGAAGGGATCCTTGCGCGAACCCTGTTCCATGCCCGGCGAACCCACCGGCATGGCCGGCACCGCC
Source organism: Burkholderiaceae bacterium 16 (assembly GCA_000955785.1). Taxonomy (GTDB): domain Bacteria; phylum Pseudomonadota; class Gammaproteobacteria; order Burkholderiales; family Burkholderiaceae; genus Cupriavidus. The sequence continues at coordinate 23,147 of JYOD01000071.1, forward strand.
AGGCCTACGGCCTTGGGTTTGCTGGCCACCAGCCGCTTGATGTCGGCCGCCGGCACATGCCCTTCGACCGCGTAGCCGGCGATACGGCCGGTATGGCAGGAGCCGAAGCGCTCGGGAATGCCAAAGCGGGCACGATAAACGCCGGTGTCTTCCACGTCGCGCACGGTGACGGCGAAGCCGTTCGCGCGCAGGTGTTCGACCCAGCCCTCGCAGCAGCCGCATTGCGGGCTCTTGTACACCTCAATGGCGAGCGGGGCGGCAGCGGTGCTGGCGCCGGCATGCAGCCCTAGCGAGACCGTGGCGCCGATGGCCAGGGTGCGGAGAAAGCGGCGCCGTTGCATGGTTTGTGCTGGTGCGCTCATTGCGCCACCCAGCCGCCATCCATGTTCCAGGCCACGCCGCGCACCTGCCGGGCCGCGTCGCTGGCGAGGAACACGGCCAGCGCGCCAAGTTCTTCGGGCGTAACGAACTGGCCGGAAGGCTGCTTCTCGATCACCAGTTCATGCTTGGCTTGCTCGACCGGGATGCCGTCCTTCTGGGCGCGCGCTTCCACCTGTTTCTGCACCAGCGGCGTCAGCACCCAGCCCGGGCAGATCGCATTGGCGGTGACGCCGGTCTGCGCGGTTTCCAGGGCCGTCACCTTGGTCAGCCCGACGATGCCGTGCTTGGCCGCGACATAGGCGGACTTTTGTGCCGACGCGACCAGTCCGTGGGCGGAGGCGATATTGATGATGCGGCCCCAGTCCTTGCGCTTCATGCCCGGCAGCGCCAGGCGGGTGGTGTGGAAGGCGGAGGTCAGGTTAATGGCGATGATCGCGTCCCAGCGCTCGGGCGGAAAGTCCTCGATATTTGCCACGTGCTGGATGCCGGCGTTATTGACGAGGATATCGGCGCCGCCGAATTCCGTTTCGGCATAGCGCATCATGTCCTCGATCTCCGCGGACTTGCTCATGTCCGCGCCGTGGTAGCCAACGCGGATGCCCGCGCAGGACTGCGCGATCTCGCGCTTGGCGCCGTCGGCGTCGCCGAAGCCATTGACGATGATGTTGGCGCCCTGCGCGGCGAGTGCCTGCGCGATGCCGAGACCAATACCGCTGGTGGAACCCGTGACCAGCGCCGTCTTGCCTTTGAGCATGTTTGCCCTCCGTCGGGAGATTTTGATGTTGGGATTGGACTGCGTGAACAGGCTGTCGTCCGCCAGCGGCAAAGGCATGGCGGCGCGAACCCGGATGCTGTGGCATTGTAACTGCTGCAGCGTACAATCCAGCTTTGCCCAACCCGGGCGCCGCCTGTTGGCGGTGCCGTTCTTGCTACCGTCTTGCCAGGGAGTTCAGATGTCAGTCAGCCCGCGCCTCGGCTTCGTTCAGTGCATCAGCCCGGCGGGTCTTCACCGCATGGCCTATCACGAGTGGGGCGACCCCACCAATCCCAGGGTACTGATGTGCGTGCATGGCCTGACCCGCACCGGCCGCGACTTCGACACCGTCGCCGCCGCGCTGTGCGGCGAGTACCGTGTGGTGTGCCCTGACGTGGTCGGGCGTGGCCGCTCGGACTGGCTAGCGGACCCGCGCCGCTACGTGGTGCCGCAGTACGTCTCGGATATGGTCACCCTGATCGCCCGGCTCAATGTGGAGCAGGTCGACTGGTTCGGTACCTCGATGGGCGGCCTGATCGGCATGGGGCTGGCGGGGTTGCCCAAGACGCCGGTGCGCAAGCTGCTGCTCAACGACGTGGGCCCGCGCATCGCCGCCTCGGCGGTGGAGCGGATCGGCGCCTACCTGGGCCTGCCGGTGCGCTTCAAGACCTTCGAGGAAGGCCTGGCCTACCTGCAGACCATCAGCGCGTCCTTTGGCCGTCACACGCCCGAGCAGTGGCGCGAGCTTAACGGCGCCATCCTCAAGCCGGTGCAGGGCGTGGAAGGCCTGGAATGGGGTTTGCATTACGATCCGGCGATGGCGCTGCCGTTCCGCGAGACCACGCCCGAGCAGGTGACTGCCGGCGAAGTGGCGCTGTGGCACATGTTCGAGGCCATCCAGGCGCCGACGCTGGTAGTGCGCGGCGCGCAGTCCGATTTGCTGACGCGCGAGACGGTGGCGGAAATGGTGTCGCGCGGACGCGACGTGAGCGCGGTGGAGGTGCCGGACGTCGGGCACGCCCCGACGTTCATCGATCCCGCGCAAGTGGCCATTGCCAAGCTATTTTTCCTGGGCGCGACCTGAAGCCGGCCGCGGCCCGGATCCGATGTTTGATGTCTTACCGATAACTAGAGTATTGCCATGAGTACCAGTGAACTGAAGCGCGCCCATGTGGGCAAGCGCCTGTCCGAATACGCGATCTACAACGGTGTGGTCTACCTCGCCGGCCAGGTGCCGGAGGTCGATCCCGGCGCGGATCTGCGCGGCCAGACCCGCGAGGTGCTGGGCCATATCGAGCGTCTCCTGAACGAAGCCGGCAGCGACAAGAGCCGGATCCTGTCGTGCCAGATCTTTCTCACCGACGTCGACCAGATCGGCATCATGAACGAGGTCTGGGATGAATGGGTGGTGCAGGGCAGTACGCCCCCGCGTGCCACGGTGGAGGCGCGCCTGGCCAATCCGCAATACCTGATCGAAGTGGTGGTTACCGCCGCGCTCAAGTGAGGTTGGGGCAGCGAGATGGTGACGTCGACTGACCTGACCGGGCAGATTGCCGGCACGCCCGATTCCGGGCTGGTGGAACGCGCCCTGGCGTTCGTGCGCGAGCGTGGCAGCGAGGCGATGCTGCCCACCGGCGAAACCGTGTTCTCGCATGCCGAGGGCATGCTGCGCATTCTCGACGGTCTGCGCGTCGACGATGCCGCGCGCGCGGCGGCCTGCCTGTTTGCGCTGGCGGCGTTTGTGTCTGGCAGCGAGGTGGAAATCGAGCCGCTGTTTGGCGAGGAGGTCGCGGGGCTCGTCAAGGGCGTGAGGCAGTTGTTGCGTATCGGTGCGATCGCGGTGGGCCACAGCGGCGCGCCCGAAACCACCAAGGACGAAATCGCCGCGCGGCAGGAGCAGGTGGAAGCGCTGCGCAAGATGCTGCTGGCCTTCGCGCAGGACATCCGCGTGGTGCTGGTGCGGCTGGCCTCGCGCCTGCAGACGCTGCGCTGGCTGGCGCAGACCAAGGCGCAGCCGTTGCCCGGCGTGGCGCGCGAAACGCTGGACATCTACGCGCCGCTGGCCAACCGGCTCGGGATCTGGCAGATGAAGTGGGAGCTGGAAGACCTGGCCTTCCGCTTCGAGCAGCCCGACACCTACAAGCGCATCGCGCGCCTGCTTGACGAAAAGCGGATCGAGCGCGAGGGCTATATCGCAAGCGCCATCGCGCGGCTCCAGTCCGAGCTGGCTTCCGCGGACATCCGCGCCGAAGTGACCGGCCGCCCCAAGCATATCTACAGCATCTGGAAGAAGATGCGTGGCAAGGAACTCGACTTTGCCGATCTCTACGATGTGCGCGCCTTCCGCGTGATCGTCGACGACATCAAGGATTGCTACACCGTGCTGGGCATCGTGCACCATATCTGGCAGCCGATCCCGCGCGAGTTCGATGACTATATTTCCCGGCCGAAGTCGAACGGCTACAAGTCGCTGCACACGGTGGTGATCGGCGACGACGGGCGCGCCTTCGAGGTGCAGATCCGCACCCAGGAGATGCATCACTTCGCCGAGTACGGCGTGGCCGCGCACTGGCGCTACAAGGAGGCCGGCTCCAAGGGTTACAGCGGGCAGTTCTCGGCCAGTGAGCGCTACGACGAGAAGATCGCCTGGTTGCGCCAGTTGCTGGCCTGGAAGGACGATGCCGATCATTCCGTGGCGCACGACGAGTCGCCGTGGGAGCAGCTCAAGCATGCGGCCATCGACGACCACATCTATGTACTGACGCCGCAGGCGCGCGTGGTGGCCTTGCCGCAAGGCGCCACGCCAGTGGATTTTGCGTATTACCTGCACACCGATCTTGGCCATCGCTGCCGCGGCGCGCGCGTGGACGGCACCATGGTGCCGCTGAACACGCCGCTCAAGAACGGCCAGACGGTGGATATCATCGCTGTCAAGCAGGGCGGGCCGTCGCGAGACTGGCTCAATGCGGAGCTGGGCTACCTGGCCAGCCCGCGCGCGCGGGCCAAGGTACGCGCTTGGTTCAATGCGCTCGATTCGCAGGAGACCATGTCGCAAGGCCGCGCGCTGATCGACAAGACCCTGCAGCGCGAGGGCAAGACCGCCGTCAACCTGGATGACCTCGCCACGCGGCTCGGCTTCAAGACGCCGGACGACCTGTTCGCCGCGGTCGCCAAGGATGAATTCAGCCTGCGCCACGTGGAGCAGGCGCTGCGGCACCCCGAAGGCGAAGCCGCGGTGGTGCAGAGCGAAGAAGAGGCCGTCACCAAGAAGAGCCGCGCCACCAGCGTGGCGCGCGGCGCCAAGAGCGGCGTGCTGGTGGTAGGCGTGGATTCGCTGATGACGCAGATGTCCAAGTGCTGCAAGCCGGCGCCGCCGGACGAGATCGTAGGCTTCGTCACGCGCGGGCGCGGTGTTTCCATCCATCGCCGCACCTGCCACACCTTCGGCCAGCTTTCGGCGCGCGCGCCTGAGCGCGTGATCCAGACCGAGTGGGGCAAGAGGAGCGATGCGGTGTATCCGGTGGACATTCACGTGGAGGCGATCGACCGGCAAGGGCTGCTGCGCGACATCTCGGAAGTGCTGTCGCGCGAGAAGATCAACGTCACCGGCGTGAAGACGCTATCGAGCAAAGGCGTTGCCCGGATGCAGTTCACCGCCGAGGTTTCGGAGGCCACGCAACTGCAGCGCGCACTCGGATTGATAGAAGATGTGGTGGGGGTCTTGCAGGCGAAAAGAAAGTGATGCTATACTTTCGTTCTCCGCAGGCTCGTAGCTCAGCTGGTTAGAGCACCACCTTGACATGGTGGGGGTCGTTGGTTCGAGTCCAATCGAGCCTACCAACGCATCAGCAGTAAGAAGTAGTGCAGTGAAGTTCAAGTAGTGCCATAGGCTCGTAGCTCAGCTGGTTAGAGCACCACCTTGACATGGTGGGGGTCGTTGGTTCGAGTCCAATCGAGCCTACCAACGCATAGCAGTAAGAAGTAGCAAGCAGTACCGAAGCAGTCCGGTTCAATCCCGACAACCTGGAACGGAAAAGGCGCCATGTTCAAGACACCGCGAACTACTACCGCTAATTAGCGACAGTAGTCGAGGTGCGCCTTCGGACCCGGTGGATTGGGGTTAAATCGAAAAACAACGCAGCCTTGGCTGCGTTTTTTTTCGTCTGTCGCTTCTTGGCTCCCTGATATCCTGCTCGGTCGCCGGTGAGTGCAACCGAGTGAAATCCCCGCTGCATGGTCCATGCCTGTTGCATGAGCCCGGCGCTATAAGATGCTTTTCATTCGCTTGCCGGAGGCATTGCCCCGGCGGGTGGATTCCTGATGAGGTGCAAGATGATCGCAATCACGCTGCCGGATGGTTCCCGCCGCGAATTTCCCGGCCCGGTGACGGTTGCCGAAGTGGCGCAGAGCATTGGCTCGGGCCTGGCCAAGGCCGCTCTGGCCGGGAAGGTGGACGGCCAGATGGTCGATACGAGCTATCTGATCGATCGCGATGCGAGCCTGGCCATCGTCACGGACAAGGATGCCGACGGCGTCGATGTGATCCGTCACTCGACGGCGCACTTGCTGGCCTACGCCGTCAAGGAGTTGTACCCCGAGGCGCAGGTGACGATCGGCCCGGTGATCGAGAACGGCTTCTATTACGACTTCGCCTACAAGCGCCCCTTCACGCCCGAGGATCTGGTTGCCATCGAGAAGAAGATGGCCGAGCTTGCCAAGAAGGACGAGAAGGTGACGCGCGAGGTCTGGAGCCGCGACGAAGCCGTGCAGCTGTTCGAGTCGATGGGCGAGAAGTACAAGGCCGAGATCATTGCCTCGATTCCGCAGGATCAGGAGATCGGACTGTACCGCGAAGGCAAGTTCGTCGACCTCTGCCGTGGTCCGCACGTGCCGTCCACGGGCAAGCTCAAGGTCTTCAAGCTGATGAAGGTGGCCGGCGCCTACTGGCGCGGCGACGCCAAGAACGAGATGCTCCAGCGCATCTACGGTACGGCCTGGGCCAAGAAGGAAGACCAGGAAGCCTACCTGCACATGCTGGAGGAGGCCGAGAAGCGCGACCACCGCAAGCTGGGCAAGCTGCTTGACCTGTTCCACCTGCAGGAAGAAGCGCCTGGCATGGTGTTCTGGCATCCCAAGGGTTGGCAGGTGTGGCAGGCGGTGGAGCAGTACATGCGTGGCCGCCTGACGCAGGCTGGCTATGAGGAGGTACGTACGCCGCAAGTGATGGATCGTTCGCTGTGGGAAAAGTCAGGTCACTGGCAGAACTACAAGGAGAACATGTTTGTCACGGAGTCGGAAAAGCGCGACTACGCGATCAAGCCGATGAACTGCCCTGGCCATGTGCAGATCTTCAACCATGGCCTGCGCTCCTATCGCGACCTGCCGCTGCGTCTCGCCGAGTTCGGCGCCTGCCATCGCAATGAGCCCTCGGGCGCACTGCATGGCCTGATGCGCGTACGCGGTTTTGTGCAGGATGATGCGCACATTTTCTGCACGGAAGAGCAGATCGTGGCGGAGGCCAAGGCGTTCAACGAGCTGGCATTCTCCGTGTACGACGATTTCGGTTTCAAGGACATCGCGGTCAAGCTGTCGCTGCGTCCTGACCAGCGCGCCGGTTCGGACGAGGTCTGGGACCATGCCGAGGAAGGCCTGCGGCTGGCGCTGCGCGCCTGCGGCGTGGAGTGGGAAGAACTGCCGGGCGAGGGTGCCTTCTACGGCCCCAAGGTGGAATACCACATCAAGGACGCGATCGGCCGTTCCTGGCAGTGCGGCACGCTGCAACTGGACCTGGTGCTGCCGGAGCGCCTGGACGCCGAATACGTTTCGGAGGACAACTCGCGCAAGCGTCCGGTGATGCTGCATCGGGCTATCCTGGGCTCTTTCGAGCGCTTCCTGGGCATCCTGCTGGAGAATCATGCCGGCGCGCTGCCCGCCTGGCTGGCGCCGGAGCAGGTGGTGGTGCTGAATATTGCCGATTCCCAGGCGGAATATGCTGAAAACGTCGTGCAACTTCTGCAAAAACAAGGATTTAGGGCAAAGGCGGATTTGCGTAACGAGAAAATTACGTATAAAATCCGCGAGCATTCCCTTCAGAAGATTCCCTACCTGCTGGTAGTGGGCGACAAGGAGCGGGATGCCAGTCAAGTGGCCGTGCGTGCCCGTGGCAACGTGGATCTGGGTGTCATGTCCGTCTCCGCGTTTGTGGAGCGTCTGCAACAGGACGTTTCCAGCAAAGCCTGATGGGATGAGCACGGCTTGTTTTTTGTCTTCTTGAGGTAACGCAACATCGCTACAGACAAAGGTCATCGCATCAATCGCGAAATCAGCGCACCCGAATTGCGCCTGGTCGGGGTTGATAATGAGCAGCTCGGCATCGTCAAGTTCATGGACGCGCTTCGCCTGGCTGAGGATAAGGACTTGGACCTGGTGGAAATCGCTCCGACAGCGGTGCCGCCGGTTGCCCGTATCATGGATTACGGCAAGTTCAAGTACGAGGAAGCCAAGCGCGCGCACGACGCCAAGCTGAAGCAGAAAATCATCCAGGTCAAGGAAGTCAAGTTCCGGCCGGGTACGGATGATGGCGACTACAACGTCAAGCTGCGCAACTTGAAGCGTTTCCTTGAAGACGGCGACAAGACCAAGATCACGCTGCGCTTCCGCGGCCGTGAGATGGCGCACCAGGAAATCGGCGCGCGTGTGCTCGAACGCCTGAAGGCGGATCTGGAAGAAGTCGGCCAGGTCGAGCAGATGCCGAAGATGGAAGGCCGCCAGATGGTGATGGTGCTGTCTCCCAAGAAGAAGAAGTAAGATTTTTGCGCGCCGCCGCGGCCCGGAGGGGATTCCTCCGGGCGCGGTGTCGTGCGAAAGCGGCGCAGGTGCCTCCGCGGCATCGCGCAACAATAAGTGGATGCGGGTTTTGCAAGTGCCGGCGCCAGCTGGCCACCTGCATGCATGTCATAGAAGCTGGAGTTTTTCATGCCGAAGATGAAGACCAAGAAAAGCGCTTCCAAGCGCTTTACTGCGCGTCCGAATGGTTCGTTCAAGCGTGGCCAGGCCTTCAAGCGTCACATCTTGACCAAGAAGACCACCAAGAACAAGCGTCAACTGCGCGGCACCCAGGACGTCCATGAGACGAACCTGAAGTCCGTTCGCGCAATGATGCCTTACGCATAACCCTAACGAAAACGAAAGGAGCATTTCATGCCTCGAGTAAAACGTGGGGTCACTGCACGGGCCCGTCATAAGAAAGTCATCGTCGCTGCCAAGGGTTACCGCGGCCGTCGTAATAATGTCTACCGTATCGCCAAGCAGGCGGTCATGCGCGCTGGCCAGTACGCATACCGCGATCGCCGCAACAAGAAGCGCGTGTTCCGCGCTCTCTGGATTGCGCGTATCAATGCTGCTTCGCGTGAGCATGGCATGACCTACAGCGTGTTCATGAACGGTCTGAAGAAGGCCTCGATTGAGCTGGACCGCAAGGTGCTGTCGGACATGGCTATTCATGACAAGCCTGCCTTTGCCGCCATCGTCAACCAGGTGAAAGCCACCGTTGCCTGATGCCGGCTCCGGGATGCCGCGCTAGTTCCTGGCGCGGCGCCCCGGGCGCAAGCACCGACCGCAAGGTCGACAGCATTTCCGCCGAATTTGTCTGAGCAGCGCCCGTCGCTGCAACGGCGATTCAGCCGGACCTGCAGAAACGGGGCTCCTCACCGAGCCCCGTTTTTATTTCGAATGCCGTTTTGCATCGTGCTCTCGTCGTGCCACCGCACGCCGCAAGACGACATCCGAAACGAAGCCCGCGCCGCCCCCGGTGCCGCACGGACTCTGCACCCACATCGCACCTAGTGCCAACCCACGCCCGGGCCCTGCGTGACCCGGACGCCAAATTTATCGCCGACCGCCGCCATGTCTCTGGATCCGGATCAAATCGTCGCCGACGCCCAGGCCGCCTTCGCCGCAGCCAACGACAACGCCACGCTGGAAAACGAAAAAGCCCGCTTTCTCGGCAAGACCGGTGCGCTCACCGAACTGCTCAAGAGCCTCGGCAAGCTTGACCCGGAAACCCGCAAGAGCGAAGGCGCGCGCATCAACCAGGCCAAGCAGCAGGTCGAGGCCGCGCTGCAGGCACGCCGCCAGGCACTGGCCGATGCGCTAATGAACGCGCGGCTGGCTGCAGAAGCCATCGATGTGACGCTGCCCGGCAGGGCGGTTGCCCGCGGCAGCCTGCATCCGGTGATGCGCACATGGGAGCGGGTCGAGCAGATCTTCGGCTCGGTTGGCTTCGACGTGGCCGATGGTCCCGAGATCGAAACCGACTGGATGAACTTCACCGCGTTGAACAACCCGGACAACCATCCGGCCCGTTCGATGCAGGATACGTTCTATGTGGACGGCCGCGACAGCGAAGGCAAGTTGCTGCTGCTGCGTACCCACACCAGCCCGATGCAGGTGCGCTATGCGCGCATGCACGTGGAGAAATACAAGGGCCGCGAGATGCCGCCGATCAAGGTGATCTGCCCGGGCCGTACTTACCGCGTCGACAGCGATGCCACGCACTCGCCGATGTTCAACCAGGTCGAAGGCCTGTGGATCGGCGAGGACGTGAGCTTTGCCGACCTCAAGGGCGTGTACACCGACTTCCTGCGCAAGTTCTTCGAGCGCGATGACATCCAGGTGCGTTTCCGCCCCTCGTACTTCCCGTTCACGGAACCATCGGCGGAAATCGACATGGCTTTCGGCAACGGCAAGTGGCTGGAGATTTCGGGCTCGGGCCAGGTGCATCCCAATGTGCTGCGCAATATGGGCCTGGACCCGGAGCGCTACATCGGCTTCGCCTTCGGTTCCGGCCTCGAACGCCTGACCATGCTCCGCTACGGCATCAACGACCTGCGCCTGTTCTTCGAAGGCGACGCGCGTTTCCTGCGCCAGTTCGCCTGAAGCGCCCGCCGCGCCCGAGCACATCGTCACCGACACCACAGAACAGAATACTTACCGGATCAGAAGCGCCATGCAATTCTCGGAATCCTGGCTTCGCAGTTTCGTCAATCCCGACAAGATCTCCACCGATGCGCTCTCGCACAGCCTGACCATGGCCGGGCTGGAAGTGGAAGAGGTTGGCCCGGTTGCGCCGCCTTTCAACAAGGTGGTGGTGGCGCGCGTGCTTTCCACCGAGCGCCATCCCAACGCGGACCGTCTCAACGTTTGCCAGGTCGATGCCGGCACCGGCGAGAACCTGCAGATCGTCTGCGGCGCGCCCAACGTCGCGCCCGGCATCCTGGTGCCGTGCGCGCTGGTTGGCGCGGTGCTGCCGCCGTCAGAGGCGGGTGGCAAGCCGTTTGAAATCAAGGTCGGCAAACTGCGTGGCGTCGATAGCTTCGGCATGCTGTGCTCGGCGCGCGAACTCAAGCTGTCGGAAGACCACGGCGGCCTGATGCTGCTGCCCGAAGATGCGAAGATCGGCCAGGACATCCGCGAGTACCTGGATCTTGATGATCAGGTCTTCGTGATCAAGCTAACGCCCAACAAGGCAGATTGCCTGTCGATCCACGGCGTGGCACGTGAAGTTGCCGCGTTGACCGGTGCCGAGCTCCGGCTGCCCGAGATGAAGCCGGTACCGGTGACGCTGACCGACAAGCTCCCGGTCAAGGTGTCGGCGCCCGACCTGTGCGGGCGCTTCTCTGGCCGCGTCATCCGCGGCGTGAACGCGCACGCGGCCACGCCGGCGTGGATGGTGCAGCGCCTGGAGCGGGCTGGGCAACGCAGCATCTCCGCGCTGGTCGACATCTCGAACTACGTGATGCTTGAACTTGGCCGTCCCTCCCATGTGTTCGACCTGGACAAGATCCACGGCGGCCTGGATGTGCGTTGGGGCCGCAAGGGCGAGCAGCTCAAGCTGCTCAACGGCAATACGGTCGAGCTCGACGAGCAGGTTGGCGTGATCGCTGACGACAAGGAGATCGAGAGCCTGGCCGGCATCATGGGCGGCGACAGCACCGCCGTCACGCTGGACACCACCAACATCTACCTGGAAGCCGCCTTCTGGTGGCCGGAAGCGATCCAGGGCCGCTCGCGCCGCTTCAACTTCTCGACCGATGCCGGGCATCGCTTCGAGCGTGGCGTGGACTACGCCACCACGGTTGAGCATATCGAGCGCATCAGCGCGCTGATCCTCGAGATCTGCGGCGGCCAGGCCGGCCCGGTCGACGACCAGGTTGTCAACCTGCCGCAGCGCAAGCCGGTGCGCCTGCGTGTGGCGCGCGCCGAGCGCGTGCTCGGCATCGAGCTGTCGCCCGCGGTCATCGCCGACGTGTTCCTGCGCCTGCAGCTGCCGTTCACCCGCGAGCAAGGCGCGGACGGCGAAGTGTTCGTGGTCACGCCGCCGAGCTATCGCTTCGACATCGAGATCGAGGAAGACCTGATCGAGGAAGTGGCCCGTATCTACGGCTTCGAACGTATCCCGGCACGTCCGCCGATCGCCGAAAGCGAGATGCGCCCGACCGACGAAGCACGCCGCTCGACCCATGTCGTGCGCCACGCAATTGCCGCGCGCGACTACCAGGAGGTGATCAACTTCGCCTTCGTCGAAGAGAAGTGGGAGCGCGACTTTGCCAGCAACGACAACCCGATCCGCCTGCTGAACCCGATCGCCAGCCAACTGGCGGTGATGCGTTCCACGCTGATCGGCGGCCTGCTCGACAAGGTGCGCTACAACCTCAACCGCAAGGCATCGCGCGTGCGGATGTTCGAAGTGGGCCGCGTGTTCCATCGCGATGCCTCGGTTGCCGATGGCGGCCTGACGGTGGCCGGCTATCGCCAGCCGATGGTTGCCGGCGGCATTGCCTACGGCCCGGCCTTCGAGGAGCAGTGGGGCATCGCCACCCGCCAGGTGGACTTCTTCGACGTCAAGGGCGATGTCGAGGCCTTGCTGTTCCCGCGCATCGCGCGCTTCGAGCCGGTATCGCATCCCGCGCTGCATCCGGGCCGCGCCGCGCAAGTAGTGATCGACGGCAAGGTGGCCGGCGTGATCGGCGAACTGCATCCGCGCTGGCTGCAGGAGTACGAACTGACGCAAGCGCCGGTTGTCTTCGAGCTGGACCTGCAGGCACTGCGTGAAGTGGGCCTGCCCGGCTACACCGAAATCTCCAAGTTCCCGGCCGCCGTACGCGACCTGGCACTGGTGGTGAAGCAGTCGGTGCGCGTGCAGGACCTGCTGGACGCCATGCGCGAAGCCCTGGAAAAACAAGGCTCCGCCCGCTATTGCCAGAGCCTGGTGCTGTTCGACGAGTTCCGTCCGAAGGCAGCCTCGGCGGCCATTGGCGCGGACGAGAAAAGCCTTGCGTTCCGCGTGACCTTGCAAGATACTGGGGCGACCCTCCAGGACGAAACCGTCGATAGCGCGGTACGTTGCATGGTCGAAGCCGCCAGCGCTGCATTCCAGGCGCGGATGCGCAGCTGATCCGCCAGCTGACATGACAATGGAGCGCCCGGACTTCCGCATCCGGGCGGATCGCCACACTGAATGACAATGAACGATCGACAAGCGTATCTCATGGCCGCAGCAATGGGTGGGGCAAGCGACCGGCAGGCAGCCTCCCATGACGACGAGACGTCCGACGCCCGCGTTGCCGAGGTGCCGACCCTGACCAAGGCCGAGCTCGCCGAAATGCTGTTCGACCAGGTCGGTCTCAACAAGCGCGAATCCAAGGATATGGTCGAAGCCTTCTTCGACGTGATCCGCGAAGCGCTGGAACATGGCGACAGCGTCAAGCTCTCCGGCTTCGGTAATTTCCAGTTGCGCGACAAGCCTCAGCGTCCCGGCCGCAATCCCAAGACCGGCGAGATCATTCCCATCACGGCACGGCGAGTGGTGACCTTCCATGCCAGCCAGAAGCTCAAGGGCCTGGTGGAAGAGCGAGCCGGCCTGGTGGCGGTGGCCGGCTGATCGTTTGCCAGTAGCGCGAGCACTCGTTATCCTGCTTGTCTCGTTTGTCCGCGCGCCATCCCGCGCGGACACCACAACCTCTCCCGGTACGGCCTGAAGCCCGCCCATTGACCGTATGTCGGAAAGATCCAGCGAACGCATCTTGTTGCCGCCGATTCCCGCCAAACGCTACTTCACCATTGGCGAAGTCAGCGAGCTTTGCGCCGTCAAGCCGCATGTGCTGCGCTACTGGGAGCAGGAGTTCACGCAGCTCAAGCCCGTCAAGCGGCGTGGTAACCGGCGCTACTACCAGCATCATGAAGTCCTGCTGATCCGACGCATCCGCGACCTGCTTTATGAGCAGGGCTTCACGATCAATGGTGCCCGCAATCGCCTCGACGAAGGGCGCCAGCACAGCCATGCGTCTGCGGAGGACGAGCAAGCGCTTGCGACAGCGGCTGCCGATGAAGCACCGGTTTTCTCGCTCGACCTGAACAACCTGCGCAACGAACTCGTGGAAATCCAGCACTTGCTCGCGCAGCTTCAGCAGATCGCGAAACACGAATAAAAAGTGCAGCAAGGACTAGCCAATATTGAAAAGCGTCTGATATAATCTTTTTCTTTCGGGGCGTAGCGCAGCCTGGTAGCGTACCTGCATGGGGTGCAGGTGGTCGGAGGTTCAAATCCTCTCGCCCCGACCAAATTAGAGCCCACGTAATCAATCGGTTACGTGGGCTTTTCTCATTTCTGAATCAGCGCAGTCTTCAATGATATTGGAGAACTTCCAATATCCACCTTGATGCCATAACGGGCGCGCAGGTTTTACACGCGTGTGCGCATTCTGGCAAGAACGGGCAGACGCCCTCCGGACTGCCAACGGCCACGAAACGGCACTTGTGCCCCCACTGCCATCCACGGCAATCTCGCGCTTTTCCGCGATGAGCCGCTCGGGCCTGCGCGCCTCACTTTCTTCAACCCGGCACAGCCCGTTCCACGTCCCGTCGGTGTGGGGCGGCGCATGTTGGTTGCATTCAGGGTGCGATGGGAATCGGTCCGTATCGAACCTCGGGACCGTTCTGTGTCTTCGAGATCGACTCAACCAGGTAGATATGATCTGGGACAAGTCCGGGAAGCGTTGCCGTGTGCTGCGTGACGAGGGCTGTATCCGGCGACGTATCGACTTGCACGCCAGTAAAAATGCTGGTGCTATGGAGTTGTGTCGACGATGGGTACGTGGTTGTCCAGGTGAATGTTCCCATGACCTCATTCGGGAAGCGTTGCTGTTGGTGGTTGAAGCGTCGTCACTGCCGCCGCAACCGCCCAAGCCGAAGACCAGCGCACCGAGGACCGCAAACTGCCCAATCCGACGCAGCTTCATCCTTGTTTCCTTTGTTCAGGTTGCGGCCAATGGGGCGCCTTCGAAGCCCGATTTTGCTGAATTGACTCTGGATGAGCATGCCCAAAATTGGTTATGCGCCAGGTGAGCCCGGCTTACGGCGCAAACAGGTTTGTAGGGAAGGGCCAGCCGCCTCTACAATCAACCCATCGACGGCGCGGCGTACATGTCTTGCCGGGCAGACGTTTGCGGCCCACGGCGCGGGGAAGCAGACTTCACCGGATGCCGCTTATGTTGGCTTGTGCAATCGACAGGAGTGAATGATGGCCAAACGCGAGCGCGCCGCCCACGCCTTGCAGGACGAGGTAAGCCGGCGCATCCAGCGCATCGATGACATCGTTGAGGACGGCGCAAAGATCCGGGTGCCTGTGCCACAAGCGCATGCACGCGATGCGAGAGGGCGTAACTGGGATATGAAGGTCTTCGGCAACGCCGCAGGCTACGAAAGGAGTATCCGGGCCGTGGTGGACAAGGCACGTGACGAATTCGACCTGACCGAGGTGCCGGGCCAGCAAAGCGCTGATCCCTTCGGCACTCCCTCTTCGCCGGAGTAAGGGCTTCGTTGGAGTAGCGACATGCAGGCTTGCGATCCCTGCCACCTTCTCGTTGGCGCACCGGCCACGGTGCAGCCGCATGAGAATCTGGCTGCATCCGGTGCGGGCGCGCTTGGCATGGACATCAATTCACGTTGGGTGGACCGGCCATGGCGCTGCACGGTCTGCGGCGCCTGGATGTTCCAGAATGCTGCCCACGGCGAGCCGCCCAACGTCTGGCGCATGGGGCGCCGCCCGCAGGATCGCCCCCAGGACCGGACTTAGACCCGGCGGCGGGTTCGTGGCCGCTCTCCCTGGCCGGGCGCTGCGCTGCGGCATGCTACGATGGCCGCAAAGGGAGACGCTATTCATGAATGAATCCAGAACGCAGAATTACCGAGGCTACGTGATTTTGATCTCGGTGCAGCAGCAGGAGCGGGGGTGCCTGGTGAGCGCCTCGATCGTCCAGGAAGCCAAGGGGGCGGTGCGCAATCCATCGCCCTTGCAATCCTGGGAGGGGCATGAGCAGGGCGAACTGCTGGAAGTGGCCGATCGGGCTCAGGCGCGCGCCTGCCGGCTGATCGACGCGACCGTGGACCACGTAGCTTATGCCGCGGGCTGATCGATCGTCGTGCCTGAGCCCGCTGGCGCGATCGGCTGCTGGCTTGTCTTGCGGCGGATGAGCCAGCCGGAGCATTGTTCGTATTCGGCAGAAGTTTTGAGGGTGGGCCTACATGGCGCGGTCTGGCGGTCGTTAATCCCGATATGAAATCATTCGATGCTTGCGAAGAGGGCGCGGCCAACGCCGATGTCATGGGCTGGGGGTCTTCGCCCCCCCACGTATTGGCCGCCGTGCTCAATACTGCCCTGGCGGCAGAAGATCTGGACGGCTTTGCCGCGCTGTTGTCGGATATGGCGCGCGATCGCGGCTTCAAGGGCGCGCGTGGCTCGCACCAGTCCATCTACGATATGCCCTACGCCAGCCTGCTGCCGCGCCAGCAGCATCTGCTGGCCGATGCCTTTGAGTTGCTGATCCGCCTGGGCCTGGAGCTGCAGCCCCGCAGGCCGCGCGTGCTGGGCGATATCCGGGGCGGGCTCCTGGCGCACGGCAATCACGAGATTCCCTCCGACTAACGGGCACGCGGCCCGGCTGGCAGGGCGGGCGTGCGGCGTGCTAGCATCTCGCGAAAACGGGGCGTTGACGCAGCAATCCACCGTCACAGCGGACAGCCATGGTCAATGGCATGCAGGTCCATCTGTGGCGCAACGCGGCCTTCAGTCCTGAACAACCAGATCGCCGCACTGATGGCGACGTGTCGCCCGGTCCGATGCCGATCCCGACCGGGCGATGATGCCGACACGGCCCGCGCGCGCACGGCCGTGGCGTTCGAGGGGAGCGATCGCGTGTTGTGGAGGTATGTTATGGACGAAGACGAACCTTTCGGGGTTGTGTTCGAGGATTTTCGCGTCATCTGGGTGGCCGAGCGTTTGCAGGACGGCACATGGACCGCGCGCTATTGCTGGAGCCCCGGCACCTCCGAGGCCTCCGGCAGGGCACTCCGGGCCGCGGTGCTCGGCGGCAAGTCAAAGCGGCTGCTGGGGGACTTCAAGACCGAAGAAGAGACCGTCGACGCCATTAAGGCGGCGGTGTTGCTTGAGGCGAAATGGGGGCGGTGAAGCTAGGGCCTGGAGAGTTCAGGCAGCACGATGCTGCTCCATTTCCAGGTCCATAGGCCTTCTCGCGTCAGGCCGATGACAACGCGTTCGCCGTTGTCCTTGGTGGCGGAGGCTTCGACGCTGCCCCAGCCACGATAAGACAGGCCGTATTTGAGCGCATCCCTTGCGGCCTCCTGCTTTGCCTGCCCGGCCGGCTCGCTATTGCTACCCGGTGGAGCCGGGGCGGGAGGCGCGGGCTTCGGCTGCGCCTGCGTGCCGGGCTTCTCGCCGGCCATCAGCGCCATGACGCCGGCGGGCGACACCATGGTGTCGATCATGGTGTTGATGACCGCCAGGCCGATCGCTTGCCCGATACCGGCAAAGGGCATGTTCTGCAATCCGGTCCCGCCAAGCTTCTGCTGCAGGGACAAGTTCAGCTGTGCCTTCAGGCTTTCGCGCAGGGCGGGATAGTCGACATAGCGGGAGAACTTGTCGGCATCCCGTGCTTCGATGGCGGAGCGCATCTGGTAGAGCGCCCAGTACGGGCTGGCGTAGCTGCTGGCAGCGACGGCGATCACCGCCGCGATGGCGGCTTTGGCAGGTTTGTTCATCGGGTTCCCGGTTGGAGCGTATGCAACGGTACAGCGAGGCCGCTGTACCGTTGCTGGCAAACATTCCGCCATTGTCTCCAATCGGTAGCGTCTGCGTCTACCCGCCCGGCTGGCTGCGCTCCAGCAAGCCAATTTCCCGCACGGCTACCGACAGCATCGACAGGCCGGCCGCGCCCGTTGCACGCTGGTCCGCCAGCATGCGCGAGAAGCGCTCGATCTGCGCCTGCCGGCCACCTCGCCATGCCTCGATGAGCTGGGCCGGGGTGTCCAGTTCCTGCGGTTGCGCCAGCACGCTTACCGTCAGCGCGCGCTTGAGGCGGCCGAGATCTTCCAGTGTCGTGGTACGTGCCAGTAGGTCCCAGTGGCTGTCGGCAGGCAGTGCCAGCGCGCGTTCGCGCAGCCAGCCGAAGCTGAACTCCGTGTCGAGCGCGAAATACACACCTGCCACCAGCGCCAGGCTACGCTGCGTGGCGGCGGCTACTTCGGCAATATCCAGCGCCGCGGCGGAGATTTCTCCCGCGGCCACGCGCAGGGCCAGGCCATCGCCCACGCCGGACTGGCTCAACGCCTGCCGTCGCTCGGCCAGCGCCGCGGCCTCGGGGCCGGCCAGGAGCGCGGGCAATTGCGGCGTGAGCCATGCCGCGGCCTCCGCGTAGCGTGCGCTGTGGCTGTCGGCCGGTCCGCCTGCCTGAGGATGCCGCAGGAACCAGAGACTGGCATGTTCCAGCAGCCGCCCCACAGCGGCGAACATTTGCGCCTGTACCGCGTCGTCGACGCGGTTGTCGAGCGCGTCGATGTCCGCCCAGAGCGGCTCCAGGCCGAACACGTCGCGCGCGATCAGACAGGCGCGCACGATGTCGGCGGGACGCGCATCGGTCTCTTCCAGCATGCGATGGACAAAGGTGGCACCGACGCGGTTGACCAGTGTATTGGTCAGGTGCGTGGAAAGGATCTCGCGGCGCAGCGGGTGGCGCAGCATGGTGTCGGCATGCCGCTCGCGCAGCGGCTGCGGGAAGTAGGCGGGCAACAGGCCGGCCACCAGCGGATCCTCGGGCAAGCTCGAGGCAAGCAATTCGTCATACAGCCACATTTTGCTGTAGGCCAGCAGCACCGCCCGCTCGGGCGAGGTCAGCCCCAGTCCGGCGGCCTTGCGTTCCACCAGTTCGTCCTCCGTTGGCAGGAATTCCAGCGCGCGCTTGAGGCGGCCTGCGCGCTCCAGCCAGCGGATCAGCCTGCCTTCCGCATCGATCAGCGAGGCGGCGTTGCGGCCCGCCACGGACAGCGCCTGGGTCTGGTAGTAGTTGTCTTCCAGCACCAGCAGGCCGACCTCGTCCGTCATTTCCGCCAGCAGCTTGTTGCGCTGCTTTTCGGTCATCTCGCCATCCGCCACCGCCAGCCCGAGCAGGATCTTGATATTGACCTCGTGATCCGAGCAATCCACGCCGGCGGAATTGTCGATGGCATCGGTATTGATGCGTCCGCCATTGAGCGCGAATTCGATGCGGCCAAGTTGCGTGAAGCCGAGGTTGCCGCCTTCGCCGACTACCTTGCAGCGCAGCTCGGCGCCGTTGACGCGGACCGCGTCGTTGCTGCGGTCGCCCACTTGCAGGTGGCTCTCGTGGCTGGATTTGACGTACGTGCCGATGCCGCCGTTATAGAGCAGGTCGACCGGCGCCAGCAAGATGGCGTGGACCAGTTCGGCGGGCGACAGCGTAGTGGCTGTGATGCCAAGGCAGGCTTGCACCTCGGGTGTGATGGCGATGGTCTTGGCGGTGCGTGGAAACACGCCGCCGCCGGCCGAGACCAGGCTCATGTCGTAATCGGCCCAGCTGGAACGCGGCAGCTCGAAGATGCGCTGGCGTTCGCGCAGGCTGGAAGCCGGGTCGGGGCTGGGGTCGAGAAAGATGTGGCGATGGTCGAACGCAGCCACCAGGCGGATGTGGGGCGACAGCAGCATGCCGTTGCCGAAGACATCGCCGGACATGTCGCCAACGCCGGCGACGGTGAAGTCGGTGGACTGGATATCGATGCCCATCTCGCGGAAATGGCGCTTGACCGATTCCCACGCGCCACGCGCCGTGATGGCCATTTTCTTGTGGTCGTAGCCTACCGAGCCGCCCGACGCGAAGGCGTCGCCGAGCCAGAAACCGTATTCGGCGGAGATCGCGTTGGCGTAATCCGAAAAGCTCGCCGTGCCCTTGTCCGCAGCGACCACCAGATAGGGGTCGTCGCCGTCCTCGCGCACCACTTCCGGGGGCGGCACCAGGGTGCCGGCGACACGGTTGTCGGTCACGTCCAGCAGGCCGCGCAGGAAGGTCTGGTAGCAGGCAATGCCTTCCTGCAGGAAGGCGTCGCGGTCGGTTGCCGCCGGCGGCCGCTTGACCACGAAGCCCCCCTTGCTGCCCACCGGCACGATCACCGTGTTCTTCACCATCTGGGCCTTCATCAGCCCCAGCACTTCGGTGCGGAAATCCTCGCGCCGGTCGGACCAGCGCAGGCCGCCGCGCGCTACCGGGCCGCCGCGCAGGTGCACGCCTTCCACGCGCGGGGAATAGACCCAGATCTCGAACATAGGCCGCGGCTCGGGCAGGCCTGACACCAGTGCAGGGTTGAACTTGAACGAGAGGTAAGGGCGTGGCCCGCCGTCGGGGCCTTGGCGGAAATAGTTGGTGCGTACCGTGGCATTGATCACGCCCAGGAACAGGCGCAGGATGCGGTCCTCGTCCAGGTTGGGCACCTGGTCCAGGGCGGTGCCGATGGCTTGCAGCAATCGCTCGCAGCGCGCCGCGCGGGCGCTTTCCGCGACGGGATCGAAGCGTGCCACGAACAGTTCCACCAGCCGCGAGGCGATGGCCGGGTTGCCGGTCAGGGCCCGTTCGATATATGCATCGCTGAAGGTCGATCCGACCTGGCGCAGATAGCGGGCATAGGCGCGCAGGATGGTCACGTCGCGCGCGGCCAGTTCGGCGCGCAGCACCAGCCGGTTGAAGTCGTCGTTCTCGATCTCTCCGTTCCAGGCGCGCGCGAAGGCATCTTCGAACAGCGCCTTGATGCGTGCGATATCGGCGCCGAGGTCGATGCCGGTAGCCACGCCATCGGCCATTTCCAGTCCGAAATCGTGGACCCATACCGGCGCCGCGCCGTTGGGCTCGACCAGGTAGGGGCGCTCCTCGTCCACGCGCACGCCGAGGTGCTCGAGCATCGGCAGGCTGAGCGACAGCGCGATCGGCTCGCGTGCCCGGTAGACCTTGAAGCGGAACGCACCCGGCGCGGCTTCGATCGGCCGGTACAGGTTCATGGCGATGCCGCCGCTGGCCTGCGCCGCTTCCATCAGTTCGATATCCCGCACCGCGGTGCGTGCCGGGTAGTCCTCGCGGTAGCCGGCGGGGAAGGCGTCGCCGTAGCGGCGCAGCAGGCGGTTGCCTTGCTCTTCGCCGGTGCTGTCCAGCAGGGCGGCGGCAAGGTCATCCTGCCAGCGGCGGGCGGCCTGCACGATGCGCTCTTCCAGCTCCGCGGCGTTGACATCGGGCATGGTGCCGGGCTCGCCGCGCACGATCAGCTGGATGCGCGCCAGCGGCGACTCGGAGAGTTGCGGCGTAAATTCGCAGCTATTGCCGTGGAAGGCGGTCATCATCAGCTTCTGGATGCGCTGGCGCAAGTCGGTGTTGTACTTGTCGCGCGGCACGAACACCAGGCAGGAGACGAAGCGGTCGAAGCGGTCGCGCCGCACGAACAGGCGAATGCGCTGGTGCTCCTGCAGGCGCAGGATGCCCAGAGAAATGCCGAACAACTCATCTTCATCGGCCTGGAACATTTCGTCGCGCGGGTATTGCTCGAGGATGGTGACCAGCGACTTGTAGAGATGGCCCTTGGTCAGGAACCCGGCGCGGGTCAGGATATTCTCGAACTTGCGGCGCACCAGAGGGATGTCCGCGCTGGACATCATGTAGGCGGTGGAAGTGTAGAGTCCCACGAAGCGGCGCTCGCCGAACAGTTTGCCATCGGCGCCGATGAGCTTGACGCCGATATAGTCCAGGTAGCCGGGCCGGTGCACGGTGGCCCGCGAGTTGGCCTTGGTCAGGAAAATCGGCGAACTGCCCTCGATGACGGTGGTGGCCGCCGCGGGCAACTCGGTGAGCGTGTCCGCGTCGGGCGTGCGCAGGCTTTCGCGCAGGATGCCGGCACCGGAGCCGGCCACGCCACGCAGGTAGAAGCGGCCGTCCTGGTTCACGAGTTCGTAGTCGCGCTGGCCCAGGAAGCAGAAATGATTGTCCAGCATCCATTCCAGGAAGGCGCAGGCTTCCTGCGTATCGGGCTGGCCGCCCTCCGGACCCTGCGCCAGCTTCTCGATGGTGGTGCGCGTGATCGCCGTCATCTGCGGCCAGTCTTCCACCGCGGCGCGCACATCGCCCAGCACGCGCGCAATGCCGCTGCGCAAGGCTTCTTGCGTGGCAGCATCGCCGCAGCGATCGACTTCGAAATGGATAAAGGATTCGAGGCGCGGGCCGCCGGCGGGTTCGTTCGTGGTCGCGTCGCCTTCACTGCCTAGCCCCACTTTCGCAATGGTGCCGTCCGTGTTGCGCCAGACCTGGAAGACCGGGTGAATCGCCGAGTGCAAGGCCAGGCCAAGCCGGTTGACCTCCATGGTGACGGAGTCGACCAGGAACGGCATGTCATCGTTGACGATCTCCACCACCGAGTGATCGGAGTGCCAGCCGTGCTGTTCAAGATTGGGGTTGTAGACGCGCAGCCGCGCGTTGCCAGGGACGAAGCGCTGGGCGGTCTGCCAGTGCGCCATGACTGCGCCGTAGAGATCCGCTACCTCCCGCTTGAGCAGGTCTTCGGCATCGGCCAGGTCGTAGTAGTGGCGCAGGAAAGGCTCGACCTTGACGAACGTGTCGCCGGGCAGACGGCCCTGTGCAAACTGGATGAGGTCGGCCAGCAACTGGGCCAGTCGCGCTTCGCTTTCCGCCAGCATGGTGTCTCCCCCAGACGGCTTGTTTCGGCAGTTTCATGCTGGCGATAACCCGGCGTGGCACCGATGCGCGGTGTCGTCGCGGTGGCAGCATGACCGTGCTAACTACTGTAGAGCATAAAGGGGGGCGCCGCGCACAAAGTGCGCTGCACGCCTGCGGGGGAGCTGCCGCATGGCGAGGCGCTGGCATGCGAAAGGGTGGCTATGAAATTTACGACTGGGTTTTATGATTTTAAATCTCCGCAGGAATGCTTTTCCCGTGGCTACACTGCTTACCTGCGCCTTACCGGCCGGTAGGACGCGCGAGCCGAGCGGGGCACCGGGTCCTGCCACTGCGCGCGGTACAGCCCCAGCCGCCGGGACAGGCATCATGGAGACATAAAGATGTACAAGGAACGTATCCGGCTGGCCAGTCTGCTCGACAAGGTGATGCCGGCCCAGGCCGCGGCGGCGATGATCCGGGACGGCATGACCGTGGGCATGAGCGGGTTCACCCGCGCCGGCGACTGCAAGGCGGTGCCGGAGGCGCTGGCGCAGCGCGCGGCGACCGAGCCGCTGCGCATTACGCTGATGACCGGCGCTTCGCTGGGCAACGACACCGACAAGCTCCTGGCCGAAGCCAATGTGCTGGCGCGGCGCTTGCCGTTCCAGGTCGACACGACCTTGCGGCGCAAGATCAATGCGGGCGAGGTGATGTTCATCGACCAGCATTTGTCGGAGACCGTGGAGCAACTGCGCGGGCGGCAGATCGCGCCGGTGGACGTGGCGGTGGTGGAAGCCGTGGCGATCACCGAGGAAGGCGGCATTGTGCCAACCACCTCGGTGGGCAATTCCGCGAGCTTTGCGGTGCTGGCCAGCAAGGTGATTGTCGAGATCAACCTCAATATGCCAGCCGGCCTCGAGGGCCTGCACGATATCTACCTGCCTGCGCAGCGCCCCCACCGCGAGCCGATCCCGTTGGTTTCGGTGGATCAGCGCATCGGCTTGCCCTATATTCCGGTCGATCCCTCGAAGATTGCGGCCATCGTGATCACGCAGAGGGATGACAGTCCATCCACCGCGCAACCGCCCGACCGGGAAACGCGGCAGATCGCGGGGCACCTGAACGATTTCCTCCTGCATGAGGTCCGGGCAGGCCGGCTGGCGCCGTCACTGCAACCCCTGCAGGCCGGTATCGGGACGATCGCCAACGCCGTGCTGCATGGCTTGATCGATTCGCCGTTCCGCGATCTCACGATGTATTCGGAAGTCTTGCAGGACAGCACGATCGAACTGCTCGATGCCGGGCGGCTGACCTTTGCCTCGGCTTCGTCCGTCACCTTGACCAGCGCCGTCTACGCGCGCTTCCTGGCAGACCTGGAGCGCTACAAGTCGCGCGTGATCCTGCGCCCGCAGGAGATCAGCAACCACCCGGAGATATTGCGCCGGCTCGGCCTGATCACCATCAACACGGCGCTCGAGTGCGATCTCTATGGCAATGTGAATTCTACGCACGTGGGCGGCACGCACATGATGAACGGCATCGGCGGCTCTGGCGACTTTGCCCGCAACGCGCACATTTCCGTGTTCGTCACGAAGTCGGTGGCCAAGGCCGGCGCCATTTCCAGCATCGTGCCGATGGTTTCGCATGTGGACCACACCGAGCATGATGTCGATGTCATCGTGACCGAGCATGGCCTGGCCGATCTGCGCGGGCTGGCGCCGCGCGAGCGCGCGCAGCAGATCATTGCCAATTGTGCCGATCCGCTGTATCGGGATCTGCTGCGTGATTACGTGACGCGCGCCACGCGGCGCGGCGGACATACGCCGCACCTTATCGAGGAAGCGCTGGCCTGGCACGCGCGCTACCGCGAGGAGGGCACCATGGGCGGTCCCCAGGCAGCCCTGGCGGCTGCGTAAGCGGCGCGCGATCTTCCGGCGTCTCGTCCTCCCCGAATCTCCCTGGTTCTCCCTATCCCTTGAAGATAAGCACTGCCAGCACCAGGGAGGAAGCCATGAGGATCAGCACGTCTAGCATGATGGTCTCCGAAAAGGAGAAGGCCTGCCACGCCACGCAGCGGGGAAACCAGTGCATGCGGCAAGCGATGCTGGCCTGATCCTGCCTGCCTCCCGCAGGCCGGACAGTGCGCTGGCGCACCGTCCGGCGGGACGGCCTGCTGCCTATGCCCGCGGCTTACTGCTTGGTCTTGGCGCCGTCGGTATAGGGATCGAACGAGCCGGCCTTGGCGCCGTCGGTGTACGGGTCGGGTTTGCCGGCCTTTGCTCCGTCGGTGTACGGGTCGAACTTGCCGGACTTGGCGCCGTCCGTATAGGGATCGGCCTTCTTCTTGGTGCCGGAAGCGTTCAGGTTCGACTTGGTCGATTTCTTCGCGCCATCGGTGTATGGATCGAACTTGCCGGACTTTGCGGCGCTTTTATTGGGGTCCGTCTTGTTCGCATGGGCGCCGCCGTAAAGGTCGCCGCCTTCCGTGTAGTTCTTCTGGGCGTGCGCCAGCTGCGCGCCGCCAAGGGCTGTCAGGGCGGCGATCGTCAGGGCGGCTACAGTCTTGTTGCGCATATTCATCCTCGTGAGTAATGAGTAATGGCCAAGGGCAGGGGGCATGGCCGCATAAATGGTCGTTTGACCGGTAGACTTTACCGACTTGGGATGACCCTGCGAAGTCAATCTTTCTTCCCACTGTATTGAACCACTTTGCGCCCGCGCGGCTTCTGAGCCAGATCAAGTCAGGCGGTATCTTCCTGGGGGAAGTCGTGGAGGGAAAAAAGGGGGGGGCGGCGCAGGGCGCAAGGAGGGCTGGATGACAGTACAGCCGCAGGCACTGGCCCCGGCAAGGCCCGGCCGCAGGCGGCCGGGCCCTCCGGTCCTTATTCCAGCGTAATGTTCTGGTCGTGCGCGATCTTCTTGCGCAGGTCCAGTTCACGCTTGATCTGCGCGGCGTATTGCTGCGGCGTGTTGCCGTCGGGATAGGCGCCGCTCTCGGCCAGGCGGCGTTTCACGTTCGGATCCTGCAACGTCTTCACGGCAGCGTCGTGGACCTTGGTGATGATCGCGGCGGGCGTACCGGCAGGCGCCACCAGGCCATACCAGGCCATATTGTTCATGTCCTTCATGCCGGCCTCGGCAAACGTCGGCACGTCAGGCAAGCCCTCCACGCGCTTCGGCGCCGCCACGGCGAGGGCGCGCAACTTGCCGGCCTGGATATGCGGCATGGACGATGGCAGGTTGTCGAACTGGCCGCTGACCTGCCCCGCCAGCGTGTCGTTCAGGGCCGGACCCGATCCCCGATAGGGGATGTGGACCATATCGGTCTTGGTCAGGAACTTGAACAGTTCGCCGTCGAGGTGGGAGATGCTGCCCTTGCCGGCCGACGCGTAGCTGTACTTGCCCGGGTTGGCCTTGACCAGCGCGATGAACTCTTGCAGGTTCTTGGCCGGTACCTTGGGGTTGATCGTCAGCACGTTCGGCACATTGACCAGGTTGGTAATGGGCGCGAAATCCTTGATCGGGTCGTAGGGGTTGCGGGCGTTGGTAGCCGGGTTGGTCGCCATGGTGCTCACCGTGGCGATACCCAGCGTGTAGCCGTCGGGCGCGGACTTGGCGAGGGCATCGGCGCCGATCGCGCCGCCGCCGCCGCCGCGGTTTTCCACCACCACCACCTGGCCAAGTTCGCGGCCAATGCCGTCGGAGACCGCGCGGGCAACGATGTCCGTGGTGCCGCCAGCAGCAAACGGCACGATCAGGCGGATCGGCTTGTTCGGATAGGTTTGCGCCATGGCGCTGTGGCACAGGCCAAGGAGGGCCAGGCAGGCTGCGCTGCCAACATTCAGTACTGCTTTCAAGAGAGGCTCCCGAGGGTTCTAAGTATATGAGCGGACTGCTCGGCCGGGCGCGGGATGCGGCGATCTGTGTCGACGTTGCCCTTGTTTATCCCGCCGACGCGCCGCAACGTTCCGCGGCAAGGGCTGCCGCGGAGCGCTGGAGTTTCTGGATTGGTTCCGTGATGCGGAACCATGTTCCGCAATGTGCTCCAGGCGCAATTCAACCGTGAAAGCTTGGCCGGCGGAATTGGTATCAACCCGCGTATGGATCGCAGCGCGGGGCGGGTAGGGCGAACGTATCGGCAGCCGCGGAAACTTGCATTGCGCGGCTTGGGCGCCGATGAGCCAAATGGAAATGAAAAAAGCCGGAAGCATTGCTGCTTCCGGCTTTTTGGAATTCGCTGGTGGGGCGTGAGTGACTCGAACACTCGACCTACGGATTAAGAGTCCGCTGCTCTACCAACTGAGCTAACGCCCCAACGAAGTCCAAGATTGTAGCTAGCCGATTGTGACTTTGCAATAGCTATTTTGCTGTTTTTCAAAGACCCCCTGTCTGGCCCAGTGCGAACTTGCGGCAGTGTTCGAGATAGCCGACCTCGTGGCTGGCTATCAGGTCCAGAACGCTCGACCAGAGCCAGGACGGGGCATCGAGTTGTTTCGACCGGTTGCGGGCCAGTTCGGCTAGCCAGCCGCGTTGGGTGGCGAGATCCATCTGGCGCGCGTGGGCGTTGCCGACCACCTCGCCGAGGTACATCGCGACGCGGCTGGCCTCCTCCTGGGGCAGCGTATCGATCTCCAGCTTCAGGTCCTGCGGCAGCAGTTCACGGATGAAGACCGCCTTGTCGAGCAATTGCGCGGAAAGAATGCGATCGCCCAGCGCCGGCGAGAGATGGCGGGCGCCTTCGGCCACGCGCGCGCCGTTGTCGTGCGGCATGCTGGCCTTGGGGTAGCTCGGTGCGGCTGCCTTCACCGCCTCCTTGATGTCGATCAGGCAGATTTCTGGGCCGGGGCTGTCATTGCTGTCAACGGACAGCAGCACGGCGAAGCGCAGGCGGCCCAGGGAGCTGCAACCCTTGACCCAGTAAGCGGCGTCTATCACCTCCACGCGCGCGCCTTCGTCGCGAGAGGTCAGCAGCGTGGCAAGATGGGCGATCTCGCGCCGCTCGAAGAGGGCGCCGATGGCGCGCCGCTCGGTGGGGGCCAGCCGCCAGAACCGTTTGCCGAGCGGGATGGAAGGCGTGGTGTCCTGCAGGCGTTCACGGGCCAGATGCTTCCATTGGCGTCCCAGCGCCAGGCGCATTACGGTACGTACCGCGGCGGGCCGGCGCGAAGTCAGGCCTGCCGCGGCGTCGGGATTGTCGAAGGCGCTTTCGTATCCGACGACCAGGCTTTCAAGCATGCGGGCGGTGACGACCCCGGGCAGGTCGGAGCCGCGCGCGGCCGTGGCCAATGACAGCGCCAGGCGGATCAGGTCGTGCGCGGGGTTGCCGATCACAGTCTGGTCGAGGTCGCGGATCTGGATGTCGACATGGCCCTGGATATCCGCGATCGGCCCGAGATTGCCCACATGGCAGTCGCCGCAGATCCAGATCGCCGGGCCCTCGGGCAGCGTGTGCGGCTGCCTGGCCGCCAGCCACTCATAGAACTTGCGCGTATTGCCTCGCACGTAGGCGTGGGCGGAGCGCGCCATCTTCAGGTTCCGGCACCGCATCAGTTCGTCCTGGCGCTTTGCCGGGCCGGGCAGGCCAGGTTTGCCGCTGCGCTTGCCGGTGGCTTTACCGGCGGCCCCGCCTGAGGACTTCGCGTGCGTCTTCCTGCCGGACTTCGCAACGGGCTTCTTGCTGCTTGTCTTGGATGTCATGGTGTCGTGGGCGCCGCGCGCTGGCAAGAGGAAAGGGCCGGTCTGGCAGCGTCGGCCGTCCGGCGAACTGATGTCAGCGTACTCCATGCCCTGCTGGCTCGCTGCCATTGTCACGCGCCCGCGGGCGGCCGGCGCGCATGGCCAGCGGCTACAATGCGCTCGTCTTCCATGTCCGCGGCCGCCGCTGCCGCGTCGAGCCAGAATCCGGAGCCCGTCATGCATGCCAGAGTCCTGCGCTACCTCGATGAGGTGGTGAGCCGCGGTTCGATCCGCCAGGCCGCGCTGCATCTGCACGTGGCGCCGAGCGCGATCAACCGGCAGATACTGGACCTGGAGACCGAACTGGGCGCACCGCTGTTCGAGCGCATCAACAAACGCCTCCGGCTGACTCCGCTGGGCGAGATGGTGCTGGCGCACGTGCGGCAGACGCTGCGCGAGCACGAGCTCTTGTGCAGCCGTATCGCGGCCGTCAAAGGTGTGCGCCAGGGAGAAGTGACAGTCGCCACGACCGCGGGGCTGGCCGGGTCGCTGATGCCTTCGCTGGTGCACGGCTTCCGCCAGCAATATCCGGGCATCCTGGTGCGCCTGCTGGATCTGCCCGTGGCGGACATCGTCAGCACTGTCGAGCGCGGCGATGCCGACCTCGGCCTTGCCTACGAACTGCCCGACATCGCCGCCTTTCGCATCCTGGCCAGCAGTGACTGGCATATCGGCGCGGTGGTCGCGCCCTCGCACGCGTTGGCTGCGCAGCCTTCGACGCTGCTAGGTGAATGCCTGGCTTACCCGGTGATCCTCCCCGCGCCGTCGCTGTCGATCCGCGCCATCCTGGACGAGGCCTTCGCGCGCGCGGCCATGGAGGTGTCGCCGGTGACCGAGACCACTTCGACGGCATTGATGCGGCGCCTGGTCATGCTTGGGTCCGGCGTCGCTTTCCTGAACCCCCTCGATGTGCTGGAGGAGCGCGCGCGCGGTGCGCTCGCATGGGTGCCGTTGCGCGACGGCAAGCTGCCGTGCCAGACGCTGCGGCTGGTGGCGCGCGCGCGCAACCCGCTGAGCCCGGCGGCGAGTCTGATGGCGGAGCGGATCGGCGCAGGCCTGGCGGAACTGTTCGAGAGTCTGCGCTAGCGGCCCGCTGGACCTGGCCCTGGCGCAACACGGTGGCTGTGCTGTTTTTGCGTACACCGTCGGTGGAATTCGATGCTTTGCGGCTGGCCGCCGCCGTCTTAGACTGTCTGGGCCGGTCAATACGACGCCGGCTGGCCAGCCCCGGCGCTGCATCGCTATCCACCCCTGATCCGAAGATCCCGTCATGACTCTCATCCTTATCAATGCAGACATCCTGGTCACCATGGATGCGCAGCGCCGCGAGATTCCGGGCGGCGCGCTGGTAGCCCAAGGCCCGTCGATCGAATGGGTGGGCGCCAGCGCCGAGTTGCCGCAGCAATACCGCCGGCTGATCGACGAAGGCCGCGCCGAGGTACTCGACATGCGTGGCCAGGTGGTGATTCCGGGTCTGGTCAATACGCACCACCACATGTACCAGAGCCTGACCCGCGCCGTGCCGGCCGCGCAGGACGCGGAGCTGTTCTCCTGGCTGAGCAATCTCTATATGTTGTGGTCGCACCTGACGCCGGAGATGATCGATGTGTCGACCCGGACCGCGATGGCGGAATTGATGCTATCCGGCTGCACCACCACCAGTGACCATCTTTATCTTTACCCCAACGGCTCGCGCCTGGACGATTCGATTGCGGCCGCGGCGCAAATGGGCATGCGTTTCCATGCCGCGCGCGGATCGATGAGCGTGGGCCGCAGCAAGGGTGGCCTGCCACCCGACTCGGTGGTGGAGGGGGAGCGGGCGATCCTGAGCGACAGCCAGCGGCTGATCGAGCAATACCACGACGCTTCGCGCCATGCCATGCTGCGCGTGGTGGTGGCGCCATGCTCGCCGTTTTCCGTGTCGCGCGACCTGATGCGGGAGTCGGCGCTGCTGGCGCGCAACTATGGCGTGTCGCTGCACACCCACCTTGCCGAGAACGATAACGACATCGCCTACTCGCGCGAAAAGTTCGGCCTGACGCCCGCGCAGTACGCCGAGGAACTCGGCTGGGTCGGACCCGATGTGTGGCACGCGCACTGCGTCAAGCTGGACGACGAAGGCATCGCGCTGTTCGCCCGCACCGGCACGGGCGTGGCCCATTGCCCTTGCTCCAATATGCGGCTGGCTTCAGGCATTGCGCCGGTGCGCGCGATGCGCGATGCCGGCGTGCCGGTCGGCCTGGGGGTGGACGGCAGCGCTTCGAACGATGGTGCTCATATGCTGGGCGAGGTGCGCCAGGCGATGCTGTTGCAGCGGGTAGGCTACGGGCCCGCCGCCATGAGCGCGCGCGAGGCACTGGAGATTGCCACCCTGGGAGGCGCGCGCGTGCTGGGCCGCGACGATATCGGCGCCCTGGCGCCGGGCATGTCGGCTGACTTCGTGGCCTTCGACATGGGGCAGGTGGCTTACGCCGGCGCGGGCCACGATCCGGTGGCGGCGCTGGTGTTCTGCACGCCGGGCAATGTCGCTACCAGTGTGATCAACGGCAAGGTGGTGGTGCGCGACGGCGAGCTGCGCACGGTGGAATTGCCGCGCGTGCTGGCGCGGCACCGCGGGCTCGCGCGCGAATTGTTCGAGCGCGCAAGCGCAGGTTGACGCGAGTCCCGGATGCGGCGCGCGCATGACCCCACTCGAGTGGGGCTGCGTCATGTCTCCAATGTATTCACGCTAGGCGACGGGACGTTCTCGGAACGCCCCCGACCCTTCTCAGCCCGCCACAACACAATTGTCGCGGGCTTTTTTTTGTATGTTTTTTTGAGGAGATTTTTGGGGGTGGGGGGGATGCGCCAATGAAAAAAGCCGGAAGCATTGCTGCTCCCGGCTTTTAGAATTCGCTGGTGGGGCGTGAGTGACTCGAACACTCGACCTACGGATTAAGAGTCCGCTGCTCTACCAACTGAGCTAACGCCCCAACGAAGAAAAAGATTGTATCATCGTTTTTGCGTTTGTCAAACCCCCTTCCTGCGATTTTTTCCTGCGCGAGCAGGATCGCGGATGGCATGTACGAACGGCCCCGCTTCCTGCAGCGATGCGAAGGCGCAGGGGCTTTTTCATGCACCGGATCCATGCATTCATGCCATGGGAACTCGCCTGGTGCATCGGCAGTCATGCTTGGAGGCGAGCGAGGCGTAGGCCTTTGCGGACGAGTCGGGCCGACCCATGTTAGGATGAATCTTCACTTGCAATGGAGGGCTGTACCGATGGATATCAAATTCCAAGAGCAAGATCGCTACGATATCAATAATGAAGGCTTGCTATTCCACGCTGTTGTCAACGGCGAACAAGTCACCTGCGTGGTGACGCGCGAAGCGCTGTGGGAAGGCTTCAGTGCCGACCAGGTCTTGTCGCTGGAAGAGGCTTTCCGCGCCGGACGCGAGACAATCGAGCGTGCCGCCGTGGTGCTGATCGAGCAGGGCGCCGCCCAGCCGGTGGTGGTCAAGCGCGCCCATGTGGCGCCGCTCTGAAACGGGTCTCAGGCCGGGTCTGTCATCGGTCCGATCCCGGGCTAACGTTTCATGTTGTTGCGGCTTCTCGCCGCCTGGCGCCGGTTCCACGCCGGCGTTTCTCTTTTCCGTTCCCGCGTTCATGCCTTGCCGGGTTCAGGTCACGTTCCAGATCTAGTCGTACTTTTCCTACGCCGCGCCTTGGAGCGCTCCGCCCGGGCGGCTTGCGCATTCCTCGAAGATTCGCGCCTGGCATTGCGCGCACCCGACGGGATCCAGGCGGGCAATGATGGTGTGCAGCGCCTGCCGCTTGGTGGAGAAGATATGCCCGTCGCCCAGTTTTAGCGCAAAGCCGGTCTGATCCCAAGTCTGCAGAACCTGAGTGCGCGGACGGTGGAAATACAGGTCGCCGCCGGTGGCACGCCGTTCGGCCAGCTCGCTTTCCCACATTTCGGCGCCGGCCAGGTCGATGAAGTTCATGCTCTTGGTCATGGCCAGCAGATGGATCTGTCCAGGATGGGCGCTGCGTGCTTCGTGCAGCCGGTCGGTGACGTACTGGACAGCGCCGAAGTAGATTGCGCCTTCCATGCGCAGCAGCTTGAGTTGAGGACATTCCGGCTGCGGGCGGTGCAACTCGTCCAGCGGCGTAAAGCGGCGGTCGGGATCGTCCGCGTCGGGCACCAGGCTGCGCACAGCCGGCCGCGACGTGCGATAGAGATAGGCAACCAGCGACAAGATGGTGCCGAGCAAAACCGCCATTTCCAGGCGGATGGCCAGCGTGGCGGCAAAGGTGCTGATGGCGATGGCGAATTCGGTCCGGCTCAGGCTGGCGATGCGGCGCAGCCGGGAGAAATCGAACAGGCCCCAGGCCACCAGGATCAGCATCGCGGCGATTGCCGCGAGCGGAATCCTGGCCAGCAGCGGTGCGCTTGCGGTGACCAGCACGACCAGCAGCACGGCTGAGAAAATGCTGGCCAGCGGCGTCTGCGCGCCCGCTTCATAGTTGGGCATCGAGCGGTTCAGCGAGCCGCAGGAGATATAGGCGGAGAAGAAGCCACCCGCGATATTGGACAAGCCCTGGCCGATGAACTCGCGGTTGGCGTCGATGTGCTGGCCTGAGCGCAGGGCAACCGCCTTGGCGATCGAAATCGACTGGCCGAGCGCCACGATGGTGAGCGCGGCGGCGATGCCTAGCAGGTCGGGGATGGCCTGCCAGGAGATGTCGGGCACGTGCAAGGGCGGAATGGCCGACGGTATCGGGCCAACCACGTTGACGTGGCGCGCGCCTTCGCTCCAGCCCGGCGCATTGAGCAGCAAGGCGATGCCGTAGCCCGCCAGCAGGCCGATCAGCATGAAGGGCAGCCGGCGCGAGACGCGCTTGACGGCGAGCGTGACCGCCAGCGTGACCGCGGCCACGGTGAATGCACTCCAGTTGATGGTGTCGGCGTTGTCGAGCAGGAAGCGCACTATGCCGAAGGCGCTCGTGCCCGTGGGCACGGCTAGCCCGAACAGGTCCTTGAGCGCATAGAGCCCGATCAGCGTCGCCGCGCCGCAGGTGAAGCCAAGCAGCACCGAGGGCGAGATAAAGTTGGCGAGCGAACCGAGGCGCAGGGTGCCCACGGCAAGCTGCAGCAAGCCGACCATGACGGTGACGGCGAGCGCGAGATTGATGTACTCCGGACTGCCGGCAAAGGCCACTGGACTCAGCATGGCGAACAGCGCCAGCGAGTTGGCGTTGGTCGGCCCGGACATCACGTGCCAGCTCGACCCGAACAAGGCCGCCACGATGCACGGGATGACGGCCGCATAGATGCCGTACTGTGGAGGCAGGCCGGCGAGGGTGGCGAAGGCGACCCCCTGCGGCAGCACCAGCACGGCGCCGAGCAGGCCCGCGATCAGGTCGGCGCGCAAGGAGGCCGGGCTTACGCGGTGCCGCCATGCCGGCAGCAGGCGCCCAAGCACGCCGCCTGTTCCGCCTTGCGCTGCAGGCACGGTCATGTGCGCGGGTCTCGCTCGGTGAAGGTTTCCAGCAGTTCGTCGAGCGCGCCATAGACCTTGCCGAGCCGCTCGGCGCCGATCATCTGCTCGAGCTCCTCATAACGCCGGTCGATCAGCGGCTCCATCTCGGCGATCACGGCGCGGCACTTGTCGGTCAGCGAGATCAGCTGGCGGCGCTGGTCCGTTGTGGAGCGGGAGCGAAGGATCAGGCCCGCTTCCTCCATGCTCGACAGCATGCGGGTCAGGCTCGGGCTCAGGATGAGGCAGGCATCGGCGACCTGGTTCGGCTCCATTTCGCCCTGCTCGCTGAGGGTGCGCACCACGCGCCATTGCTGCTCGGTCATGCCGTGCTGGCGCAGGATGGGCCTAAAGCCCGCCATCAGCGTTTCGCGGGCTTGCAGCAGCAGGTGGGGAAGGTTGCGGTGGCGGAAGGTGGCCGGTTTCATGCCCGCAAGTGTAGCTGTGCGGCGGCCCGGAAGCGAGACGGTGGCTTCCCGGATATCCCGAACGCTGGCTTGCGCATACCGCTTTAACCCAGGGTGAGCGTCGCAACCACCGGCGTGTGGTCCGACGGCTGCTCCCAGGTGCGCGGCACGCGATCGATCACGCAGGCGCTGCAAACATCGCGCAAGGCCGGCGACAGCAGGATGTGGTCGATGCGCAGGCCGGCATTGCGGCGGAAGGCGAACATGCGGTAGTCCCACCAGGAGAAGCTCTTCTCGGGCTGCTCGAACATGCGGAAGGCATCGGTCAGGCCGAGCGCCTCCAGCGCCTTGAAGGCGTCGCGCTCCGGGGGCGATACCAGGTTCTGGCCTTCCCACTTCTTGGGATCGTGCACGTCGCGGTCTTCGGGCGCGATATTGAAGTCGCCCAGCAGCGCGAGCTTCGGGTACTTCGCCATCTCCTCTTGCAGCCACGCCGTCATCGCCTGCAGCCAGCCCAGCTTGTAGGTGAACTTGTCGGAGTCCGGCGCCTGGCCGTTGGGGAAATACGCGCACACCAGGCGCACGTCGCCGTAGGTGGCCGCCACCACGCGCTGCTGGGCGTCGTCGTAGCCGGGGATATTGCGCACCACGTCGGTGGGCGCCGCCATGCTAGCGTTGCGCGCCAGGATCGCCACGCCGTTGTAAGTCTTCTGGCCGGTGAACACGCTGTGGAAGCCCGCGCTCTCCAGTTCGGCCAGCGGGTACTTGTCGTCCGGCATCTTCAGTTCCTGCAGGCACAGGGCGTCGATCGGCGTGTCGGCTTTTTCCTGCTCGATCAGCCAGTCCAGCACTTGCGGTAGCCGGACCTTGAGCGAGTTGACGTTCCAGGTGGCGATTCTCATCTTTGTTTGTCCTATTGATCTAAAGATCTAAAACGCATTTTACAGGGCTGGAACCCTTTGGCCCCGCCCGGCCTTTCACCAACGAACACCTCGTGGATCACGCTCCCGGTCCGGATCTGGCCGCCGGCCGCATCGCCTGGTCGCTGCGCTGCGTGGACATCGCCCTGATTCAGACCCACGTTTCATGCAAATGGCGCCAGGCAACGCGGGCGTCGCCTGCAAGCACGAACAGCGCCGTGGCGCGTCGTTCGGACGCGCCCTCGTTCCAGGTCTGCGTTTCGCGGTAGGTGACCGTGGCCGAGCCAGCATCCTCATACACGAGCGTCAACTCATCGATATCGATCCGCATTCCGGCCCTGGCCCCACGCAGGCGTGTGAAGAGCGAGGGAAGCCGCGTTCGTCCAGCCGTGTTCCGTTCGGCGAGATCATGCTGAAGCCTGGCTCGAATCGTTGAAGCAGCTTGTCGAGTACCGGGTTGGGGCATTCGGCGTTGGACAGCCATTGCTCGATCAGCGTGTGGGTGTCCGCGACTTCACGCAGCACGTTTAGCAGCGCCAGGGTTTGTGCGAGGCTGGAGCAGATGCCGCCTCCCACCCCCATCAATAGAAACGTACACGCGCCACGCCAGCGCCAAGGTCCGCGGGTTCATCGACCACTTGCGCGATTCCGGCGCGCAAGGCAGTTGGTCAGCACGTTTCTGGCCGGACGTAAGCCGGCGCGGCCTCAAGGCTTGAAGGAGCCCTCGATGGCATAGCGCGAGCCCGGATGCACCAGGCGCGCCAGCGTAATCGGCGAGCCCTGGCTTTCGGTGCGCCGGACCACGATCAGGCAAGGCTCGGCCGGCTTGATGCCCAGCAACTCGGCCTCCTGCTCGGTGGGCAGTTGCGCCTCGATCGAGTACTGGGCCTCCCATAGCGGTGCCACGGTCAGCAGGTAATTGGTGGGCGTGGTCTTGGTGAAGTCCACGTCCAGGTAGTCGGGCGCGCGGGCGGGGTTGACGTAGCGGTCCTCGCACAGCAGCGGCACGCCGTTCTCGCTATGGACGATCAGGGTGTGGAAGACCGGGCTGCCGACGGGCAGTCCCATGCGCTGAGCCAGGGCCTCGTTGACCACCTCGGCGCGCGCCATATGCACGTCCGAGCGATGACGGTGGCCGCGTTCGGTGATCTCGTCGTGCAAGTCGCGGATGGTCAGGGTAGACGACGCGCGGTAGGGCTGGGTGGCGAACGTGCCCACGCCCTGTACGCGCTCCACCAACCCTTCGGCCTGCAATTCGCGCACCGCCCGGTTGGCCGTCATGCGGCTGACGCGGAACTGCGTGACCAGTTCGGACTCCGACGGCATCAGCGTGCCCGGCGGCCAGCGCCCGGCACTGAGTCCTTCCTTGAGGTAATTCTTGATGTGCGCGTAGGCGGCGGCGGGTGGCAGGTAGGTCATGGCACGCATATTACTTGACCGGGCTTGTCTAGCCAATTTCCATTTTCGAAGACTCCCGGGTAGCAGGGCGACAAGGCCCGGCCCGGATCAGGGTAGTCCCGACTCGTTGATTTGTTGTCCTTTCTTGTATATACAAGAATAAGCAGCCGGGAAGTGACTCCCGGGTGAAATAAGAAGGATAAGAAGGGCTGCGTCTCCCTGTATCCGGCGCTCGCCGCGACCTGGTTCGGCACGGCCAACCTCGGGTCCATCCTCGGGGCGCTGTATATCGCGGTCGGGGTTGCCGCGATGGCCGGCGGTAGCCTCGCGGGCTGGCTCTTCAATATCTACGGCAATTATTCGGCCGCGATTGCAGCGAGCGGATGCCGCGCGTTGGCTTCGGTAGCGTGTATTGTCCGTGCCGGCCGCCATGAAAAAAGCGGCTCGATATGAGCCGCCTTCCCCGTTACGCTTCTTTGCTTTTCCTTACCCTGCCTTATGCCACCGCCATGCCGCCGTGCCGCAGCAAGGCGTCGATCTGCGGAGCGCGGCCGCGGAATGCGGTGAAGGATTCCATGGCCGGGCGGCTGCCGCCCACCGACAGGATCTCGCGGCGGTAGCGCGCGCCGGTCTCGGCGTCGAGCACGGTGCCGGAGAGCTTTGCGGCTTCTTCGAACGCGGCGTACACGTCGGCGGACAGCACTTCAGCCCACTTGTAGCTGTAG
Organism: Burkholderiaceae bacterium 16; assembly: GCA_000955785.1. GTDB lineage: Bacteria > Pseudomonadota > Gammaproteobacteria > Burkholderiales > Burkholderiaceae > Cupriavidus. Next base: position 60,062 of record JYOD01000071.1, read on the forward strand.
TAGCCCGCCGCATAGCCGCCGGCGAAGATATGGCTGAAGGTATTCGGCCAGCGCGAAAGCGGGTGCTGCGGCACCACGTGGGCGTGATCGTTGATCTCCCTGGACAGCGCCAGCACGGATTTCTCGCCCGCGGGGTCGAAGCCGGTGTGTAGGTGCATGTCGAACGACGAGAAGACGATCTGGCGCAGCGTCATCATGCCGTTCTGGAAATTCTTGGCGGCGAGCATGCGCTCGAACAGGTCGCGCGGCAGCGGCTCGCCGCTGTCGACGTGCGCGGTCATGTCGGTCAGCACCTCGTATTCCCAGCAGAAGTTCTCCATGAACTGCGAGGGCAGTTCCACTGCATCCCATTCCACGCCGTTGATGCCGGACACGCCCAGTTCGCCCACCTGGGTGAGCATATGGTGCAGGCCGTGGCCGAACTCATGGAACAGCGTGATCACTTCGTCGTGGGTGAACAGCGCGGGCTTGCCGACCACGGGGGCCGTGAAGTTGCAGGTCAGGTAGGCCACCGGAGTCTGCACGCGGCCGCCATCGAGCTGCTTGCGGCCACGGGCGTCGTCCATCCATGCGCCGCCGCGCTTGCCTTCGCGGGCGTACAGGTCGATGTAGAACTGCGCCAGCAGTTCGCCTTCAGGCGATACCACGCGGAAGAAGCGCGCATCGTCGTGCCAGGTCTGGGCCTGGTCGGGCTCGATGCGCACGGAGAACAGCTTCTCCACCACGCCGAACAAGCCCTTGAGCACCTGGGGTTCCGGGAAATATTGCTTCACTTCCTGCTCTGAGAACGCGTAGCGCTGTTCGCGCAGTTTTTCCGAGGCGTAGGCCACGTCCCACGGCGCCAGTTCGGTCAGCCCGAGTTCGGCGGCGGCGAAGGCCTTGAGTTCGGCCCAGTCCTTCTCGGCGTACGGGCGCGCCTTGGCGGCCAGTTCGTCCAGGAAGCGCAGCACTTCCGCCGGCGATTCCGCCATCTTGGGCACCAGCGACACCTCGCCGAAGGAGGCGTAGCCGAGCAACTGGGCTTCCTCTCGGCGCAGCGCCAGTTGCTCGCGCATATTGGCGGTGTTGTCCCATTCGGCCTTGCCCTGGCCGTACTGCCCGGCCAGCTCCGAGGCGCGGGTGACGCTGGCCTCGTACATGGTCTGGCGCAGCGAGCGGTCGTCCGCATATTGCAGCACCGGGAAATAGGACGGGAAGTGCAGGGTGAATTTCCAGCCCGGCTTGCCGTCCTTCTCGGCGGCGGCGCGGGCGGCCTCGAGCGCGTCTTCAGGCACGCCGCTGAGCCGGCTTTCGTCCTCGATCAGCAGCGCGTAGGCGTTGGTGGCATCGAGCACATGATCGGAGAAAGCCTTGGACAACTGGGCCTGCTGTTCCTGGATCGCGGCGAAGCGGGGCTTCTTGTCTTCGGGAAGTTCGGCGCCGCCCAGGCGGAAGCCGCGCAATTCGTTTTCCATCAACTGGCGGCGGGCCTCGCTCATGGTGGCGAATTCCGGGCTGGCGGCGATTGCCTTGTACTTGTCGTAAAGCGCCAGGCTCTGGCCGAGCGAGGACCAGAATTCGGTCATGCGCGGCAGGTTGTCGGCGTGCGCCTGGCGCAATGGCGGCGTATCCGCCACGGCGCTCAGGTGGCCGACCACGCCCCAGGCGCGTCCGAGCGGCTCGGTGGCGGCTTCCAGCGCTTCCACGGCGTTGGCCCAGGTGGCAGGGGTGGCGGGATCCTCGGCGCGGTCGACCGCGGCCTGCGCGATAGCCAGCAGCACGTCGAGAGCCGGCCCGATGTGCTCGGGGCGTATCTCGGCGAAACGCGGCAGGTCGGTGAAATCCAGCAGCGGATTGGCACCGGTTGCGGCGTTGGCTTCGTTGGCTTGGTTGGCGGCTTGGTCCATGGCGTCTCTCTTGGCGGGGCCAGTAAGGGCAATACCCCGCACATTGGGGCGGGGCGGCAGGATTTCCAGTGTCATGCCGTGCGGGCGCGCATGACGCGCGCGCCCGTACGGCGGGCGGTCTTCAGCCGGCCGCGCGCTCGGCGGCTTCCAGCGTATTGATGAGCAGCATCGTGATGGTCATCGGGCCTACGCCGCCCGGTACCGGCGTGATATAGCCGGCCACCTCCTTGACGCCGTTGAAGTCGACATCGCCGCACAGCTTGCCGTTGTCGTCGCGGTTCATGCCCACGTCGATCACGGCTGCGCCCGGCTTGACCATATCGGCGGTGATGATGTTGCGCTTGCCCACGGCGGCCACGATTACATCGGCATCCCGGGTATGCGCGGCCAGGTCGCGCGTCTTGCTATTGCAGATGGTGACGGTGGCGCCGGCCTGCAGCAACAGCATCGCCATCGGCTTGCCGACGATATTGGACGCGCCAACCACCACCGCACGGGCGCCGCGCAGCGGGAATTGCACCGATTCCAGCATCTTCATGCAGCCATAAGGCGTGCAGGGGCGGAACAGCGGGGCGCCGGTCATCAGGGCGCCGGCATTGGCCACGTGGAAGCCGTCCACGTCTTTTTCCGGGGCGATCGCTTCCAGCACTTTGTGGCTGTCGATATGCTTGGGCAGCGGCAACTGCACCAGGATGCCGTGGATATGCGGGTCGCGGTTCAGGGTGTCGATGCGCTCCAGCAGATCGGACTCGGACAGGTCGGCCGGATAGCGGTCGAGCGAGGAGTGGAAGCCATTGTCGTCGCAGGCTTTCACCTTGTTGCGCACATAAACCTGGCTGGCCGGGTCTTCGCCCACCAGGACCACGGCCAGGCCGGGCCGGTGGCCGCGTTCGGTGAGGCTGGCGGCGCGTCGGGCGGCTTCGGTACGGAGTTGCTTGGCAAGGGCGTTGCCGTCGATCAATTGGGCGGGCATGGGATGGGCGCGGAAGGGCGGGAGGTGGTCAAAGCGGAATTATAAAGGTTGACGCAACCCGGGGCGAAGTAGCTTGGGGCGCTGGTAGCATGTCCGCATGCCTGCCCTGACTCCCCTCGTTACGCCTGGCGCGCCAGCCGAACATGCCGTGCTGCTGACATTCAGCCTGGCCGGACTGGCCTGGGCGCTGAGCCGGCGCCCCTGGCAACTGCTGCGCCGCGACGCCCTGCAGAATGGCTGGCTGGGCGCGCTGGTATTGCTGGCGCTGCTGTGGACGTTAAGGGCGACGCTGCCGGGCGGCATGGTGATCCAGCTGTTTGGCGCCACCCTGATGGTGACGCTGTTCGGGCTGCCGCTGGCCCTGCTGTCGCTGTTCGTGGTCGACCTGGTGTCTTTGCTTGGCCTCGGGTACCTGGCCGGGCACGGCTGGGCTCAGCTGGACTGGGCCGCGCTCTGGCCGCGTTATGTCTGGATGGGGTTGTTGCCGGCCTTGCTGTCGGCTGCGCTGCAGGGCGCCATGCGCCGGCTGTTGCCGCGCCATCCCTTTGTCTTCATCCTTGGCCACGGCTACTTTGCCGCCGGCCTGGCCGCGCTGGGCGCCGGTGCGGCCAGGGCAATCTGGCGTAGCTACAGCGTGGGCGATGGGGTGCTGTCGCTGCCCGATACCCTGACCGCGGTGCTGATCCTGGCGTTTGGCGAGGCGTTTCTCACGGGCATGCTGGTGGCGGTGTTCGTGGTCTACAAGCCGCAATGGGTCGTGACCTTCCGCGACGAGGAATATCTCAGGCGTTGAGCGGGCAGCCCGTCCGCCGGCCAGGCGGGGCCGGACTGCCGTTCTTCTTTCTGGCGCGGGCTCAGCTGCTCTTGGACAGGGCCAGGCGCAGCAGGTCGGCCACGGTGTTGACGTTGAGCTTTTCCATGATGTTGGCGCGATGCGCTTCCACGGTCTTGATGGAAATGCCCAGGTCGTCGGCGATCTGTTTGTTCAGCCGGCCTGCCACGATGCGCTCCAGCACCTGCTGTTCGCGCGTGGTGAGCTTGCCCAGCAGGTCCTTGGCGGCGCGCTGCTCGCGGGCGGCGGAGTGGTCGGTGCGGGCCTTTTGCAGCATGCGCTCCACCAGCGAGCGCAGTTCGGACTCGTCGAACGGCTTCTCGATAAAGTCGATCGCGCCCTTTTTCATGGTGGAGACCGCCATCGGCACGTCGCCGTGGCCGGTGATGAAGACGATCGGGATATTGATGTTCTCCGCGATCATGCGTTCCTGCAGCTCGGGCCCGCTCATGCCCGGCATCCGCACGTCGAGGATCAGGCAGGAAACCTGGCCCGCGTCGTAGGCGGAGAGGAACTGTTCGGCGCTGGTAAAGCTGCGAACCTGGTAGCCATTGCCCTCCAGCAGCCAGGTCAGCGAGTCGCGCATGGCTTCATCGTCGTCGACGATGAAGACGGTCTCGCCGCGGTGGGAGGTGGGGTTTGGCGTTACGGTCATGAAGTCTCCTGGGACAACAAAGTCATTTGCCGCCAAGTGTAACCGGGCCGGGCGGCAAGCAACAGGGGCCGCCCTGGGGCGCGTGGCAGGGAACCTGGCAGGCGCCTGGCGGCGCGGCCAGCGATTTACTGGTCGATATGCGCCGGCAGCAGGGGCAGCATGATCTTGAATGTGCAGCCGATGCCGTCGGAATTATTCTCCACCCACAGCCGTCCCTGGTGCGACTCGATGATGGAGCGGCAGATATTCAGCCCCATCCCCATGCCGTCGGACTTGGTGCTGAAGAACGGCTCGAACAGCCGTTCCTTGGTGGCCTCGTCCACGCCGGGGCCCTGGTCGATCACGTCGATGCGCATGACCTGACCGAACTCGCCCGGCTCCACGCGCGCGTGCAGGCGGACCACGCCGGTGGCGCGCATGGCCGGCAGGCCGGCCATGGCCTCGACGGCGTTCTTGAGCAGGTTGACCAGCACTTGCTCGATCAGTACCGGATCGACGAACAGCAGCAAAGGCGGAGCCGGCAGCCGGGTCAGGATGGTGACGCGGCGGCGGGTGGCTTCCAGGTCGGCCAGGCCGACCGCGTCAGCCACGATGTCATGCAGGGCGGCTTCGCGCCGCTGCGGCTGGCTGCGCTTCACAAAGCCCCGGATGCGGCTGATGATGGTGCCGGCGCGCACCGCCTGCGCCGAAGTCTTCTCCAGGATCGGGATCAGGTCTTCGGCGGTGCTGCGCCCGGAGCGCAGCCGGGCCACCGCGCCCATGCAATAGTTGTTGATCGCCGCCAGCGGCTGGTTCAGCTCGTGCGCCAGCGACGAAGCCATCTCGCCCATGGTGGTGAGGCGGCTGGTGAACTGGAGCCGTTCCTCATGCTGGCGCGCCATTTCCTCGGCGGCCTTGCGCACGGTGATGTCGGTGGCGATCTGCATCTGCGCCAGGTGGCCGTCCACCCACTGGATATAGCGGCGGCGCACTTCGAACCATTTCTGCATGTCGGGCACGAACACTTCACGCGCATCCGAGGAGTAGGGCATCAGCTCCGAGGCCGGCAGGCCGGCGTAGGCGTCGACGAAGTCGGTTGCATCGCTGGAGACCTGTTCCTTGTCGATCTCGCCGCCGGCCAGCTTGAGGTGGCCCTCGGCTTCCCAGCCGAACAGCTGCCGGTAGTAGCGATTGGCGAACAGCAGTTCGGGCTTGTCGGTGGCCAGCACGGACACCGCGGCATCCAGGCTTTCCAGCACCGTGGTGAAGCGGTCATGCGCCGCGGCCAGCTCTTCGCGGGCGCGCTTGGGCTCGGTGATATCCGTCATCGAGCTCATCCAGCCGGTATGCCTGCCACGGCCGTCCACCAGCGGCGACACATACATGCGGGCGTAGAAGCTGCTGCCGTCACGCCGCATCACGCGCATTTCGTAGCCGCCGGCAGGCGATTTGCCCTGCAGCGTCAGGTCGATCTGCTTCTGCATCTCCTGCTGGTCGTTGGGCGGCCAGTAGGGGAAGGGCGGCACACGGCCGACGAGGTCGGCGTCCTGCCAGCCGGTCATGCGGCAGAAGGCGGGATTGACGTAGGTGATGCGGCCGTTCAGGTCGAGCGCGCGCAGCCCGATCAGCATGGAGTTTTCCATCGCGCGCCGGAACGAGGTCTCGGCCAGCAGGGCGCGCTGTGCCTCGGAGCGGCGGCTGGTATGCCGCCACATGCTCCACAGGCTCCACAGGAGGAAGCACGACAGCCCGACCACCAGCCACAGCAACATGTTGTTGGGCAGGTTGGAGGCGGGTGGGTAGGCGTCCGCGCGCAATGACAGCGAATGGCCTGGCGGGTCGAGCAGTACCTCATATGACAGCGCATTGCCGGGCACCGGCCGCAGCGAAGTGCTGGCGCGGATCTGGTTGTTCTTGTCGATCAGCGAGAAGCGGTAGCGCTCGGTCAGCTCCGGCGGCAGGAGGTGGGTCAGGATGCCATTGACCGAGTACAGCGCGCCCAGCGTGCCGAGGAACTCGTTGTCGCGCACGATCGGCACTTCCATCAGCATGAAGCTGTCGCCACGGTCGTTGACCAGCGGGCGCGAGTACACAACACGCTGGGTTTCGCGCGCGGCATCGAAGGTGTCGAGGACTTCGGGTTCCAGCGGCTGGTCCTGGGTTTCGCGCAGGCGGCCGGCGAATTCCGAGGTGGACGGCAGGGACCAGCGCCCGCGCCGGGTAGCGTCGAGCCAGTTGACGAACACGATCTCGGGGTTCTCGCGCAGGATTTCCTGCGCGGCGGTCCGATAGGCGCCCTGGTCGAGCTGGGCGGCGGCGATGTCGCGCGCCAGCGAGGCAAGCTGGTCCTGGTTGCTCAGCAGCGACAGGCGCACGCGCTGCTGGGCCCAGGCCGCGTCGCGATAAAGCGCGTCGCGTTGTTGCTGGCGCTCGGTTTCATGCAGCGACCACAAGATCACCCCCATCGCCACCGTGAACAGCACGATCGCCACCAGCGGGATGAACATGAACCAGCTGGTTGCCACCAGGTTGCGCCAGCGCAGCCACCACAAGCCGCGCGGCGGCCCGTTGACGGCTGCGGGCTCGTCCGCATGGCCGAGCGTATCGAGGTGCGTCAGCGGGCTGGGCGGCGCGGCTAGCGCAGGGTCGCCGCCGCTCGCCTTGGCGGTGCCTGAAGCGGAGGGAGGGACGATGGCGGCGCCGAGGTGGGAAAAGAAATCTTTGAGGGACGGCATGGCGGGATTGACGACTGACCGACCAGTGTAGCGGGATTGCGGGCCCGCGTCGCTTGGGGTAAGCGCCAATGCGGCAGTGCGGCATTCCTGCCGAGGGCGCGCGGGGCGACCGGTGTTTCCCGGCAAGGGCTGGCGCGGTGTTGTGGTGCGCTGCGGCAATATCCCGCATTATGAGAAACCATATCGTAATTTGAAAATTAGGCTTGTCTTGCCCAATGTGCTTCCATAGAATCGGTCCGACCGAAAAGTGCGGACGGTAGTGCTGTGTCCGGTCCTGCCAGCTGTATCTGGCAAGCCCGGCCGAAGCGTTAGCGATGGGGATGCGAAACATTCGTGGCCCGCGCGCCGTACCGTAGTCACACCTTCAGGCCGGGGCTCTCACGACATGAATCAGGGGGAGCGCCGAGGCAGGAATTCACCAGGAGACAGTCATGTCAGCTGTACCAGAGCAGATCCTCGGCGCCAGCAGCGCCAACGACGCCGATCCCCAGGAAACCCACGAGTGGCTCGATGCGCTTCAGGGCGTGATCGCCGCCGAAGGCACCGACAGGGCCGCCTTCCTGATCGAGAAGCAGATCGAATACGCACGCGTGAACGGCGTCAATCAGCCGTTCCACGCTGAAACGCAGTACATCAACACCATCCCGGTGGAGCAGCAGGCCCGCATTCCCGGCGACCAGGACATCGAGCACCGCATCCGCTCGTACACCCGCTGGAACGCCATGGCGATGGTGCTGCGCGCCAACAAGCACACCAACGTTGGCGGCCATATCTCCTCGTTCGCTTCCGCGGCCACGCTGTACGACGTTGGCTACAACCACTTTTGGCATGCCCCATCCGAGAAACACGGTGGCGACCTGGTGTTCGTGCAGGGCCATTCGGCCCCCGGCGTGTATTCGCGCGCCTTCCTGCTCGGCCGCCTTAGCACCGAGCAACTCGACAGCTTCCGCCAGGAAGTGGACGGCAAGGGCATCTCGTCCTACCCGCACCCGTGGCTGATGCCTGACTTCTGGCAATTCCCGACAGTGTCGATGGGCCTGGGCCCGATCATGGCCATCTACCAGGCCCGTTTCATGAAGTACCTGCACAGCCGCGGCCTGGTACAGACCGAAGGCCGCAAGGTATGGGCATTCCTCGGCGACGGCGAGACCGACGAGCCGGAATCGCTCGGCGCCATCGGCATGGCCGGCCGCGAGAAGCTCGACAACCTGGTGTTCGTGATCAACTGCAACCTGCAGCGCCTGGACGGCCCGGTGCGCGGCAATGGCAAGATCATCCAGGAACTGGAATCCGAGTTCCGCGGCGCCGGCTGGAACGTGATCAAGGTCGTGTGGGGCAGCCGCTGGGACCAGTTGCTGGCACGCGACAAGAAGGGCCTGCTGATGAAGCGCATGATGGATTGCGTGGACGGCGAGTACCAGACCTTCAAGGCCAAGGACGGCGCCTATGTGCGCGAGCATTTCTTCAACACGCCCGAACTCAAGGCGATGGTGGCCGACTGGTCCGACGAGGACATCTGGCGCCTGAACCGCGGCGGCCACGATCCGCACAAGATCTTCGCCGCCTATAGCGCCGCCAACGAGCACAAGGGCCAGCCCACGCTGATCCTGGCCAAGACCATCAAGGGCTATGGCATGGGCGACGCCGGCCAGGCCATGAATATCAGCCACCAGCAGAAGAAGATGCCGGTGGACGCGATCCGCCGCTTCCGCGACCAGTTCAATATCCCTGTCGCCGACGAAAAGATCGAAGAAGTGCCGTACGTCACCTTCGAGGAAGGCTCGAAGGAACTGGAGTACATGCGCAGCCGCCGCATGGAGCTGGGCGGCTACCTGCCAGCCCGCCGCCAGAAGGCCGAAGCTCTGAAGGTGCCCGAGCTGTCCGCGTTCGACGCGCTGCTCAAGGCCACCAGCGAAGGCCGCGAAGTGTCCACCACCATGGCCTTCGTGCGGATCCTGAACGCCCTGCTCAAGGACAAGCAGATCGGCAAGCACGTGGTGCCCATCGTGCCCGACGAGTCGCGCACCTTCGGCATGGAAGGCCTGTTCCGCCAGATCGGCATCTGGAACCAGCAAGGCCAGAAGTACGTGCCGGAAGACCATGACCAGCTGATGTTCTACAAGGAATCGCAGACTGGCCAGGTGCTGCAGGAAGGCATCAACGAAGCCGGCGCCATGTGCGACTGGATCGCCGCCGCCACGTCGTACTCGACGCACGGCATCCAGATGATCCCGTTCTACATCTACTACTCGATGTTCGGCATCCAGCGTATCGGCGACCTGTGCTGGGCGGCTGCCGACATGCGCTCGCGCGGCTTCCTGCTGGGCGGCACCTCGGGCCGCACCACGCTGAACGGCGAAGGCCTGCAGCACGAGGACGGCCACTCGCACGTGTTCCACGCCGCGATCCCGAACTGCATTTCGTATGACCCGACCTTCCAGTACGAGCTGGCTGTGGTCATGCAGGACGGCCTGCGCCGCATGTATGCAGAGCAGGAAGACGTGTACTACTACCTGACGGTGATGAACGAGAACTACGAGCATCCGGAAATGCCGGCTGGCGTAGAGGGCGACATCGTCAAGGGCATGTACCAGTTCAGGAAGGGCGTCGAAAACAGCAACGCGCCGCGCGTACAGCTGCTGGGGTCGGGCACGATCTTCCGCGAGGTGATTGCCGCCGCCGACCTGCTCAAGAAGGACTGGGGCGTCGAATCCGACCTGTGGGGCTGCCCGAGCTTTACCGAACTGGCCCGCGAAGGCCACGACGTGGAACGCTGGAACCTGCTGCACCCGACAGAGACGCAACGCGAATCGCACGTGACCAAGAGCCTCAAGTCCGTGCGCGGTCCGGTGATCGCCTCGACCGACTACGTGCGCGCCTTCGCCGACCAGATCCGTCCTTTCGTGCCGCGCCGCTTCGTGGTGCTCGGCACCGACGGTTTCGGCCGCTCGGACACCCGCGAAAAGCTGCGTCATTTCTTTGAGGTCGATCGTTACTGGGTGACGTTGGCTGCACTGAAGGCGCTGGCCGACGAAGGTGCGATCGGTCGCGACAAGGTGGCGGAAGCCATCAAGAAGTACAACCTCGACCCCAACAAGCCGAACCCGATGTCGGTCTAAGCAGACCGGCTGCACGAACCCCCCGCAGAAACGGTAGCGCCGCGCCGCGGGTGCCGGGCAAATGCCCGGCGCCTTGCGGCGCGGCGGCGTGACAGATGCAGGCAGTGAGGGTAACCTCACACGCTCGTGTTTGTCGCGTGCGCCGGCCTGCCCAGGAGACACTGAATGAGNNAAGGTGCCGGATATCGGCGATTACGACGCCGTTCCCGTCATTGAAGTGCACGTGAAACCGGGCGACACCATCAACGCGGAAGATGCGCTGGTGACGCTGGAATCGGACAAGGCGACGATGGACGTGCCCTCGCCCCAGGGCGGCGTGGTCAAGGAAGTCAGGATCAAGGTCGGCGACAACGTCGCCGAAGGCTCCGTGCTGGTGATGCTGGAGCCCGCCGGCGCCGCCGCGGCCGCGGCGGC
>JYOD01000071.1:70662-71038 GCA_000955785.1 Burkholderiaceae bacterium 16
GCGCCGCCGCGGCCGCGGCGGCCCCTGCAGCACCGGTGCCCGTGCCTGCTGCGGCCGTGCCTGCTCCTGCCGCGGCGCCTGCCGGGGCACCGGCAAGCGCCCCCGCGCCGGCTGCGGCCTCGGGCCCGGTAGAAGTCAAGGTTCCGGACATCGGCGACTACGACTCGGTCCCGGTGATCGAAGTCCACGTCAAGCCGGGCGACACCATCAGCGCGGAAGACGCGCTGGTGACGCTGGAATCCGACAAGGCCACCATGGACGTGCCGTCGCCCAGCGCCGGTGTAGTCAAGGAAGTCCGGATCAAGGTCGGTGACAATGTCTCCGAAGGCACGCTGATCCTGATCCTGGAAGGCGCCGCCGCCGCGCCTGCCGCCGC
>JYOD01000072.1:0-34679 GCA_000955785.1 Burkholderiaceae bacterium 16
TACTTCTGTATAAGGAGATGGGGAAGACCCTGCCTGATGCAGGCCAGGCTTACTGCGAAGCTTGCAAGAGCACCGGCACGATTGCCAGGTCCGGGCCGGGATCTTTGGGGAGGGTGCCTGATGCAGCCGATCGAGACAGTTAAGGCGCAACATACGCCCGTCGAGGACCGGGCGCCGGCCAAGGTCGATTTGCCGCCGCCGCGCGGCACGCTGTATTGGGGCGGTGCCGGGCTGGACGGCGGATATGTTCAGCCGCTGCTCGATGCGTTCCGGAAGGCGGGGATTGCGCACTGCTTCGCTGGACTGACCCATACCGCCAGCGCAGCCATGCCAGATGGATACGAGTTCGCTGGCACTTTGCTTGATGCCATCCATTCGGGAATGCTGATCCGCTCACGCGACGACAGCGAGTGGACGATTACGGGGGGCATGGCGGCGGAGGCGCCGCAGTTCAACCTGATCGGTTACAGCTACGGCTCTCTCCTGGCCGCGCAAACCGCATGGTCATATGCCCGCGCCGGCCACGTGATCGACCATTTGGCACTGGTGGGCTCGCCGATTGAGGCGGGATTCCTTGCGCACCTGCGCAGCCACGAGAACATCCGCAAGACCGTCGTTATCAATTTGAAGCAGTTCGGAGACCCGATCTACGCCGGAATGCCTTGGCGCGCGCTGGTCGAATCGGCACCGATGCTAGATATGCAGATGCTCGCCGGCAAGGGCGAGGGGCACTTCTACTATGCCCATGTTGTGCGAGACAGCCCGAAACGATGGGCTGCACTTGCCGAGCGCGTTGCGGCGGAGGGCCTTAAATGACGTCGCGCACACGGGTCCTGGTGCGCATCGTTGACTGCTTCGCCGTGCTTCTCGCTCTGGATGGGTTCGCCTTTGCCGTTGCCACCATGCTGACACCGATAACTCGGCGGCAGGTGACTACGGGCGCCCTCGTCGTCTATGCCGCGGTGGCATTCCTTCTGGCTGCCGTGCCGCTGCTGGTGGGGTTGGTGTTTGTGCTGGTGGCTATGGTCCGGCGGTCCGCTGTCCGCTGGCGCATTCTCAGTTCCTACTGCATCGGGTTCGCGCTGTTCGGCGGGGGGTAGTCTTCGTGTCGGAGTGGATCGCCGCGCGTCTCCCATAGTGAACAAAGCCATTCTTGGCCGAGGATGGTTCGCGTTCCGCCGCCAACTCGATTGCAAGCTGGCATGGAATGGTCGATACCTGATTCCTTCAAAATGAAAGCGAAGATCCTAACCTTGATTGCCGCGATGCCGGCACTGATGTCGATACTGTATGTCGTGTATCGAGTTTAGAACCGCCATGCACCGGAGGTCATGTTGACCTGTGGATTGATTCTCGGCTGACCAGCAACAATACTCCCGGCCCTGTTTCAACAGCGCGACATAGCAAGCCATATTTTTCCATTTCACCGAGGCCCCTCCGAGCCCGCACCACCTCACGCCTGATCCACATCGCTTGAGGTACGGCAGGTCAATACACGCCGTCCAGGCAAATGTCCGAATCCAGCTAGTCCGGCCCGCCCAACGGAGTAGCATGCTGGCTATGAAACTCGATCCGGACACCTGCTACAAGGCCGTTGCCTCGCACGACCGCCGCTTCGACGGGCGCTTTTTCGTGGGCGTGTCGTCCACCGGCGTCTACTGCCGGCCGGTGTGCGCCGTGCGTACACCCAAGCGCGAGAACTGCTCCTTCTACGAAACCGCGGCGGCCGCCGAGAAGCAGGGCTTTCGTCCCTGCCTGCGCTGCCGTCCCGAACTGGCACCGGGGCACGGTCTGGCCGATCTGTCGGGACGGCTGGCCCAGGAGGCGGCCACGCTGATCGACGATGGCTTCATGGCCGATGCCGGCGTCGCCGCCCTGGCCGCGCGTATCGGCGTCACCGAGCGCCACCTGCGCCGGCTGTTCGATGCGCAGTTCGGCGTCTCGGTGCTGGAGTACGCACAGACCCAGCGGTTGCTGCTGGCCAAGCGCCTGCTGACGGATACCGCGCTGACGGTAACCGATGTGGCGCACGCCGCCGGGTTTGGCAGCGTGCGGCGCTTCAACGATGTGCTCAAGACGCGCTACGGGCTCACGCCGTTGGCGATGCGCAAGCGCGCCGCCGACAACGTGGCGGACGAACTCGTGTTCGAGCTGGGATACCGCCCGCCGATGGCCTGGGCGGCCTTCCTGCAGTTCCTGGGAGTGCGGGCGGTGGACGGCATCGAGCAGCTTGCCGATGGCAGCTATGCGCGCACACTGGCGATCGACAGCGGGGGCCGCACGCATCTCGGCTGGCTTCGGCTGGCGCATTTGGAGCGCCGCCATGTGATCAAGGTCACCTTGTCGGGCTCGCTGGCGCATGTGATTCCGCAAGCGCTGGGGCGCGTGCGGCGCTTGTGCGACCTGGGTTGCCGGCCCGATGTGGTCGATCAGCACCTGGGGCCTCTGGCGGCCGGGGCGCCCGGCATGCGCCTGCCCGGCGCGGTGGATGGTTTCGAGATCGCCGTGCGCGCGGTGGTGGGCCAGGTGATCTCGGTGAAGCATGCCCGCACCCTGCTGGCACGGCTGGCCGAGCGCCATGGCCGCGTGCTGGCGCAGCCGGCGCCTGCCCTGCGCCTTGCCTTTCCCGACGCCGCCACGCTTGCCGCGGTGACGCCGGAGAGCCTGCGCGAGATCGGCATCCCGCTGGGCAAGGGCCGGGCCATCCACGCCATCGCCAGCCGCGTGGCGGCTGGCGAACTCAAGCTGGAACCCAGCGCCGCGCCGGAAGACACGCTGGCGCGCCTGCGTGCGATCGACGGCGTGGGTGACTGGACCGCGCAATACGTGGCCATGCGTGCGCTCGGCTGGCCGGACGCCTTCCCGGGCACCGACTATGTCTTGCGCAAGGTGCTCGGCATCGCTACCGTGCGAGGCATGAGCCAGCACGCCGCGCAGTGGGCGCCGTGGCGTGCCTACGCCGCGATCCACCTGTGGCGGCGCCATGAAGACAGCAAGCCGGGACAAGAAGACAAGGAAAGAGGCGCACCATGATTGCATACCGTATCGTTGCCAGCCCGCTGGGCGAAGTCCTGCTGCGCGCCGATGGCGCGCGTTTGAGCGGACTGTTCTTTGCCGGGCAGAAGTACTACCCGGCGGCGGCCACGCCGGATGCCGATGTACCCGCCGCCGCGAAGCCGGTCTTCGAGCAGGCGGCCGACGAGCTGGCCGATTATTTTGCCGAACGCCTGCAGGCCTTCTCGGTGCCCACGATGCTGGCCGGCAGCCCCTTCCAGCGCAGCATCTGGCAAGCGCTGTGCGAGATCCCGTTCGGCGAGACCACGTCCTATGGCGAACTCGCTGCCGGGCTCGGGCTCCCACCCACCCACGCCCGCGCGGTAGGCGGCGCGGTGGGGCGCAACCCCTTGTCGGTGATCGTGCCCTGCCACCGGGTGCTGGGCGCCAGTGGCGACCTGACCGGATACGCCGGCGGCACCGACCGCAAGCGCGCGCTGCTCAGGCTGGAGGGCACGGCCGCGGCAATGGCGCTGCCCATCCTGCGCCAGTCAGCGTTGGCGTTTGAGTGAGCGGGCACGGCGCAAGCGCTGCCGCGCAAGTTGGCGAGAGGATACCGATGGCGCGCCTGTTCGTGGCAATCGAAATCCCGCAGGCGCTCGCCGGCGCGCTGCTCGCGCGCGTGCCCCGCGTGGCGGGTATCCGGCCGGCGACGCTGAACCAGATCCACCTCACGCTGCATTTCCTCGGTGAGCAGGACGAAGCCGCGGCGATACGCATCGAGCTGGCGCTGGGGACGGTGTCATGCGCGGCCTTTGCGCTCACCGTGAAAGAGGCAGGCTATTTTCGCGGCCGGCGCGCGAGCGTGCTGTGGGCGGGGTTGGAGTCCAACGCGGCGCTGGATGATTTGTACGCGGGCGTGGAGCGGGCTCTGGCCGGGAACGGTATCGGCATGGATATTGGGCATGATGAGAACAACGCGATGCCGGACTCTGGCTCACGGCCTCAGGCGCGCTTCCATCCGCATATCACGCTGGCCCGTTGCGCGCCCGCCGTGGCGCACACCACGCTGCAGGCATGGCGCGGCTCACAGTCCGGGCTGGTGTGCGAGCCGTTCCACGTCGATCGCTTCATCCTGTATCAAAGCCACCTCCTTCCCGGTGGCGCGCAGCATGTGTGCCGGCGCGCCTATGCGCTGAATGCGAGCGAGGATCCGCCGGCAGGCTGATGGCGCATTCGGCTCAAGCCGTCAGGCCAGGTTGCTCAGGCCAAGCGCAAGGCCCAGCCCAAGCAGCGCCGAGCCAATCACGCGGTCCAGCACACGCTGTCGCTTCAGCATCGCGGTGCGCAGCGCGGGCGTGGTGAAGCAGCATGCAATCAGCTCGAACCAGACCAGGTGCGCCAGCGACATGAACAAGCCATAGCCGAACTGCACGGACAGCGGCGTTTGCGTGTTCACCACCTGCGTATAGGTGCTGACCACGAACAGCGTGGTCTTGGGATTGAGCGCATTGGTGAGAAAGCCCATCTTGAACGCGCCGGACGAGGTCAGGGCAGGAATGCCCCCATCCGCCGCGAGCGGCGCCGCGCTGGTGTCCGGCACGCGCTTGCGCAAGGTCTGGATGCCAATCCAGATCAGGTAGGCGGCGCCGAGGATCTTGACCACCGTCAGCAGGCCATGCGCGTGCTCCATCAGCAGCGCCACGCCGAACATCGTGTAGAAGACGTGCACCTGCACGCCCAGCGCGATGCCGAGCGCGCAAAGCAGCCCGGCCCTGCGGCCATGCAGATAGCTGTTGCGCATCACCATGGCGAAGTCGGGGCCGGGGCTGATGACGGCCAGCACGGTGATGGTGGCGACGGCCAGGAGTTCGGTGAGGGGATGCATATCGTGTGAGTATCTCTGACGGGGATGGGCGAGGAGCCTTGCGGCCTGTGGTTGGAACCAGGACAGGAGTGCCGCTATTTTCAGAGTCCACGTGGTGCGCCACAACCGATTTATACTCGTGCAAATCAGTGAGAAAAACTGACAAATCGAGGCGATCATGCACTGGCTGGGCGGGATACGTTTTTTCGAGGCGGCGGCGCGGCACCAGAGCTTCATGCGGGCTGCCGACGAACTGCACCTGACCCACGGCGCGGTCAGCCGGCAGATTCGCCAATTGGAGGAGGCGCTCGGCGTGGCGTTGTTCGAGCGGCGTAACCGGGCCGTCTTCCTGACCGAGTCCGGACGCATCCTGCATGCCGCCGCCACGCAGTCGCTGGAAGTCCTGGCCACGGCGGCCGAGCGCATCCGAGCGCACGGGCAGCACAAGGCGCTGGTGCTGTCATGCGAACCCACCATTGCCATGCGCTGGCTGATTCCCCGCCTGCCGCGCTTTGCCGAGGCGCATCCGGACGTGACGCTGCACCTGATGGCCGCCGGGGGGCCGGTCGACTTCGCCCGCAGCGGCGTGGACCTTGCGCTGCGCCGCAACGATTTCCACTTCGGCACGCATCTGCACGCATGCGAGATTGCCGAGGAATGGGTGGGCGTGGTGTGCCGCGCCGGCACACCGACGGCGCGGGCGCCGGCCTTGAGTTCGCTCGCCCGCCTGCACACGCGCTCACGTCCCGATGCCTGGCAGCGCTGGGCCCGGGCGGCCGGCAGCACGCAGCGCTTCGGCGCGGATGCCTGGTATGAGCATTTCTACCTGACCATCCAGGCCGCCGCGGCCGGGCTTGGCTGCGCCATCGCCTCGCGCCTGATGGTGGCCGACGAGATGGCCGATGGCCGCATCGCCGCGCCGCGTGGGTTCGTGCGCGACGGCTCGTCCTACCACCTGCTCTCGCCGGTGGCGTTCGAGCGCGACGAGCGGTGCCGCGCAGTCCGCGACTGGCTGTGCCAGGAGGCGCAAGCGTCGCTCGGCGCGGACCCGGCCACCATGGCAGCCGCGCAGGCGGGCATGGCAAATGGCCGCCGCCGCGGCAAGAGCGCAACGGACCAGGGGCGGCGTGCAAAGGCATCCTAGATCACAGGCCGGCAAAGCCCGGCGAGTCCGCGCGGATCGCCGATGCGTAAACCCGCCCGGGCGGGCTACCCCACGGAAGTCTGTCTCAAGTTTTGCCACACTCCGCCGTTGTCGAAACAAGAGCTTGCACAGCGGCGGGCGCCGCCCTTAACATGCGGCGCTGGCCGCTCGCAACCCCGGTTGCATTTCGATTGCAACCCGGTAAGCGGGCAGCCCGAATTCCCCGTCGCAAGCCAGTCTGGCGCGACGCAGGCCTCTCTCAGACGTTTGCGTGATTTTCATGAGTCTCCAAGATTCCCCGGAGCAATCCGAGCTTGACGCCGGCGCGTTGCCAGACGACCGCTATCGCCTTACCCATTCCTCGCAGATCGGCACGGTGCTGCGCGACCTTGCCTGGCAGAAGTGCAGCCTGAACGTGCGTGCGCGTACCGCCCACGAGATGGTCACCACCGTGCTGCATGTGGACCCGGCCAGCCGCACTTTTGTCTTCGACTGGTGCCGCACCGAGCCCGAGCGCGAAGCGTTGCTGGCTTCCAGCGAGAATGCCTTTTCGGCGTCCCTGCGCGGCGTGCCGGTGAACTTCATCATCGGTACCCCCGAGACCACCCAGTTCAAGGGCGGCCCGGCCTTCTCCGCGCCGTTCCCGGAGAAGCTCTACCACTTCCAGCGCCGCCGCCATTTCCGCGCGCGCACGCTGGTGACCAAGGGCTACGTCTGCACCATCAAGATGAGCGACGGCACCGTGCTCACGCTCGATATTGCCGATCTCTCGCTTTCGGGTGTCGGCTTGCGCTCCAAGACCGTGGATGCCACGAAGTTGCCTGTCGGCACCACGATCCCGGGCGTGCAGCTGGATTTCGGCGCGCTGGGCAAGCTCGCCCTGAGCCTGCAAGTGGTGGGCCACTGGCTCGCCGGGCACAATGACAGCGCCATCCACCATTTCGGCTGTGCCTTCTCCAATCTCGATGGCCGCATGGAGAACTTCCTGCAGCGCCTGGTGTTCGCGCTGGAACTAGCCAGCCGGGGTTGAACGACGCTTGCCGCACGCAGCGCCGTTCGCTGACGGCGCGCGCCGGCCGGCTGCCTCGCCATGCCGGCATTGCCCGCCGGTGTCTTCCCGATTCTTGTCTTTCCTTCCAAGCATGTCTCCGGCCCGGCAGCCTGGCTGCCAGGGTCCGCCGCTTTGCGCCGATTCGCTAAATTTTGCGTATCCGCAAAATTTGGGTTACGCTTGCCGACATCGGATCTGCCGCTGAGGGGCTTCCCGCAACGGCGCACGCTTGGATGAAGGAGGGCTTCGATGACAGCATACGATTCCGCGGATTTCCTGGTGATCGGCGGCGGCATTGCCGGTGCCTCGCTGGCCTACTGGCTGGCCCAGGCCGGGCGCGTGATCGTGCTCGAACGCGAGGCGCATCCCGGCTACCATTCCACCGGCCGTTCGGCCGCGCTGTTCATGGAGAGCTATGGCACGCCGCAGGTACGCGCGCTCACCATGGCCAGCCGCGCCTTTCTGGACGCGCCGCCGGCCGGTTTTGCCGAGCATCCCGTCCTGAGCCCGCGCGGCGCCATGACAGTGGGCAAGCCGGGCGAGGCCGCCGAACTCGACCAGCATTTCGAGGCGCTGGCGGCGCTTGGCGCACGCGCGCAGCGCCTGGACCGTGACGCCACCTGCGCCCTGGTGCCGGTGCTGCGTGCCGGCAAGGTGCTCGGCGCGGTGCTGGAGCCCGATGCCGCTGACATGGACGTGCACAGCCTGCACCAGGGCTACCTGCGCGGCATGCGCCAGCGTGGCGGCACCCTGGTGTGCGATGCGGAGGTGACGGCGATCGCGCGCAACCAGGGCTTGTGGGAAGTGCAGGCAGGCGGGCGCGCCTATCGCGCGCCGGTGGTGATCAATGCGGCCGGCGCCTGGTGCGACGTGGTGGCCGCGCTGGCCGGCGTCAGGCCGCTGGGGCTCACGCCCAAGCGGCGCTCGGCCTTTGTCTTCGCGCCGCCCGAGGGCGTGGAGATCGCGCACTGGCCCATGTTCGTCTGCTTCGACGAGACCTGGTACCTCAAGCCCGACGCCGGCATGCTGCTGGGCTCGCCCGCCAATGCCGATCCGGTGCCGCCGCACGATGTGCAGGCCGAGGAGATGGACATCGCCCTTGGCATCCATCACATCGAAGACATGACCACGCTCGCCATCCGCCGCCCGGCCCGCGTCTGGGCAGGCTTGCGCTCGTTCGTCGCCGACGGCGACCTTGTGGGCGGATTCGACGACCAGGCCGAAGGTTTCTTCTGGGTGGCCGCGCAAGGCGGCTACGGGATCCAGACCTCGGCCGCCATGGGCGAGGCCTGCGCCGCGCTGGTACAGGGCAAGCCCTTGCCGCAGCGCATCGCGGATTTCGGGCTGACCGAAGCCATGCTCGGACCCGGCCGGCTGCAGCGCTGAAGCGCTCAGGCGCGGCGCCGATCCACCGCTCAGGCCGCGCTGATGCGGATCCGGTTGCGGCCGGCCCGCTTCGCTTCATAGAGCGCCCGGTCCGTTTGGGTCAGCCACTCCTGATGGCCTTGCATGCGTGTATCGAACGCGGCCACGCCCAGGCTGGCGGTGTGGCCCCGCAGCGCGGCGATCTCCGCGCTGGCGCCGGAGCCAGGCTGCAGCGAGCGCGACAGGCGCTCGGCCATCTCTACGGCCTGCGTCAGGCTCGTGCCGCTAAGCAGCACGCCGAATTCCTCGCCACCGTAGCGCCCCACCAGGCATTGGCGCGGTTCGCCGCGGCCCGGGGGGTGAAGTTGCACAGCGTGCTGCACCACCACCGCGGCGAATGCCTTGAGTGCTTCGTCGCCGGCCACGTGGCCGTGGGCGTCGTTGAGTTGCTTGAAATGATCGATATCCAGCAGCACCAGACTGGCGGCGGCCGTTCTTGCAGGCCTGGAACTCCTCGGCCAGCTTGGCTTCCCAGTAGCCGCGGTTGAGCACGCCGGTGAGCCCGTCGAGACGGCTGCTGGCCTCGACTGCCTTGCCGTGCGCGGCCAGACGGCGCGAGATGCTGTAGGTGGTGCGTCCCAGCGCCAGCGGGTAGAGCACCAGCATAGGCAGGCTGGCGACGATGGTGGTGAGGTCAGCCTCCGGATGCCAGGCCGCGCCGAAGGCCAGCACCCCGGCCAGCGCGCCTGCCAGTTGCCAGCCCAGGCCGCGCAGCAGCAGGCGGGTGCCGCCTGCCGCCACGTTGTTCATGCTCATCATCGACAGGATCAGCACGCTTGGCAGCAGGTTGAATTTCATGCATGCCGCCCACACCCCGCCCAGCGCCGCGTCAATCATCAAGTTGCGGATTTCCGCCAGGAAGGGTACCTCGCTGTGCCTGGACCACCATGCGGCCACGTGCGGCCAGACAAAGTCGTGCAGAAACACCGGCGCCAGCAGCCAGCGCGGCGCTCCCGCTTCCAGCATGGCGGCCGCCACCGCAAAGAACCCGATGGCAAGGCCGATGGCGCGCATGGCATAGACGCGCCGGACAAAGCGCATGCCCTTGCCTGCCTGCGGATTGGGGGTGCCTGGTGCCACGGCTCAGGCGGCGATCAGCTTGCCGATGGCGGCCGCGGCTTCACGCATTGGCGGCAACAGGCGGGAGATCATCTCGGCTTCCGATACCTGCGCCGCGCGCACGCTTACGCTGATGCCGGCCATCACGGTCCCCGAGATGCCGCGCACCGGCACCGCGATGGCGCGCAGGCCAGGTTCCAGTTCTTCGTCGATCACCACGTAGTCCAGCTCGCGCGCTTTCGCGAAACTGATTTCCAGCTCGGGGCGCGAGATCTTGGTCTGCAGCGTGCGCGGACGCAGGTCGACGTGGTCGAAGAAATCCTCCAGCGCCGGCTCGGCGAGGTGGGCCAGCAGCAGGCGGCCGATCGAGGTGCAGTAGGCCGGCAGGCGGCTGCCCATGCCGAGCGAATAAGTGAGCACCCGCTGCACTTCCGAGCGCACCAGGTAAAGGATGTCGGTGTCGTCCAGGATGGCGAGCGCCGAAGTCTGCTGGATGCGCGTGCTCAGGCTGTCGAGGATAGGCTGGGCCAGCGACACCAGGGAGGTCGACGAGAAATACGCGTGTCCCAGGTGCAGCACGCGGGGCCGCAGCGCGAACTGGCCGGCTTGCTGGCTGACGTAGCCGAGCTGTTCCAGCGTGTACAGGCAGCGCCTGACCGATGCCCGTGAAAGCTGGGTGCGCTGGGCCACCTGGGAGATGGTGAGCGGGCGCTTACGCTCCGAGAAGGCCTCCAGCACGCTCAGGCCGCGTGCCAGCGATAGCATGAAGTTCGGGTCGCCGGAGAAGCTGTTGAGCAGGTCTGCCTGGGGCCGGGCGACGCGGACAGTGGCGGCCGTTGCCTGGCCAGGGCTGGTAGGAGGGGGGGCGTCCATGTGGGCGGGTGCGCGCGGGTTGTTCGATAATCGCGCATCTTAAACCGGCTGGGCGCCTCCGGCCAGCGCTTTTGTCAGGCACGAGCCCCGGTTTGGTGCGAGAAGGGGGCCGGCGGGCAAAAAAAACGTCGCCGTCTCAAGGTGGCGGCGACCGGAAGGGGTTCGTCATCAAGACGGGGGCCTTGGCGACCCTTCCAGCATAGGACGTGGCGCACAGACATTAAATACAACTTCGGGGGGGATCGGTGTGCCGTCATGGCCGCGCCCGAGGCGGCTGGCGGGACGCTGCGCCCGCCCCCACGGCGGGACGGGTAAAATCGCGTCCTTGTTGCCGCCGCCGTCCCGTCCCCCCGCCGCCAGGCATTGCGCGGTTCGGGCGGCGCCCGCATTCCACCGCGCAGCCCCGAATTGAAGCCAGCCATGACCAATCAGCCCGAACTTTCACCCGAAATCAATGACCACGACGACGGCGGGGACAACGCAGAGAAGATCCAGGAGCCGCGCCTGTGGCGCGCCGACGGCTGGACCGCCCGCGTGATCAAGAACGAGGATGACGAGGGTTGGGCTGTTGCCATGATCAAGGATGGCGAGCCGGAGCCTGCCCTGGTGGGGCCGTGGACCATGGGGCGCGACAAGAAGAACCCCAAGCCGCTCGATGCCAATGCCTTTTCGACGCTGGTCAAGACGGCTTCGGAAGTGCTGCGGCGGCATGAGCAGCAGTTGCATGCCATGTTGCACAAGAGTGTGGTTGTGGATACGGATGCTGCGCGGATCAGTGTGACGCTGGATATCGTGCCGGATGAGGATAATCCTTATGCGGTGCTGAGTGCTGTTGATGAGAATGGGGATGAGTTGGCGCAGGTGCGGGTGTCGGCTGGGTTTAAGTTGAGTAAGGCTAGTGCGGGGGATTGGGTTGAAAGTGAGTATCGGAAGCCGCGGTAGGGGCTGATTGACTTCAACTTCAACTGCAAAGGCTTAAAGTCAAAGGCGGTTTCACCCCCCTGCGGGGGGCGACCCCCTCCTCGTCGGCAGACAAAAAGAGCGGCCGGGACCCAAACTCGCATCGCCTTAAGGCGATACTCAAACATGGGTCCCTCTTTTCCGCTCTTTTTGCCTGCCGACGAGGCGCCCCATACGGCCTGGTACACCTTGACGGCTCGCTTCGCATCGCGGGTTGGTGTGGCCCGCCCTTGGGGGCGCTCCACACGGCTACACCGAAACGTTGTTCGGCGGCTGCGCCGTTGTTTTGGCCATCGGATATCGAATGTTTGGCGCTCGCTATGCCGTTGTGCCGCAAGAAGCCTCTGGTCTCGCTTTTCGTGGCGCCGACACGTATTTCGTATCCGGAATCCCGGAATGGCAAAACCAAGAGCAGTGAAGCAACTGCGCCCTAGCGCCTCGCAGCCGGCGCGAGCCGCGCGATCAGCGTGGCGTGCCGTGGATGCGTTGCCAGCAGGCTGTCGGTGTCGGCCAACTCGAACTCGCTGAACTCGAAGCCTGGCGCCACCGTGCAGCCTACCAGCGAGAATCCGGCCGGATCGCTGCGCTCGGCGGCGAACCAGCAGCCGGCCTTGACCACGGCCTGAAAGACCGCGTCGTCATATGCGAGCGCGTTGCCCAGCCGGTGCGTGGTGAGGCCGCCACCGTTCTCCAGCACGTGTACGTCGAGCGGGCCGCCCGCGTAGAAGTGCCACACTTCGTCGGAGCGGATGCGGTGCCAGGCGGAGTACGCGTTGTCGCACAGCAGGTAGTAGATCGCAGTGGAAGCGGCATGGGTGGCGGGGCCGCCGATTGCGCTTTCGCGTGCCACGCGCGCCGTATCGCGGTGGGTCTCGCGGTAGTAGCCGCCTTCCGGATGCGGCTGCAAGCCAAAGCGTTGGATCAACTGGTCTTGCGAGGCAGGTTGGGCAGACATGCGGGGCTCCGGGTTCGGTAGGTGCCATGATGCCCGCACGTGGGCGCAACAGGCAACATGCCGGAGCGCACGGTGCCACCAGGCGGTCGCCACCCTCCAGCCAGTTCAGGGCGCGGCTGGATTTGCCGCCGGGCCGATCCATGCGCGTATGGCGCGCACCGCTTCGTCGTCGCGCCGGTGCGCCGGATAGACCAGGTAGTAGCCATCGCCTTCAATGACCGGGCCGCAGGGCTGCACCAGCGCACCGCTGCACAGTTCCTCCGCCACCAGCGCCAGACTCAGCAGGGCCACGCCCTGGCCGGCCACGGCCGCGAGGATGGCGTGGGTTTCTTCAGAGAAGGTGGGGCCGCTGGCCACGTCGAGCCGGTCCAGCGCGGCTTCTTGTTGCCATAGGGCCCAGGTGACAGGACGGCGCGCATTGCTGCGCCACGCGTGATGCAGCAAGGTCTGGCGGCGCAGCCCCGCGGCGCTCTTCACGCCGAGCGCCGGGCTGCACACGGGCGCAAAGCGTTCGCGCCATAGCAGCTCGGCGGCCAGCCCGCGCCATTTGCCGCCGCCGTAGCGGATCGCCGCGTCGGCCTGGCCCGCGTGCAGGTCCACGGGATCCAGCGAGGCATGCACGTGCAGGTCGAATCCGGGCGCTACTGTCCGCAGCCCCGGAGCGCGGGGCAGCAGCCAGCGCGCCGCGAAGGCCGGCGTGGCCGATACCGTGAGCGTCTTGCGCGGCGGCGGGGCCCGCAGCCTGGCCACCGCCTGTTCCAGCGCATCGAAACCATCGCGCGTGCCGGGGTACAGCGCGGCGCCATGCGCACTGAGCACCAGCCGGCGCGGCAGGCGCTCGAACAGCATCACGCCCAGCACTTGCTCCAGCAGCCGCAACTGGTGGCTCACCGCTGTCGGCGTGACGGACAACTCTTGCGCCGCGCGCTTGACGCTCAGGTGCCGCGCCGTGGCTTCGAAGGCGCGCAATGCCGACAACGGCGGCAAGCGCCGGGGCTTCGGATCAGATGAGAAATTCTCAGGCATGAGACGGAGAAAGGATCGGTTGTCGACGCGTTGAGGCAAGTCCACATTGCCAATACCGTCAGTGATCAAGTTCAACCGCATGCACGGAGCCATGAGCATGGCTCATGCATGACGCAATCGATACGGATACCCGAATGACTCACCTGCTTCATATCGACGCTAGCGCCCGCCCTGGGCGTTCGGGCGCGGACCCCCACGGCTCGCACACGCGCCGCCTCTCGCACCGCTTTGTCCGCGGCTGGCAAACAGCGCGCCCCACCGACACCGTGACCTACCGCGACGTGGGCCGGCAATCTCCCGCCCCTGTCAGCGGCGACTGGATACGCAGCGCCTTTACGCCGCCTGCGCGGCGCGAGCCGTGGATGGATGCGTTGCTGGCCGAGAGCGACCGGCTGATCGAGGAGATCGAGCACGCCGACGTCGTGGTGATCGGCGTGCCGATGTACAACTTCGGTATGCCCGCGCAGCTCAAGGCTTATATCGACAATATCGTGCGCGTGGGCAAGACCTTCGGCTTCGACCGCGAACGCGAGGGCGAGCCGTACTGGCCCATGCTGGCAGGCGGCGGCAAGCAACTGGTGCTGCTGACCTCGCGCGGCGACTACGGCTATGCGGACCGCCTGGCCCGGCTTGACCACGCCACCCCCGGAGTGCGCGCCGCGTTCAGCTACATCGGTATTGACGATGCGCTGGAGGTAGCCATCGAATACGACGAATTTGGCGGCGACCGGCTGGCGGCCTCGGTGGCGCGGGCCGAGGCGGAGGTGGATGCCGCTGTCGCCAGCGCGATGCGGCGCATGGACGGCATGGCTGACTTCACCGGCGCCCCGCTTGCCTGACGTCTGCGCCACTTACGTTTTTCTTTGCATCCACGCCGCGCTGCGCGGCGTATCTGGTCTAACCGCGCGTTTCACGTGTGGCCGGACCGGCGCGATGCGCTGCCTCCCCGCAAGCCAGCGGCGATCCGCCGATCGCCAGAAGGAGACCATCATGAAGAACCATTGCGTCAAGCTGTTGATGACTTCGGCCGCACTCGCCGGACTTGCCGCCTTGGCGGCTCCCGCCCAAGCCACCGGCCCCAAGGACAGCCCGGTGGCGGCGGACCGCTATGGCTACGTTTTCCATGCCTCGCGCTTCAATGTGTACAGCGATGGCGCACGGCTCGACCTGGCCGCGTCCGGCGCCGACGCCAGCCGGACGCGCAAGCCCGATCCGTTCTCGGACGGCGCGGAAAAGCTGGCCGGCATGGACCGCACCGGCGTTTCCTCGGATCCCGCGCGCAAGTTCGATACGTTCCAGGACGGCGCCCACGCCTGACGATCTGCGCGCTAGCCCCGCGCCCGCGGCATCGCCCGTTCGTTCAGGGTTTTTGACGTTGGCATGCAAGACAACGCACTGCACCGTGCCGCCTTGGTGGCACACTACTGCCTATGCCCGTCGGCGCGAGCGAGTCGCTCGCGCCGGGCGGAAACAGCGCAGGCGCGCAAGCGCGGGAGATCGGTGTGGGTGAGTTGCAGTCCTTGCTGGAGAGCCACGGCGTCATGCTGGTGTTTCTCAATGTGCTTGCCGAGCAGGCCGGGCTGCCGGTGCCGGCCGTTCCCATGTTATTTGTCGCCGGCGCGCTCGGCATGCGCGAGGGCGGCCCGGCGCTGGGCGCGGTGCTGGCGGCGGTCATCCTGGCCTGCCTGATTGCCGACACGGCCTGGTACTTCGCCGGCAAGCGCCTCGGGCAGCCCATGCTGCGCACCATCTGCCGCGTGTCGATCTCTCCCGACAGTTGTATCCGCCAGACCCAGTCGCTGTACCTGCGGGTCGGTCCGCGCTCGCTGGTGTTCGCCAAGCTGCTGCCGGGCGCCGGCGCGCTTTCCACGGCCATGGCCGGCATGACGTCCACGCCTTTCCTCGTCTTCCTGTTCTATGACGCGATCGGCGCGCTGGTGTGGGCTGGCGGTGCGTTGCTGGTGGGCGCGGTGTTCACCGATTTCGTCGAGGTCATCCTGAGCACGTTCAGCACGTATGGCCCGGTGGCCGTGATGGTGCTGGTGGCTGGGTTCGCGGCCTTCGTGGCGTGGAAGTTCTGGCGCCGGGTACGCCTGCTGCGCCGCACGCGCCTCGTGCCGCGCATGTCGGTGAGCGAACTGGAGGCGCGCCGCCACGGCGATCGCTTTCCGCTGGTCCTGGATGTTCGCAGCGACGCGGCCGAACGCATCCCCGGCGCCATGACCATTGACCTGAACGCGCCGCTGGCCTTGCTCTCCGACCATCCGCGCACGGCCGACATCGTCATCTACTGCGCGTGTCCGAACGAGGTGTCGGCCGCAATCCTGGCAGAGCGGCTCAAGTCCGCCGGTTATGCCAATACCTGGGCGCTGGCCGGCGGCTTCGACGAGTGGAAGCGGCTGCATGGCGAAGTGACACCGGCCCCTGCCGAAGAGGGAGCCGGAGCGGCGCTCACGCCACACGCGAGCGGTCCCGGCGCATTGCGCTAGTCCGCCGCCAGGCCAGTTGACCGACGGCCCGCCGGGTCAGCAGCCGACCCAGTAGGCGTAGCCCACCAGCCGGTCGCCAAGGAAGTACAGGCGGTACTGGTCGCCGTCGCCATCCAGCGTGTAGAGCGTGGTGTAGGCGAGGTGTTCGAGCGGGTCGTCCTCGTCGCGGTCGGCGGGGCTGCGCACCTTGCCCGGCGCTTCGGCCATCTTCCAGTGCGGGTTCTTGCGCAGGGCCGCGTTGATCTGCGTCAGCGTGGAGGCCGCGGTGATGTCATGGCCTTCGAGCTTGAGCGTCAGCCCGGCCGGAATGCCATGCAGTGCGCGGATCACGGCGTCGCCGCTGCGGCCCACTTCGATCAGCGCATCCGGATAGCGGTAGTCCATCAGCTGCTCTTCATCGAGCGCCGTACCGCATTCTTCCTGGTTGGGCGTGATGTCGGGCGGCTTGCCCCAGGCGGCCTGGACGTCCGCCATGCTGCTCAGGCCGCGCAGGGCCACCAGCGGGCGGGCCAGCGGCGCGGGGGCGAAGACGGGCGTGTCGTCCGGCTGGGCGGCGTCGTCGGCGCGAGCGGCCTGCGCATCCGAGGCAGTTGCCGCCGCGGGGGCGGCCGGCGCCGGTTCGTTGCGTTCGCAGCCGGGTAGCGCGGCCAGCGCCGCACAGGCGGCGAGGGTGGACAGGCAGCGGGACAGCGCGTGGCTTTCGGGGTCGTTCAGGCGGAGCATGTTGCAAGAATAGCCGCTAGGGCGGGGACTGCGTCAGGTGCGCAACCATACACCGAAGCGCGTCCGCTGAAAATGCCCGCGTGTGGCCTGCCGCACACGGGAGCGCCGCCCCGCCGGGTCTCAGCGCGCCGTGCCGGCGCGCTGGAATACCGTCATGTCGGGATAGATCGCGCGGATCTTGTCCCATTCCACCGCGTTGAAGAACTGGCACTTGCCGTTGCCGAAACGTTTGGCGACTTCCACGCAGAAGCGTACGGCCTCGGCAATGTCGATCTCGTGGTTGGCGCTGGTGGCGCTGCCAGAGACCACCGACCGCGCCGTCAAGGCTACGCCAACGACCGGCGCGCCGGTGGCCACGTGCGGCTGCATGATGCTGTTGAAGTGGTAAAGGCCGTTGTGGTAGGGCGTGATGTCCTGCTGCGAGATCGGGAAGGTGACCGCCGGGCAGCCGGTGGTGGACTCCATCGTTGCCACCAGGTCGGGGCTCACGCGCAGGATATAGCCCTGCATGGCCGTCGGCGAGATCGCAAAGCCGCGCTGCTTGATGATGCTGTTGCCCTTGGACGCATCGATCGACAGGATGGCGTCCATCTCCGGCAGCACCTGGTAATCGTTCATGGCGTCGGACGACACCGGCATGCCCATGAAGGGCACCGGATCGTGCGGCTGCATCGACACGTTGGTGGACAGGTGCGTGGTCACGATGACGTCGCCGGCGAGGTGGTCGCCCTTGTGCTTCATCTGCGCCAGCTTGAGCGCCACCGCCAGGCTGCCGATCGGTCCGTCCGCGTCGGATACCAGGCCGACCAGTTCCGGGCGGGCGCCGATGGCGCCGTTGCGGCCGATCACGCCGAGCGTGGGTGCTTTGCCGCCGTTACGCTTGCCGTTTTTGCCGGGGATGACGATGGTGATGAAGTCGGTGGTGTTCTCTGTGCTTTCCGGGGGGGCGTTGTTGACGGTGGCGACTTCCACTGTTACGCCAGTGGCGGTGTAGGCGTCGAACAGTTCGCGTATCACCGCGCCGTTGGCGGCGGGGCTGTCGAGGGCTTCGTGGATGACCAGGGTTTGCTGCAGGGACATGGGGTTCTCCTTGATGGGGTTTGGTTGAAGCCAACTTCAACTTCAACGTCAAAAATCAAAAATCAAAATTCAAAAGTCAAGGTCAACTTCAGGGACTTAGAGGCAAAGGTGGTTTCACCCCCAGCCGGGGAGAGGGCGGGCGCTCGCTATGCTTCGCCGTGCGCATCCGAACCTGCGCGACGCCCGCGCACCGCGCCTTTAAAACAAGTGGCGCATCCCCAGCATCACCGTCTTCTGGTTATTCCGTCCATCCAGCGTCTTGCCGCTGCCGCCGGTCCAGTTGGTCGTGCCGTTGCCAAACAGCCCCGACCAGTCGCCGCGCACCCAGTCATACGCCAGCGCCAGGTAGATATCGGTGCGCTTGCTGAAGGCGTAGTCCGCCACGCCGTAGGCGGTGGTGCGGTTGCCGCTGAAGGCGTCGGCGCGGGTGCTGTCGTGCATCACGCTGGCGGTCAGCGTGACCGCGGGGGTGGCCGCGTAGTTGGCGCCTACGGTGAAGAAATCGTCGTGGCGGCTGCCGCCGAACACCGAGTTGAAGGCTGCGCGGTTGGTGGCCGTGGCGGCGGTCGACATGCTGGTGATGGTGGCGGTGTCGGTGCCGTCCTTGGAGGAATCGAAGCCGGCGTCGCGGTCGCTGTGGATGTAGTTGGCGAACAGGCTGGCGCGGCCCGCCGAGGCTTTCAGTCCGGCCAGGTAGATGCGCGCGGCGCGGCTCATGTTGTCGCGCGTCTGCTGGAAATCGCCAACGGCCACGATCGGGCCCGATGCGTACTTCACGCCGAGCGAGATGGACGACATCGCCGAGCCCTTGCCGGCGGTCTCGCCCAGCGCGTACTCCGCAATCACTGACACCGGGCCGTAGTTGCCGGTGTAGCTGATCGCGTTGTCGTAGCGCTGCCCGGTCAGGTAGACCATCCACGCATTGGACGGCGCGGCGCCAACGCCAAGCGGGTCAACGTAGTACAGCATGGTGTTGGCCGTGGTGTATTGCCGGCCCAGTGCCAGTTCGCCGTAGCGCTTGCTGCCGATCCGCACATAGGCCTGGCGGCCGAACAGCTGGCCCTGCTGGTCGAGCTTGCCGGTGTCGGCGAGAAAGCCGTTTTCCAGCACGAAGCCCGCCGACAGGTCGCCACCCAGGTCTTCATTGCCCTTGAGGCCGAAGCGGCTGCCGGACAGGAAACCTTCGCCGCCCTGTTGCAGCCCGGTCTGAGCGTTGCCGTTGGGGTCCGAGTGCGTCTGGTAGGTGAGCGCGGTGTCGATGACGCCGTACAGCGTCAGGCCGTCCTGCGCCATCGCGGCGGCGGGCAGGCTCAGGGCGAGCGCGCCCAGCCAGTGCTTGCTTGTCATGTTGTTCTTCTCCTCCAAGGGTAAAAGGGGGCCCGCGCAGGGGTCTGTCGCCCTGCGTCCGGTGCTATTGCGTGCGGGGTTTCGCGCCGGGCGGCGCGGGAGGTCAGGTCCGGAAGTCTTGCCAGCCGTCCATGCCGGCCGGTCCGGTGATGCGCGACAGCGGGAAGGTCTCGCCTTCGCGCAGCGTCTCTATCTGGCCATCGGCCGTGAAGTGCAGCGCATGGCGCTCGCCCAGCACCGTGCCGTTGCTGCCATCGGAGAACAGGGCCGAACCTTCCGGCAGCGCGAAGACTTGCTCTGGCGCATTGATGCGCAGGAATTCGGCGAGGCGCTCTTCGCGGCTTTCGCCGTTGTGGCCGGCGGGTTTGCCGCTGATGAAGTGCGGGTTGATCTGGAACGGCACCAGGCGCAGCGCGCGCAGCGAGGGCGGCTGCACGATCGGCATGTCGTTGGTAGTGCGGATGGTCGGGCAAGCCACGTTGCTGCCGGCGCTCCAGCCGACGTAGGGCGTGCCGGCCTGCACCTTGGCGCGGATCGCCTCGACGATGTCGGCGTCGTACATGCGCTTGAGCAGGGCGAAGGTATTGCCGCCGCCCACCGAGATGGCTTCGGCCTGTTCCACCGCGCGGCGTGCGTCGGCGCTGTGGTGGATGGATTCGAGCGCGTAGCCCAGGCGCTCGAACACCGGTTTGACCATGCCTTCATAAGTGTCGAAGCTGAAGGTCACGCCGGCGAAGGGGACGAACAGGACCTTGCGTGGCTCGCGCTTCAACAAGGTGTGGATCTGCGCGTCGGCATGTTCCAGGTAGCCGAGGTTGTCCTTGCGTGAGCTGCTCATCAGCAGGATGCGTTGATTCATGTCAGGTTCCGGTTGTTCAGTCGTGAAGGGAGGCTCAGGCGACGGCGGCGGCGATCAGCTCGGCCACGCGGTCGATTTCCTCATGCGTATTGAAGTAGTGCAGAGAGACCCGCGCCATGGTGGAGACGCCGTAGCGTGCCAGGATGGCATCGGCCATGAAGTTGCCCGCTTCGATGATGCATTGCTGCTGTTCCAGCGCGGCCACGATACGGGCCGGGTCTACGCCGCGTACGTTGAAGGGCACGATGCCGATGCGGTCGGCGGCGTTGACCGGGCCATAGAGTTCGAAGCCGGGGATGGCGGAGAGCTTCTGCACGGCGTACGCGGTGAGGCGGCGCACGCGCGCTTCGATGGCGTCGACGCCGATGCGTTGCGCATAGCCGATGGCGCTGCCGAGGCCGAGGATGGCGGGCACGATGGGGCAGCCGGCTTCAAAGCGGCGCGCGCCTGGCACCAGCGACAACGCGCCGGTGGCGCGGTCATAGCTGCCGTTCCACCAGCCAACGAGCGCAGGCTCGATCGACTCGATCAGCGCGCGGCGTACATAGAGGAACCCCGAGCCCTCGGTGGCGCGCAGCGCCTTGCGCCCGCAGCTGGCCAGAAAATCGCAATCCAGCGCTTGCACGTCGGAGCGCAAGATGCCCACGCTTTGCGCGGCGTTGACCAGAGACAGCACGCCGTGCGCGCGTGCGACTGCGCAGATGGCGGCGGCGGGCTGCACCGCGCCGGTGGAGTTGGGCAGGTGCGAGAAGGTCAGCAGCCGCGTGCGCGGCGTCACGGCGGCGGCAAAGCTGTCGGGGGACAGCAGCCCCTGTGCATCGGCTGCCACCATCTTCACCACGATGCCGTGGGTCTGCTCCAGGCGCTTCCACGGCAGCAGGTTACTGAGCATTTCCGTGTCGGCCACCAGCACTTCGTCGCCCGCCTGCCACGCGATGCCGCGCGCCACGATGGAGATGCTCTCGGTGGCGTTCTTGGTAAAGGCGATCTCGTCGGCCCCGGCGTTGAGCAGGCCGGCCAGTTGCGCGCGCACCGCTTCCACGCGGGCGTAGGTGGCCTTGCGGAAGGCCGGCAGGTAGATGCCCACGTGGCCGGTATCGAGCAGATAGGCGCGCACCTCGTCGAGCACGGCGTCCGGCGGCAGCGAGGCCGCCGCGGTATCGAGGTAGATGGTGGAGGCCGTCAACGGGGTGTCGGCGCGGATTGCTTGGATATCCATGAAACGTCTCGGGGTCGTGCAGGAAAAATGGGGCTTCTTGCGTTGGCAGCGCTTACTTGCGCAGCTTGGTCACGGAGCCGAAGAAGCTGAACAACGCATCGCCCGCGATCACGCCGCCGGCGAAGGCGCTCATCGCCGCGATATCGCGCTCGCCCCGCAGGCGCAGCAGCACGAAGCGGATCAGCAGGCCGGCGAGTACCGCCCAGCCGGCCAGCGGCGAGGCGATCAGCATGCCGGTGGAAAGCAGGATGCCGAGCTGGCGCCTGGAGCCGCCCAGCAACTGCAGCAGCGCGCCGGGAATGGCCCAGATCACCAGGTTGCGTGCGATCTCGGCGGAGGAGCCGGCCTTGATCGACGCGGCGTAGACGCGGTCCACCGGCGGCAGCATGTTCTGTGAAAAGAAGGTCCCGTGGAACACGATCACCACCACCGCGGCGACGGCGAAGCCAATCATGGCGGCGAAGAACTGCTGCTTGCGCCCGGCGAGCTCCGCCTCCATGTCGCGGCCTTCGCCACGCAGCAGGTAGCCGGTCTTCAGGTCGTAGCCCATGTCGGCAAAGGCTGGGCCGGTGGCGGCGGAGAAGCCCACCAGGACCGCCAGCGCGGTCGACGGGAAGCCGATCAGGATGCCGATGGTCAGCGTGATCAGCGCCACCGCGAAGGCCGGGAACCAGCCCGAATGCATGGCGGCGATGCCGACGATCAGCTCGTGCACATAGGCGGCGAACGCCGCGTACAGCACGAATACCACCAGCATGCCCAGCGACATGTCGGAAACATGGCCGGCCAGCACCGAGATCAGCAGCGCGATAGCCAGGTAGACCAGGAAGCCGCCCGACAGGATGCGGCTGGCGCGCGACGCCGGGACCTCGATGGTGCGCTCGTCGGCGGCCAGGGCGTTGCGCGACTTGTGGATTTCACGCGCGACCTGGAACAGCGCTACCAGCCCGGCGCCGATCATCAGTCCGTGCGGGATATA
This sequence comes from Burkholderiaceae bacterium 16, assembly GCA_000955785.1. GTDB lineage: Bacteria > Pseudomonadota > Gammaproteobacteria > Burkholderiales > Burkholderiaceae > Cupriavidus. The sequence goes on from JYOD01000072.1 coordinate 22,051, forward strand.
AGCCTTGGCGATGTCGATGCCGAGCAGCGGCACCGAGTAGCCGCGCGTCAGCAGCCCCAGGCCGAACATGGTCAGCGCGGCGAGGTTGCCGAGAAAGGCTGCGCCAAAGGCCGACATCGGAATGCCGAACCACGCGCCGCCCACGCCCACCGCGATGCCCAGGCCCAGGAAGGCCGCCTTGCGTCCGCCGCGGTCGCCCGCCCAGATCGCCTCCGCTGTGGCAATGCCCGCCGGCCAGGTGCCGGTGGCCGGGAAGATCTTGCTGCCGAACAGGAAATACAGCATGGCGCCATCGACGAACATGGCGATCACCGCGCCAATCAGCATCGGCGTGGCCAGCTCCGGCATGCCCATGGCGTAGGGTACGCCAAGCGGGATCATCAGCGAATTGGCCGCGCCGAAGGTGGCCGAGGAAATCGCTGTCTGCACCAGGTTCTGGCGCTCCAACACGCGGAAGCGCCGCGTGATTTCCAGCGGAATGCGCGAGAACACGATGGCGATCAGCGCGCCTATGATCGACGTATTGGCCGAGATGCCAAGCGAGACGATCAGCTGCATGCCGATCATCGCGCCGAACACCGACAGCCCTACCGTGACCAGCAGCAGGAAAGGTTCGGTGATGCGCGAGCGGGCGGCGGCCGTTGCCGCCACGGGTGGGTTCATTGCTGCCGGGGCTTCCATGGTTCTACCTTTCATCATCTGTCCTGCCAGTGTTCTCCGCACGTTTTATTTAGCGGATGAAACCGGCAACCTCCTCGATTGGCCCCTTGGCCCGGCGCATTGCGTCCAGCAGGCGGGGAACGGCCTGTATGTCCAGTCTTTGCAGCGGCCCGGCGATGCCGAGCGAGCCGACCACCGCGCGCCTGTCGCGCGACCACAGCGGTACGGCCAGCCCGGCCACCGTGGCGGCGGCTTCCTCGCGGGTATGCGCCCAGCCGTCCAGGCGGATGTGCGCCAGTTGCGCTTCCAGTGCGTCCACTGCCTCGTCTTTCAAGCCGCCCGCGCGGTACACCTCGCTGCGGAAACCCTCGTCCTGGAAGGCCAGAATGGCCTTGGCATGGGCACCGGCGAACAGCGGGAAGCGCTGGCCCACTTCGATGGAAAAGCGCAACTGGTGCTGGCTCTGGGCGATATCCGTGCACAGCCCCTCGAAGCCATCGCGCCACGACAGGAAGACGGTCTCGCCGCTCTGCGCGGCCAGGGCTTCCAGCACGGGTTGCACCACTTCGCTGGGAGAGAAGGTGTTGCGGGTTGCCTGGCCCAGTTCCAGCCAGCGCAGGCCCAGGCCATAGCGTCCGGCGGCGTCCTGCACCAGGAAGCCATTGGCGGCGAAGGTGGCGAGCACGCGATGCACCACGGCGTGATGCAGTCCGGCGTGCTTGGCGAGTTCGCGCACGCCCCAGCTTGGCTGTCGCACGGTGAAGTGCGTCATCAGGCCGAGGGCACCGTTCAGGGTCTTGAGCATGGAAGCAGTCGGTGTTGCGGTTGTTTGTGTCTCTATATAAGAGACAGTGTCTCTGTATGTGCAAAATGCTAGGCCTCGTTACGAGGCTGAACAATCAGGGTAAACACCGGGCAGGCAGGCTCCCAGGCACATGGCGTGCGGCCTTCTCCACGCCGTGGCGCCGCCTATACTTGGGCGGGGATCTGCTAGGGAGGATCGGCATGCCAGTCGAAGACCAGGCTTCCGGAGACGAGTTGGCCCGCATCGCGCGCCGGCGCCGGCAACTCGGCATTGCCAGGCGCATCCGCGATGGCGACGGCAACTGGGCCGTGGCCCTCTCCGGCGGCGGGATTCGCAGCGCCACCTTCAGCCTGGGCGTGATGCAGGCGCTGGCCAAGGCGCCGCCGCCGCCGGTGGCCGGCGCGCCCGGAGCGGCACTGCATGACGTGAAGCGCGACGGCGGGCAGGCCGCTACAGCGGCGGCCACGCCGGATGTCATGCAGGACGCCGTGCAGGAAGGCGATGGCCCCGCGCCTGCCTTCACCGCGCCCCCGCCAGCCACGACCGCACTGCTTGGCCAGTTCGATTACCTCTCCACCGTCAGCGGTGGCGGCTACCTCGGCGCCTTCTTCTGCAGCCTGTTCGTGCCCGGCCGCCTGAAACCGGGAACGACGCCGCCCGAGGCCGCCGCGCTTGCCTACCGCACGCTGCGGCAGGAGCCGCCGGGACGCATTCGCTCCTCGGTGTCCTACGCCGCCGACCCCGGTCGCGCCGCCGTGGCGTGGTTGCGCGAGAACGGGCGCTACCTGACGCCCACCGGCGCCGGCGATTCGCTCTACGCGGCGTCGCTGATGGTGCGCAACTGGTTTGCCATGCAATACGTGATCGGAAGCGCGCTGCTGTTGCTGCTGGCATTGCTGGCCCTGTCCCGCCATCTTGCGGTGGGGACCTGGCTCGACCTGGGCCGGCATGAGATGGATCTGCTGCACGACGCGCGGCAGGTGTTCAACGAGGGCGGCCTGGCGATCTGGTGGAGCGAGTTGCTATGGCTGCCGCTGGCCGCGCTGCTGCTGTTCGCGGTACCGCCCGGCCTGGCTTACTGGCTGGTCTACCCGCGCGCCGGCGACGGGCGGCCGGCGTTGCGCTTCGATAGCCTCGCCACGCGCCTTGCCGCGCTGGCTGGCGTTGTCATGCTGGGGCTGGCCGCCTGGCTGCACAATCTCGGGCCGGGGCTGGTGGTGTCCTGCCTGCTGCTGGCCATCGCGGTGCTGACCTTGCTGGGCGTGGCATGCTGCTTTGTCCTGTGCCGGAGCGAGCCTGCCACGGTGCAGGCCTACCGCGTGCGTGCCACGCGCGTGCTGAGCCATGCCGTCGGCGTGGCGCTGTGGCTCGCGGCGCTGGGCGTGGCGGATACCGTGGCGCGTACCTTCTACCTCTACACGCAGGCTACGGGCCATCCGTGGGGCGCGCTCGGTCCGGCGGGGATGCTGGGCGGCCTGGTCTGGCTGATCCGCTATGGCGCGGGCCTGCTCGACGGCAAGGGCAGCGATGGCAAGGGGGGGACGTGGCTGTCGCGGCTGCCGGTGTCGCTGTTGGCCGGCATCGCCGCGGCCGTGGTGGCGTTGCTGGTTTTCGTCATGTGGTCGTGGCTGGTGTTGTGGGTGAGGTGGAATGGGCGCGAGCCGGTCGACTGGCTGGTGTTCGGCACGGGCTACACCGCGCCGGTGCTTTCCGCGCTGAGCGCGCTGGCGCTTGGGCTCACGCTGATTGCCGGGCGCTTTGCCGGCTTCCTGAACCTGTCCACGCTGCAGCAGTTTTACTCGGCCCGCCTGACCCGCGCCTACCTCGGCGGCTCCAACGGCCAGCGCTTCGCGCCCGGCAGCGGGGCGGCACCGGCGCAGCAGCACGCCAGCCAGCGTGCCAGGCTCAGCGTGGCCGAGCCCGAGGCCGGCGATGCGCTCAGCCTGAACACCTACTACGATCCCGCCATGCTGGCGCCGCTGCACCTGATCAACGTCACGCTCAACCTCACCGTGGATCCCGCCGAGCAACTGGTGCAGCGCGACCGCAAGGGCAAGCCGCTGTGCATCGCGCCCGGGCCTTTCATGCTGCCGCCCACGGCCACGCGCGCCGTGCCCGCCGATTCCTTCGTGCGCTTCACCGTGGACGGGCAGTTGTATTACCCGGAGACGCACAAGGCGGGCGGCAGCGAGCTGTCGCAGTCGCGCACGCTCGGCGACTGGATCGCTACCTCCGGCGCGGCGATCTCCACCGGGCTGGGCCGCTCCACCACGCTGGGCACGTCGCTGTTGCTGGGGCTGGCCAACCTCCGCCTGGGCACCTGGTGGCCGTCGTATCCGCTGGATGCCGGCAGCGCGCCGCGCGCCGGCGGCGCCGACCGCGACTGCGTGCAGGCGGACCGTGCCGGGTCGCCCTGGCTGGGCGACTTTATCACGCTGTTCCGCACCCAGTACTACCTGGCGTGCGAGCTGAGTGCGCGCTTTCATGGCACGCGGCGCGGCTGGCAGTATCTGTCGGACGGCGGCCATTTCGAGAACACGGCCGTGTATGAGCTGCTGCGTCCCGAGCGCGGCGTGACGCTGATCGTGCTGTGCGATTGCGGGGCGGATCCCCAATACCAGTTCGGCGATCTCGCCAACCTGATCCGGCTGGCGCGTATCGACATGGAGCTGGAGATCGTGGTGGACACCGCGGCTGCCGGTGACGATGTGCTCGGCAGCGCGTTCGGCACGCCAGCGGATTTCCTGCCGTCGGCGCGGCAGGGGTCGAGCGAGAAATGCGCGATCTTGCTGAACGTGTTTCGTGCCGCCGACCCGGCTGCCACGCGCCGGCCGGTATCGCGCATCGTCTTGCTCAAGCCCTGCATGATTGGCTCGGCGCCGGCCGATGTGCGGCAGTATGGCGCCGGCCATCCCGCATTTCCGCAGGAGCCGACCAGCGACCAGTTTTTCGACGAGGCGCAGTGGGAGAGCTACCGCGAGCTGGGCTTCGCCATTGGCCAGCGCGTATTCGGCGGCGGGGCGGAGGGTGATGCGGTGGCGCGCGCCCTATGGCTACACTAGGCTCGCTCAGCGTCCGAAGCCCACCACCTCTTCCAGCCGGCGGCTCGCTTCGCGCAGCGCATCCAGCATGCGCGGCACCGATTCCTCGTTCAGGCGTTGCTGCGGGCCGGCAATCGCCAGCGAGCCGACCACCTCGGTGTGGTCGCGCGACCATAACGGCAGGGCCAGCCCAGCCACGCTGGCGGCGGCCTCGCCGCGCGTATGCGCCCAGCCTTGCGTGCGGATCTCGGCCAGCTGCGGCTCGATGACGGCGGGATCGGGCGCGGCCAGCGAGGGCTGCGCCTGGTCGCGGGCATTCTCCAGCACGCGGGCGCGAAAGGCATCGTCCTGGAAGGCCAGGATCACCTTGGCGTGCGCACCGGCGTGCAAGGGAAAGCGCTGGCCCAGCTCGATCGAGAACCGCAACTGGTGCTGGCTCTGGACCATGCCCACGCACAACCCCTCGTGACCATCGAGCCACGACAGGAAAACCGTCTCGCCGCTTTGCTCGGCGAGCTCTTCCAGCACCGGCTGTACCACTTCCGCCGGCGAGAAGGTTTTGCGTACCACCTGGCCCAGTTCGAACAGCCGCAGCCCCAGCGAATACTTGCCGCTGACCGCGTCCTGCACCAGGAAGCCATTGGCGGCGAAGGTGGCCAGCACCCGGTGCACCACCGCGTGATGGACCCCACTGTGCTTGGCCAGCTCGCGCACGCCCCAGGTGGGCTGGCGCACGGTGAAGTAGGTCAGCAAGGCCAGCGCGCCGTCCAGAGTCTTGAGAGTCATACGAATTTCCTGCTTTGCATGGGCAGCATGGTACGGATAAGCGGCGTGGGGCTCAATGTCTGTGCGGGGTTTGCTGTGGATTCATGCAAAAACGGCGGACGGCACCCACAGGTGCCGTCCGCCGTTCTCGGCGAAGCGTTCGCCGTACAGGCGTTACCGGTTGACCACCTTGGCCGGCATCGCCAGCACCAGGAAGCAGCTCACCAGCAGGCAGCCGGCGAACAGGATCAGGCCCGCGCTCGGGCTATGGAAGGTGTCCTTCAGCCAGCCCAGCAGGTAAGTGGCCGCAAAGCCACCGAGGTTGGCGATCGAGCAGGCCAGCGCGATGCCGGCGGCGGCCGCGGTGCCGCTCAGGAAGGTCGACGGCAGGCACCAGAACACCGGGAAGGTGGCCACTATGCCCACGTTGGCCAGCGTCAGCATCAGCACGGTGGCGGAGGTGGAGCCGGTGACGAAGGTGCTGCCCACCAGGCCGGCGGCGCCCGCCAGGATGGGGATCACGATATGCCAGCGGCGCTCGCGCGTCTTGTCGGAGTGGGCGCCGTTGAGCAGCATCGCGATCACCGCCACCGCGTGCGGGATCGCGGTCAGCAGGCCGATCTGCAGCGGGCTCGCCACGCCGGAGTCGCGGATGATGGTCGGCATCCAGAAGCCGATCGAGTACGTGCCCATCAGCAGGCACATGTCGATCAGGCCCAGCATCCACACGCGCTTGTCGGTAAAGGCCGCCTTGAGCGAGTGGCTGCTCTCCACCAGCACGTCGGTTTCCAGGTTGCGCTGCAGGATGCGCTTCTCGTCGGCCTCCAGCCACTTGGCATCCTTGATGCCGTTGGGCAGGTAGAAGAACACCATCACGCCCAGCAGCACCGAGGGAATGGCTTCCAGGAAGAACAGCCATTGCCAGCCGGCCCAGCCGTGCATGCCGGCGAAGGCGGTCATGATCCAGCCGGAAATCGGGCTGCCGATCATGCTGGCCAGGGGCAGGCCCATCATGAACAGCGCGATGATCTTGCTGCGCTTGTGAGTGGGGAACCAGTAGGTCAGGTACAGCAGTACGCCGGGCAGGAAGCCGGCCTCGGCGGCGCCCAGCAGGAAGCGCAGCACGTAGAACTGCGTCGGCGTGTTGACGAACATGGTGGCGCCGGACAGCAGGCCCCACGTCACCATGATGCGGGCGATCCAGATGCGCGCCCCCACCTTCTGCAGCACCAGGTTGCTCGGTACCTCGAACAGGATGTAGCCCACGAAGAACAGTCCGGCGCCCAGGCCGTAGACCGTTTCGCTGAAGTGCAGGTCGTCCAGCATCTGCAGCTTGGCCAGCCCGACGTTGATGCGGTCGAGGTAGGCGGCGAGGTAGCAGGCGCAGAAGAACGGGATCAGGCGCCAGGTCACCTTGCGATAGATGTCTGGCTGCGCTGCCGCGGGTAGCACGCCCGCCGCGCCGTCTTGATACTGATACGACATGTTTACTCCTTGACTGTTTTACCGTTGTCTACCGTGTGGATGTCTTTGCCACCGCTGCCGCCGCTTGGGTGCTGTTGCTTATGCAAGCAGCGGGCCAGGGCCTGCGCAGTGATGGATGTTCGATATTTATTGTTTCCGGCGGGCTGGCCGGGATGTTACGCGCCGTCCTTGTGCAGGGGCGGCACCGCTTTCCTTCATCCGGCACTCATGTAGTGCCTTCTACATGAAGCGTTCAGCGTAAGCTACATGAAACAAGCTCGCAAGGGAGCGATGGCGGTTTTCTCCTCGGGGTTTTCCCGTGCCGCGCGGCAAGCGCACGGCAGCGGGCGGCGGCAAGGTGGCTTGCCGCAGGAATTGACGGATCGGTGGCCTCAGGCCGGCCTGTTTTTGTTCAGTGCCTGCTTAATGAGATAGGGCTGCGCGCAGCCGCGCGAGTGTGTCGTCCACGTTTTCCCATGCGGGTTTGTCGGGGGCGAAGCGGGCGCGCAGGTAATGCACCAGCTGCTTCAGTTGGCGGTCGTCGAGGCTTTCGCCGAAGGCCGGCATATAGCCCAGTTCGCTTGCCGCCGGCGTGGGAATACCATCGAGCAGCACGCGGATCAGGTTGTCGGGCTTGTCGCCGTGCAGGTTGGTATTGAGCGCGAGAGACGGCTTGATGCCGAACTGCCTGATGCCCTGGTCGCCCTGGTGGCAGACCGCGCAGGCATTCTGGTAAAGGCGCGCGGCAGGGCCGCCAAGCGCACGCGCCGCGGTGGCGCTGCGCTGCTCGAGCAGCATGGCTTGCGCGCTTGCCGCCGCCGCATCCGGCCCGGTCTCGCCGAACGACGCCACATAGTGCGCGATGGCGCGCACATCGTCCTCCGGCAGCAGCGCCAGTTCTTCCACCACCGGCGCCATCGGTCCGGCGGCGGCGCCATGATGTGGCGCGTAGCCGGTGCGCAGGTATTCAAACAGCGATTGTTCCGTCCACTGCACCGGCGCATGCGAGAGCTTGCCCAGCGCGGGCGCCTCCCAGCCTTCGGCTTCGCCGCCGCCCAGGTAGAGGCGGCCGCCGCGTTCGGCGCCCAGCGCATTGCGCGGCGAATGGCAGGCGCTGCAATGGCCCAGGCCCTCGGCCAGGTAGGCGCCGCGGTTCCACTGCGCCGAGCGGGCCGGATTGGCCTCGAAGGGCTTGGCGCGGTGGAACAGCAGGTTCCATCCGGCCATCAGCGGACGCAGGTTGTAGGGGAAGGCCAGCGCGGTCTCGGGCGCCTTGGCGCGCACTGGCTCGGCGGCCATCAGGTAGGCGTAGAGCGCCTGCAGGTCGCCATCGCTGACCTTGGCGAATGCGGTGTACGGGAACGCCGGGTACAGGTGCCGGCCATCGCGATGAATGCCCTGGCGCATGGCGCGCTCGAACGCCGCGTAGGACCAGTTGCCGATGCCGGTCTCGACATCGGGCGTGATGTTGGTGCTGTAGATAGTGCCGAACGGCGTATCCAGCGCCAGCCCGCCGGCATTGCGCACGCCGTTGGGTGCGGTGTGGCAGACCGCGCAGTCGCCAGCGGCGGCCACCAGCCGGCCGCGTTCGATGGTGGCGGCGGAATAGAAGCCGGCTTCGGGCGGGGCGACCGGCGCGATCGGCGCGCGCCACGGCATCGCGGTGGCGAACAGCCCGACGGCGGCGGTGGCGCCGGCCAGCAGCCAGTTGCGCTTGCGCGCGGCGCCTCGCTGGTTGGCGCCATCGGCACTGCCCTGCGCGGCAAGCGCAAGGCGGATACGTTCGCCGCTGAAAGGCGGCTCGCGCAGGCGCACGCCGGTGGCGTCAAAGATGGCGTTGGCCACGGCGGGCGCGGCGGGCAGGGTGGCTGCCGCGCTGGTACCCAGCGTGGTGGTTGCCGCACCGAGCGCGCCGGCAATGCGTACCTGCGGCAATGGCGCGGTGGCGAGCGCGGGCAGGCCGGCGTCGTGCCGTGCCGGCAATGCCGGTGCCGCTGTGCCTGGCCAGCTGTCGAAGCTGCCGCCGGCGATGAGTTGCTGCGCCGCCCGCGCGGCTTCCTGCTGCAAGGCCAGGGCGTTGCCCGCGCCTTGCTCGCCCGCATCGCTGTCATGGCCAAGCGTGACGCCGGTCACGCTGACCTCGCCGGTGCTGGCATCGACTTCGACTTCGGCCACCCAGGCGGACCAGCTTTGCATGGGCTGGCCCGCGTTGGCTTCGCCGGCTTCGATGGTGCTGGCATAGGCAAATCCGCGCCCGCGCCGTACGTTCTGGTTCGCTTGCGTCCGTTCGCCGCGCGGCTGCCAGTTGGCTTGCGCCGCGACCCGGCGCACCAGGCCGGCCCCGCGCGCGTCGTCGAGATGCCGCAGCCGCAAGGCCACCGGATCCTGTGCGCTGGCTGCCGCTACCTCGTCCACGTGCGATTCATGCGCGAAGACATAGGCCCTTGCCGTCTGGGCAGGCGTGCCGGCGGCGCGCGGCAGGCCGGGCGCGCCGGCCTGCGTCACGCTCAGGCTGGCGAAGCGGTAGGGCGGCAGGATGGCGTCGCCCCTGGTTTCGTCGCTTACGCCGGATGCATCCAGGTCAATCTCGCCGACCGGCGCCGGCGTGCCGGTCAGCCATAGCGCAAGCGGCGGGGCCGCCATCACGGCCGCGCTGCCGCGCGCATCGACAGCCGCATTGACTGTGTAAGCGGCGATCTCGCCGTCGACCGTCCATGCGCTCTCGATATGGGTATTGACCTGTGCCTGCGTGGCGCCCAGCTCATGCGCTTCGACGCGCACCCGGACCGTGCCGCCGGCGGCCTGCGCCAGCAAGGCGGCATCGGCAGCCGCGTGATGGGCGTACTGCGTATCTTCGCCGGCGCGGTTGTTGTCGCCGTCCATGGCCTGCCAGCAGACCAGCGTGATGCGGTCTTCGCCGACGTCTAGCAGGGCCGCCAGTTCCGTGCGCAAGGCGCCGGGGTTGCGGCTGGGCAGCCAGACGCGCAGCGCGCCATCGCGCCAGTCGGCGACGGCGGTGCAACCTGCTGGTTGCAACCCGGAGAGCGGCCATTGATAGTCTTGCGCGCTCCGGCCCGTGGCGTGCGCCATGGCCTGCGTAGTGTCACCGTGCGCGGCAAGCAGGCGGCGGGTGAGCGGCGTGCCTGGGTCCACGGGTTTGGGGGGCGCTTGCCAGCGGGCGTGCAGCACGCCGGCTGCCTGCGCGGCCTGCTGCGCCGTGGCGGCGGCAACGCCCAGGAAATCGCCGCGCCGCACTACCGAAGCAACGCCGGGCAGTGCGCGCGCAGCGGCTTCGTCGCATCCAAGCAGCCGTGCGCTGCGCAGGCTGCCTGCGTGCCATTCCAGTACGGGAGGGCGTATCACGTGGCCTGCCAGCCATTGCCGCTCGGGCGGCGGCTGCCATGCCGTCACGCTGTCCTGGCCGATCACGAGTTGGTCGCGCCCGCTCATGGCGTGCCTTCCGGGGCGGTGGCCTGCCGCAGCAGCACGGCGGCGCGCCGGACCGCACGTAGGATCTCCACATGCGTGCCGCAGCGGCAAAGGTTGAAGCGCAGTGCCTCGCGGATCTGCGCTTCGTCGGGGTCCGGGTTTTCCGCCAGCAGGGCCTTGGCGGTCATGATCATGCCGTTCAGGCAATAGCCGCACTGCGCCGCCTGTTCGTCGATAAAGGCCTGCTGCACCGGGTCGGGCTCGCCCGGCGCGCCCAGCCCGTCGAGCGTGGTGATGGCGCGCTGCGCCACCGCTTTCACGGGGATCACGCAGGAACGCGCCGCCACGCCATCCACCAGCACCGTGCAGGCACCGCACTGCCCCAGCCCGCAGCCGTATTTAGGACCGTTGCAGGCCAGGTCGTTGCGCAGGATATAGAGCAGCGGCGTGCCGGGATCGACCTCGGCATCGAGCTGGTATGTGGTCCGGTTGACCCGGAGGCACAGGGGGCGGGGCGTGTTCATCGTGGGGCTGGGGGCGTTTTAGAACATCACTCGCGTGGCCGGGCGCCCGTTGGGGGCGCCCGGCGGTCTTGCCGGGACGTGGCTCAGGCTGCGACGGCCACGCGCCCGGCTTCCACCAGTGGCACGCTGAACACATCGTAACCGAAGCACCAGTCCGGGTTCTCGTTGGTGCGCAGCCACGTGTTGTTGTGCGAAACCAGTTGCACCTTGCTGGCGCGTTCGGCACGGTTGGCCTCGTACAGCGAGAAGGCGGCGCCGAAGTCCGATACGCCGGTCTGGTCCAGGCAGCGCGCCAGCATGGCGGCGTCCTCGATGGCCATCGCCGCGCCCTGTGCCATGTGCGGCTTCATCGGGTGGCAGGCATCGCCGAGCAGCACCAGGCGGCCGCGGCTCCACACCGGCAGCGGATCGCGCTCCAGCAGCGGCCACTTGGTCACTTCCACGGTGCCTTCGATCAGCGATTGCACGCCTTCATGCCAGCCGTCGAACGCGGCGCGCATTTCCTCGACGCTGCTGGGCAGCCAGCTCTTGCTCATGTCCCAGGTGGGCTCGGGTACACCGGTCACGTAGTAGATCTCGTCGAGCTTGCTGGTGTCGAAGTAGACCATCATGTGGCGGTCGTCGGACCACCACTTGGTGCAACGTTCGTGGGTGAAGCCTTTCACGCGCGAGATCGGGAACACGGCGCGGTGCGCCACGTAGCCCGTGTACTTGGGCGGCTCGGCGCCCAGCAGGGTTTCGCGGATGCGGGAGTTCACGCCGTCCGCGCCGATCACGATATCGGCCTCATCGACGGTGCCGTCGGCAAAGCGCAGGCGCACCACATGGCCCAGGTCTTCCACGCTGGCCAGCTTCTTGTCGAACAGCAGCGTGCCGGGCGCCACCGCTTCGGTCAGCAGGGCATGGAAGTCGCCACGGTGCACGGTCAGGTAGCTCGCGCCATAGTGCGACAGGGCATAGTCGCCGAGCGGGATCTGCGCGATCACTTCGCCGCTTTGCCAGTCGCGGCTGTACCAGAAGTCCGGGTGGCAGCCCATGTTGTTGAGCGCATCCTCGAGGCCGATCCTGCGCATGACCTTCATGACATTGGGCCCGACGTGGATGCCGGCGCCCAGGCGCGAAAACGCCGGCGCTTGCTCATACAGCCTGACTTGATGTCCGGCGCGCTGCAGCAGGGCGGCCGCGACCGTCCCTCCCAGTCCGGCGCCGATCACTGCGATGCGTGGTTTGCCTTGCACGATGTTTCTCCTGGCGGTGTGATGTGGGTCTGAACAGGCCGTCTGGCCAATCGATTAATCGAGTGTACACACTAGAAATTTTCTTGTAAAGAAATGACGTGCCACCCCTATGGAAAACCCTGATGGCAAAAGTGACTGAGCCGATTCAATGCCCATTAGGCGTGAAAATACGCACCATTCAACGGGTTTATTCATTAAGCGGGCACTGAAATCGTGCATACTCTTCCAGTCATGGTTTTGTTGTGCAAATAGCGTGTGTACACTATAATCGTTCGCAGGCTACGGAGACCGTTGAAGGCTCCGGGCCGGCCGTGCAGGGCGTCGCCGCGAAGACGGGCGCCAGGGCGGGTGGACAGAACACATAGATGACGGAGTCGACAGTGCAGAAAATTTTCCGTATCGGCCAGATTGTGCCGAGCTCGAACACCACCATGGAAACCGAGATCCCGGCGATGCTGCTGGCGCGCCAGCAGGTCCGGCCCGAGCGGTTCACCTTCCACTCCAGCCGCATGCGCATGAAGAAGGTGGTCAAGGAGGAGCTGGCGGCCATGGACGCCGAATCCGACCGCTGCGCGCTGGAACTCAGCGACGCCCGCGTCGACGTGTTGGGCTACGCCTGCCTGGTAGCGATCATGGCGATGGGCCACGGCTACCACCGCGTCTCGGAGAAGCGCCTGCAGGCCCATACCGCCGCGAATGGCGC
>JYOD01000072.1:34704-35039 GCA_000955785.1 Burkholderiaceae bacterium 16
GCCGTGGTCGCGCCCTATATGAAGCCGCTGACGGAACTGGTGGTGGACTACATCCGCAACGAAGGCTACGAAGTGGTGGACTGGCGCGCGCTGGAAATTCCCGACAACCTCGAGGTGGGCCGTCATGATCCCGCCAGGCTGCCCGGCATCGTCGCGCAGATGAACACCAAAGACGTCGACGCCATCGTGCTGTCGGCCTGCGTGCAGATGCCTTCGTTGCCGGCCGTGGCCAAGGTGGAAGCGATGACCGGCAAGCCCGTGATCACCGCGGCCATCGCCACCACCTACGCCATCCTCAAGCAGCTCGACCTGGAGCCGGTCGTGCCCGGCGCCGG
>JYOD01000073.1 GCA_000955785.1 Burkholderiaceae bacterium 16
CGGCTTCGCGCTTGGACAAATTGACGTTTCTCGGCATCGGCAGCAGGGCGCCGCCACGGTCGGCCACTGCCTGCCGTGGATTGAGCCGCTCTCGCAGATCCCTTTCCAACGACAAGCGCGCTTCTCGGCAACGCGTTTGTTCGTCGGCTTACCGTGATCTGCTTAGCCAGTGTCTGCACGGCGTTTCACGACAGAGGGCGGATGATGACTCATGCGACTCTCAAGAGTACTTCTCCTGTATGCGAAACTCGAAACAGATCTTTGTCGATCAACTCGACGAGTTCGCCGCTGGACAAGCGCCAATTCTTGGCGCCTGGATAGACGCGCAGGCCTCTAGGGGTCATGACTGATGTGAAGTAGCGACACTCAAGCACAAAAACGCAACGGTCGTCGTCGCCAGCGCAAGTCAGACGCTGGATCACTTTGTTGCCACGGCGCGGGCCGGATTGGGGATGCTGCAGCGTGATAGCCATGTACGGATAAGTGCATGGGACCAACAAGTCCTATCGTGACGAGGGGTCGGCATATTCCCTTGGCCGATTACCATTTACTGAATAGTGCACGCAAATTAGTATCCAGGCAGATTTTTCCCTCCCGATCGGGCTGAGGCGCACGTTTCCCTGCAAGCCATGGCGGAAGCCGGAAAAAGGCCGGGTACGAACTTGAACCGGGCGACTTGCGGCCAGCGTGCAATGGAGACTATTCCGGATCCCCTAACCATTCGACTCGGCAGGTCTCGCCCAACGACTACGAATCTTTCTGTTGCGGAGATGCGTTGTTGGCGCATTCGCGCGTCACAAGGACGGTTGCGCGAATGTTGCACCATACAAAACGCTGCGATTGGTGCCGATGCGACAACAGAGTAGGTACCGTGAGAGCACTACCGCGTGGTCTGTCGAAGCGTATTATTCCGTCAAAGCCGACCCCGAGGCAAATAAATCCGCGCAGCCTCGGTGAGCTCAATTTTTAGTCAACTGCCAGCAGAGATTCACGATGCAACGCCTTAACTACTTCCAGCAGTCCTCCGAACTGACCAAGAAGCTCGTGGAGTCCGGCCCGTTGTTCCAGAAGACGAGGATCGAGGCACACATCCGCGAGCTTGTCGAGATCCGCGCATCGCAGCTCAATGGCTGCGCGTTTTGCGTTGACATGCATATCAAGATGGCAAAGATCCACGGCGAGCGCGAACTGCGTCTGCACCACTTGGCGATCTGGCGGGAGTCGACACTGTTCTCGCCGCGTGAACGCGCTGCGCTGGCGTGGACTGAGGTGCTGACCAACATTCCCTCCCAAGGCGTACCCGACGATCTACGAGCGCGTGCGTACCCAGTACTCCGAGCACGAGTTGTCCGATCTCACGTTCCTCGTGGGCGCAATCAATAGCTGGAACCGACTGAACGTGGCGTTCCGCATGGTGCCTGGTTCGTCCGACAAGGCGTTCGGGCTCGACAAGGCCAATCTCGAGTGACGTCAAGAAGGCGATCGCCGCGTTTGCCGCATGCGGCTAGCGATGCTTCGCCCCTCCGTTCCGACGCGCCTCCTATACGCAAGTCTTGTCATGGCACGCCCGGTGCATGACTGCGTTTCGAGGACTGGATTGCTACGCTTGCACGCAAGGCAGACCACCACATCCATCCGCCATGGACATCTCCGCCCAACACAAGTCGTCCGCCGATGCATCCGGCGCCGTGCCGGAAGCGGCCCCGGCCGTCGTAGTCTTGCACCAGCGGCAGATGTATCCGCACTTATCTGCCGCCGATATCGCGCGCATCGCGCCCTATGGCCGGGAACAGACCTGGCAGGCCGGCGAGTACGTGGTACGTACCGGGGATCCGGCCAATGGCATGATCCTCGTCATCGAAGGGCGTGTGCGCATCGTGCAGCGCGATGGCATCGGTGACAGCGCTCTGGCCTCCGAGCACGGGCCCGGCAATTTTCTGGCCGAAATCGGCCAGCTTTCTGGCACGCCCGAACTCGTCGACGGCATCGCCATCGAGGATGTACGCGCCATCGTCGTGCGCCCGGCGTGCTTGCGCGCGCTGATAGTGGCCGAGGCCGCGCTCGGCGAGTTGATCATGCAGGCGATGATGCTGCGCCGCACGGCGCTGATCCAGCGTGGACGCGGGCCGACGCTGATCGGCCGTGAGAGCGATCCGGCCATGTTCGACCTGCAGGCGCTCCTGCGGCGTAACAACTATCCGTACTCGGTGGTTGATATCGACGCCGATGCTGAAGCGGCGGAAATGCCCGGCAAGTTCGATGCCACCGATGACGATCTGCCGCTCGTCATCGGCCCCAATGGCACGGTGCTGCGCCGTCCCGATACCACGCAGGTGCTGTCGTGCCTGGGGTTGCTGCCGCATATCGATGGCAGCCGGATCTATGATGTGGCGATCATCGGCGCGGGCCCGGCCGGGCTGGCGGCGGCGGTCTATGCGGCGTCGGAAGGGTTGCCCGTGATCGTGCTCGATGCGTTGTCGCCGGGCGGTCAGGCCGGTGCCAGCGCGCGCATCGAGAACTACCTGGGATTTCCCGCCGGCATTTCGGGCCATGCGCTGACCACCAATGCTTATGCGCAGGCGCAGAAGTTCGGCGCGCACATCGCCTTTCCCACGGAAATCGAACGGCTCGATTGCGGCGCCGTACACCAGTTGCGTACGCGGGCCGGCGATACGATCCAGGCGCGTACCGTCATCATCGCCAGCGGCGCCGCGTACCGTCGGCCGCCGATTCCGCGCCGGGCCGAGTTCGAAGGGAGTGGCGTCTACTACTGGGCGTCGCCGGTGGAAGCCAAGCTCTGCGCCAACCGGGAAGTCATGCTGGTGGGTGGCGGCAATTCCGCCGGCCAGGCCGCCGTGTTCCTGGGCGCCCATGTCGCGCACGTCCACGTTGTGATTCGCGGCGATAGCCTCGACACCAGCATGTCGCGCTACCTGATCGACCGCATCGCCGCGCAGCGCAACATCACGGTCCATGCCCGCACCGAAGTAGTGGACCTCGAAGGCAATACGCGGCTGACAGGCGTAACCCTGCGTGATTGCAATATGGGCACGCAGATGACGATGCGGGTGCAGCACGTGTTCCTGTTTACTGGCGCGCAGCCGAACACATCGTGGCTGGACGGCTGCGATGTGGGGGTAGATGCCAAGGGGTTCGTGCTGACCGGCATAGACGCCGGGCTGCAGTCCAATACGCTGGAAACCTGCGTGTCGGGCGTCTTCGCCATCGGCGATGTCCGCTCCGGCTCGACCAAGCGCGTGGCCACTGCGGTGGGCGAGGGCGCAGCGGTTGTGTCGCAGATCCACGCCTATCTCGCTGTCGCTCGGGAAGCGGCCTGAGGCCCTCGGGGCAGGCTCTCTGGGCGCCCGTGTGGTCTCGCTACTGGTGATTGGTACACGTCCCTGGGTATGCGCGAGGTGGGCCATGGCGTCGAAGGCTGTTCAATGCAGGGCACACGCCGCTGTGCGGCACAGGCGATCACGCGAATCGATCCGGACTCCTGCGTCGGACGTTTGTGAAGGCTTACTGAATGTCTTCCGAATGCTCGTACCTTCAAAAGTATCTGTCGACAGGCCGCGCCACTGGACTAATTCGGAACCAACGCCTACCACATGTATACGCTCGCCCCATCGTTGAACAGGAACATCTGTCGGCGACGATAGCCGCGCATAGCCGCGCCGGCGCTTACTGAGCGGTTCGGAGGTTTTTGAGCCCGGGACTGCACAGCATCAACCCGCAACTGGAGGAGGTGTAGCATGAGCAACCAACAAAAGGTCATTGTTATCACCGGCGCTTCGCAAGGCATGGGCGCGGAGGCGGTCAAAGCATTTCGCTGCCGGGGGCACCACGTTGTCGCAACGGCCCGCTCCATCAAAGCGACTGACGACGCCGACCTGTTGGCCGTGGCAGGCGATATCGGCGAACCCGCTACCGCGCGCCGTGTGATCGATGAAACGATCAGACGCTTTGGGCGTGTCGACACGCTAGTGAACAATGCCGGCATTTTCGTCGCGAAGCCTTTCGCCGAATACACGGCCGAAGATTTCACGTCATTGATCAATGTGAACCTGGCGGGCTTTTTCTATATCACGCAGCTCGCGCTGGCTCGAATGGAGAAGCAATCGAGCGGGCACATCGTCAACGTCACGGCGAGCCTCGTCGACCACGCGATGGAAGCCTTGCCGGCGGCTTTGGCGTCGCTGACGAAGGGCGGAATCGCGGCGGCCACTCGCGCGCTTGCGATCGAATATGCGAAGCGCGGCATCCGCGTGAATGCGGTCTCACCGGGAATGATCAAGACTCCGATGTTTCCCCCGGACTTGTACACGAAATTCGGCGCGTTGCATCCAATGGGCCGCATGGGCGAAATGAGCGACATCGTCGAAGCGATCCTGTATCTGGATTCGGCGCCGTTCGTGACAGGCGAAATTCTGCATGTCGATGGCGGCCAGGTCGCCGGTCATTGAGTACTCTTCAAGCTCTCGTGAATGCACCGCCGCATGCTGCAAAGTCCGCATGCAAATTGCGCATGCAGGGCCGCAGCAGCGAGCAATCGCAAACAACCGCCCCGCCACCTCGACGCCCGCCACGCGCACGCATGCGACCGAGTATCGAATATGCCCTCCAGCACATAGACGCCTGACCTAGTCCAATGCGGAAGTTTCGACATGACTACATTCTTCGGCGCAAGAGCAATCTGCCTTGGCGAATGGGGGGGGCAGGGAGAGAGCGACACGCCTGCGGCAGGGCCTACCGCACTCTGATGCTGCTTCTACTTGCGGGACTCAGTGCTTGCGGGTCGCTTCCTCACAATGCGCCGCGCAATCTGCCTCAGGCCGCGGCTGGCAGCGCATCCGCGGCCATGCGCGAAGCCACCGACGTCGCCGGCCAGACAACCGGCGCCATGTCGTTCTCTGGCGGTGGCACGCGAGCCGCAGCCTTCGCCTTCGGCGCGCTGCAGGGGCTCGACGCCATGAGAGGTCCTGGGGGCGGGTCCCTGCTCGCCGACGTCGCCTTCATTAGCAGCGTGTCCGGCGGCTCCATCACCGCTGCGTACTACGGTCTGCACGGCAAGGCCGGCCTGGCGACCTTTCGATCAGTGCTCTTGAAGGACGGAGAGGCGGGACTTCGCTTCAGTCTCCTCAATCCGGTCAACCTTGCGCGCCTCTTCGCGGGGGGGCTCAACGATCGGGAAGATCTCAAGACATGGCTCGACGAAGACGTGTTCAAGGGCGCCACGTACGCCGACATGTTCCGCCGTGGCAAGCCAATCGTTTGGCTCAACGCCACGAACGTCTACTACCGGGTCGCGTTCCCGTTCAGCCAGCAGGCATTCGATGCGCTATGCAGTGATCTCGCGAGCTTTCCCGTTTCCGAGGCCGTCGCCGCATCCATGGCGGTCCCGCTCTTCTTCGCACCGATCGTCCTTCAAAAGCATCCCGAGGCTTGTAGTGCACCGCTGCCGAACCTTGACAAGGCCCAGGCGCCTGGGCAATCGCTGCTGTTTGGCGCGTTGGCAAACGCCGTTCGCGGTCTCCGGGACACTTCGAAGGGAAAGTACATCAAGCTGGTCGACGGCGGGGTGACCGACAACTACGGCTTGGCCACCATTTTGCAATCGCGCCTGCTGCTGGGCACGGCTTACGGTCCCATGAGCGAGACCGACGCGATCAATGTGCGACGACTACTTTTCATCGTTGTTGACGCCGGTCACGGCCCACGCGGCGATTGGAACCGAAGCCAGGATGGCCCATCCGGAATCGAAGTCGCAAGCGCGGCCATCGACGCGGCAATGGGGACCAACGTTCGAATGAGCTATGACGCCTTCGTTCCCATGATGCAGCAGTGGCGCGACGACCTCGTGGCGTATCGGTGTGGCATGCCGCATTCTCGGCAGCAGGAGATCGCTGCACGCCGCCCAGGCTGGCGGTGCAACGAAGTCGAATTCTTCGTCACGCGGATCTCGTTTGAAGCCCTCGACAAGGAGCGTGCTGCAAGTCTGAACGATGTGCCGACCAGACTTCGTCTGCCCGAGAGGGACGTCGATCGCCTGATCGAGGCGGGGAGGGATGCCATCCTTGGCAACCCGGTGATCCGCGAGTTCGAGCGCGAATCGACCGAGGCGCGATAGTCCCGCGGCACGCGGCGTGGGTGAGGCGGGCGATGGCGAGAGTCTCAAAATGGCCGGATTCCGACGAAGGCCCACCCGCGCATGGGTGCGCGGGCGCCAGAGGCAACTACCGACCCATGGCGGACACGCGATCCGCCAGCAAGCAGACAACCCCGTATGTCGTGGAAGTAACTTTGCTGCTAGATCAAGAACTCCGGCCGTCTCTCAAGACAGCTTTTCCCGTGCGGGGATTCGTCAGGGTGACATTCTCGAGCGCCTTGATTCGCCACTCGCCAACCTGTCGCGTCAGCACGGCAAGGATCAGTGTGTCGACAGCGTGCGGGCCCGCCGGATGAGCCGCACCGACCGTGAGGCGGCTCCAGAAGTGAATGACCGCCGCATCGTTGCCGATGGGGATCACGTCGATCAGCTCGTTATCCAGCGTGGAATCGCTGTAGATAGTTGCGTGGATGGGCGCATGCAGCTTGATAATCGCCTCGACGCCCCGCACGTAGTGCCCGAACCGGTTCACAAATGTCGCATTCTCATGGAACAACGCGCCGATGGACTGCATGTCGTGGCTGTTCCAAGCGGTCTGAAACGCGTGGAGCACGTCTTCGGGTTGACTCATTTGAATCATGTGGATTCTCGCAAGTGTCTACGTTGGGACGCCCGACGCCCTCATCGGACGTTGTCGAGCGGTCAAAGCAAATTCTGCCTTACCACGGAATGTCGGCTCATGGCCGACAAGCGACCGCTCGCCGGCCATCGGGTTGTCAAATTTCAGTTTGCTCTGCCATTTCGAGCGCGTCGTCTACTTCAATGCCCAGATATCGAACCGTGCTTTCAAGTCTATTGACTGCTGGCACATACTGGACGATGTCCCGAGCGGAACTCTAGGTCCTGCCGCGCACAAGACCGACAGCACGACAGCAGCCGGCGGTGCGCAGCGCGGGACATAGCTTGGCCTACAAACTCTTAGAGCGTGATCGCGGCGACCTGACCAGGTGTGCTGGTCCGGCGCGGCAAGCAACGCATCGACCTCCTGTCGACTTAGGAAGGGTACCAGTGCGCGGCTAACCGTTTGGCCGGAATGGCCGGCACACGCTGGATGTGTGCCGAAGGACGAGACCGGATGACCGAAGAACTGTTCGCGGCGCCTTAGGTAGTCAGCCAGGACGGTACACGTGGTGGGATGAATGGGCACCAGGCGCCACCGGCCAAGCTTGGCGCCACGAATCGTCAGTGTGATGGCATCTCAAAGGCCGCATATCGGAAGAACGAGGGCACTGCCGTCAGGCGCAGGTTACGCGTTCGAGCCGTGACTCCACGAATGTGCTCCTGTTCATCGAGGAAGGCCAGGATCAGCGGCGCATCGATGTCTTCCAGCGCCAGGGTCGATGGCGCGCCGCTGTACAAACTCCAGCAGCAATCGGAATGTGTCGCGGTACGATGCGATTGTATGCACGCTGGCTTGACGCTGCTGCATCAGGCGCTGGATCAAGAATTTTTCCAGCAAGGCTGCGAAGCTGGGCTTGCTCGTCATGATGTTCCTCCCCAACGCCGTTCCAACCGAATCATCGCTAGCGCCATCAACTCAGGTGAGCCGCTCAGGTACCAGTATGTGTCGCCCACGTAGACGTGCCCGAGATAGGTCGACAGCACCGGCAACAGGCGCCAGGCGTCTTCTGCCGACTGATACCAACGTGTCAACACTTCGACGGCGAAGCGGTGTCGAAAGTCATGCAGCCGCGGTCCCTTGCGTATTTGGGGGAATTGGCGTCTAGATCGAGCCGGGCGGATGAATATACTGAGGAAACAGCCTACCCGAGAGCTGCCCTTGGCGACTGGGCCGGGAAGAGCCATAGGTCGACCCGTGCCCGGTTGGCGCTTCCCTAGTCGCATCCCTCACTGCACCTCCGGAGTGTCCGTTTGGTGAATCTCAAAGGTTCAAAATATTTGAATAACATGCCAGCGAATCGATCACTTTGTGCAACGCTATCGCCGCTATAGTTCTGCACATGGAAGACGCAACAACGCAAAAAGCGAAAGCAGCGCCGCCAGACAGAAGCTCAAAATCATTGAATCAACATATACCGGAGAACATTATGTCGAACGCCAAACTGGAAGTCCTGACCCCGCACAACAGCCAGATTATCTTCATCGACCATCAGCCCCAGATGGCCTTTGGCGTGCAGTCGATGGACCGCCAGACCATGAAGAACAACGTGGTCGGCCTGGCCAAGGCGGCCAAGATCTTCGACATCCCGACCACCATTACCACGGTCGAGTCTGACTCGTTCTCGGGCTATACCTACCCCGAACTGCTCGACGTGTTCCCGGGTAAGCAGACGCTCGAACGCACCTCGATGAACTCATGGGACGACCAGAAGGTGCGCGACGCGCTGGCCGCCAACGGCCGCAAGAAGGTGATCGTCGCCGGCCTGTGGACCGAGGTCTGCAACACCACGTTCGCGCTCTGCGCGATGCTCGAAGGCAACTACGAGATCTACATGGTGGCCGACGCCTCGGGCGGCACCACCAAGGAAGCGCACGACTACGCGATGCAGCGCATGGTGCAGGCCGGCGTGGTGCCAGTGACCTGGCAGCAGGTGCTGCTTGAATGGCAGCGCGACTGGAAGAACCGCGACACGTACGACGCGGTAATGAAGGTGGCCAAGGAACACTCGGGTGCCTACGGCATGGGCGTGGACTACGCCTACACCATGGTCCACAAGGCCGAGCAGCGCACCGCCACGAAGCACGAGTCGCTGGCTCCGGTCCATGCACAGGTGATCGAGCGGTAATTCTGCATTCGCGGGCTGGACGTTCCATAGGACGTCCAGTCATTTCAGAAACGGGGCCAACTGCCTACTTCAATCCCGACTGACTCAGACCGCGGCTTGAAGCAAGATCGCGGTCTCAAATGAACAGGAGAACTCCCATGTCCAAACTACCGTTACTCGAACCCGCGGATTGTGCATTGATCCTCGTTGATGAACAGGCGGGCCTTGCGTTCGCCGCGGGTTCTCAAGACCCCCAGATTCTACGCAGTAATGGCCTTGCGGTCGCGAAGACGGCGGTCGCCTTTGACTTGCCGGTTGTGGTCTCCACTTCGGCCTCGAAGGTCTACAGCGGCCCATTGATGCCGGCTTTTCGGGAAGTGCTGCCAAACGTCACGCCGATTGAACGCCGCAACATGAACCTTTGGGAAGACGATGCAGTCCGCGACGCGATTACGGCTACCGGAAAGCGTACGCTGATCATCGCGGGCATGCTGACGGAGGCCTGCGTGAGCTTCCCGGTTCTTTCAGCGCTGTCCGAGGGATATCAAGTCTACGTGGTTGCCGATGCTTGCGGTGGACTGACACCAACAAGCCATGACCTTGCGTTGCGACGGATGGCTTCCGCTGGTGCAGTCATGACTTCCTGGCTCCAACTCCTTCTCGAATTTCAGAGAGACTGGACGCGTCATGACACATATGAGAAGGCTCGCTCGATCGTGGTTGAGCATGGTGGTGGGTATGGCACGGGGCTCGCATACGCGCGTGACATGATCAAACCGACATGAGCGCGTGTATCGGTCATGCATGCGGCTAACTCTGCCTCATTCTGAGGGACGTAAGTTGAGGGGCGGGGGCGACCGGCACTTTCCGACCCGCTGCCGTCGTTCGCCCCAGTACGGCTTCGGCGTCAACTTCTGAAGTACAGCGGTCATTCAACGCTGCGTTACAGCCGGCAGATCATCGACATGGACATGCGTCAGTCTGTTCTCGGGATGACTGTACTGGTCGAAGAACGTTCCGCATATCTATGCGTGATTAAAAACGCACTCCTTCCCCGCCCAAGCCGGGCGGCCGATGCAGTTTAGGTAACGTCGAGCGTCTAATGAGTGGACTATTGGCCCACAGCGATGGCTGCCTGACCTATACGGGGCGGAAAACTTTACGCGGCTGTCTGGGCTAGGTCTGGCGCCCACTGGTAGAGTCGGCTCCTCACCGAGGACATGCATCGATTGCCTGCCCTATGCGCCACTGCATAGCGCAGGAAATTCCTTGTGCTGGACGCAGACTGAATTCAGGTCTATATTTGGACCGGTAGTCTCAAGCCTAGGGAGCGGATATGAAACCGAGTCAGGTCAAGCCCATAAGCTATCTGAAGAGCCACGCAGCAGAAATCGTCCGGGACATCACCGAGAGCGGCGAGCCCATGCTGATCACACAGAACGGCGAGGCAAAGGTAGTCGTGCAGGATGCCCAATCCTATGAGGACATGCAACAGACGGTTGCCCTTCTGAAGATTCTGGCGATGGGTCAGAATGACATCGAGACGGGCAACTTCACCCCGACGGACGAAGTGTTTGCCGAACTGGAGCGCATGGACAGGGAGGAAGGGATCGAATGAAGTCTGTAATTCTCGGGCCTGCCAAGTCCGACTTGCAAGACTTGCGACGGTACATCATTAATAAATTTGGCAACAAGACTTGGCTTGAGACCAGAAGCAAGATTCAACAATCAATCAAGCAGGTAGAAGATTTCCCACTGAAGGGTAGCAACCCACCCGAGTTGATAGATTTCCAACCAACGAAATACTATCAAGTCATCAGCGGCATGAACAGAATCATCTACCAGATTGCAAACGACACCATTTACATACACATCATAAGCGACACCAGGCGAGACCTTAAAGCAATACTCGCAAAACGGCTCCTAAGAACGTAGGACCTAAGAAGTTCTCATTTGCCGGTCCTCCGTGGGAGCCTACGCTTGCTCCCGCAACACCTAGCTCACACAGAGCCAAACTTTACGTTGCTCGCGCAGCGAATTCGCGGTCGAGGTCATAGGTCTTTGATCTGGCGGGGTACCTTCACGGATCTGGGCTCGCGGGATCCTCGTGTGAATTGCAGTGCTGGCATGTATCTATGGTTCCAATGCCCAGGGGAAAGGAGTTCGCGTGGGAATAGGTGGGATGCGTGCGTTTCGATCCCCAGGTGCCGCCGACTTCGTCTACCACAATGGCCTTCGGTAAATGGCCCTGATGGCCAATCAGCAGCCTTGGCCTTCCTGATCCCGGGCGTCGCTTCCCGACCCGTTTCGGCCGTTCGATAGCATTGGATTGGGCGGTCGGCTTCGCCTATTGTCGCCAGCCGCGATGTACTGCGGCAGTTCCAACGCGCAGTGTGATTGCCAATTTACTTGGCGTCCCGCAAGGCTTTCTCCCATGCAGGGGCATCCTCGGCGAGTTCGCGATAGCAATCAAGATTCGCCAGTTGTCGGCCACTTGCGATGTCGACTAGCCTGCACGCCATGTTGAAGTGCAACGATCCAGTCTCATAGGCGACCTGTCTTCCGTTTTCCCAAAACATCCATCTCCACACAAATGGATCTCCTTGGACTCGACGGATAACATGCCTCCGCTGGGCGATAACCAAGGTGGCGGGGTAGCTCTGACCGTCCGCCAACGGATAGCTCTCTGTCCAACCTTCAAGGCCCTTCGGCCCCGCCCGATGCGCTGATTCGATGGGCTTGTCTGCCCGCGATGCCTGAGACAATGCAGCGCCTGCCAACAGGAGCATGCCGATCATGGCCAGCCTTCTGCCTGTGCATTGCATGATTGATGAGAGCGGTTTGGGGTAGTTCAGTCTAGCTGATGTTCAGTCGCTGGACGCAACAAGAGGGATACCGGAACGGCCGCATCTGGCCGGTGGACTAAACCGCTCGCGCGGTAGGGGCTAC
Organism: Burkholderiaceae bacterium 16; assembly: GCA_000955785.1. Taxonomy (GTDB): domain Bacteria; phylum Pseudomonadota; class Gammaproteobacteria; order Burkholderiales; family Burkholderiaceae; genus Cupriavidus. The sequence continues at coordinate 11,845 of JYOD01000073.1, forward strand.
GGCCAGACGGTGGCGGTCAGGGAGAGGCCGCTCACACCGGTCAGACGGTTCTATGTTGGCGAATGAGGCAATCCGCCTCGTTCTTCAACAGGAGCCGAATCATGACCTCCTTACCGGCAAACGCCAGTCCACTGCGCCAGCGCATGATCGACGACATGCGCATGCGCCAGCTCTCGCCGAAGACGCAGGACACCTATCTGCACATCGTGCGCGAATTTGCCCGGTTTCTCGGGCGCTCACCTGACACCGCCACCGTCGAGGACCTGCGGCGCTACCAACTGCATCTCGTCGATCACGGCACATCGCCTGTGTCACTGAACCACGCGATCACCGGCCTGAAGTTCTTCTTCGAGGTCACGCTCGACCGGCCTGAGCTGATGGTCAGGATGCACCCGGTGCGCATGCCCCGCACATTACCCGTCGTGCTCAGCCCCGATGAAGTGCGGCGGCTCATCGAGGCGGCCGGCAACCTCAAGCACCAGACCGCGCTGTCGGTCGCCTACGGCGCCGGTCTGCGCGCCACACGAGAACCCCGGCCGCCCCTCGAAACTGACCGGCGACTCAGTGCCGGCATATTGCCTGGTCCTGACTAGGGGGAGCGGCACCGCGCAGGAAACTCAACGCATACAGACGTCAAGTCAGCGCATCAATTGTGGCGATGGCTCGCTCGGTAGCGGGCGACAGCGTTCGGTGCGCCAAATTGACGATATCGAAGTTCATGGCCGGCAATCCGGTCCTACAGAGCCGTCTTCCCGCCGTTCACGTGAATGATCTGGCCTGTGATGTACCTCGCCTTGTCGGATGCCAGGAAGGTGATCGCGTCAGCGACCTCATCTGGCGTCCCTATACGTCCAGCGGGGATCGACGCGGCAACTGCCGCGATTTTCTCGGCACCACCCGCAATGCGTTCCAGCATGTCCGTTTCAATGGGGCCTGGCGCCACGGCATTCACCCTGACATTGAACTTGCAGGACTCGATCGCCGCGGACTTGGTGAGGCCCTCGATGGCGTGCTTGCTCGCTACGTAGATCGGATTTTGTGGGTTGCCACGGCTGCCCATCGTGGATGAGAGGTTGATCACCGCGCCATGCCCCTGCGCCTGCATCACGCGCAATTCGTGTTTCATGCAGAGCAGGGTCCCCAGGACATTGACATTGAACGTCGTTGTGTAGGAATCGACAGTCTGGTTCACGAGCAGTCCGGGCGTTCCCTCCGTCCCGGCGCTGTTGACTGCGATATCGAGGCGTCCGAAGCGCGCAATTGCATGCTCGACCAGTCGACGGACGTCGCCTTCGCTGCTCACGTCCGCCGCCACGAAGTCCGCTTCCGCGCCCATCTTCCGGAGCTCCGCAACGAGCCCGGCCCCGGCGGCAGCGTTCCGCCCCGTGCAAACCACTTGCGCACCTTCACGGCCAAAGGCGAGAGCGGTAGCCCGGCCGATCCCGGCCGTTGCTCCCGAAATCAGTACAACGGGATGGGAAGTAAGGGTTTCCATGGATAACTCCAATGAGGGGGGGTGACTCGGACGTTGCGACGGCGCAATAGTAGTGAGCTTTCCTGCCGGTCAGTCCAATCGACGCTGGAATGTCCCAACTTGGCAAATCAAAGTCCCAAATATGCAAGCGATGGGCCTCGGAGACGCCAGATACTTCCATCACGGAAGCCGGACAGCGACCTGTCCGTGGATTCACCAGACTGCAGGAGACATGACAATGAAAATCAGGCAAATCACCCCCGCCATCGGGGCCGAGATTTCGGGGATCCACCTCGGCGAGGCGCCGCGCGATCCGGCGCTCTTCGCCCAGATCAGGGAGGCGCTGCTCAAGCACCGGGTCCTGTTTTTTCGCAATCAGGAGATCACGCGCGCCGAGCACGTGGCTTTCGCGAGTGGCTTCGGCAAGCTAGAAGATCACCCGGTAGTCGGCAGCGATCCGGACTATCCGGGCCTCGTGCGCGTGTATCGGAGCGACAACCCCCACAGCTACGAGAACAACTACCACTGCGACGGGCTGTGGCGCCCCAATCCGGCCATGGGCGCGGTCCTGCGATGCATCGAATGCCCCGAGATCGGCGGCGACACCATCTGGGTGAACATGGTGAAGGCGTACGAGGAACTGCCGGAAGACATCAAGCAAAAGGTCGACGGCCTGCGCGCCCGCGCCAGTATCGAGCACAGTTTCGGTGCGGTCATGACGCCAGAGGCACGCGCAAAGCTGGTCCAGGACCATCCGAGCGTGGAGCATCCCGTGGTGCGCACCCATCCGGAAACCGGGGAAAAGATATTGTTCGTCGGTGCTGGGTTCTCGACCCACTTCACCAACTACAGTACGCCGGCCAACGTGCGCCACGGCATCGACAAGGCGCCGGGCGCCTCCCTGCTGCTCAACTACCTGATCAGCCGCGCCACCATTCCCGAATACCAGGTCCGCTGGTCGTGGCGGCAAGGCGACGTCGCCATCTGGGATAACCGCTGCACGCAGCACTACGCACTCAACGACTACTGGCCGGCACCGCGCAAGATGGAACGCGCCGGCATCGTGGGCGATATCCCGTACTGATCATCGCCGCCATTCCTTCCGGAGCATCATCATGAACTTTCTAGACGGTCACCTCTTTCCCGAAAACCAGCAGCCGCTGATCATCACGGCTGCGCCCTATGCCCCGGGCTGGCTGCCCTCCGATTTTCCCGAGGACATTCCGGTCTCGATGGAAGACCAGATCCAGAAGGCCGTGGACTGCTACAACGCGGGCGCTACGGTACTGCACCTCCACGTGCGCGAGCTGGACGGCAAGGGGAGCAAGCGCCTGTCCAAGTTCAACGAACTGATCGCCGGCGTGCGCAAGGCCGTGCCTGAGATGATCATCCAGGTCGGTGGCTCCATCTCCTTCGCCCCTGAAAACGAGGGCCAGGCGGCCAAGTGGCTGTCCGACGATACCCGCCACATGTTGGCCGACCTCGATCCCACGCCGGACCAGGTCACGGTGACGGTCAACACCTCACAGATGAACGTCACGGATCACGCGGAAGACGCGGACTTCAAGGGCACCTCGCGCGAGAATCCCGCAATCTTCAACGCCTACAAGGAGATGACCGTGCCCGCGCAGCCGGGATGGGTGGAGGAACACGTGCGGCGCCTGTCGGCCAAGGGAATTCAGAGTGCCTTCCAGTGCTACAACACCAACAGCTTCGAGTCGGTGGAGCGGTTGATGCGCCGTGGATTCTACAGGGGGCCGCTCGTCATGAACTGGGTGGCCATCGGCGGTGGCATGGACACGCCGAACGTCTATAGCCTGGGCAACTTCATGCGCGGCGTGCCGGACGGCGCGGTGGTGACGGTGGAAAGCAATGTGCGCAACGTGCTGCCGGTCAACATGATGGGCATTGCCATGGGTCTGCACGTACGCTGCGGCACCGAGGATTGCCTGTGGAACCAGTCGCGCACGGAGAAGCAGAGCACCGTAAAGCAGATCGAGCAGCTTGTCCGCATCTCCCGCGAGTTCGGCCGGGAGATCGCCACCGCAAAGCAGGCGCGCGAGATTTCCCGGATCGGTGTGTTCTACGACACGGTCGAGGAATCTCTGCAGGCCAACGGCTTCGCGCCCAACCGGAATGGCGGTACCCAAGGCTACCTGCGCAAGACGCGGTGAGCCGATCAACCCGCCGGCGCAGACCGGCGGCAGGACTTATACGAAGGAGACAACAATGAAACGCCTCATCACGCTCTTGCGCCCGATTCTGGCGCTTACGGTTGCCATGGGTTCGCTGATGCCGGTCGCGCATGCCGCCCAGGGTGAAGGATGGCCGACCAAGCCTGTACGGATTCTCGTGGGGGCGCCTCCGGGCGGCACGGCGGATATCGTGGCCCGCCTGCTCGCCTATGAACTGCAGGGCCCGCTCGGGCAGACCGTGATCGTGGACTACAAGTCCGGCGCGGCTGGCACCATCGCGGTCCAGAGCCTGGTCTCCGCCCCGAAGGACGGATATACCTTCCTGCTGATCCAGAAAGGGATTGCCGCCGAAGTGCCCCACGCCGTCAAGGTGTCCTACGACCCGTTCAAGGACATTGTTCCAATTGCCCAGCTCACCCGGCAAGGCCTCATCTTCGTCGGGAACCCCGGCCTTCCCGCGAAGAACTTCGCCGAGCTGGTCTCGTACATCAAGGCGAACCCGGGCAAGATCGACTACGCCAACTTCGGTATTGGGATGCGTGGGCAGACCATCGGCGTACAGTTCAATCGCCTGGCCGGCCTCGAGACCGGGGCCGTGAGCTACAGGGGCTCCCCGCCAGCCCTGCAGGACGTCATGGGAGGGCAGGTGCCTCTGATGTTCGACGCCCCCGCAACTTCGCTGCCATTCATCAAGTCAGGGAAGCTCCGGGCTTTTGCCGTGGCTTATCCCAAGCGGATAGCGGCGCTGCCCAACGTGCCCACCTTTACTGAGCTGGGATATCCCGATCTCAACGAAGTGGGATGGTTGGGGCTTTGGTCCACGCCGGGCGTACCCCCGGGAGTGATCGCGAAGATGCGTGAGGCCACGCTCAAGGCCCTGCAATCGCCCGCATTCCACAAAAAGATCGAAGAGCAGGGCATGGAAGTCGGCTTATCGGCGACTCCAGAAGAACTTTCCAAGGACGTGCGTGAGTCCTATGAACGCCAGGGCAAGCTGCTGCGCTCCATCAACTTCACTCCGGAATGACACCGGAAATCAGCCGGAAGTCATTCGGAGATAGAGAAAATACCTACCATGGCAGCATCCCAAAGCAAGGTCATCGTGACTTGCGCCGTGACCGGCGCGATTCACACGCCCACCATGTCGCCGTACCTGCCGATAACGGCCGATGAGATCGGCCGCGAGGCGATTGCGGCCGCGCAGGCCGGTGCGTCGATCGTCCATCTCCATGCGCGCAAGCCCGATAACGGGCAGCCTTCGCAGGATCCGGATCTGTTCCGCGCCTTTCTGCCGGCCATCGCGGAGCGTTCCGATGTCGTGATCAATCTCACCACGGGCGGCGCGCCGAACATGCTGGTGGAAGAACGGTTGCAGCCGGCGCTGCAGCTCAAGCCGGAGATTGCTTCGCTGAACATGGGGTCGATGAACTTCGGCCTCTACCCGATGCTTGACCGCTACAAGGAATTCAGACACGACTGGGAGCGACAGTACCTGGAAGGCTCCGAGGACCGCGTGTTCCGCAATACGTTCAAGGACATCCGCTATATCCTCGAATCGTGCGCTGACAATGGTACCCGGTTCGAGATCGAGTGCTACGACACCAGCCATCTCTACACGGCGGCGCATTTCATCGACCGGGGCATTCTCAAGCCCCCCTTCTTTATTCAATCCGTCTTTGGTCTGCTGGGCGGCATCGGCACACACCCCGATGACGTCATGCACATGCGCAGGACGGCGGATCGCCTGTTCGGTAAGGACTACTACTGGTCGGTGCTGGGCGCAGGGCGCAGCCAGATTCCAATTGCCTCCATGGCCGCCTCGATGGGAGGCAATGTCCGCGTGGGGCTCGAGGACTCGCTGTGGGACGGGCCGGGGCGCCTGGCAACGAGCAATGTCGAGCAGGTCGAGCGCATCGTCTCGGTGTTGCGGTCATTGAATCTGGAAGTGGCGTCACCTGACGAAACGCGTGACATGCTCCAACTGAAAGGTAGGCAGGCAGTGGCGTTCTGACGCCGGCAGGATGATATCGACAGGAGTTTCAGATGAAGGCAGTACGAGTACTACCCGGCGCCGACGGCGGTCGGCTGGACGTGCAGGATATGCCGGTCCCGAAGCCAGGACCTGGCGAGTTGCTGGTCCATGTCCGCGCGTCCGGGATCAATTACGGCGAGATCAAATACATGCGGGAGCATCGGACGGGCAGCCCGATGACCGCTGGCGTCGAGTTCGCGGGCGAGGTCGTGCGTGTGGGCGACCAGGTCAGCGGCTGGCGCGAAGGCGACCGTGTCATGGGTCATGGCCGCGGCTGCCATGCGCAGTATGTGATTGCAGCGCCGCTGGCGCTGATGCCGGTTCCGGAAGATGTGTCGTGGATCGATGCGGCGGCCTTTCCCAATGTGTTCATCACCGCCCATGACGCGCTGATTAGCAATGGCGAGTTGAAAGCCGGCGAGTCGGTGTTCATCAATGGCGCCTCGGGCGGCGTCGGCATGGCGGCGATCATGATCGCGTCAGCGCTCGGTGCGCGACCCGTGATCGCGTCTTCACGGTCGGCGGAAAAGCTGGAACGCCTGGCCGGCTTTGGGGTGGATGTGGGCATCAACGCATCGACGGAGTCGCAAGTCGAAGCCATCATGGCGGCCACCGGCGGCCGTGGCGTTGACGTCATCCTGGATACCATTGGCGGCACGGCCTTCCCTGACCATATCAGGAGCCTCGCGGTCAAGGGGCGCCTGGTCAACCTTGCGCGGCTGGGTGGGGCCAGCACTGCGGAGATCGACATCAATCTGCTGTGGCTGAATCGGCTGAAGCTGATCGGCGCCACCTTCCGCACGCGCAGCGAACAGGAGCGCATCGACTGCATCCAGGCATGCGCGCGCGACCTGCTGCCGCACTTCCGCGAAGGCAGGCTGCGCCTGCCGATCGACCGCACATTCCCGATGGATGCGATCGGCGACGCGTACGCCTACATTGCACGCAGCCAGCACATGGGCAAGATCGTGCTCATTGCCGACTGACGTTATCGGCCAGGCGGCGACGCCGCGGGGCGGCAACAGTCCCGGCCGCGGAACGGTCTGCCGCCTGCCTGCGCCATTGCGTAACGCTGCAGCCGAAGGCAGCGCGGAACCAGTGGCTAAAGCTGCTCTGGTTCGAGAATCCCAGCAGGCCTGCGATCTCACCGATCGGCATGTCGCTCTCTTGCAAGTGGCGCTTCACCAGGTCCATGCGTACCTCGTCCAGCAGGACAGAAAAGGCCAGTCCGTCGACCGTCAGATGGCGATGCAGCGTGCGACGATCGACGCGCAGGTGCCGCGCCACCTGCTGCGCCGTACAGCGTCCGCCAGGAAGAAGCGCCGTGATCAATTCGCGGCACGTTTCGCGTATGCCATCGCCACGCTGCATCAGGGCGGCTTCAAGGTAGTCCCGTGCCAACTGCGTTGCCCCTGAATTGTCCGGCGCACGTGGCTTGTCGAGATCGGCCGCCGCGCAGACGATGCCATTAAACGGCTGTCCGAACTTCGGGTTGCGGCCGAAAAACGCCCGGTGGGCTGACATATCGGCAGGCGGCCGGTGCGTGAAGCACACCTGCAGCGGCCGCCACCGGGCGCCGATCAGTTCACCCAGGATGCGAAACATCATGGCGACAGTCAGCTCCATCGCCTGACGAGTCGGCTGGCCCGGGCTTGGCAGCAGATCTTCACGAATGACCACGGTCTGCCCGATTTCCTCGATTCGCATGATCAGCGAGGGGCTGATCAGCTTCAGATAACGGCACAGGGCATCGAGCGCCAGCCGAGGCGAGGGTTCCTCCTTCAACACCACGCTGATCGGTCCCAGGTTGGAGAACGCACGGCGTGCCGCCAGCCGCAGCGCAATGTCTTCCATGCCCGTGGCAATTGCCGTGGCCTCCAGCAACTCACGCAGGGCATGGCTGGGGATTTGCGCCGCGGGATCCTTGAGCAGCCGCACGGACAGTCCAACCTTTCGCAGAAAGATCCCAGGGTCACGTCCGAGCGACTCCATCAGCTCGATGTAGCCGCTCAGGCTGGCACTGCGAACAAGTCGTCCGACGTTTGGCATGGCGGGGGCTCCAGATGTGCCGCGGACAGGATTCCGGCGCTTTCGGCCGGGGGCAGGAAAGGCAGGCGGCTGTGCAATTTTACTGAGGCGACCCGCAGCTTATCACGACCACATTGCCGGTGTCCCAAATCAGCAAATGAAAGTCCCAGAAGAGCAAATGAGGACGGGCACGGACGGCGGATACTCCTCCGCTAGAAGGAAAACAGAAGTCAAACACGGTGGGCAAACCTTGGAGGAAGGGGACAGATGAAGAGAGAGATCTTTGCGTTGGCCGCTGCATTCGCATGTGGCGCGGCTGCGGCGCAATCCAGTGTGACGGTGTACGGCGTGGCCGACGTAAACGTGGAGTACGTCAACCATGTTGGAGTCGTGCCGCAGGCAAGTAACGGCTTCAATTCCGGCATGCCTCAAAAAATCATCCGGGAAAACTCGGGGGGATACTCCGGTTCGCGTTGGGGCCTTCGGGGTACGGAAGACCTCGGTGGCGGGATGAAGTCTGTCTTCGTGCTGGAGGGCGGCTTCAATGTCGATACCGGCACCCTGCAACAAGGCGGGCGAATGTTCGGCCGCCAGGCCTACGCCGGGGTTGACACGCGTTTTGGCCAGTTCACATTCGGTCGTCAATATCAGTCGCTATTTACCACGCTCGCCAACTTCGTGCCGGCGCGATTTGCGACGCAGTACGAACCGGCGGCTGTCATTGCCGGTGCGAACTTCCGCGAAGACAATGTAGCGAAATACACGGGCACGTTCGGCCCCTTCACTGCGCAGGCGAACTGGTCGTTTGGTGTCGGCACGGCACTTCCACAGACCAATCCCACGATCCCGGGTGCGGGCGGAAGCGGTGAAGTGCCAGGTCAATTCCGACGCGACTCGGCCTATGGCGCCGGCTTGAGCTATCTGGCGGGAGGCGTCGGGCTTGGCCTTGGCTATGACCAGTGGAATCCGACGATCGGCACTGGCACCGGTACGTTCAAGAAGGCTGCTGTCATGGCCAGCTATGCATTCAATGGCACGGCGAAGGTGATGGGCGGCTATCGCTGGGGACAGAACAAGGACCAGAATGGCAGGCTGATTGTCCGCGATGACTTCTACTGGATTGGGGGTCAATATCGGCTGTCATCGGCGCTCGATTTCACGGTCGAATATGACTACCAGAACATCAAGAATCAGGGCGGCAACACCGGCGTCGCCAATCCGTGGCAGATTGCCCTGATTGCGGACTATTCGCTCTCGAAGCGCACGGACGTCTACTTGACCACGGCCTATAGCCGGAACGCCGGCCTGACGCTGGATTCCGCCGCAAGCGGCTTCCCCTCGAGCCTGGCACTGGGGAATACCTATGCGCTGGCTAACGGGCAGACGTCCATGGTCGGCGTCGCTATCGGCGTCCGTCATATATTCTGACGATCTCTATGGCTATCCGGCGGACCCGGCATCCGGCGGGCCCGTTCCGGCGTGGCGATGTCCCAAGTTCCGGATCTCAATCGAGGAATTCGACTTCCATGACTTCTACAAACCTGCCGACGGTCGTGATTATTCCCGGGCTGCGCGACCACATGCCAGATCATTGGCAAACGCTTCTGGCGGAGCGTCTGCAACAACAGGAAAGGGCGGTACATATCGTTCCGCAGATCGACCAGGACAAGATGCTGCGCAGCGCGCGGGTCGCCAATCTCGAACGTGTCGTGAGCGAGATTGATGGTCCGATCGTTCTGGTTGCGCATAGCGTCGGATGCCTGATCACGCTGCACTGGGCACGGCAGGCCACGCGCCGGGTCCAGGGGGCGCTGCTTGCTGCGCCGCCCGATTTCGACACGCCGCTGCCTGCCGGCTACTCCGATCCGCAAACGCTGGCGAAGAATGGCTGGACGCCGGTCCCGCGCCAGCGCTTGCCGTTTCCGAGCATCGTGGTGGCCAGCCGCAACGATCCCATTGGGGGATTCGAGCAGGTTCGGGACCTTGCGGTGGCATGGGGCAGCCGTCTGGTCGACGCCGGCGAAGTGGGGCATCTCTCGCCGGCTGATGGCTATGGCGACTGGCCACGGGCCTGGGACCTGGTCCAGGAGTTGTGAGCGGGTCCAGCCGCACTCGCAGGCGACACGCTAGGCCCAGGTCATCGGGCCTGGCGGCAATACCCGGGCTTCGCGTGGGCAGACCTGCGAAGTGTGATCACGGGGGTCTCCATCCTGCATGCCGGCGTCGGGTCTGACCGACGCTTTACCCGGCATGCGGGCTTTACAGGTTCCACGGGCGTGGCCCGTGGAACCTCCTATTTGCTGCCAACCGACCAGCTCGACGTGTCGTCGTGGTCAAGCCGCTGCCGCGTGGGCTTCTATCGTCCTGATCGGAGACGAACTTGCTGGCCGAAACCGCAACGGCTGGTCCCACGCAGAGGCCGATTCCTGAGTTGAAGCAGACATTGAAATGTCTCGGCAATGGGAAGGGTGAGTGTCCGGATTTGGCCGGGATGGGACCTCGCCATCAGGTATTCGGGCCGCCGGATCGTCGGCGAGAAGGTCGGCCTGAACTCGAAGGCGAAAGAATGTCGACGGCGCCGACGTCATTCAACGGGAGGGCGCAAACAGGAAGCCCATCGCCTCCTGCCACCAGGTATCGTCGACGTGGCTAACCCAGTCGTTGTGTTCGGCCGCCTTCACGACGCTCAGTTGTTTCCGACCGGCCAGCGACTTGTAGAGCGTCTTTCCGAATTGCGCGGGGACGATACTGTCGTCTTCCGCCACCACAATGAGAACCGGCCGGCCGATCGACGCAAGGTGAGACACGCTGTCGTATCGGTCGTGCATCAGCCACTTCACCGGCAACCACCGGTAGTGGTATGCAGCGACGTGCTCGAGCCGGTCCCACGGCGTGATGAGCTGCAAGCCGGCGATCTTGTCGCGTTCGCGGGAGCCGGCCGAAGCCGCCACGCCGGCCCCGAGCGATTCACCGATAAGCAGCAGCGGCGTGCCATAGGAGGCGATGCGCAAGCACAATGGTCTGGCGGGCGTCGGCCACCAGGCCTTCTTCTCCCGGAGCGCCGTCGCGTGGCCCGTAGCCCGGATATTCGGCGAGGATCACACGAAGCCCCAACCGGGTAAGTTCCGCGGCATAGAACGAACGGTGTCCGGCGTGTCCCGCATTGCCGTGAAAGACGATTACCGTGCCGCGCGCCCTTCCGGCTGGCTCTGCCACGAGGCCCCGGAATGCCTCGGTTGTTGGCCAGGCGCGAAGTGCGCCGCTAGCGAGCCCCTCGGTTGCAGCTTTCTCCGGAAAGTAGATAAAACGATCCTGGAAGATGGCGACTCCCGCGATCACTGCCAATACGATCAGGCAAGCGGCGGTGAGACGTAATAACAACCCCGTGAACTTCATCGGCTCGAGCCCATCAATCGATCTCCATTACAGCGCCGCAATGAATTCGTCCCACGGGGTTGCTTGCAGCGTTTCTGTTGCGGCGTGCCCATAGCCTCGGATAATCAATGCCGCCCGCTCGAGCTGTTTCAGATCGTTCGACTCAACAACGTCCAGAACGTCGAAACGCCCGAGTGTGAGATAGCTGTCCTTCCAGATGACGGCAGGGCATTCGGCCTTGATTTTCTCGGCCACCGTGGCGGCGAGTTGCTTGAGTTCCCCGGGGTCCTTGAACGCGTCAGGGGAGAGACGGCTGAGGATGACGTATGTAGCCATGGCATGCCTCCGTCCAATCAATTTGTTCCACAATCGGCTGCGGCCATCGCACGGGAGCGCCCGGCCGCGCGTCAAAGGGAAGGGTTGCTGAGCGTCTGGCGACGCCGAAATGGAAACGGCCCCGGCGGGTTGGGCCGGTGCCGCCAGGTGGGTCAGTGCAATTGACGCTTCAGGTCGGATAGTTCCGAATGCATCGAAGTGACTGCGTCTTTGATCTTGGTGTCGAGCCCGCCGGCCTGCTGGCAAGCACGCTCGGCACGATCGCCGATCCGTTCGAGATCATCGACGCACTGCCGGATTCGATCCTCATCCTTGGACGACACGGCCTTCGTTGCCGATTTGCACTCCTTATCGAGCTCATCCATCCAGGTCATCAAATCTTTTGGAAGGGTCGCGTCGGCGTGGCACATCCGTGATGCCTCGCTGACGGTTTGCTGCAGATGAGTAAATCGCGTTTGGATTTCACTGGCTTGTAACATGATGCCCCCTTTGAACATCAGTTCCAGATGAATTCAGGCAAAAGATGACGGTATGTTCCCCTGCTATCGCCATTCGCCCGCTTGGATTGTCTGCCAGCGCCGTCAAATAGCGTCTGAGCTGCACCCGAGCACGCCAAGGGCGCTTTTCTAGTCTAGTTCATCAGATTTGCTCCGAGA